>CAZWHQ010000001.1:0-31240 GCA_964633715.1 uncultured Eubacteriales bacterium
GGGACAGTCCCTATTTTTTTATTAGAGAAAAAATGGGGACTGTCCCCAATTTTTCCAAGTTTTCAAAGCCAGGCCCCAATCCTAATGAATTGGAGGTGAGTATGTCGTATATGGGCAAGTGGCTCCATCTAGATCTGACCTCTGGTCAAATTGAATCGGGTGAGCTCGATCCCGGACTTCTCAAAGATTATATTGGAGGAAAAGGACTCGGATTTGCTTTGCTAGAAAAAATGGCCCCAAATCCTGATCCCTTTGGACCAGAAAACCCACTCATTTTTATAAACGGGCCTTTTACAGGAACAAGAGTTCAGACAAGTGCCCGCACAAGTTTAGTAGCAAAATCCCCTTTAACAGGCTCTATCCATGATTCCCATTGTGGAGGGCATTTCGGCCCTCGATTTAAAGCGGCTGGATATGATTATCTGATTGTGACCGGGCGGTCGAATAAACCGGTATACATTTACCTGACAGAGGAGAGAATTGATATTTTAGATGCGTCTGATTTATGGGGAAAAGGCATATATGACACAAATGACCAACTGCTCAAGAGACACCCGGGGAAAAATCCAAGAGTAGCCTGTATTGGACCATCTGGTGAAAGGCTGAATAAGATTGCGTGTATCGGATCGGATAAATACAGACAGTTTGGAAGAGGGGGGATGGGTGCTGTTTTGGGATCGAAAAACCTGAAAGCTTTAGTCGTTGATGGAAATCAACCCATCACATACCAAAACGAAAAAACCTTCAACCAACTCAATAAGCAGTTGACCCAGGATATTTTAGATAACGACGCTGTTAAATTCCGTAGACAAAAAGGAACGATGAAATGTATCCGCAGCGGTCAGGAATATGAATTTCTCCCCACCAAAAATTTTCAAAAAGTTCAATTTGAACACTTTGAAAACATAAGTTCTGAAACCTGCAGAGAAGAACTGAGTTGGAGGGATGTGGGATGTTTCAATTGTGTGATCCAGTGTTCAAAAATCGCCAAATGGGATGGGCACGAGATTGAAGGTCCGGAATATGAAACGACGGCCTTTCTGGGCTCTGGTTGTGAAATAAAAGACATCAAGGATGTGACATGGGCCAATGAAATTTGCGATGATCTTGGGATAGACACCATTAGCGCCGGCGTGACCTGTTCATTTGCCATGGAATGCTATGAAAAGGGCTTGATCAAGGATTGGGGCGGATTGAAATTGGAATGGGGCGATGCTGAGTCGCAGCGGAAATTTCTCAGACAAATGGCTTTGCGTGAAGGCATTGGAGAGATCTTTGCGGATGGGACAAGAGCCGCTGCCCAGTATATCGGCGAAGGGAGCGAAACCTTTGCCATAAATACCTTTGGTATGGAGTTGTCTGGAGTTAATCCAAAAGGAAGCCTCACTATGGGTGTCGTGCTGTCAGTGGCTGATTTTGCCTCTCATACGCGGCTCTGGATGACAGAGGCTGAAATGGGTCCGGATTTCAAGATCACGGATATCCCCACGTCCGTTGCCGACGGTCTCGATGAAATCAACACGCGCAACAGCTTAATTATCTGCGATTTTGTCCCCTTTGGATTTGATAGACTGGCTCCCATCTATTCTGCGGCCACGGGGATTGAGCATACCCCCGAATCCTTGATGGATGTTGGTGCTAGAATTACACATCTAGCACGAAGATACAATCTCCGCAACGGCCGAAAAGCTTCTGACGATATCCTCCCAGACCGCTTTTTCAATGAAGAATCCCTTTCTGGATTTTTACGGGGTAAGACTATGGATAAGGACTTTTTTCGGTCTCTCATCCAAAAATATTACGCTTTGCGTGGATGGAACAAGGACGGTGAGCCCACGAAAGAAACCTTGAATAAATACGGACTCTTGTAATGCCCTCTTTCAGTCATTCGAAAATCGAAGCCTTTGAAAAATGCAAACTGAAGTTCAAATACCAGTATATCGACCGGATCAAAGTTAAGGTAGAAGACACAATTGAAACTTTTCTCGGTTCCCGCGTGCATGACACCCTAGAAAAGCTTTATAGAGATCTAAAGTTCGAACGAAGGCTTACATTAGAAGAACTTCTGGACTACTTCAATAATAATTGGAGCAAGAATTGGAAGGATAATATCAAGATTGTCAAAACAGAATACAATCCAGAAAACTACAGGAAAATGGGAGAACGTTTTATCCGAGATTATTACAGCCGTCATAAACCCTTTGAAAAGGGGATTGTCATTGGCCTGGAGACACAGGATAAGCTTCCCTTGGATGAAGAAGGAAAATATCTTTACGACATCCGTATCGACAGGCTCATGGATATGGGAGATGGCCTCTATGAAGTGCACGATTATAAGACAAGCAGCACGCTGCCAGCTCAGGAATCTCTGGATGATGACAGGCAGTTGGCCATGTATTCGTTGTGGGTGAAAGATCATTTTAAGGATTTTAAAACGGTCCGCTTAGTCTGGCACTACGTGGCATTTGATAAGGAGATAGACTCATATCGGAGTGACAAACAGCTCGATGCTTTAAAGACAGAGGTTCTGAGTAAAATAAGAGACATTGAGAGGGCTCAGGAATTTCCTCCCCATGTCTCTCATCTCTGTCAGTGGTGTCTCTTTCAAGATATCTGTCCCATGTGGAAGCATGAAAAATCTCTGGAGGCAAAACCAGTCAATGAGTATCTTGAAGATCCGGGGCTCAAGCTTGTCGATGAGTATGTGAAGGTTAAAAAGGAATGGGATACACAAAAAAAGCCCATGGAGCAGAAATTGGAAAAACTCAAAGAGGCATTAATTGCTCTGAGCCAGAAAGAAGACATTCAAGTGATTCATGGATCTGAGAACAAAATCACTGTAAAATCGAGCGAATATGTAAAATTACCAGCGAAGAAATCAGAAGAACGCCGGGAACTTGTTGAATTTCTGAAAAATTCAGGAAAATTTGCTGATGTGTGTGATCTCGATATCTATGCGTTGAGCTCCATAATCAAAGCGCAAAAGTGGGATCAAGATATTTTGAAAGCACTGGAGAGATACGCAAAAAAGGAAAAAACCTATTCTCTGAATGTATCGAAGAAATAACAGCCCTTACGAAGTGGGGCCCATCAGGCCTCCATCAGAGGCCAACAGCCTGTTGATCAGAGTCTCCAGGAATTGTCCCTGGAATAAGTGTGAATTCTGTCCCATCTACAAACAACATATATTTGAAAAGAGACCGGTCGAAGAAATTCTGGAGGATATCGATGCGGCCCATGAAATACATGGAGATGTCTTTTGGACGGCCTTTCTTCAGGATGCCAACAGCTTAGGGCTGAAAACTCCCGATCTTATAAAAGTGATCGTTTATCTGAAACAGAAATTTCCAGCGGTCGAGCGTGTGACCAGTTATGCGCGCGCCAGGACTGTTGCTCGGAAAACAGTGGATGAGTTAACACAGCTGCAAAAGGCCGGGCTTTCCCGACTGCATATCGGCCTTGAAACGGGATATGATGAGCTGCTTTCCTATATGAAAAAAGGGATGACAGCGGATAACGCTGTTGAGGCTGGGATGCGGATCAAACAATCGGGCATCTCTCTCTGCTTTTATGTCATTATCGGTTTGGGAGGGCAGCTGAAACTGGAGAAAAAAGAAACTTGGAAAGAACATGCTGTCGAAACAGCAAAAGTCCTCAACCGAGTGAATCCTGATTATATCCGGGTGAGAACACTGACCATTCGTGAAGGCAGCCCCTTATTCGAGAAACAACAAAAAGGAGAGTTTCAACGAGCCAGCGATTCCAAATTGGTGAAAGAAGAGCTCCTTCTTCTCGAACATCTGGACGTGACCAGCCAGTTCGTCAGTGACCACTCGACAAATATTCTCATGGATATCAGAGGACAATTTCCCGAGGACAAAGAGAAACTGATCACGATAGCAAAACGTTATTTAGCTCTTTCTGAAGAAGAGCAGTTGAATTTTCGGCTGGGTACATTGTTCAGATTCTTCGGTTACTACCCGAATTTTAGAAATTTCGAAGATTTTTTCAATTTAGAAAAAAGGGCGAAGATGCAAACCCTCATTGCAAAAATGGAGGCTGATGAGCCTGGTTCTTCTTTTCGTCTCCTCCATCAGCTCAGCAGTAAACTTGTTTAACGATGCTGAAGGGATCTGGATGCGCTCTTGACAATTTTTCCTGTCGGAATAGACTGGACAGAGTGTACACAGATATCAAAAAACAAGGTCAAACTCAATGAAACATATTTCATTTAATCAAAAAAAAGCATTCTTTTTCTCACTTGTCATTCTGATGAGTTTATTTTTTATTGAATGTGACGTGAGTTTTTCTACGGCCAAACTGGAAGAAGCGACAATGTGTACAAGGGTCGATGAAACGACAAAAAAACCCATTGAAAAAACTGACGTCTTCAAATCAGACATGTCAGAAATATATTGCTCAGTCAAACTCTCCAACGCCCCTTCTGACACAAAGATTAGATCGGAATGGATCTATGTGAAAGGAGATGCTGAAAATCTGTCAGATTACAAAATTGACGAATTCACCATAACGACGGAGGGGACCAAATACCTTTCATTTTCACTTTCCCGCCCAAATAATGGATTCCCAAAGGGGGAATACCTGTTGAAGTTTTATGTGGACGAAAAATTAAAAAATAACGTATCCTTCAGGGTAGAGTAGGAGGAGGAAAACATGATTCAAACAAGATCGACAAGATTTCTAAGCTTTAAAATTCTGCTGCTTACAGTTTTGTTTGTTTTAAGTTCCATCCGCATTGGTTCAGGACGGACTGAAAAACCCGTCCTTCATGGAAGGCATTGGATGGCGATTACGGGAAAACCTTTAGGTGCGACGGCCGGCGCTAAAATTTTTGACCGGGGCGGGAACGCTGTAGATGCTGCATGTGCGATGCTGGCGGCCACATGCACGATGTATGATGTTTTGAGTTGGGGGGGAGAGACGCAGGCCCTTATTTATAATCCAAAGACTAAAAAAGTCTATGGCATCAATGCCTTAGGTGCTGCTCCCACTGGTGCCACTTCGGAATTTTTTAAGGAGAAGGGCCTTAAATATCCTCCCCGATACGGCCCTTTAGCTGCAGTGACTCCCGGTACACCTGGAGGTCTGTTGGTTATGCTGGCTGAATTTGGGACCAAAAGCCTAAAGGAGGTTCTTGAACCGGCCATGGAGATGGCTGAAGGTTATCCCATGGAGGCTCAGCTCTCCAACAGTATTGAACAGAATAAGGAGAGGATTAAAGAATGGCCCTATTCCAAAGAGATCCTGCTTCCTCATCTCGGGGAAGACTTTGAGGCCCCGCACCCGGGAGAAATATTCAACCAGCCGGACTTATTGGCCACTCTGAAAAAAATGGTTGAAGCCGAACAAATGGCCCTCGAAGAGGGACAAACGCGAAAAGAAGCCATTTATGCGGCCTATAAAAGATTCTATGAAGGAGATATCGCTGAGGAACTAGTTCGGGGCTCCCAGGAACAGGGTGGGCTTTTTACTATGGATGACCTGGCCAATTGGAAGGTCTACATTGAAGAACCTGTCAAAACCACATACAAGGGAATCGAGGTCTATAAACTGACAAGTTGGGTTCAGGGGCCCGTGCTTCTTCAGATGCTGAACATGCTGGAAGAAATCGACCTCGAATCTATGGGATTCAACAGCGTTAACTACATTCACACACTCTACCAGGTGATGAACATGGCTTTTGCCGATAGGGATTTTTACTACGGGGATCCTTATTTTCCACCGGAAGAGCCCATCGGAGGGCTTTTATCTAAGGACTATGCAAAAGCCCGTCTGCAGACACTCAACAACAATATCAATGATCCCAACGTCAAGCCGGGCGATCCATACCCATTTGAAGGAAAGACAAATCCCTATCTTGAACTTTTAAAAAATTGGGGTAAAGAAGATATAAAGGATTTCCAAAAAATGAGCCGCGTGGAACGGCTTGAATATGAAGAGAGTTTTACTGCTGGCACCACGTCTATTCAAGCTGCCGATGAAGATGGGTGGGTCGTGTCTGTCACTCCCAGTGGAGGATGGATTCCTGCCTGTATAGCGGGAAAAACAGGAGTGGGCATGAGCCAACGCATGCAGAGTTTTGTGCTGGATGAATCTGAAAATCCTTTTAATGTTGTCGAACCGGGAAAAAGACCCCGTGCAACATTGACACCCAGCCTGGCTCTTAAAGAGGGGAAACCCTATCTGTCCTTTGCTGTTCAGGGAGGGGATACCCAGGATCAAAATCTGCTTCAGTTTTTTCTCAACATAGTTGAATTTGGCATGAATGTCCAAGAAGCCTGCGAGGCCCCGAATATTGTCACTTATCAGTTAAAAAACTCCTTTGGGCAGCATGAGATTGTTCCCGGGAGGCTCAGAGTCAATGAAGTCGTGCCACAGAATATAAGGGATCTGCTTGTGGGCATGGGCTATGATGTTGATGCCCGAAAGTACACTTCCGGCCCAATAAATGCCATATATTTTGACTGGAAACATAAAAGCTTCTGGGGTGGGTCCAGCAATTACGGGGAAGACTATGGGATCGCGTGGTGATTCCATCTTAAATAAAAATTGAGGTAAAAATATGAAAAAAATGCAAAGTTATGTTTCAGGGATTTTTAAAGTTTTGCTCTTTGGATTGGCCCTCATTTTGGTCCTTTCCTGTGCTTCCCAGAACACCGAGAAAATCAAATTTGAAATCTCGTTTCCAACATCTGTCCATCCCGAAGATATCACAGGCCGCGTGTTTGTTATGATCTCAAGAGATGATCAGAGAGAACCCCGTCTTCAAGCAGGTGGTTGGAGTAACAGCGTGCCTTTTTTTGGAAAGGATATCGAAAAACTCAAACCAGGAGAAACCGTAATTATCGACGAAACCGTGCTGGGATTTCCTTTAAAAAGCCTCACCGAGATTCCGGCTGGAGATTACTATGTGCAGGGCCTGGTCAATATCTATACCGAATTTAAAAGAGCAGACGGACATGTTATTTGGGCTCATATGGATCAGTGGGAAGGTCAGCAGTTTAACAGGTCGCCCGGCAATCTGTACAGTGAAGTGCAGAAAATCAGTTTTAATCCCTCGCGTGAGAATACAATCAAACTGAATCTGAATAAAGTGATTCCACCTATGGACGGCCCTGAAGATACAGAATGGGTCAAACACATTAAGTTTGAAAGTCCTCTGCTTTCTGAATTTTGGGGTCGCCCTATCTCTATTGGGGCGGTTGTCCTCCTGCCGGCAGGGTATGACACTCATCCTAATGTTAAATATCCTGTCCACTATCTCCAGGGCCATTTTTCCCTTCGTCCTCCATACAGATTCAGCGAGGACAGCCCTTTCTTCAAAGTTTGGACAGCTGAGGATTTTCCCAGGATGATTGCTGTGACAATTCAGCATCCGACACCCTTTTTTGATGATTCCTATGCCGTCAATTCTGCCAACTGCGGTCCCTATGGGGATGCGATTCTGACAGAACTTATCCCTCGAATTGAAGAGGATTTTCGTGCAATTGGAAAATCCTATGCACGGGTTCTTTCCGGAGGATCCACGGGAGGATGGGAGGCTTTGGCTCTTCAGGTTTTTAATCCTGATTTTTTTGGAGGAGCATGGAGTTTTTTCCCGGATCCTGTCGACTTTCGCTACTACCAGCTCACCAATATCTATGAGGACAAAAATGCATTTTATATCGAACGCGGTTGGCTCAAGCCCGAACGCCCCATGATGAGAGATGCACATGGCCAAGTTATCGTCACCCTCAGGCAGCTCAGTCAGTTAGAAGCCGTTCTGGGTTCTAAAAATCGATCTGGTCAGCAGTTAGATGCCTGGAATGCTGTATATGGTCCAGTGGGGAAAGATGGGTATCCTCAACCTCTCTGGAACAAATTGACCGGGACAATTGATGTTGAGGTGGCCGAATATTTGAAGGAAGGATATGATATTCGGTATTATTTGGAGAAGAACTGGTCAACAATCGGTCCACAGCTTGAGGGAAAACTCTTTGTTTACTGTGGTGACATGGATAATTTTTATCTGAATGAGGCGGTTTATGAACTCGAAACTTTTCTTGAAGGGACAACAGATCCCTATTATGCTGGATCTTTTCAGTACGGCCGTCCAAGGAAAACTCATGGCTGGACGCCCTTTCAAAGATCGTCTGGAGAACTGGAAAGGATAATGGCTGAGCACATCACAAAAAATACACCTCCTGGAGAAAACTCAAAATTATGGAAATATAAATAGAATGGATCTATACACCAAACTTGCGAAATTTTTAGACGGCCTTCCCGGCGGATTTCCTTCCACGGAGACTGGAGTTGAGATTCGCATCCTGAAGAAACTTTTCATCCCCGAAGAAGCCGAGCTGGCAATGAAACTGAGCCTTATTCCTGAAGATGCAGGAGTCATAGCAAAGAGAGCAAAAAAAAATGAACAGGACACAGCGGATTTGCTGGAAAAGATGGCACAAAAGGGGCTCCTCTATCGGGTAGAGAAAGAAGGGCGTCCATCCCTCTACATGGCCACTCAGTATGTGATTGGCATTTGGGAGTACCATGTCAACGACCTGAATCCCGATTTAATCAGGGATATGGAAGAATACATCCCTACGCTGCTCAATGTTGATATTTGGAAAAAAGCACCTCAACTGCGCACCATTCCCGTTGACCGAAGTATCCCTGTCGAACTGGATGTGATGCCTTACGAAAAGGCTGAAGAACTCGTCCGGTCGCACAATAAATTCCTAGTGGCTCCGTGTATCTGTCGGAAGGAAAGGACAATGGTTGGAGAAGGCTGCCAGAAGCCTGAGGAGAGCTGCCTGGTTTTGGGAAGAGCTACCGACTACTATTTAAAAAATGGAATCGGCAGAAAAATTGAGAAAGAAGAGGCTCTTGGTATACTTCGCGAGGCGGATAAACACGGCCTTGTTCTTCAACCGTCTAATGCCCAGAAAATTGTCAATATCTGCTGCTGCTGTGGGTGCTGCTGTGCGGTGCTGAGGACAGTCAAACGCCATCCCAAACCTGCCGAAATTGTCTCCTCGGCGTTTACGGTGGAGTATGATTCTGACTTATGCACAAACTGTCAAGTCTGTGTCGATCGATGCCAGATGGATGCCATCACTATCTCAGAGAACTCTATAGAGCACGATTTTGACCGGTGTATTGGTTGTGGTCTGTGTGTGTCTGCTTGTCCTTCGGAGGCTGTGACTCTTGTCCGGAAGAAGAAACCGGCGCAGCCTTTTGTGCCTAAGTCATTTATGGAGACACATATCAGACTGCTCAGAGCACGGAAGAAACTGGATCCTCGACAGATGGCGAGATTTTTGAGTAGTCTCCGTTCCAAAAAGAGAACATCTAGACGAGGAGATGTCTCTAAGAAAGAGAGGGAATCTCGAGTCTGAAAGTCTAGCATTATGACCCTTCTTATTTTACTTGCCTGTTTTTTAATCGTCCTCGGTCTATTGGGCTGCGTGATTCCCGGTCTATTGGGTCCTCCATTCAGCTTCCTAGCTCTGATTCTCCTCTCTATTGCAAAAAAATGGGAACCTTTCAGCCCGACATTCTTGATTGTTTTTGCTGTTGTGACGATTGTTGTTACAGGGGTTGACTACGTGTTCCCTGCTTTAGGGGCAAAAAAATATGGATCTTCCCGTTCAGGATTATGGGGAGCTGTTGTGGGCATGATCCTGGGAATTCTTTTTTTCCCTCCGTTTGGTATGATTATTGGGGCTTTCCTTGGAGCGATCTTAGGTGAAACATTATCTGGAAAACCCAGTCAGGAAGCCTTAAAAGCAGGTTGGGGTGTTTTTTTAGGAATTATGATGGCCATTCTCCTCAAGCTTATCGCCTCTGGGATCATGACTTTTTATTTTGTCAGAGCTCTGCTGTGATGCCAGCTTGTACCAGCCGTTTCGGTTGGATATTTCAACCAAACATTTTTATGCTTCAACTCGGCCTTATGTGTTTTGTATTCCGGGTTGAACTTTTGAACAAGCAACCAGAAACTTGGAGAATGATTCAATTCCTTCAAATGGGACAGTTCATGGATGATGAGATAGTCGGCAGCCTGTTTTGAAAGGAGCAAGATTCTCCAGTTGAAATTCAGATTGGCTCTTTTTGAGCAGCTTCCCCAGAGGGTGTGCTGATTTTTAATCCGAATATTTTTTGGGGACACACCTATTAATTTAGCCCAAAAAGGCACTCTGTCCTCGAGAAAGAGATGGGACATTGTTCTGTACCATTGCACCACACCTCTTGAAATGATAGAGGGGGACAAATGAGGGGCTGTGATATTTAAGGTGTTATTATGGAAAACCCAGCGGGCTTTATTTTGGTTTTGAACAGAGAGCGCCAGCGGATAGGCCTTATCGAGGACTGGCAGCAGTGCTCCATCCGTGAGCAGAAAGGGAGGAGGGATTTTCTTTTGAATTTGTCTCTCTTTTGTTTTACGCAGGATCCAGTTTTTGTGTTCAAAAAGCGCGGGTTCGACTTTATGAAGTCCATGGCGGCTGGGGAGTATGATCACCAAGTTCTCTTCATCTTCAAATGTCAGGCGGATATTTTTGGCCCGGGGACTCCTTCGAATACGATAGGCGACTCGAGTCCCTTCCAAAACAATAAAATATGTCTCTTCTTTTTTCATGGAATTCTTTTGCATCATAAACGGACTTTATGAAAATGTTAAGTGTTTGATGGTGAAATCTGGCCCTTTTACAATGAATTTTATTTGATTTATCAGGAGTGTGTTGGCAAAATAAGAGCCATGGATATCGATACAAAGAATCTTGAACTGACTCCCGCGGCCATGCTGAAGATGGGGGAGGCAGCCCTGAAATCCGTCGTTGAGCACATCAAAAATTTACCGGATTCACCCCGCTCTAATCTGGATGAGGGGGAGTTCATCTCTCGTGCTCTCCGGGAGTCCTCACCTGAAGAGGGGACCGAATTTTCAGACATTCTCGAATTTTTAATGGAAAAGGTTATTCCGGTGTCCATCAATGCTCCCCATCCCACCTATATGGCGTACATTCCTGGCGGGGGGCTCTACCCTTCTGCGCTTGCCGATTTTATGGCTGCAGCCACAAATCGGTATGTTGGTATCTGGGAGGCGGCTCCTGCCGCCGCACGGCTGGAGGCCAATGTCCTGGAGTGGTTTTCCCAGTGGATGGGATATCCGAGTAGGGCCAAAGGAATTCTGACGACTGGAGGCTCGTTGGCCAATTTCAGCGCCGTCGTAACGGCAAGGAGACATCTGCTCGGCGACAATATAGTCCGGGGAACCATCTATGTTTCTAATCAAACCCATCACTGCGTGATGAAGGCGGCCATGCTGGCGGGAATACCTGAAAGAAATATTCGTATCCTGGATGTCGATCCACAGTACAGAGCCGTGCCAGACCTCTTTGAAAAAGCGATAAAAGATGATCTAGAGAAGGGATTTAAACCCTTTTTTCTGGTCAGCAGTGCAGGAACAACGAACACTGGAGCTGTGGATCCTTTATCCGACCTTGCCGATGTCGCCAAAAAATACAGTCTTTGGTACCATATTGATGGGGCTTATGGAGGATTTTTTAATCTCTGTGAGAGGGGGCAGAAAAAACTCGAAGGGATCGATCGCTCGGACTCCCTGGTCCTCGATCCACATAAGGGGCTTTTTATTCCCTATGGGACAGGATGTCTGCTCGTTAAGGATGGAGATCTGCTCAGAAAAGCCCATATGGTGACTGCAGATTATTTGCAGGATCTTTCGACTCCGGAAGGAGAGATGAATGCCTCAGAGTATTCCCCGGAACTGACACGTTCTTTCCGGGGATTAAGAGTGTGGCTGCCGCTAAAACTGTATGGAGTGAAGGCGTTTAGGGAGAATCTGGATGAAAAACTGCGTCTGACGGACTGGATGTATCAGTGTTTTCTGGCAGAACCGGGATTTGAATGCCTTTCTATCCCGGATCTTTCCGTGATAACCTTCCAGTATCGACCGGAACAAGCCAGTCCCACGGAGATAGATGTCTTTAACCGTAAACTTCTCGATAAAATCATCCGCAGCAAAAAGCTTTTTCTCTCCAGCACTCTCCTTGATGGCCGCTTTGTCATTCGTGTCTGCGTCTTGAGTTTCCGGACACATATCAGTGAAGTCAAGGATGCCTTTAATGTCATAACGTCCACGGCAAAAGAGCTTGAGCAAGAATTGTACGGCTAGGGAATAAGTTGTCTTGAATTGCGTGGACATGGATCGGATAAAATGGGACTTTTTAATTTATTGGAGAATACGTCCCGGGTTCATCCTGATAAAACTGCCGTTGTCTGCGGAAGCCGGCGCTTCACTTATCTTCAATTCAAAAGTAGAGTCGACAAAATCGCCAATTCTTTCCGTTTACTCTGGATAAATAAGGGAGACCGGATCGCGATATTTCACCAGAACTGCCATATCTTTTTGGAAACATATTTTGCCGCGGCCAAAATAGGAGCTGTTCTTGTTCCTATCAACTATCGATTGAATCCAGAGGATTGTGCTTTTATTCTCAATGATTCTCAAGCCAAGATGTTGATTATACAATCTGAATTTTTAGATTCCGTGTTTAGAGATAAGGTTGATGTCCCCCTAATTAAAGGGGAGCCTTTAATAAAGGTGGTGGCGGGGGGAACGGTTAAGGAAAATGAAGTTTGCGGCTCGAGCATTCGCTATGAATCTTTATTGGAAAGGAGCGCAAACGCCTCGGTGCCGGGGATCTTGATAGAGGATGATGATATCGCTCAAATCTATTACACAAGCGGCACAACAGGGCGGCCAAAGGGCGTTATCCTAACTCACGGCAACAACCTTGAACACGCCTATGCAGCAGCCCGTGAATTCTGCCTGATCCCAGAGGATAAATGGCTTCACGTCTCGCCCATGTTTCATCTGGCGGATGCTTGGGCTGTTTGGGCGATGACTTTAACAGCCTCTACACATGTGATGATCCCCTGTTTTGAAGCCAAACCAGTCCTGCAGACCATTCAGGACTCCCGGGTTACACTGAGCAATTTTATCCCGACTATGCTCAATATACTGGTTAGTACTCCTGGTGTCGAAAAGTATGATTTTTCTTCACTTAGGTTGATTCTCAGCGGGGGTGCGCCCATAGCCAGGGACGTAGTGAAAAAAGTGATGAAGACTTTTGGATGCGATTATATGCAAACATATGGGATGACAGAAACCAGTCCCTTTTTAACGATTTCCAAACTTTCTGAAAAAATGGCCTCTCTCTCCCATGAGGAAAAACTTCACTATAAATCTAAAACAGGGAGACCTTTTTCTAATATCCAACTGAAAGTTGTCAAGGAAAACGGCCGAGAGGTTCTCCCTAACGAAAGAGATGTGGGAGAAATATTAGTCAAAGGAAAAACCATCACACCTGGCTACTGGCAGCTCCCCGAAGAAACTGCAAAACGAATCCAAAATGGGTGGCTGCACACGCGGGATTTGGCGGTTGTGGATCCGGAGGGATTTTTAACTATCGTGGACAGGATGGATGATCAAATCCTTTCAGGAGGGGAAAAGGTCTATTCAATAGAAGTAGAAGATGTGCTCTATTCCCACCCGGCAGTCCATGAAGCGGCAGTGTTTGGATTACCCGATCCGATCTGGGGCGAAATCGTAACAGCTGTTGTGGTCAACAAAAAAGAAGATCTCGAAGAAAATGACATTGTCAGGTTCTGCAAGGAGAAATTGGCTCCGTTCAAATCACCTAAAAAAGTTTTTTTTGTCGATGAACTGCCTAAAACCGGTTCCTCGAAAATTCACAAATACAAATTGAGAGAAAAATATTTAAAGAAATAAGTTTTTTCCGTATTTGGACCGGGTGTTGAGGGATGGATCTATGTATTGACACAAAAAAAATATGATGTATGCCATATTGGATAAATTCTTTTTTATTTTTCATTCGAGTTTGATTATTTTTAATTGTTTTGGGTGGGTATGGAAGAAGACAAGAAAGGCGAATCTTATCCTCATCCTGATGACATTTTTTTCCTGGTTTTTTCTTGGAATCTGGTACGGATATGGGTACTGTCCGTGCACGGACTGGCACTGGAAAGTTCGGGCGAAACTGGGGCTTTATAACGATCCAGATTCCTATATAGAATTTCTTATCGAAACGTTCACGGGACTGGATGTGAATCGAACGTTTGTGGATGTCTTTGCTCTAATTCTTCTGGGTGCCGCTTTTTTAATGTCACTTATTTTAAATATTAGGGATTGGAGAAAAAAGAAAAAAGGAGGTCAAAGTATTTAAACTCAAACATGTGTGTGCAGGGATAGTCTTGTGTGCCGCATTGGCCCTTTTGAGCATTCCTTCAGCTTGGGCCCTTCAAGCTGCAGGGCATTCTCAGGAAAATGCCGACATTACGATCACTCCAGCCGGTCATGCATCTCTTATTCTAACGGCCAAGGTTATGGCCGCTTCCGGACTGCGACTCATTTTGAGCCCTGAATTCCGCCTGAAGGTTAAAGAAGAGTTTGCAAATTGGGTGGAGCTTTACAATAAATAGTGCAGATTCAAAGAATCACTTTACGGAGAATTCGTCTTTAGAATTTCGGGAATGTAAATATTTGCAGGACTGAATAAGGGCTTGACAAAAGTTCTGATTAGGTGGTTTAATCTGCACAAATCCAAAAAGCCTAAATAATGGGGCTTGAGGAGGGGATAATGATCGAGACAATTCCTCAGATTTTTATGAATACGGTCAAATCTTATCGAAAAGAGGATTTGATACTTTACAAGTCAGGAGGGGCCTATGTTTCCGTCTCCACTTCTGAGTTCGAGGCAAACGTCAAGGGTTTTGCTCTTGGGCTTAGGGAATTAGGCATCGAGGCCGGAGACAAACTCATCATATTTTCTGAGAATAGGCCTGAATGGGTGATAACTCATTTTGCAAATCAGTGCTTGGGAGCGACAACCGTCCCCATTTACACAACGTTAACTCCAAAACAAATCCAGTACATCATCGATGATTCAGACGCCAAAATTGTCGTCTGTTCCAATTTGGAGATGTGGGAAAAATTGAGTGTTATCAAGGGTGAACTGGAGAAGGTGACTCACTTCATTTGCTTTGAGACAGAAGCACCGGAAGGTGTTTTGTCTTTAAAGGATGTGATCGCTACAGGAAACAAAGTGGTTTCAGATGAACCAGATCTTTTTGAGAAAACAGCTCTCTCTGTCCAACCGGAAGATATTGCCTCCATCATCTATACATCCGGAACAACGGGTGTACCCAAGGGTGTGATGCTGTCCCATTCCAACCTCATAAGCAATATGATGGCTGTATGTCAGATTATTGAATTTTCAAGTGAAGATACGAGTCTCTCCTGGCTGCCCTTATCACACAGTTTTGAACACCTTGTTGTGGTGGCCTATGTTTATAAAGGTGTCTCCATTGGATTTGCGGAAAGTGTAGAGACGGTTGCGGATAATATGTTGGAATTACGTCCCCACTTGTTGACCAGTGTACCACGGCTCTATGAGAGAATCTATTCAGCCATCATGGAGAGTGTTTTATCGGGCTCAGCTCTAAAGAGAAAAATATTTTTTTGGGCTTTAAAAACAGGGAAAAAAGTTGGACAAATAAGGTTAAGCGGCCAAAAGATGCCGGGTTTCCTTGAGAAAAAAAGAAAAATTGCTCACAAGCTTGTCTTTTCTAAGATCATCGCCAAAACCGGGGGAAGGGTTAGACTATTTGTTTCGGGAGCAGCTCCATTGTCTAAAGACATTGCTGAATTTTTTCACGCGCTCGGAATTGTGATCCTCGAGGGATATGGCCTGACCGAGACGGCTCCGGCAATATCTTTAAATACTTTTGAACATGTCAAATTTGGTACTGTGGGTCGACCTGTCCCCGGTGTTGAAGTCAAAATTGCAGAAGATGGAGAAATATTGGCCAAAGGACCTAACATCATGAAGGGTTATTTCAAGAAACCTGAGGAAACGGCAGAGGTCTTTGAGGGGGAATGGTTTAAAACAGGTGATGTCGGATTTATTGATGAAGATGGGTTCATCACCATCACGGACAGAAAAAAGGACATCATCGTTACTGCAGGAGGGAAAAATGTGGCCCCTCAGCAGATCGAAAATCTTCTTAGAACAAGCCCATTTATCATCAATGCTTTGGCTGTCGGTGACCGCAGAAAATTTGTTTCGGCTCTTATCGTGCCTGCATTTGACAAGCTGGAATCCTTTGCTCAGGAAAACAATATTTCTTTCAGCAGCAGGGAAGAACTCCTGAACAACGAGAGAATTTTGAACAAAATTGAAGAAGAAGTTGCCAAAGCGACCGAAGAACTTGCCCGTTATGAGAAGATCAAAAAGTTCGCTCTTCTGAAAAGAGATTTTGAAATAGAAGAGGGAGAGATGACTCCCACTTTAAAGGTGAAACGAAATATTGTTGAAGACAAGTATAAAAATCTTATCGATTCGTTCTATGAGGATTAGTCATACTGAGTTTTTTTAATAACGGCCGTTTACGTTTTATTTAGGTGTATCTTTAAGATTGTCTTTCTGAATTCATTAAAATCGTCTTTGTTTGTTTTGTCGGCCGGGAGTACGTGTCATGAATAAAAGAATTATATTAGTTTTGGGGATTATTCTCATTGTGGGATTGGCCTCCATAGGAGAAGCGGGCGAAGGGAGACTGCAGTTTGTTGAGACTGAGGTTCTCTTATTGCCGGATGGCAGAGCCTCCGTGGAATATGTGGTGCGGTATCAGGTCATCTCTGGGGAATTCCATGGATTTTATTTTGAAGGTTTTGGGAGATTAGTTCCCTATTTTGACCGCCAAAATGCCTCAGCCATTGACAGCCGCGGCAACACATATGGTTTGGACATCAAGGAAGTGAGAACCGGCTTTTATGACATCGTTCTGGAAAATGGGAAAGGTGTGTCATTTGGTTCTGTCACATATCGTTTTCGTTTCAGCGCAGATATGAAATTTGCCGGCTATTTAGCTCCGACAACCACAGCAGATGGACAAAACCTTTATGTGTTCAACTGGGCACCGGCCAGTTGGGACCAGCCTTTGGAACATGCCACCGTCCATGTCCTATATCCGATTAATCTGTCTTCAGATCAAACCGATCGTGAGGTCATCGAAGCCGTTTTACTTAAGCGCGGTTTTGCGACGGAAGAATGGATGAATAAAGAGTACCTTATAGATTACCGCAACTATGCCGTTGGAGAGAAACGCTATGCCGGAGTTTTGCTTCATAAGGAAAACATTCGTAAAGAGTACAGTTTCCGGATACAGCAGTATATCGATGCCGATGTGTTTTCTGAAATCAGAGATATACCAGCTCCTGTACAAGAATCCTCCCGTCCACTTCAAGAAGTAAAAAGGCAGGCACAGAATTTTTCTCCCCGTTTAATTTTAGGGGCCGGACTCCTCGTTTTGCTGGTTGCAGGTGTATTGGTTATATCGAAAAAACATCGCTCTATGGTTCGCGCCCAGTCCGAGCTGGATCAGGTCCAGTGGATTCGAGAGGATTGGGAGCCTCCCAAAATTGAATTGGCTTCCTTCCGGATAGAGGGAAAAATCGCGAAGGATCTGGATCCCATTGAAGCCGGTATGTTTATTGGAGTTCCCTACAAACAGATCTTTTCTACGGTCTTCTCTCAGCTTGTCCAACAGGGCTGTCTCGAAGTGATTACCCGCGATCCGCTAGTCGTATCTGTTGTTCAACCGCCTCCAATCTCTTACAGTGAATTAGGGCGTTATGAACTAAAAATGTATCAGGCTGCCAAGGATGATGGACAATTCAGTGAACAGGAGCTTAATGGTCTTCTCAAAGAAGTTGTCTATAACATTCAACAAAAAGCCTGGGACTGTGATATCGATGCGACCAAAAAATTCTATAAAGACAGTATTGCTCAAGCATTTAAAGAAGGAGAGGATAAGACTCTCAGTAAAGAAGATCGCCGGCGCCGCCAGGACAGCCCTGTAGCAAGCTGGTGGTACTGGTATCACTATCAACACGGAATGCACCATCAATATGATCCGAATCGATATGATCATGAGTTTGAAGCCTCGATGCCTGTTGATCCGGATACGGTCTCCTACCAGGAATTCCTAGGAAGTGCGGCCGAAGGGATTAATGCCTGTCATGCAGCCTGTCACGACGCCTGCCATTCCGCCTGCCATTCGGCCTGTCATTCGGCCTGTCACTCTGCCTGCCATTCCGCCTGTCATTCGGCGTGTGTGAGCGGAGGAGGTCACTGATGCCGGACGCCGCAGTTTGTCTGGATTGGATAGATTCTTTTGTTGCCACAATCCGTCCTTTTGTTCATGTCCGTCTGACAGATCGGATGTTGATTCGGATGCCCAACCAGTCCTTTAAGTTGAACAAAACAGGAGCCCGTGTTCTTCATCATATCCTTCAGGGTGGTTCGATCGAGGATATTGTTAAAAAAAGATCTTTTGACAAAGGACTCCCCAAACAGCTCCACGCCTTCTTTTCTGATCTTTCCCGCATATTGAGTTCCTCTCTCTGTGATGAATACACATCTGTGAGCCTTGACCGGGTGAAATTCGAACTCGGATATATCACACTGCCGGTTTTATCTGAGGTGGCGGTCACCTGGCGCTGTAATATCAAGTGCCAGTTTTGTTATGCCGCCTGCCGATGTGTCTCCAGCGCAGAGGATGAATCTGATTTGGAAGAACTGTCGACATTTGATATGAAGCGGGTTTTGGATCTTATTTCCCGAGACGCCGAAGTTCCCAGTGTATCCTTTACTGGGGGAGAACCTGTGCTCCGGTCTGATTTGAGTGAATTGATCGCCTATGCTTCCGGTTCTTTAGGCCTGCGTGTCAATCTGATCACCAATGGAACACTTATATCCGAACAACTCGCAATGGAGTTTAAAACGGCCGGACTGGCCTCCGCTCAGGTCAGCATTGAATCTCCGGATGAGGATGTTCACGATGCACTGTGTGGAGTTAAGGGAGCCTTCAAATCCTCTCTGAATGGATTAAGAGCACTCCAGAATGCTGAGGTGGCGGTTCATCCCCACGCCACTCTCTGCCGTCCAAACAAAAGCTCTCTTCTCAGGATGGCCCCGTTTGCTGAGTCGTTGGGAGTCGACAGGTTCTCCATGAACATGATTATTCCTGCCGGACGCGGCATAAATGAGACGCTATCAGTGAAGTACAGTGAAGTGAAGGATATTGTTCTGAAAATACAATCGACTGCTGATTCCGCCGGCGTCGAATTCATGTGGTACTCGCCAACACCGCTATGTCTATTTAATCCTATTTCCCATCAGCTGGGGAACAAGGGCTGTAGTGCCTGTGAGGGACTGCTGTCCATAGATCCTTTTGGGCGCGTGCTGCCTTGTTCCAGCTGGAAAGAGCCTGTGGGGAATCTTCTTAAGGAAGGATTTCAGTCCATATGGTTCGGAAAACAGGGGAAATATTTACGTGAGAAACGGATGGCCCATCCAAGCTGTAGAGAATGTGATTTATTTGCTGTGTGTCATGGGGCTTGTCCGTTGTATTTTAAAGCCTATGGCTATGAAGAGATAGCTCAACCGCTAGAGAGACTTAAAATCAGAGTGCAGCTCTATCAGAGGAGTTTATCATGATATCAGTACCAGCCCTTTTTGGCTTTCCTCCGCCGGAAAAACGGGATAGTGTAAGGTTTTATGTTGGCAAAAAACTGCCCTACAATCTCCGGATTCATTTGACGTTTGTCTTATTGATTGTGGGATTTACTTTGCAGACTATCTTTTTAAATCCAGAGGTGGGTCTCCCTTTCCTGGTATTGGGAATGGTTCTGGTGTTTGTGAAAGGATATGACAGCCGTGCAAGATTAAAGACGTTCGATCTGGATCCGAATTGGAAGACTGTCTCCATAGAAAAGATACAGGAAATTGAGAGGCTTCGTTTGAGAAACAGAAAGTGGGACAGTGATGCTCTGGACATATCGAATGCTTTGGGTGTTTTTGGCCTCTTGTTGTTCAGCGGCATGGCCATCGGTCTGTCGATTATTCTTGGCCATCTGGCAAAAGATTCAAGGATTCTTCTCATTTTACTGACGGATACAGTTATTCTTGTTGTTCCCGTCTGGTTTTCTGGGATGAAGTTTATCCTGAAACAGCCCAATCTGGCTATTCGAGTGAAAATTATCCTGAAGCTTTTTAAGGTTTTTCAGGACTTGGAAAAGGGGGAGACATTCAAACCTGCTTTGATGTTGTCCAAAGATGAGAACGAAAAAGCAATTCCTGTAGACGCCCGTTTTTCAATCCAGTTTCCTCATTCTCCTGATGATTTTTACGGACTGCAAGCCCAGATCAATCTTAACGTTGTCCAGGGAACCAGCTATCCCTATTTTTACTGTGTCCTGGCTGCAAAGCCGGGATTTCAATTGGCCTCATACAGAGATAAAATAGACTGTCCAAAATCTGTTATTTGTGAAACTCAAAAGGACGCCCATGCTGAAGTGCTGGTCATACGGCAGAAAACCACAAGAAAATCGGGGTACCACACGAAGGAAACTCGTTGTGAGGAAATTCTTGTTGCAGCTTTGGAAGGCGGCCGGAAAATTGTCGATTCAGCGTAAAAAAATTAAAAAAAGAATCCTGCTCGAACATAGATGCTCAATTCTTCTTCCGAACTGGCCGTAGCTATGCTAAATGTGTAGGTTCCTTCCAGAAATGAAAACCACAGCCCTCCACCAACAGCCGAATGCCAGGTGTCTGAATTTTCTCCTTCAAGGTAGACCCGGCCGATGTCCGAGAGACCAAAAATTCCCATTTCTCCAGGTATGAAGATGTAAAGGTCACCCAGACGGAGGCGCAGCTCGGCATTCCCATATAGACAGCTGTCGCCGGCAAACCGCTGTGAGCGAAATCCACGAACGGTCGCGTCTGAACCTGAAAGACTCCCTCCTCCAATAAAGGCGGCTTCATGGAAAGGGTAGTCGCCAAAGACCTGTTTCCCCCCTAACCTGAATGCCAAGGTCGGTTGCATGGACATAGAGGAGGCTGTGAGGTCAGCTGAAATATTTCCGGAAATCGTGCCGAAACTGCTTTTAACGTCGAAAAGTGAAGGAAAATATTTTCCTTCTAGATTGAAATAAACTCCGCTTTTATTTGGATTGTTTTTTTTATTTGTCTCGAAATTGAATTTGGCCCAGAATCCAAGCTGCCCAAAATTATTTGCACCGTAAGAAGTGACAGCTGTAATGATGTGGTCTTCATCCTGTTTTGTTCTGGAGTACTTAAAAGTCGGGCCTGCTGAAAATGCCAGAGAGGAACTTATCTGCACTGTAAAAGAGGGATCTAGAATGTACTGTTCCTGACGAACCCGGAAATATTCTGAAGATTTGTTGTTGGTTGTTTCGTTGCCAAAGCCGAAAAAACGGAGGATTTCAATCCCGGATGCAAGTGCTCTCAAATTGAAGAAATTTTGAGAATTTTGTAGATGAAACTCACCCCTATAATCCATTCTGAATGCGCGGGGAAGCGAGGCGTATCCAAAACGCAGAGTTTGTGATGTGCTGAAAGAAAGTTTCCGGAATCCATAGGTCTTGGTGTTAAATCCTGCTCCTATAAAAGCTCCAATATCCGGTCCTCCTCCGAACCACAGTAATGGTTTTGTAAACTGACCCCATTCTTGCGGCGGAATCCATGGAGCGTGTGCTTTGAGTATGGGTTTGGTGTAGGGGCGTCTATTCACTCTTGTGCCGGTTCCACGTTTGATTTCAGGAGTTCCTTCGTGGTCGTAAATACGGAGCCCCCCACCTCTGAAATCATCAATCCTCTCTTGGCCTGGTCCGCCGATCACACGGATTAGAATTCCATTGTTGTGGCCTCCCTGTGAAATTACCTTGTCGTTGCCGGCAAGGAGATGCAGGCGTATTTCTCGTGTTTCATCACGAAAAAACCTGCGCTTGTAATAAGGCTCTGTAGAAGATCCTTCCTCCTCTGGAGGAAGAGATATTCGAATTTCAACTGAAGCATTAGCCATTCGTAAGATCTCTACACGTTCGGATCGGTTCGTCAAATAGATATCGACCTGATGAGCGAGATGCTCATAGAATTGATTGGATATACCTATCAGATTGTCTCTGCGTTTTTTTAGGGCATTTTCAAGTTTGGGTCCTTCGATCTGGTAATATTCAGGGGGGAGGCGTCTCACCGCGTCTTCAATCACCGTATCGGACAAACGGGCTTTCAGGTCTCGGGCAACAGATTTCCAAACAGGTTTTTCTAAGTCTGAAAGGAGATATCGATCGACATCCCAGCTGCCGTAGGTCATCCCATATATTCCTGAATAGTCCTCTTCAAAATTAAGAAGGTAAGGAATGGTGGTCCGGCTGATGGACAGCATTAGTCCGTCATACCTGCAAAAAACCTGATCCCGATCTCCAGGGATGGGCTGCCAAAATTGCTCTCCAGGTAAATTTGCCCACCTCCACTGCTTGCGGTGCTGGTTCCAATCTCCCATGACAAGATCGAGAAGCCTTGCTTTTAAATACGCCTTAGAATCAACACGGTCGCTGGGGCTTTTTTCCAGGCGTTCCCACATCTGCTCGTAATCCAGGATTTCGATGACGCCTGTAAATCCCGGATTTTTTCCCGATGCTGTAGTGGGCAACTCTTGAAAAGTTCCCATCAATCCTGCAAAATCGCTGCGGTACTCGCCAAGGAGGGGATCGTCCGGCATGATGACAAGTCTGATTGGGGTTGTGAGAATTCCCGCGGCTCTCATAAGTGTTTCTGCAGCCAAGGGTCCGGATGGTTGAACCGAAGACATTTGATCCTGCACCATCCTGTCGGCGATCGTTCCTTCCAATAAAGGGGGGAGGACGGCTGATGGATCCTTATCGATCCCCCTAAAGGTGAAGGAGCGACCGTCAGCCCCCTTTAGTGCCAGATCCTTTGTCTGCTGTCCGCCAACGGTCATCATAGGAGAAAGGCCTCCTGCTTCATTTTTTAGATCGAGATATTCCAACTCTATGGGCAAAACCCAAAGTTTCCGATAGTCATTCCCAAGGAAAAATCTGGCTAAACCGCCTCTCCAGTATTGTGGGCCGGCTGCAATTTTCTTGCTTTTCTGGTTTTGAGAAATACTGGATTTGTTTTTTTCTGAGTCTTCTGCTCCAGATAAGAATGATATTGAGAGGACAAAAAGGGAGAGGATCAAAAGAGTTGTTTTTTTCATGACGCTCTTCTTTTTTGTTTAATAAACATTGTCTGTAATTATTATCATATTCAGACTGAAGGATTCAATATATTGTTTTTTTATTCGTTTGCATTCATAATTTATTCATCAGGCTATGAACGAAAAAGACTGGATTTACAGACAATCTGGAGTTGTGCCCTATTGTTTTAATCAGGATGAGTTAAAAATTCTGCTCATCACAACACGGCACCGCAAACGATGGATCATCCCCAAAGGCATTATAGATTATGGTTTTTCGCCTCAAGAATCGGCAAAAAATGAGGCTTATGAAGAGGCAGGAATTGAGGGGACAATTGATCCTCTCCAGATTGGTGAATACCAATTCCAAAAATGGGGTGGACAAGTGACTGTAAAGGTCTTCCTCTTCGAAGTGACCTTTGAACATGAGAATTGGCCGGAGTCGTTTTTTCGACAGAGGAAATGGGTCAGCATTGAAGAAGCCTTACAGCTTGTTGATCTTGAGGGACTCAGAAATATATTGCTTAAGCTTCCCTCGGTCCTCAAAAAGCGGACGATGTCTTAGGCTAGATTCAAAGATGTTTTTCGACGGTATCGATCACGGTTTCCAACGTTTTTATTCGGGCATATAATTTGGAATTGGCTTCGATGACCGTCCATGGCGCGTAACTTGTGCTGGTTCTATAAAGCATCTCATCGGCTGCGATTTTATAGAGGCCCCATTTTTCTCTGTTCCGCCAATCTTCATCTGTGATCTTCCACTGTTTATGTTTGGTTTTCTGCCTTGATTCAAACCGTTTAAGCTGCTCATCCTTGCTCACATGAATCCAGAATTTTAAAATGACGGCTCCAAAATTTGCCCAGTGTTCTTCCATTTCATTGATTTCAGAGTAGGCCCTTTTCCACTCCTTTTCTGTACAAAACCCTTCAATCCTTTCAACAAGAACACGTCCGTACCAGGATCTGTCAAAAATAACCACATGCCCGGCCTTAGGGATGTTCATGCTGAAACGCCACAGATAATGGTGCCGCAGTTCGATTTCATTTGGGGCTGCTGTGGTTACAACCTCATATCCTCTCGGGTCCATTCGCTGGACGAGCCTTTTTATGCAACCCCCTTTTCCGGCCGCATCCCATCCTTCAAAAGCCATAATCACAGGAAGTCTTCGGACATAAATTTCATGTTCGATTTCTCGTATCCTTTCCTGATGTTTTTTCAGTGCGCGTTCGTACTCCTCTCTGCTCAAGGAAAGGGAAAGATCGCACCGGTCTAGGATGGAGTTAGAGAGTTCTTGAAGTTGAATCATGGACTTCTTTTCAACACGTTTGGATTTTCGCGCCAGTTTTACAGCGGCGATTTTGTTTTCAATCATATCGATTGCTGTCTTGAACACCTTTATAGTGGAATAACGGCGATCATGCGATTCCACGATGGTCCAGGGTGCAGAAACCGAGTGGGTTTTGGTCAACATCTGTTCATAGGCTTCGATATATTTGTCGTATTGCTCATGGTGTTTCCAGTCTTCCTTGGTGACCGTCCATTTTGTCGATGGATTGTGAACGAGGTTCTTGAATCTCTTTTTTTGCTCCTTTTTATCGATATGAAGAAAAAATTTAATGATTAAATATCCGTCATTGATGAGCTGTCTTTCAAATGATAGAATTTCGTCGAACGCTTTCAACCAGACGCTCTTTTTGACTGTTTTGTCGACTCTTTCTTCCAGGACGCGTCCACACCAGCTTTTGTCGAAAATGGCGATCCGTCCCCTTCCTGGAATTTTGATCCAGAATCTCCATAAAAATGGCCTTAAGCGCTCTTCTTCATTAGGAGGGTGAATGGGATAAACCTTAAAACCCCTGGGATCTAAGGAGAGTGTGAGTCTGTTGATAAGCGTTCCCTTTCCGGCCGCATCCCATCCCTCAAACAGGAAAATTATCGGGATTTTTAAATCTTTTGCTTCCCTCTGGAGTTCGCCCAGTTTTTGTTCGAGTTCGGAATGGAGCTCCTTATAATTAGCTTTTGAGATTTTTTTTGACAGGTCGAATTTTTCTAGCATTCATCCTCCTGTGTGACCTCTAGGAAAACACCCCATTTATTTTCAAAATCTTCGAGTTTAATGGTTTTTTCCTTCTGAAGAACTTTCTCGAATGTTACATAGGAGTTTTTATCGAAATATTCAGAGTCCTTAAAATCCTCTTTGAAATCTTCGAGCATTTTAAGCCCGGTATCGAAATCATGCCATTTTCCCAGTGCCTGGTGCACTCCTCGTAAGGCGTTGTTGATGTCTTGGAGAGCACTTTTGTCAGGAAAGCATTTTTGTATGATTTCCAGAGTGAAACGGGTTTCTTTGGAGAGAATCCTGATGGCATGGTAATCTTTTTCGACAAAGTCGGGGTGGCTCCTAAAAAATAAAAGTTCATCGATTAATGTCTTCAATTGCTCTTCACTTTTGTAGTGGATGTACTCAGAAGAAATGTAAATCAGGACATTTCTCATTTGTATCAAATTCTTCTTGAAGATGTTGAAATCAAATTTATTCCCTGCCTTGGAGAATCGTTTTCTTGCTTTCCATTCCTTTTCTTTTAAGAAATTGACATATTCGCTCAATTCTAGATCGAGTGAAGAAATATTTTCACGTGCCAGTTCTTGTTGCACATGGATATCCCGGATTTGGCCAGCAGATTTAAACAGCTTCTGGATTTTCTGCATGTCCTTTTCAGGGCGGAAGATGGGATTGATGTGACTGATCAGATGAAAAAATGCCCGCAGTCGTTTGATGTCTACCCTGAGTTCATGAATTCCTTCCTCATCAAAAACGGATACGGCGGGCAGGAAATGTTGTCTTATTTTTTGTTCCTGAGCCCTGTAATACGCGCCAAAACAGTCAATCGTCATACCGCCTCCTCATTGTTCCTGTTGTAAAATTCGGTGGGCTCTTTTGGACAGCTGCAACTTTAAAAATTTATGGATTTGTTCCTGAGCCCTTATTTGTATTGGATTGTCCTGTGGTTTAGAAAAGTCTAAAAGAGTTCCATTCCGATGTCGAGTTTTGACATTGTCACTCCACTGAATTTCTAAAAATGTGCGCAGTTCATGTTGAATATCCTTGTCATATATTGGACAGGTGACCTCTACGCGGCGGTCGATATTTCTTGGCATCAAATCCGCCGATGAGATATAATACTTTTCATCTCCGCCATTGCAAAACACAAGAATCCGGGAGTGTTCCAAATATTTGTCCACGAGGTTTATGGCCTCAATATTTTCACTTACACCCGGAACACCGGGGACAAGCGAAAACATCCCTCTCACATTGAGCTTGATTTTCACTCCGGCCTGGCTGGCAAGGTATAATTTTTCAATAATGGCCTTATCCACAAGATTATTCAGTTTAAAAATGATATAGGCCTCCTTTCCTTCTTTGCAGTTATCGATCTCGTTTTGGATGAACCTCATAATCTTGCGCCTAAAATTAAAAGGTGAAACCAGCAGATGTTTATAGGACGTGGATTTGTAGTTGTTTTCATAGAAATCAAATGTTCTTTTGACCTCATTGGTGAGGCGTTTATCTGCAGTAAAAAGATTGTGATCACTGTACAGCCTGGCTGTGTCCTCGTTGAAATTGCCTGTGCCGAGAATGGCGTATTGGGCTAATTTTGTCTTTTCCTTCCGCGTTATGAGGCATAATTTTGAATGAACTTTGAGGCCCGGCACACCAAAAATGACACGGGCTCCCTCCTCTTCTAACCTGTTGGCCCAATAGACGTTGGCCTCTTCATCAAATCTGGCCTGAAGTTCCATCACAACTGTGACAGCTTTCCCGTTTTTGACGGCATTGATGAGGGCAAGAATGATACTCGAATTTTTCGCCACGCGATAGAGGGTCATTTTTATTGAAGTCACTTTGGGATCGATAGAGGCTTCCCTCAGCAGATCAATGACATATTGAAAAGATTGGTAGGGATAGTGCAGGAGGAGGTCTTTTTCCCTCATAATTTCAAGAAGGCTTCGGCCTTTTTCGATATCTTTATGGGGAAGACTGAGTACGGGTTTATACTTCAAACGTTTGCGGCCGATGTTTGGAAAGGCCATGAAGTCTTTGAAATTGTGGTATCTGGCGCCGGGAATTATTGTGTCGTCTTTTGTCAGGCGGAGTTTCTCCTTTAAAATCTCCAGAAAAGGTTTGGGCATCTGTGCGTCGTAGATAAAACTGACAGGATTCCCTCCTTTGCGCAGTTTTAAACTTTTTGAAATTTTATTGATATAGCTTTGTGAAAGATCGTCATCGATATCGAGTTCAGCATCACGTGTCATCTTTATCGTAAAAGCTTCATATTTGTCCGCCTGGAAGATGGGAAAGATGTCGTGCAGACAGTACCGAATGACATCATCCAGAAGAATCACATACTTTTTTCCATTTTTTCGTGGGAGAACGAGAAATCTAGAGAGAACATCTGTAGGGACTTCAATAAGGGCTGTCCTGGGCCTGTCTGGGTGTTTGTCGCGGATGAGGAAAGCGATAAGGTAGAGTGCTCCATCTTTAAGCTCGGGAAATGTATCGATTTGATCGATCATTATGGGAATCAGTTTAGGCAGGACCTCATTATGGAAGTAAGATTTAATAAAAAGGCCCTGTTTTGCATCGATCTGCCCTTCATCGATAATAAATATATTTTCTTTAACCAGGTCTTTTAAAATATCCTTGTATATCTGATCAAACTTTTTGTGGAGCCGCAACACATTGGTCTGAATATCCTTGATCACCTTATTCGGATTGTGGCCGAGAATCTTTTTTGTTTTTTTCCCCAGTTGGGAAAGCCGATTGAGTGTGGCCACACGAACTCTAAAAAATTCATCAAGATTGGATGAATAGATCCCTAAAAATTTAATCCGTTCCATAAGAGGGACCGAGGGATCGCAGGCTTCGAATAATACTCTGGCATTAAAAGACAACCAGCTCAATTCTTTATTGATGTATGTGAGCTTGTCTTGAGTCATTGATGACGTCAAAAAAACTGCCGTGAGATTTCCCTAATAAAAAACAGTCTATTTTTTTTTGGCAGGTTGAACTTTTACAGGCTGTTTTCGAACTGGTTTTCGAGGAGTCCTCTTTGGTTTTTGGTTGGCACTTTTTATTGATTCTGCAGGTTTTTCTGTCCTGAATCCCTTCAGTTCTTTTTCCTTGATCTTGAATGTCTTCATTGCTTTTACAAAATCTTGGGCCAGAGACAGACTCGACTTTTCGATCGATTTTAATATTTTTTCAGCAGATTGCCTATCGACTTTTTGCAGGCATTTTTTGACCGTGTCCGAAATTTCAGCGGCAAGTTCATTTTTTGTGTTTTTATAGGCTTTAGAGATCTGTCGAGGGTAATCAAAGTGTTTTAAACGCCCGTTCCCCTTTGTCACCCCTTTCCAGGTTTTTCTGCGAAAATTTATACAGACAACACCGGATTTTGGAATGCCTTCGTTAAAATCTTTCAATAAAAAGGCTGCAAAATGTGAAAATGACGGTTCGTGGCCAAAAAGCATGACAGAGTTGTATTTATTGTCCACACCTTGGATGACTTCGAGGATTATTTCCTCCTTTAAAACATTATAAAGAGAATCTTTCACCATGATTTTTTTCTTGGGATACCCAATCCTTTGAGCAAAAATATGGGCTGTCTCCAGAGCTCTGTCAGCAGAGCTGGATATCAATAAATCTGGAGAAATGCCCACTTTTTTGACCTTTTTAGCCATGTCCGAGGATTCCTCTTTTCCTTTCTTTACGAGAGTCCTCTGAAAATCTGGAAGGTTTGCATCTTTTTTTACTGCCTTTCCATGTCGGACTAAGTATATTGTTTTCATCGTGTTCTCTCCTTATCTATCAGGAAAATTTAAACAAATATTTGTCTTTTTCTCAGATCCGTTTTAACCTCT
Organism: uncultured Eubacteriales bacterium; assembly: GCA_964633715.1. Lineage (GTDB taxonomy): Bacteria > Acidobacteriota > Aminicenantia > Aminicenantales > Aminicenantaceae > JAUWVG01. The sequence goes on from CAZWHQ010000001.1 coordinate 29,093, forward strand.
CAAAACTGGATGTTGTCTTTATTCAAGTTGTCTTTGTGCTAAGAAAAAATAGTTTCCTATGCGGGAAATTATCATATTTTGTGTTCAATCGTCAAATTCTATCGAAGTTTAGTTATTTTATACGAAAATAAAAGGTCTCATTTACAAGGCATTGACCACAACATTTGGCTGTGGTAAGAGTGGAGGGATGTTTCAGACAGAACTCATTATTTTTCTGCAATCCTTTGCATCCGAATATTTGACAGCATTCTTCAAATTTTTTACTGAAATAGGAAAAAGCGAGTATGCCGCACCACTGGTGCTTATAGTGATGTTTGGAATCAGTTTTCGTGTGGGATTTATCCTCCTGCATGCTGTGTCCTGGAACGGACTTATCACCTATTCTTTAAAGGAGATTTTTGCTTTACCACGCCCATCGAATGTCGATATACATGTGAAACTTCTCGGGGAAACAGCACAGAATATCACACCCTTTGAGAGTATGGGTGGAAAACACTTTTTTGGTGGCTTCCCTAAAGACATCCTTGGATACATAAGAATCCATCCCTTTGATTCCTGGGGTTTTCCCTCTGGTCATGCCAGCCATGCCGTAACCTTGTGGGGCTCAATCTCTTTGTATCTGAAAAAGACATGGCTTTATGTCTTGACCGTGCTTATGATCGTTTTTATCTCTCTCTCCCGAATGTATTTGGGGCGCCATTTTCTGGCCGATGTGCTGGGCGGACTCCTTCTTGGATTAATAATGATGTTGGTTTTTTATCGTGGAGTTTATCAAAACAAGCCTTTATCAGTCTTTTTGTTTGAACGGAGAAAAAAAACCAGAATTTCAATAGAGATGATTTTGTTCTTTTTCTATTTTTTTTGTGTTCCATTTCTTGTATTGATCATCCCCGGAGTTCCCTTGGAACAAGTGGCCGCTTTGCTCGGACTCAACCTTGGATTTGTTTGGATCAGGCATCGTGGAATCCCTGATGATACGGGAGATATTTTAAAGAGAACCGGACGTGTGCTCCTAGCCGGAGCTGTTTTTTTTCTGATTTACGCTGGACTGAAAAGAGGAATTGGATTTATTCTTTCAGATGAACCTTTGTCCGTTGTTTTTATTCGACTGGTTTTCAGTATGTTTGTGTCTCTATGGAGTTCTGTTGAGATCAGTTATAAATTTGGTTTGTATAAACGTTAGCCTCTTCCTCTTCTTCATGATTCACCCTTGAGTGTTCCAGGCAGCAAGGTTCAGGAAGCGGAGTTGTTCGGCCGTCAACCAGAGCCAGGCCCAGCGGACCTTCCTTTTCTTTTTAATCCGGTGTCGCGGATAGGCCCATAGCAGCCGGAATCGTTTCTGAAGGCGTGGGGACGGGGACAAAGACCCTCATTAGAGTGCCATAAAACAGGAGATTGTCTCATAGGCGTACTCAATTTTTAATCTCCTCCTCTGTATTGGTGATTTCCCAAACTGTAGCAAAAATTAACCTGGAGATATCCTTCAGCTTCTGGTATTGAATTTTATCGGCATCATCACCCGGGCCGTGATTATCCTTGCAGGATCCGGTCGTAAAAGCGATGGCCGGAATGCCTTTTCGTTCAAAAAAAACAAAATCAGAACCCGAATAATTATTCTTTTCCTTTATATTGAGGCTGGCTGAAAATTCTTTTTCTAGAAGAGCAGAGACACCAGTGGCATTATCATTGGCTCCATTGCAAATTTTTCCATCAACGATTCCGCGGCCGTCATAATGGGCGGATAGAATGATGTATTCATCTTTTTTTTCAGTGCCTTCAAGAAAGCCAAGAACATTTTTAGTCGGAATGATGCCGTGAGATTTAAAGGATGTTTTCATCCTGACCTTGGTTGAAAGTGTCGGGAATTTCTCCTCAGGGCTGGATTTCAGTTTTTTTAGAGCTTCGAACTCTTTAGGTTTTTTCCCGAACAGCTTCGCAAGAGCTGAAGCGCTTATGCTTATATTCCTCTGGGAATCCAGAGCCTCGTTGGGATTTTTGAACAAGTAATACCGGATTATTTTCAATAGAAGACAAATCGATATCTTCTTTTGATGGATGGGTTCCCTGCTGACATCCAGTATTCATTGACCAAATCAGTAAAGTCGAGCAACACAGAACAACAAAAGTAGAGGAAATTTTCATGCCTTT
>CAZWHQ010000001.1:31340-135107 GCA_964633715.1 uncultured Eubacteriales bacterium
TATTCGGAAATATTTTCTTGTGGTCTGTTTAAAGATGTTGAGGGATGAGTTTGTGGGAAAAATTTGAGTCCTTTTTTTTCTGAGACAGACCGAATAAAATTGTGTTTCTCCAAATATCTTAATGTCAGCACCACCCAACCTCTGGCTAATTCATGCTTCATCAGTTTTGCCTTAGGGTACAACTCCTTGATAATATCATCAGGTCTGATGCCATACAGTCCTCTATTTTCTACAATGGCCCTAACCTGGTTCGTTCGCCGCAGTCGATGTTTGAGGACTTCGTTGATCCGCTCATGAGGATTTAAAATCGGCCCTCCATGAGAACTCAATATGATTTTAAGATGTGGAAGTCGGGAATAGATTTCCAATGTGTGGATATAGTCGTCTAAATTCGAATCCGGGGGCCCGAGCCAGGTCGTAATCCGCCTGAGGATATTGTCTCCGGCAAACAAAACGCCTTTTTTTTCATTATAAAGAGATACATGATCTGAGGCATGGCCTGGGGTGGGGAAAATTGTCCAGGTTTCTCCGTTAATAGATATCGTCGAGTTTTCTTCGATCACTTTATCGGGATTCTTAAAAAAAGTAAGACCAACAAGCGGCTTGTAAAAAAACCATCTGAATATTCCGTGAATGCCCCCCCATAAACGGCTGAAAATTGAAGAATTTGCTTTCATCAGATCCTTGGCCGAGGCGTGGTGATTCCGAATAAAGCTTTTTTTATTTTTTATGATACCTGCGGTTTTTTTTGTCACAATGACTTTAAGGTCCAGATATTTTTTTAGCAGCTTAAGGCCTGAGAAATGATCGGGATGGCTGTGAGTGATAAACACACGGGAGAGATGGAAAGGCCTATCCTGCTTATTGTATAGCTCTTCAATCTCTTTTATATCTGCAACGAGTCTTTTGACTGTCTTTCCGTTTCCATAGCCGGCATCGCAGATGAGCCCATCCTTACCTGCAAAGACGTAGATGTTTTCTGCAGGTTTCAGATTACGCAGAGCGCCTTTTTCGATTATGCGAAAAATTCCTGGATAGACTTCTTTCATTTTTAGAGTCCATTATTCCATAAATCGGAGTCTTTCTAAATGATTAAGTCAAATTGACCACCCCAGTATCCTATGATAAAACCTATGCATGTGAACAGGCGGATAGAGGATTCATGACATTTTCATGACAACTCTTCAGCCTTAACTAGACTAAAATCGAGGTCAGAAGAGAGGTTTTTTTTGGCTAAGGTATCTCGGAAGTATCAAAAACAAATTCTCCTCTTTAGCCTGATTTTTGTGCTGCCCTGTGTCGTCCTGGTGGGATTGAGTTTGCGCATGATCGGACAGGAACGGGAGCTGGCGCAGAAAAGGGTTCTGGATGAACGGCGGAGAATTGCGGCCGAGATAAGCCAACATTTGTTCAATCGGTTGGAGGCCATCAAGTCTCGTGAAGTGCGTACCCCCTTTGGTTTGGAGATGGCAAAAAATCCAGATGTTGTGTTGTTGGGAAGTGTTGAAAACAACACATTGAAGTTCCCCTGGGAACTGGAGCCAGGGGAAAATTCTGAGATCGAATCTCTTGCCCTTAGAAATTATGTTCAGAGAATACAAAGTGCTGAAAATGAGGAGATAGCCCATAAAAATTACGCCCGTGCTTCCCAGTTGTATAAACAAATAATAGTCACTTCAGAAACGGATACTCAGAAAGGCTATGCCCAGCTTTTACTGGCCAGAGTTTTGATGAAATTCGGACAAGTCGAAGAGGCCTTAACTCAGTACACTGCAATTTTAGCGCTCCCCTCCAAAATTTCAGATGAGCTTGGGATCCCGATCTTTCTCTATGCTGCAGGCCGATTGACTGACACAAAAAGTGCTCTCAGGGATGTTGCAGATCGCATTCGTGAGGATTTGTTTGAAGAAAGGTGGAAATCACCATCAGAATCTTACATGGTCCAAGATATTTGCCTTAAACTTCTTGAGCTCGTTTCTGATCCAGCTCAAAAAAAGATCGTTGAGGAAAATCTATACGCAGTTCAACATATCATCGAAAATACAGAACAGGCCCTTTCCGTTCAGAGAAATTTCCCGGGGCTTTTCCTCAATCTTCAAAGTGAGCAACAGGGAATGGTTTGGATAGCCCATGGTGAAACGCCTTGGGTTCTGAGTTTGTCCTCACCTGAAGTGAATTCCGAAACTCTTCTGATTGGAGTGAGTGTTTCCTCCGTATTGGATTCATTGCGTTCGGACAGGGAGCTGGCTTCTCTAATTCCCGAAAATGTTCAATTCGTTTCCGGCGGATCGGAAGAGGGAGAATATATGGGGCCCAATCTCCGCGGGATGAGGATGTCTTTTCATGAAAAAATAGAAGATTCCTTTATAAAACAATGGAGCCTGCAACTTTCATTTTATCTTCTGGCTCTCTTTTTGGTGATTGGAGTGACACTTTTTGGAGCCTATCTGCTCTGGAGGGACATACGCCGTGATCTGAAACTGGCCGAGATGCGTTCCCAATTCGTATCCTCTGTCTCTCATGAGTTAAAGACTCCGCTCACTTCCATCCGCATGTTTGCTGAAACACTGCGTCTCGGGCGGTCCAAAGACAAAAATGTACAGAATGAATATCTAGACACTATAGTCAATGAGAGTCAACGTCTGACCCGTCTTCTCAACGATGTTCTGGATTTTTCCAAAATCGAAAAGGGGAAACGGATTTATAAAATGGAATCCCACTCCCTTCGCGATATTGTCCAAAGGGCGGCCCTAGCCATGGAATACCAGCTTTCCCAGCAGGGCTTTAAGCTCCATGTCCAAACTGAGGAGGGTATTCCCGAAGTGAATGTGGATGGCGATGCCATCGATCAGGCACTGTTGAATTTGATCAGCAATGCCATGAAATATTCCGGGGAATCCAGAGACATCGAATTGAAGCTTTTTAAAGAGGATAACCAGGTCGTTTTTCAAGTAGTAGATCAGGGAGTTGGGATAGATCCACAGGAACAAAAGAGAATTTTCGAAAAGTTTTACCGGGTCTCCACTCCAGAAAATGATCGGACGGCCGGCACAGGCCTCGGGCTCTCTCTCGTTGCCCATATCGTCGAGGCGCACAATGGACACCTGGACGTCGAGAGCACTAAGGGAAAAGGGAGCGTTTTTTCCATTTATCTGCCTTTAAAGAAGGATTCATGAAAACAATACTGATTATTGAGGATGACCTGGCTATCCTTCGTGGCTTAAAGGATAACCTCGAATATGAATCCTATTTAGTGTTTACAGCCACGGATGGCGAGAAGGGCAAGGATCTGATTAAAGAAAAAAAGCCCGATCTGATTATCCTCGATCTGATGCTCCCCAAGATGAGCGGATATGAGCTCTGCCGCAAAGTCCGTGAAGAGGGAAATAAAACGCCGATTTTGATGCTGACAGCCAGAGGAGAGGAAGTCGACCGGGTTCTGGGGTTGGATATGGGTGCGGATGACTATGTGACCAAACCCTTTTCCGTTCCTGAACTTCTGGCCCGGATAAGGGCTTTGTTCCGAAGAGTCCACCTGGCTCAATCCAGAGATCTCCCCGATAAACTGGAATTTGGTGATATTCAAATCGATTTTAAATGTTTTGAAGCCCAAAAGGCCGGACAGTTGCTCGAATTGTCCCGGAAAGAATTTGGTGTATTGCGCCTGCTGGCCGCCCGCTCGGGAGAGGTGGTCACGCGGGATGAGCTTTTGGATGAGGTTTGGGGATATGACCAGTATCCCACCACCCGGACAGTGGACAACCACATCGCCCTGTTGCGTTCAAAGTTTGAAGAAGATCCCTCAAATCCCCGTTTTTTGATAACTGTCCACGGTGTTGGTTATAAACTGGTTATGGGCAGGTGACATTTTTGTGACAATTGCATGATTATTTCATGAAATACTTTTTACATAGAAATGACAAAAAAAAGACGTCCCGGTGACACACTCCGAAGCCCAAAGAATTAAATTGGTGATGAAATGAAAATTTAAGGGAGGTACAAGATGAAAAAAATTTCAATTCTACTTTTCGTTTTCATCACTTTAACATTCAGCTTCGGTTATATCGGAACACAGAGCGGCCAGGACCTTTTCCAAAAGGCTTTGGCCAAGGAGAGAGCCGAGGGAAACCTCGAAGAAGCCATTGTCCTTTATCAAAAGGTCATCGATGAATCTCAAGACAGAGCCCTCAAGGCCCAAGCCCAACTTCGAATTGGCCTGTGTTATGAAAAATTAGGACAAAAAAGTGTCAAGTTGGCTCAGGAGGCCTTCCAGAAGGTCATCGACAATTATCCCGCACAGACTGAAGATGTCAGAATTGCTAAAGAGAAATTAGCAACATTTGTAAAGACTCAATCGAAAGAACCAATAGAAGTAGAAGAATTACGGCTCCGCCAGGTCTGGGCTCCGGCTGCTGGAAGCGGCGGGGGTGCTCCTTCGCCTGATGGTAGATATATCTCTTATGTGGATTGGGATACCGGAGACCTGGCCATTTATGAAATCGCAACCGGAAAGGAACAACGCTTAACAAATAAGGAATCATGGGATAAATCGAATGAATTTGCTGGTTTATCCAGATGGTCACCCGATGGAACACAGATTGTTTATGCATGGTACAACAAAAATGGCTTTTTCGACCTGCGTATTATTGGGATCGATGGGTCGAAGAATAGAATTCTTTTTAGTGATAAGGAAGTGCAATGGATATACACTTACGATTGGTCGCAGGATGGGAAGCAAATTCTGGCATACTTCGATAGAAAAGATGGAACAGAAATAATAGTACAAATAGTATTAGTTTCCACAACCGATAGTTCTGTGTCTGTTCTCAAAACATTTGATGAGAGTTGGCCGGAAAATTTGTGCCTTTCACCTGACGGGCGTTTCCTTGTGTATGACTATCCACAAAAAGCTGGTTCTCTTGAACGTGACATTTTCCTGTTATCAACCGATGGTATTCGTGAGATTCCATTAGTTGAACACCCTTCCCATGATGAGCTGCTCGGTTGGGCTCCGGATGGAAAAAATATCATTTTTGCCAGTGACCGAAATGGCACCTTTAGCTTATGGAACATAAAGATTGCTGAAGGAAAATCTTTGGGAAAACCAGAACTGGTTAGATCAAATATGGGATCAATTGAACCTTTGGGATTCACACGAGAAGGTTCCTTTTACTTCGGATATTTGCAGAAAAGTAATAATATATTTGCTGCAAAACTCCATCCGGAGACAGGCAAAATTCTTTCTCTTCCGAAAAAAACAGTGACTCGATTTGAAGGATACAACCAATCACCCATCTACTCGCCTGATGGAAAATATCTAGCTTTTATATCCAGGCGATTCCCGTTGACAATCTATCCCGATTACACTATTGCTAAATTGGGTGGTAACGTACTCTGTATAAGATCTCTTGAAACGGGCAAGGAACGCGAAATCTTTCCGATCCTAAAAAATAAATTCTTCCATCCCCGTTGGTCCCATGACGGGCGTTCAGTTTTTGTCAAGGTTATGGATACAAATGGAATATACCGGATCGATGCTCAAACGGGCAATGTTACATCTGTTTTGCAGGATGATAAAATGGATGCAAGTCCATTCGAACTCTCTCCGGATGGCAAAACTATTTTTTATGTACGTCGAGACCGGGAAAATAAAACCTACCAATTCACAGCCCAAGACCTTGAAAGCGGTGATCAGATAGAGCTTTATCGTTCTGAAGGTGATTTACATATAAAGCTCTCACCGGATGGTCAGTGGGTTATCATACAGGAGAACTACCTCCAAATTTCAGATATAATACCGAACCTGAGCATCATCCCGTCTTCCGGAGGAGAATTACGGGAACTGTGGAGTTTCGAAGATGGGATTGATATCCAATTCGGAGCGCCTTCCACATGGACTCCTAACGGGAAGTATATGCTTTTTGCAATGAAATCCCCTAAAAAGGATAGGGAAAAATGGGATTTGTATAGAATTTCGGTAAAAGGGGGGGAGCCTGAGAAACTTGGATTGGAAATGGGTGGATTTATTATGAACTTGAGTATTCATCCAAACGGTCGGGATATTGCGTTCTCAACTTCAGAACAAGAGAATTCAGAATTTTGGGTGATGGAAAACTTCCTGCCCAAAACCGACAATAAAAAATAAGCCCGCAAATGGGGGATTTATAGGGATGGCTATTTTAGCCATCCCTTTATTTTCTTCACACAATCTTGACAGAGTCTTGACATTTTCTTGATTGAAAAGTTTGGCTGTGTTGGATAGAGTAGAGAAAAGATGATTTGACAGTGAAAACAAGGCGATTCTGGGGGCGCATCACTCAAAAGACCACATTTCTATTCCTAGCCGTTGCAGTGATATCTGTTTTTGCTCTGATCTGGATGGGTCTGCGTCTTTTAAAGCAGGACCTCGCACTAGAAGTGCAGCAGATTGAAGAAAAACGGGAAGCGGCAGCTGACCGTTTCGTTGCTGCCTTAGAACAAACTCTTACGATCGAGGAACGGAAATTGAATGATCCTCAAGCGAGCGAGCTTTCCTCGGCACCAGAAGATTTTTTTCTGATTTCGATAGATTCTGAGGGAATTAGTATCTGGCCGGAAAAAAAATTGCTTTACTACCCTGTTGTGCATTCTGGAAATGAAGCCCCACCCCAACTTTTTGTCGATGCCGAAAGAGTCGAATTCCAGGACAATGACTATAATCGAGCAATCACTCTTTTGCGCCCTTTGTCTAATTCTGGAGATCCTTATACAGCGGCTGCAGCAAAGCTTCGTCTTGCCCGAAATCTAAGAAAAGCCGGCCGCCTGAACGAGGCTCTTGAGACATATAGCGAGATCAAGAATTCTGAAGCAGAGTCAAATGTAATGACCTCAGGTGTCCCCATTGATCTCGTGGCACGCCGTGCCCGCTGTACCCTGCTGGAAGAAATAGGTGATCCGGATGGGCTTAGGGAAGAAGCGGAGAGTCTGTATGAAAATTTAGACAACTGCCGATGGCGTCTTGACCGAGCCTCTTACATCTATTATGCCGATTTGGCAAAGGGGTGGCTTGGCCGGGAGCCTGATTCTGACTTTGGGCCCAAGGCTCTAGCCGATGCTGTTGTCTGGCTGTGGGAAAACAGAGAAACTATCAATAATATGGAGCAGGGGATAGCAGGACGCAGATCATTTTCCTTTTATGGAATAGCGATCACAGTCCTTTGGCAAAAGTCGAATGATGATTTAACAGCAGTAGTTGCCGGTCCTTTCTATCAGCAAAGTCAGTGGTATGATCCTCTTTTTTATAGTGAAGATTTCAGCTCGGTCAGAGTAAGTTTGTATGATTCGGATGGAACTTTGATCTATGGCAGTAAACCACAGGCTGATATTCCCTTCACTTCCCGTGCAGCTTCGATTTCAGGGCTTCCCTGGGATGCCAATCTTGTCAATGCAAACCTTGAGGCGGATATGAGCCAGTTCGCTCAGCGCCGGAGGTTCATGATGGCGGGATTGGGAATACTGGTTCTTCTTGTTATCGCGGTGAGTTATCTCATTAGCCGTGCGGTCTCCCGGGAATTGGCCGCCGCCCGGCTCCAAACGGATTTTGTCTCTGCCGTCTCCCATGAGTTTAGGACACCACTAACTTCTATGCGGCAGTTTACGGAGATGCTCAATGAAGACGATTCCCTTCCAGCAGAAAAACGCAGCGTCTTTTACCAGGCTCAGGCCCGAGCAACCAACCGGCTTTCCAGACTAGTGGAATCCCTTCTTGATTTTGGCCGGATGGAGGCGGGTGCACGTCCATATCGGCTTGAACCTTTGGATGTTGGCCAAATGGCTAAAACCATTGTCGAAGAATTCTTACAGGAGACCAGTTCTGATGGTTCTATAATTGAATGTGTTATTCCTGAAAAAGGCCCAATAGTCAATGGTGATGGCGAAGCGCTTGCCCAAGCCCTATGGAATCTCCTGGATAATGCAGTGAAGTATTCGGGAGAGAGTAAGAAAATCCATGTAGAAGTTGAGGAGGGGAATCTAGTGGCTATCCGTGTCCGGGATCAGGGTTTTGGGATCCCCTCGTCTGAAAAATCCCGGATATTCCGGAAATTTGTCCGCGGATCAAATGTCCGTGGTCTTGGAATCAAAGGGACAGGGATCGGACTGGCCGTGGTCAAACATATCGTGGATGCCCATGGAGGGGAAATATCAATCGAAAGCGAGTCAGGGCAGGGCAGTACATTTATGATACAACTGCCTGCTGGAGGATAATCATATGCCGAAGATACTGATTGTTGAAGATGACAAAGACATTGCTCTTGGCTTGGAGGAAGACCTTTCCCGGCATGGATACCAGATCGAAACTGTTGGAGATGGGGAACGGGCCTTGTCTTTTGGAAGGGACTCTCAATGGGATTTGATAATTCTTGACCTTATGCTTCCGAAAAAAGACGGATTTGAGGTCTGCCGGGAGCTTCGTGGTGAGGGAATTAAAACACCGATTATTATGCTGACAGCCAAAACACATGAAGCCGAGAAGATTCTTGGCCTGGAATTGGGAGCGGACGACTACATCACAAAACCCTTTAGTCCGCGGGAACTACGTGCCCGGATCCAAGCTCTTCTCCGCCGGATTTCTAATGATTCTCTTGGCACTTACACATTTGGAGAGTGTAATGTCGACTTTGACCGCGGTGAAGTCCGCCTCTCCGGCAATCCCATTAATTTGAGCGCACTGGAATTCCGCCTGCTGGAGACCTTTGTCCGCAGGCGTGGCCGGCTCTTGAGCCGCGATCAGTTGATTGATGCTGCCTGGGGGCCCGCCGTTATTGTGACCGAGAGGGTGGTGGATACACATATCCTCAATCTGCGCAAGAAAATCGAACCAAAACCTGAGAAACCCAAGTATATTCTCAGCGTGCGCGGCAGGGGGTACCGTTTTGAGGGCTGAAAATCTTGACAAACTCTGGACTTTTCCTGGATACGAAATTGATTTTAGACCTTTATCTTGAAAGCAGGAGGTAAGGTCAGATGAAAAAAAAGTCAATTGAAAGAGTTTTATTGATTGTTTTTCTGGGAATGAGTTTGTCCATTGTTGGAATCTCCCAGAAAACCGAAGATCCAGGAGTTATGCTCCGTTCAGCCATCGAAAAAGAGGAGGTTGATGGAGACCTTCAAGGGGCTATCAAGTTGTACGGACAAATCATCGCTAAATACAGCGGTATCAGTGCTGTCGCCGCACAGGCCCAGCTCCGCATCGGCCTGTGTTATGAAAAACTCGGGAGCAAGACGATCCAACAGGCTCAAGAGGCCTTTCAGAAAGTCATCGACAATTATCCTGCCCAAAAAGAAGAAATAGCAATGGCGAAGGAAAGAATTTCTGTGCTTTCTAAAGCACTTAAAATTACTCCACCAGAACCTTACTTTAGAAAAATTAGTGTTCCTGTTAACCTTTCTCAAGGAGTGCGATTATCTCCAGATGGGAAAAAAATGACTTTCTCCTCCGGCCTTTATGAGGGAAGCATGTGGATCATCCCCGTTCCAGGAAATGTGAGCCCTGATATTGCCGGAGAGCCCTCCAAGCTTATTGGAGAAGGGGAAGTTTGGACATGGGGTCATGTTTGGTCCCAAGATGGCAAATGGATTGCCTACAACTGTTTGAAAAACGAAAAGGATATATTTGTCGATGAGATTCATATTGTCCCATCTTCTGGAGGCGAACCTAAAAAGATCTCGACCTCCGTGAATCGCGGCGGGGGATTCCACTTGCTACAGTACTGTCTCAGCTTATCACCTGATGGGAAGGTGCTAGCCTATTCTACCAGAGAGGAAAATAAACAAGGTGAGCAGAAACAATCATTTATTTACACAGTTTCTGTAGATAGTGGAGCTGCAAAAAGACTAACAGAAGATAGAACATGGCTTCCATCATTCTCTCCTGATGGCAAGAATATAGCCTATGTGAAAGCATATGGCTCAGAAGGAAGCAAGTCAGGTTCTGATCTATGGATTATTCCATCCGATGGTAGTAAATCTGTACAAGTAACTGATCTTGGAGGGGAAATTTGGGATTCAGTTTGGTCTCCTAATAGCAGAATGATAGCTCTGCTAAGATGGCCTGTGTCTAGTGACGGATTAAACGAAATCTGGATAGTTCCCATATCAAGGGATGGTAAACCCCAGGGATCTCCGACAAAAATAAACCTCTTTCTTACATCTTCTATAAGACTAGCTGGGTGGACGCCAGATAATAGGATTGGGCTCCTTTTGCAAAATCCTGTTCATCAAGCCATCTACACTGTGCCATCCTCCGGAGGCAAAGCGACACAGGTTACTTCGGCTGGCACCCACCCGAGCTGGAGCCCGGATGGAAAAAGACTTTTTTTCTACATGGAAGAAAATATCTGCTCTTCTCCGGCTGAAGGAGGGAAAGTTTCTGTCATTCCTATTTCGGGAAATGTTCAAGATGAGGGATGGTATTCTCCAAATCTTTCTCCAGATGGGAAGACCGTTGTATTTCCTGGAATAAAAAAGGAAGTTCCCGGGACTCATATCTGGACTGTTCCAGCCAAAGGTGGAGAGGCCACTCAGATCACCAATAGTCCTGGTACGGATGTTTTTCCCAGTTGGTCACCGGACGGAATGTGGATTGTATTCTGTCGCCAGCAAAAAAAAGATGATGGAAAAACTTATAAAACAGACTTATTTTTAGTGCCTGCAGAGGGAGGAGAAGAAAAACAGCTTACATTTTCGCCTGACGAAGTTGAACGTATTAGCGCATGGTCTCCTGATGGAAAATTAATTGCTTATGCATCAGGTGTTAAAGAGATTAAAGCTATTTCTCTTGAGGGAAGTGAACCTATAACCCTGGTAAAGAGGCCGCGTGGAGGTGGTTTCACATGGTCTCCAGATGGGAATAGAATTGTTTACAGCGACACGGGGAAGATTTATATGATTTCTCTAGACGGAGGAGAACCAACAGAGGTAAAAACCGGCTTGGAAGCAGATGTGCTTCGTTTGTCATGGTCTCCTGATGGAAAGAAAATAGCTTTTGATGCCAGAAAGGGTGGAGACTATGAGTTTTATCTAATGGAAAACTTCCTGCCCAAGACCGACAATAAAAAATAAGCCTACAAAAAGGGGATTAATGGGGATGGTTACATCCAGGGCCGTTCCCTCTCTATTTATATAAGGAAGGATGGATCTCGTATCCATAATCTTTGAAATGGCGGTCGAAGGCGAAAGCTTTCCGAACTCCAGTTCTGTGCATGACCTCGAAACTGACACAATCGACCAGACTTAAGGAGCGCCGGTTGGCCATAAGATGGGCACTGACGGCTGCGGAATGAACTTCCTTGGTCATCCAGATGATGTGCAGAACAGGAATGATGTCCTGTTCGAAGACGCGGACGGCTTTTTTTCCAATTCGCCGCAAGAGGACAGCCGATGTTTCAACCAGGATGTAGTTGTGGCATATTAATACTTCTTCTTCACTGATAATCCGTGCCCAAAATGGATTGGCAGCCTCATGGTTCCTGTCACTCGCGTCGAGAACGGCCAGAAAAGCACTCGTGTCAATAAAAATATTCATAGATGTCACATGTCACTGAGTCTTTTTTTTGTTCCTTTTGGGTGCAACCTCTAAATAGGAGTCTTCAAGATGTTTATCATGAAAAGAAGAAAGATCTATGATTCCTGATCGGAATCGACCGGCTGCAGCAATGGCTCTTTGCCTCCGTTCTTCAGGATCGATGATATCTATGGGAACTTCCTTCTTGTATTCCCCGACTTCTTCTTTCACCTCAGACGGTTCCAAATAATCAGTTTTCCATACACGGACAGATTCTCGGATGAATTGACTTCTTGTCCATCCTGTTTTGAGCCGTAAGGACTCAAGTTCTTTGAAAACCTCCTCCGACATACTCACAGCGAATTTAACCGTTTTACTCATTGCTCTTACATTGGTATGAAATATTCATACCTTAGTATGAATATTTGTTTCTTTTTTGTCAAGGATAAAATGCATATGCAAAAACTGAAGCATTCTGTGGAACAAAATCCACTCAAACTCAACCAATTCTCAACATAAGAAGCATAAACTTGTTCTATACTTAGGAATAAATTGGAGGAGATGGATTGAATTGACATCTTGAACCTAACATTATACTGTTTTCCCAGTACGACTTAAGGGGCTGAGGAACAATAATAGGAAGGTAAGGATAAGTCTGAAAGATTTCATAAATGACCTTAAAACTAAACTGGAAGAGAAGATCGGTTGTTATACTTGCTGGATTCACTCTGGTTTTAGGTTTCATTTTGACCACACTCGCTGTCCGGGAAGCAGAGAGGGAAAAGCTCGCGCGTGAGAGTGACCTTGAAAGAGAGCAGCTGAGATATGCCTCTCTTTTGACCGGCGAAATCGACTCCCTCTTTTCCGGGATTGAAGAGAAGATAGCGACTGCCTTAGCGAATGTTCAAACACAGCAGGACATACAAAAATTGTCAGAGGCCTGCCGCCAAGGGGCTGAAGGAGAGAACCTTATTGGAGACATCTTTCTGGCCGGTACGAATAAGGAATTGGTTCTTCCTCTCAGGAATCCCATGTTTCTCACATCAGAAAGGAGGCGTCTTGCCAGAATCAATCTGGAAAAAATTGAGAGCAACGCACTCTTTAAAACAGCAGAATCGGCCGAACTCGTAGCCAATAATCTGCCTCTGGCCATTCAGTCATACGAAACATTGGCAAACTCGGTTCAGAAAAAATCTTCCAAGGGTCTGGTTTTAAATCGCCTTGCCAGATGCTACAAAAAATCGGGGAATCTCAACCAATCTTTAAACACCTACAAAACGATCCTTAAAGACTTTTCCAATGAGATGAGTTCTGAAGGTGTTCCTCTTGGGATCATCGCTTTTTTTCAGATGGGTGCCATTACTCAAAAGACTGAGCCTGAAAAAACAGGACAAATTATTTTGGAATTCTACAGCTTCCTGGTGAGTCCAAATTGGCCCCTGGACAAATCACAGTTTCAAGTCTATCGAAACATGATTGCTAACATGGGGGAGACATGGAAGACTGAAGGAAGCGAAATCGGGGAAGAAGTGTCTTTCCAGAACAAATGGGGTGAATTAGAAAATCATGCACATGTCAAACTCAGAGAATTGACAAGGGAAGAGGATTTGATTGAAGAGATCATTCCTCTTGTTCAAGATAGATTATTCGAGTCTAGCGGCAAGACCAATAAATTTTCCCATTTCTCTGAGATCGCTGGTGATAATTTGTTCCTCATCACTGCTGCAACTATCCAAAAAGATATTACCCTGGGAATCTGTATAGACAACTCCGTTCTAGTTAAGGAGCGACTCCCACAAATTCTGGATAGACTTCCAATCCCTGAGGAGTGGTTGGTTCAAATTGTCGATTCTGAGGAACACGTTGTTTTAGGAGACGATGTTTTGGATTCTTTTGCAGACAGACTTAGCTCTCCTTCTGTTTTGGGATTCGATTTGGATTTCCCTCCCTGGAAAATCCATATACTTCAGAAATATCCGAATGCTTCGGATCGACAGCACAATCTGAGGCGAAATGTCTATATCCTTGTTGTACTGGTTGTGATAGCGGTCCTCTTTTTTGGCGGATTTATGGCGATAAAAAGCACGGCCAAAGAGTTGGAGTTGGCCAGATTAAAATCGGATTTTGTTTCCACCGTATCGCACGAATTCAGAACACCCCTGATGTCTATCCGGTATTTATCCGAGATGCTCGATACGGGCCGCGTGAGCGGAGAAGATAAAAAGAAAATTTATTATGGAAAGATCAGCAATGAAAGTGAGCGCCTGAGCCGGCTCATTGAGAATATGCTCGATTTTTCAAAAATAGAAGCGGGGATGAAAAAGTACCAGTTTGAAAATTTATCCGTTGAAGAACTGGTCCGAAATGTCGCTGAGAGGTTTAAGGAATATCATGCCCATAAACTCCTAACTTTGGATGTCGAGATTACAGACCACCTGCCTTATATAATTGCTGACAGGGAAGGAATCTCAAGGGCGCTGTTCAACCTGCTTGACAATGCCGTGAAATATTCAGGGAAGGATCCGGTGATTTATTTCCGGGCTCGCTGCGAAGGATCCGATCTTTTTCTTGAAGTACAGGATAGAGGTGCCGGTATCAGCCTAGACGAACAAAACAAAGTGTTCGATAAATTTTATCGATCGACAGATTCCGTACAGAGAAACATCGAAGGAAGCGGGATTGGCTTGACCTTGGTCAACCACATCGTTAAAGCCCACGGCGGCGAAGTGATTCTAGAGAGCGATGTGGGTAAAGGAACCAAAGTGACACTCAAACTGTCGGCTAGCCAAAAGGGGAAAGAAAATGAATAAGATATTGATCGTTGAGGATGACGATACGATTCTGATGGGCTTGAAAGATGACCTGGAGTTTGAGGGGTATGAAGTAACAGCTGCCGACAATGGCAGGGATGGCTATAGGCTGGCCAATAAAGAGGAGTTTAATCTGATCATTCTCGATATCCTGCTTCCGGAACTTACTGGCTTTGAGATCTGCAAAAAACTGAGGGAAGAACAGGTGAAAACGCCGATCCTCATGCTCACGGCGGCCAAAACTGAAGAGATGGATAAGGTCACGGGATTGGAAATGGGTGCAGACGATTATGTCACAAAACCTGTGGGCTCACGCGAGATGGTCGCCCGCGTAAAAGCAATCCTGCGGCGGGCCGGGGGCGAGAAGAAGATAGAGGACATCTTTGAATTTGGTGATGTGTCGGTTGATTTTAAGCGTCACGAAGTTTTAAAGGCCGGAGTAAAAGTCCATCTCACTGCCCTGGAATTCAAGCTTCTAAAATTCTTCATCGAACGTAAAGGGGAGGTGGTGAGACGGGATGACCTCCTCGATGAGGCTTGGGGTGACGCCATTATATCTCCACGAACCATCGATTCCCACATCGTTCACCTCCGAAAAAAAATAGAACCGGATCCATCCCATCCCAAGTACTTCGTCAGCGTTAGGGGAGTCGGACATATATTTGAGGGATAAAATCATCTCCACATAAACTCAATGCAAACTCTGTTCGAACTTAACCACAAAGCGGAAAAAAAACATTATTATCCTCCTAGAATAAAAACAAAAGGAGGTATCTTATGAGAAGAGTCAAAGTTTTAGTTTGTGTGTGTGCCCTTTTTTTTCTAGTGATGTCCCTAGGGATTTTCCTGAGTGCCAATAATCAGCAGTCCGCAAAGGGACTGTATGAAGCAGCGATTTTTAAGAAAGATGCCGATGGGGACATGTTGGGTGCCATTGAGCTGTTCAAAAAAATTCTAGAACAGTATTCAAAAGAGCAGAATATCGCAGCAATGGCCCAGCTTCAGATAGGGATTTGTTATGAGAAACTTGGGCAAAAAAATATAAAGTTGGCGCAAATAGCTTTCCAAAGGGTCATAGATAATTACCCTTCGCAGTCCGAGGAAGTCAGAATTGCTAGGGAAAAATTGTCCAATTTATTAAAAATTAAATCAGATGCAGAACAAAGAGAGAATGAGTTCAAGATAGAAGTTGTCTGGCCAAAACCCAAGTGGGGGATTGAAGGTTCTCTTTCACTTGACGGTAGATATCTGTCTTTTGTCGATTGGGATACGGGTGATCTTGCCTATCGGGAAATTGCGTCCGGAAAAACCTTCCGCCTTACGGACCTGGCTTCACACCCTGAACGACAGGAATCTGCTTATGATTCCTTTTGGTCTCCAGATTCGAAACAGATTGTCTATTGTTGGGAAAACGACCTGGATTTGTACTATGACATTCGTGTTATGAATCTTGATAGTAAGGAATACAAAACTCTTTTACGGGTTGGGTACTATGATGCCTGGCTCCAACCTTGTGGATGGACCCCTGATGGTAATCACATTTTAATCAGAATGGCAGCGGAAAAATTTAAATTTGGACTCATATCCGTTGAAGATGGTTCGCTGCAAATCATTAAAGAGCTTGACTTATTGGAGAGCAGGAATCGCCCGGGTTTTGTACAGCTCTCTCCTGATGGGCAATACATCGCCTTTGACTTTCAGCAGAATGCAGATACACCATATCACGATATCTTTATTCTTTCGTCAGATGGATCGATAAATGTTCCCTTGGCTTCACACCCCGCCCATGATAGCTTTCTTGGATGGGCACCGGACGGAAAGAGAATTTTCTTCGCCAGCGATCGTACTGGAGCAGTGGACCTTTGGATTGTTTCTGTCGAGAAGGGAAAACAGAATGGAAATCCAGTTCTGCTGCGGAGGAATATTGGTTCCATCAAACCCTTGGGAATAACAAGGGATGGCTCTTTCTTTTTCAACACCGGCAAAGGGGATGTGCCCTATGATATTCATACTGCTACTCTAGACTCTGGGACCGGTGGAGTTTTAAGTCCGCCAAAAAAACTGGTTTTACCTTCTCAAGGAAACAACAGATCTCCCTCCTGGTCTCCTGACGGGGATCACATCGCTTATATTTCCCGGCGAGGAGTGATGAATATACAAACTCTTTGTATTTATTCTGCGGAGACAGGCAGAATCCGTACGATACCCTATAAAAGTGATGTAGATCTGCCGCGTTGGTCCTCTGACGGTGGTTCTATCCTTGTCTTTGTCTTGGGCGAAGGAATCTCTAAGGTGGATGTCCGAACCGAAGAATTCAGTCCGGTGATCTGGCGCAAAATAGAACAAGAAAAAGAGATAACTATTGCTGCTCCCAATATGTCTTCCGATAATAAATTTTTATTTTATATCCGGTTCGATTGGGATAACACAGTCACTCATGTTATGGCCCGCGATCTAAAGACAGGAAAAGAGAAAGAACTCTACAGTATTCCTTTGTATGAACACAATATGGTTCTTTCTCCCAACGGACAGAACTTGGCTCTTTTGTGTTCAGAAAATCCCTACGAGAAAAAAAAGAAGAAACATGTGCTGAAAATCATTCCTGTAGCTGGGGGAGAAGTCAGAGAGATACACAGTTTTGAACAAGTCGGCAGTTGGGGGCTGGTTGATATTGCCTGGTCTCCTGACGGACAGTATGTCTACTTTTCCAAAATTTCATTAGAGCAGAAAGGGGATAAGCCCTTTGATTGGGAACTGTGGAAAGTTTCTGCCGGGGGGGGGGCAAGCCGAGAAAACTGGATTAGGGATGAGGGGAATTCCTTCTATCTCTATTCATCCGGATGGGCAGCAGATTGTTTGGGCCTCACACAGTTTGGGAACAGAGCCGGCACCCGAAGTCTGGGTGATGGAAAACTTCCTACCCAAAACCGACAATAAAAAATAAGCCCGCAAATGGGGGATTGATGGGGATGGTTCTTTCGAGCCGTCCCTTTTTTTAGATTGGAATATGATTAAAATTTTTACAATTTCATGACAACTGAGATTCCGGAAATGATAGAATAAGTCCATACATTCCATATCCTCTGGCCAACCAAGTGGGTGTCCGTGAACTGTAGTTGTTCAGAATCCTGTTTATTTTTCTTTTTCCAAATTGTCTAAAAAATCATCTGATTGATGGATATACTCTTTATAATCGGAAATGGCTGTTGGCAAAATCTCATAGATTTTTCGATCATCAATATCCATGTATTCATGAACGATGATATTCCGCATTCCTCCGGAACCTTTAAGTTTATCAGCCAACGTCTGAGTAATAAGCCCTGCTTCTGCGGCTCTAATAAAGGATGATGTATAATCTTCAGGCGGGCGTAAGTCTGACTCTAGAACAACATGACTATTTACGTCAGTGGCACACTCCACTATTAACTGAATCAGCCTTTCAGCAGAAGTTTTCATATAGAAGTCAGATCTGTATTCCTCAAATGTGTGTTCCGCAATAGGCTTTAATTTTTCAAGATACATGTTTAACCGGGCCAGTTTTCGCCGAACTAAATCTGGATCAATCATAACTTAAATTTTTCCGACCGCTCGTTTCAAATAAAGCTGTTCCATTATCCGGAACTTTTTAGAATCCATATATCTGGCAATAACATGGATTTTGAAGCGCTGGAAGGTCCCTTCTTTTTCTTCAAATAAGGGTTTTCCATGGAGTACGACTTGGTAGCTGATAAGAGGTTCGGCTCCGTTTAAAAAGACCGGATCGAATTTCTCGCCGAATATCTCGCCAAAATCATTTAAAAGTGCAAGCTGATTATCTAAATCCAATTTTACTTGACTTAAAATGCCAATGTCGATGTCACTTTTATCCCCTGCATTTCCTTTGGCTTGAGAACCATGCAATACGAGTAATTGAATGTTGTACTTTCGACAGAGGACGGCCAACTTATCTTTTTCAATTCTTGGCTTCATCTTTCTTTTTGCTCAAAAAGATTATAACACAGAATAGTCTTTCAGGCAGCCAACTATTTCCCGTCGTTTCTGAAATGGTCTTGATATCCAGATCATTCCAGATGGATTTCCACATTTCCTTAACATAAAATTGAGTTTCCTGATATAGTATGAATCTGTAAAATATGGGGCATGGGAATTCATGCTAAATAATCTAAAACTAGTCCTGTCTCAAAACAAAAAAATTCTCGCCATTTTTTTTATCGTTGTATTTCTCCCTTCAATTTTCCTGGCCTTTTTCGGATTACGGGCTTTAAGGAATGAAAAATTTAAACTCCAACAGCAGACTCTCGAGGAGCAGAAAGGCTATGTCGCGACGATCCAGAGAGAAATTCAAGATTCAATCGAGAAAATTTCATCAAATTTAATTGATCTTTCAAAAAGTGAGGCTTTTTCCAAAGCCGATTATTCTGAAATCACTAAAGAAATAAAGGAGCGTTTAAAGAATGATCTGATTTTTGGAGAGGTTATTATCTGGAACAAGAAAGGCGAACCATGGCTTCCTGCTTATCAACCTCTTCCTCCTATAGAAGAGCCATTGATTGTCCCGGATGAATGGATAAAAATTCAGCCAGATCTTAATGCGGCTGAGATGGCTGAATTCCGTCTAAAGGATTTTTCAAATGCGATTATCCAATATCAGCGGATAGAAAACAAAGTTACTAGCAACCAGGTAAAGGCTTGGATTTTAAATCGAATCGCAAGATGTGAAATTAAACGAGATGAAAAAAAGAGTGCTCTTGATGCCTACTATTCACTCATCGATCTTTATTCAGATCTTCTCACTGAATCAGGCCGATCGTTAGAATTTACCTCCCGTATAGAAATGCTGAATATACTTCAGTTTTCAGGAAATTATAATGACCTGTTCAAAGAATTTGTTAGCACATACAAGCGGCTCGAGGAAAAGTCTTGGTCGCTGGATGAAAGTCAGGTCAGGCTGTATGCAAACACATTAACAAAACTCATGAATGAAATGGCCTCAGAAGATTCGGAGCAGGATATACCCGTGGATTTTTTAGCCACAATTGCTGATTTTGATCAAAGGTTAGAAGAAAAACTGGAAATCTGGAACTTGGTTGAATTATCCGGTAAAAGTGTCCTGCCAGGTTCGGGAGTCGGGTTGTTCAATTCAAACAACCCACAATTTCAGATTCAAAAAAGTATCTTTGAGTACGAAAGTCAGGATGTTTTCCTGTTTTTGACACCTGTGAATGGGAAAAATACTGATTCTCCAATTCAATTTTTAGGATCTCTTTTAATAACAGATGATCTGATAGCAGATTCAAAGGTTTTGTCTGCAGTGAATTTACCAAAAGATTTCTCTGTTCTTCTCCGTTCCAACCAAACCGATAGGATTGTCTTTGGCAAAGAGAACATTGAGGGAGAGAGACCGATTTTCACAGATCTTTTTTTAAATAATTTTCCGCCATGGAGAGTAGAGCTTTATAAAATTGAAGGTGTTGGATCTGGATTTGTTTTGTACAAAAATATTTTTTTCTGGATGATTTTGACTCTACTTGTAATTCTTTTTTTTGGATCGGGCCTCATCATCCGCTTGCTCTCGCAGGAAATGAATCTCCTGCAGTTGAAAACTGAATTTATTGCTTCTGTTTCCCATGAATTTAAAACCCCTCTGACATCCATGGGGGCGATTCTGGAGCATCTTCAAAATGGGAAAATAAAGGATCAAAACAAAATCCTGGAATATTACAAGATTCTTAGACACGATTCCGACCGTCTAAAAAGGCTCGTTTTGAATGTGCTAGATTTTACAAAAATCGAAGAAGGAAAAAGGACATATAGGCCGGCATCCATCGATATCGGCGAATTGATCAGGGATGAGGTGGACAGTTTTGAAAAGGAACACAAACTTTCAGGCTTTGATGTAAAGCTTCAAATAGAAAAAAAGAGTTTTCCTGTTTATGTGGATGAAGACGCTTTGAACCAGGCTTTTCACAACATCCTGGACAATGCTGCCAAATTTTCCCAGCGGGAGAAGAAAATTAAAGTTTCTGTCGAGCGGAAAGGCGATAAGGTTGAGATCGCTGTATCGGATAAAGGGATCGGGATTCCTGAGAGTGAACAGAAGAAGATATATGAAAAATTTTATCGTGGAAAAAAAGCTTCATCAATCTCTCCGACAGGCACCGGCCTTGGGTTGACATTGGTCAAACATATTATGGCTGCTCATGGAGGAGATGTTGTTGTTCGGAGCCAGCCGGGAGAGGGAAGCCGAGTGTCTCTTATTCTCCCCATCAGAGAAGGAGGTGAGTGAGTTTTGAAAAAAACGATCCTTATTGTAGAAGATGATACCGGTATACGAGTGATCCTCCAGGATGCACTTTCGGATCAGGGATATGACGTGACAACTGCAGTCGATGGCGAAAAGGGATTGGAGTTGGCCTTAGCGTTAAAGCCGAATTTGATAATTCTAGATGTGATGCTTCCCTTGATGGATGGTTTTGAAATCTTAAAGCGAGTGCGTCAAGAGGGTCTGACGTCTCCTATTTTGATGCTGACCGTTAAAGATGAAGAAGTGGACAAAGTCTTGGGACTGGAGTTGGGCGCAGATGACTATGTCACTAAACCTTTCAGTCTCAAGGAGCTTTCTGCCCGGGTTAAAGCTCTTATCCGACGCGTTGAGGATTATCAAAATGAAATAAAACTCTATAGATTTGGGCGTGTGGAACTGGATTTTCAAAAATATGAATCCCGGAAGGATGGATTGGATCTTGGATTAACGCCCCTAGAGCTCAACATTCTTAGGCTTTTGATCGACAAAAAAGGACAGGTTGTAAGTCGGGATGAATTCCTGGATAAAATTTGGGGCGCCGACAATCTGGCTGTTTCGCACAGAACTGTGGACAGCCATATGGCTCATATCCGGAAGAAGGTCGAGGATAATCCCTCTAAGCCTAAACATATTAAGAGTGTCCACAGTATCGGTTATAAATTTATTGATTGAAGGAGGAATTAAAAACATGAAGTGTCTTCATGTGGAAGGTTTTTCATTAATTTTCCATAATTCCTCAACACAAATATCCTCCAATAGCCTTATTTTAAAGGCATGTTATAAAATGGAGGAACAAAAATGAATCAAAAAAAAGTTTTTGTCTTGGCGGCATTATTGGTGATGGGAGTCTCGCTGCTATTTTCTGGCTTGGTTGAGCAGGAATCAGCCAAGTCTCTGTTCGAAAGAGCGGTCTATCTTCAAGAGACCCGCGGGGACTTGGAAGGAGCGATTGACGTTTTTCAACAGATAGTCAAGGACTTCCCAAAAGAACGGGAGATTGCGGCCAAAGCCCAACTTCAGATCGGAATGTGTCTTCAGAAGCTGGGGATGAGTGATGCTCAGAAGGCTTTCCGGGCGGTACTAGAAAAGTATCCCGATCAAACTGAAGCTGTGAAAATCGCAAGAGAAAAATTGGCACTTCTCATGAGAGCTCAAAGTATAGTGAATAAAAACGAAAAAGAATTCAGACTTCGTGAAATTTGGGCAGGACCCGAGACTACGGGTTTTGTGAGCCCTTCCCCTGACGGACGCTTCCTGTCGATTATGGACAGGAAAACCGGGAATATAGGGATTCGGGAGATTTCAACAGGGAAAACTCGCCTCCTCACCAAAGAGGCAAATTGGACTGAACATTTTGCTCTTGATTCCCTTATTTCACCTGACGGGAAACTTGTGGCCTACTCATGGTATACATATGATCCAAAATCGGGAGACTACTCATACAGCCTCCATCTTATAGGGATTGATGGATCGGGCCATCGAGTCCTTTACTTTAATAATAATTATGAAGCTTATCCTGAATCCTGGTCCTCAGATGGAGAACAGATAGCGGCTCGACTGTATGAAGCTAAAACTGGTGAGTGTTCAATATTACATGTTTCAGCCGCAGATGGTTCTTCTAAGATTTTAAAATCATTTGGACAACCTCTCTGGTTGAACCTGTGTTTTTCATCCGATAATAAATATATTATCTTTGATCAACCAGAGGAAGAAGATGCTGGAAATAGAAACATTTCAATGGTTGCCGTTGATGGCAGCGAAGAATTTTCACTGATCAAACATCCGGCCAAGGATATTCTTCTTGGTTGGGTACCGAGAAGCGATTCTATGATGTTTCTCAGTGACCGCGACGGCACGTTCGACGCATATTTGGTTGATATTTCAGGGAACTCTATTCAGGGTTCTCCGCAGTTGGTCAGACGCAGGTTAGGGGAAGTGGAACCTAAAGGATTTTCTCAGGATGGATCCTTTTTCTTTAGCATTGATTCCCGGTGGGCTTCAATCCAAATATCTACAATCGATTCGGTCACGGGAAAAATCCAGGCTCAACCCGTCACTCCAATTCTTGGAAATAATCTCTATCCCCAATGGTCGCCAAAAGGAGATCAACTAGCATATATCAAGGAAAGAGATAAACCCGACGTGGGATTTCGCAGAACTCTCCATATCCGAAGTCTAAAAACCGGAGAAGAACGAGAGGTGGCCGGACATTTAGATCTGGGCCCACTAAGTTGGTCTTCTGATGGCCGTTTCATTCTTTCGAGAGGCCGTGATTCCCGAAAGGAAATTGACGGTTACAATCCTGAAATTTACAAGATTGACGTGGAAAGTGGTGAATCAAATCTTCTGATTGAAGCTCCGAGAGTGCCGTGGGGAGAGGGCAAATCACCAAGATGGTCTTTGGATGAAAATGTCGTATTCTATATGATAGAAAATAAGGAAGAAAGACAGATTATCAAGAGGGAACTTGATTCGGGTCAA
Organism: uncultured Eubacteriales bacterium; assembly: GCA_964633715.1. Classification (GTDB taxonomy): domain Bacteria; phylum Acidobacteriota; class Aminicenantia; order Aminicenantales; family Aminicenantaceae; genus JAUWVG01. The sequence continues at coordinate 54,478 of CAZWHQ010000001.1, forward strand.
GAAAATGTGTTTTACAGTCATCCAAATCTATCGACGGCTATGGATATTTCTCCGGATGGAAAATACTTGATAACGGGAACTTATGAATTTGAAAAGGACTCAGGTATTCTTTTGCTCATTCCTATGAATGGTGGTGAGGCTAGAGAATTGTGCACACTAGGTGGATTCAGAAATTCAGCGAGTATAGACTGGTCATCGGACGGAAAATATGTGATCTATTCGGAATTAACAATGGACGATGAAGTCAGTTTATGGAGAATTGAAGTAGAAGGAGGGACTCCTCAGAAGATATGGCAGGGGCAGGGCAAGAAGAATTTAAGGGGATTAAGTATCCATCCCGATGGAAAGCAGATCGCCTTCTCTACATCTTTACAAGAGCAGGTCATCTGGTCCATGGAAAACTTTCTGCCCAAAACCAAAGATAAAAAATAAGCCTGTAAAAGGTGTGTTTCTGAGGACGGCCCGTTCGCGAGCCGTCCTTTTTTCTTCTTCACACAATCTTCACACGAACATAAGACGAGTTTCACGAATTTTGGTGTATATTTGGAGATACTCTTTATATAAAATGTTCTTTCCTTTTACATCCTTGCTTTTCGTTATGTTCCAAAATATATTGAAACAGAGAATTTTTAGAAGATATTTTTAAATCCAGCAAAAGATGAAGCGGCTCAAACAAAAACAGTTCAGGATTCTTTTTCTTTTTATCCTTGGGATTGCGATTCCAAGTTTGCTGCTCGGCTATCTGGCTTTTCGGGGAATCCGGAACGATCAAGCCCTGCTGGAAAGGGAAAAGAGGAGAGATCTTCAGAATTTGGCGGATACCATAACCGGAAAAATTGAAAATAAAATATTTCAAACCGAACGATCTTTTATAGAATTGGTTGCTGAGGTTCCTGCAACTGAGATTTCAGCTCTTAATCAGACACTTACTACATTCAAAGAACAAAATCCTCTAGTGAAAGATCCGTTTATTCTCGAGACTGAGAGAGGAATCCAACTACCTGCTGCAAAGCTCTTGTATTTGCCCGATGGAAGTGTCGAAGCTCTTACTTCTCCTTCGCTCCCCTCCGATTTGTCAAAAATTTACTTTGACGGGCAGGAGGCAGAATTTCAGCAGAAAAACTTCCCGAAAGCTCTTTCCTTATACCGTCAAGCCTTTAACCTGGCTTCTGACAGGAGGGCCAAAGGAGAATTGCTGAATGCAGTCGCGAGAGTTCAGAAAAAATCTGCCTTGTTTCAAGAAGCCCTCGATACATACCAGATTATTGCTAAAGAATACGGTCAGGAGAGGCTTTTATCAGGTGTTTCTTTAGGGATTGCTGTAAATTTAGAAGTTGGTTCGCTGTATCTTCTGCTGGATAATCCACTCAGCGCAGGGCAAACACTCGTTGATCTATTCGAGACTTTACTGCAAGGCGTCTGGATATTGGAGAGGGCACAGTACAGCTATTTTGTCCCTAGCTTAAAGGGATCTCTCGACGGAATCTTTTCGCAGTCTCAAGTTTCCCCCGAGCTTGAATCTTTAAAAAAGAATTTTCAGCAGTTAGCGGAGGCAGAAAAGGAACAAATAGAAAGAACAGAAAAACTGCTCGTTTTCCTAGAAAAAGCCGCCTCGGATTTACAGCCTCGATTGGCTCAAGAATCCGGATGGACACAAAACAGGACAAAGAGAGTTGCTTTGGAGATCGACCGTCACTCTTTTCTGACGATATTATTCAAGGATGATGTTGATCTGAAAAACCAATACAGCAGGAATTGGGGATTATTAATTGATCAAAAGTCACTCACTTCAGAAATTGAAAAAAGTATTTTAGATAATCTTAACTCTTCAAAAAAAATCGGGTGGATGGTCCGAGATAGAGAAGGCCTTGCTATTTTGAGTTCTGAAGTTTTTCCTGTGGGGTCAATTAATGTCCGAACGAATTTCCATGGAAATTTTCCTGAAGGTCAGTTGGAGCTTTCTCAACAGGATCCTCGACTTTTTGAGAATTTTCTCACTTCTAAACGAGGCATCTATTTTTTTATGTTCCTTCTGATTGGGGGTATTCTTATTTTCGGTTCCATCCTTATAGTCCGGACCGTTTCGCATGAGCTTGAATTAGCCCGTATGAAATCTGATTTTGTCTCCACTATTTCTCACGAATTTAAAAGCCCGCTCACATCCATCCGCCAGCTCGCTGAGATGCTGCAGTCGGGGCGGGTTCCCTCAGATAAGCGCCGCCAGAAGTATTATGATGTTCTGGTCGAACAGAGCGAAAGATTGACCCTCCTCACAGATAATGTTTTGAGTTTTGCCAAAATGGAGGAGGGGAAAAAGAGTTTTGTGTTTGAGAGTTTGGATGTGGGAACTCTGCTGGAAGATATCGTGTCTGCCTTCCAGGACAGAATCTCCCATGAGAATTTTAACCTGGAGCTGGATATAAGGGAATCCTTACCCTCCATATCTGCGGATGGATCTGCCCTCACTCAAGCCATCAATAATCTCATCGACAACGCTATCAAATACTCCGGGGAGACCGCAAAGGCAAAAATCTATTCGTTTGTTGAAGAAAATAATTTAATCATTGCTGTTGAGGATTTTGGCTTTGGGATTCGGAATGAGGACGTCGATAAGGTTTTTGACCGTTTTTATAGGGGAGGAGATGAATTAACCCGGACAATCAAAGGCAGCGGATTAGGGCTGACACTGGTCAAACAAATTGTGGAGGCCCATAAAGGATCTGTTTCTGTGAAAAGTGAACCGGGCCGGGGCAGCACTTTTTTTATCAAACTGCCTCTCTAACCAAAGGAATAAGAATGGAAAAAATATTAATCATTGAAGACGAAGAAAGCATTCTGATGGCATTGGAAGATAACCTAAAGCTTGAAGGATATGTCGTGTCCAGCGCCCCAGATGGAGAGGTGGGGCTTTCCAAAGTGTTAGAAAATAATTACGACCTCATTATCCTCGATATCATGCTTCCCAAGATGAATGGTTTTGATGTCTGTAAACGGATTCGCCAAGAGGGGATATCGACACCCATTTTGATGCTGACGGCCAAGAGCCAGGAGATCGATAAAGTTTTAGGTTTGGAATTAGGGGCCGATGATTATGTCACAAAACCTTTCAGTCCCCGGGAGCTTCTCGCCCGTGTAAAAGCCCTTTTGAGACGAGCAAAACCTCAAGATCAAGGAATAGCATTATTTAGTTTTGGAGATATGGAGATTGATTTTAAGAAGTATGAAATAAAGAAAAAAGGGAAGCAAATCTATCTGACTGCCCTTGAGTTTGCTCTTCTTCATTTTCTTGTCAAGTTTGATGGAAAAGTGGTGTCTCGTGACGCGATTTTGGATGAAGTCTGGGGAGACGATGTTTTTGTCCAACCCCGGACAGTGGATAAACACATATCTGAATTGCGGAAAAAGATCGAAGACAATCCGGCCAATCCGAGATTTATTGTAGGTGTACGGAGTATAGGATATAAATTTACAAAGTGACGTCATGGTATCTTCACACAACAAGTATAAACGCGTCATGATTTGGAAACTCTTTTGGCGTATCTTTCCTTATGATGAAACAATCAAAAAAAAGGAGGTTTTAATCATGAGGTCAAATCGTTTTTTTATCAGTGTGAGTATTGCGATGATGGCGTTTTTATCTTTGGGTTTTTCCCAACAGAGTGCAGAACAGCTGTTCCAGGCAGGGATTTATCAGGAAGAAATGGCTGGAAATCTGGAAAAGGCCATCACAACTTATGAGCAAATCATTAAGGAATTTCCAGACAACCGGGAGGTTGCAGCCAAAGCTTTTTTCCACATCGGTCTTTGTTATGAAAAATTAGGATTAGAAGGTGCCCTCAAAGCCTACGAGGAAGTGATCAGCAACTACGGGGATCAAAAGGATGTTGTCGCTCAAGCAAAAGAGCGGCTTTCCAAATTAGAACAATTATTTGTGAAATCTAAAGAACCGGAAGGAATCAAGATCAAACAAATCTGGAAAAAGCCATATACAGATTTCTTAGGAACAGTTTCTTCAGATGGGAGGTTTCACTCTTATACTGATTGGGGCAAGGGAGATGTGGCCGTCCAAGATATTAAAAACGGAGACATACGGTTGCTCACAGATGAAGCGACCTATGAAACTCCTCAACAATTTGCGATTGGAACGGCGATTTCTAAAAATGGTAAAAAAGTCGCTTATTCCTGGTGGGCCCCAAAATCTCAAGATTTATATCTTGTTGATGTGGACAATCCAGTCCCAAGACTTATTTTTGGGCAAGAAGAGGGGGAAGTGTACCCTGTAGCATGGCTTTCGGATAGGGAACTTATTGTCGGTAAATACATTACAAAGAACATGTCTGTTGAAATCACGTTTTTAAACATTTCAAATGGAACACAACGGGTTCTGAAGACTGTCGATTTTCCGAGGGGTTTCCTGCGCTTGTCCTGCTCTCCTGACGAAAAATTTATTGCTTATGATGTTGTGAATAAAACGGATAAGGAGAATGTGCATTCAGACATCAATATTTTAGCGGCGGATGGAGGCAGTGAATATTCTCTTGTGAATCATCCTGCAAATGATCATGTGCTTGGTTGGGTGCCGGGCAGAAAAGAATTATTGTTTATTAGCGATCGTTCCGGGTCCTGGGACTTGTGGGCCATACCTGTGTACTTTGGTAGATCTTCCGGACCGGCTCAGCGAATATATACCGATATAGGTGATGTGTTTCCGGTAGGTTATGCACAAAACGGAGACTGTTTTTTCGGATTTTCCAGGCGAAGTTTTAATGCTGCCCTCGTACCCCTTAACAGTGATACAGGTGAGTTGGATGTGGCATCAGGTAAATCTTTATTGGGTTCTACCTATTGGATGAAATGGTCTCCGGATGGGCAATATCTGATTAGAGGTGGAAATATTGTTAATTTACAAACCGGTGAAGAGAGCAAATATGGGGAAAGCATGTCGAGGATTATGTCCCCTCGCTGGTCCCCTGACGGAAAATCGATTCTAATAGTTGGGATAGTTGGGAATGATAAAAATAGACCCATTTCTAACGATAATAAAGGGGGCATCTACTCGATTGATGTGAAAACAGGCCAAACAACCGAAATTCTTCTTCTATCGGACTATAAATATAACAAACCTGATGATGATGCTTTTCCTCTTTCAGAAATTCAATGGTCTTTGGATGGGAAGAGTATTTTCTATCTGTTTTTTAAAGACCGCCTGGTTAAATATGATTTGGAAACGGGTGAAGACAAGATTCTCTACAAACAGGTTCATTTCGACAGAGGGAGTTTGTCACGTTCTCCCGATGGGAAAAGATTAATCTTTGCAGCCAGATCTCCGGAACAAAAGAAAAGCCGTCTTTTTATGATATCTGTCGAAGGGGGGCAAGAACAAGAGTTGTGTACGACTCAGGAAGCTGACAATTTTTATGGGGCTCTATATTCACCCGATGGCAAATATATATATTTTACTGAAAGACAAGAAGGAACACATTTATGGCGAATACCTGCAGAAGGGGGGACACCTCAAAAAGTCTGGCACACAGAGAACAATGCTGAAATATTCGACATTCATCCAAATGGAAATCAAATAGCTCTTTCCATCCGTGAACGGACGACAGTAATCAGAGTGATTGAAAACCTGGTTCAGGAGCTTGAAAAACTCGATAAAGGAAATAAATAACTCCGTATTTTTATGCTGATTTTCAATTAACCCACAAAAGGGGGATTTATAGGGACGGCTCTTTTGAGCCGCCCTTTTTTCTTTAATAGCTCAAAAATTTTTAATATTTTGTTTCTTTGCGGGAAATATTCGTCTTTATATCGTCTAGATTAATGGAGATGAGATTTGTTCAGAAGATCAAGGTTTTCTATCACATCAACCTCCTTGTTTGTGTTGAAAAGGCACGAAATATGTGTATAATATGTGTATGAAGATGGAAGATTGGGAGGTTTGACATGCAGACCAGGCACAACATCACTTTGGACGAAGAAGTTTCTCGAGAACTAGAGACTATGGCTAAAGAGCTGGGTGAAAAGAAGAGCAAAATCATAGAAAAGGCTCTTACCGTCTATTTTGACCTTCTGGATATCAAGCTTGCCGAAAAAAGAATGAAGGAGCTGGGAAAGGACCACGATAAACTTATCGATGCTGAGGAGGTTTGGAAAAAGCTTGGAATCTAAAAATGTATCGACTTAAATTTCTTGAAAAAGCGATTGAAGACCTTGAGAATATCAATGGAGCGAATCAAATAATCATAAAAGAGAAACTTCTCATACTGGCTAAAAATCCCGAAGTTTTAAAAAACAATATAAAAAGATTGAGCGGGATAAAAGAAGAATTTTACAGATTAAGAGTTGGGAGCTATCGGATTATTTTTAAAAAGGAAAGAGAAGAGCTTCTCATTGTAATCATAAGAATTGGACACAGGAAAGAAATCTACTTTTTACTAAAATAGCCTTCTTCACACAATCTTCACACAAACGTCAAGAGTAGTATCTATTTGACTGAGGAGCGTGTGAAAACGGTCCACCGGAAAAACTCAGTCATATCTTTTTTGCCGATCGCTGCCCGAACTTCAATATATCCGAGAAAAAGAATCAGCATCCCGACAATCCGGATCCAGACCTCACTAGTTTCTGGGACATTAAATATTCTTAAAAGGACATTGGGAGCCACCACAAGAGTAGCCCCTAATAACAAAACGTAGATCCCAAAAAAGAAAACACTTTTTGCCGCTCGGTTCATTTCCCCCCTCCTTGTAAAATTAAAATATTGCTTATTTTTTATCGAAATCTTCCAGATATGTTTTTGTGTCCATCACTTTGGCGTAATAGCCAGAAAGAGAAGCGAGGGTGGAATTGTGGACAGCTTCAGCAGAAATTTTGATGCCGTTAAACTCCAGAGCTCGGGTTGTACAGGCATCCTCAATAAGAGTGATTTCGAAGCCATAATCTGAGGCAGCACGGACAGCGGCTTCAACACACATGTGGGTCATCATTCCGCATATGACCAGATTTTTGATTTTATGTTTCCTGAGATAATCTAAAAGATCTGTATCCTTAAAGCTGTTGACGCTGTTCTTGGAGATGACTTTTTCAGTTTCAAGTGGAGTCACATTTTCGTGGATATCTCCGCCTGTTTTTGAGTTGTGGCGGACATGTATGATCAGTTGATCTTTTTCACGAAAGTGATTTAAAAGTTTTTGAGCATTCAAACTGGCTTTTTCCGGATTCAAGAGCGGCTGCCTAGAACCTGGAAAATAGAAATATTGAATATCGATGAGCAGAAGGGCAAATTGAGATCCTTCGTTATCTGAGGCATTCATATTCATTTGAGTGAAGGTGGTAAAGAATATCAAACACAAAACGAGATTCACAGCCTTTTTCATATTTTTTCTCCTGATTAAACAAGTCAAATTATACAATCGAAATCATGATGGTTCAATAGATGTGAGATGAAAAAATCAGAATAGAGATCGTAAGATTATCGACGGTGGATTCCTTTTTTAAAAAAAGTTTCCCTCTGGCTCAGAATCCAATTGTTCGGGTCGAGTAAAACAGTGGCGGGTCTTTCTGAAAGGGGGAAAGTATAGAAGTTGAATCTTTTGTCTACCCAAATTATTTTGTGAATGGGCCCTGAGGAGAGATTTATCTGGAGTTCTATGGGCATTTTAAAGAGGGTGGAATCTTCGTGAAGCTGGTTGATAATGACAATAATTGACCCATCTTTATATCCCCAGGCAAATTGATAGGTGGGATATCCCGAACCATAAATCCATTGATCAAAAAACCAGTTTAAATCTTCTCCGTAAACTTGCTCACACACATAAATAAAATCCTGTGTTGTGGCGTTGGCATAGGCAAAATCCAGCGCATATTTTCTCAATATCGCCCAAAATAAAGTATCCCCTACAACGTATCTCAACATGTGCAGCACCCAAGCGGCCTTCTCATAAACGATTTCGCAGAAAAGGTGTCCTGAAGGGGGATTGTAGACCGGATGCTCCGGGCCCAAATGTTGAAAGTAAATATCTTTAAAAACCTGCATCCGTCTTTGAAGGCCCAACGGTCCGGATAAGAATTCAAACCACAATGCGTCGGAATAGGTAGCAAATCCTTCATTGAGCCAGATATCATCCCAATCAGCCGGTGTTACCAAGTCTCCCCACCACTGATGGGCCAGTTCATGGGCCATTAACCAGTCATTCTGATGATCTCCCGTAATCGCTCTTGCTGGGTAAGAGGTGATAGTCTGATGCTCCATTGCCGTTCCTTGGGGAATAGCAGCCATTCCATATTTTTCTTCTAAAAAGGGATATTCTCCAAAAAGCAATGAGTAGAATGTGATCATAGGAACTAGGATTGAAAAATCTATTAAGGCTTCGTTGAAATCCTCAGGATAGACGTAGTACAACACATCCATTGATTGGGTTCCAGAGGAATAGTTGTCTGAGAAAGTAGAGTAGTTTGTACCGGCCACAGATATAAGATAAGTGGCGATGGGGGCATCTTCCTTCCAAAAATAAGTTATTGTCCCATCCTGGTTGATTTGGGAGTTGATTAAAATTCCGTTTGATGCGACAAAAATGTTTTGGGGGACACGGATTTTTATTTCCGCCGTGGCTTTATCCGAGGGATGGTCGAAGGATGGAAACCATTCTCTGGCTTCATTGGGTTCGTCCAAGCTCCAGAATATAGGCTGACCATTGTGTGTGGAAAAATTCAATCCAGCTTGTGGGAGTCCCGAGTAAAAGATCTCGACTTCAAACTCCTGGTTTATATTGGGCGGCTGCGCGAGAAAGATGGTCAAAAGATTTTCGGCATGTGTGAAGGCAAGTGCGGTTTGGGCCTGTTGTATTTGAGTGACGGTCATGGATGTAGACAGATGAAGAATGATCTGATTCAGGTTGTTGACCAGGCTTTTCGAAAGAATTACGGCTTTTCCCCGGATACTTTTTGCTGTCATATTGATGGACCAGTCGAATTGATAATTGAGAACATCAAAATTGTGCTCAATAGACTCGAGAGGGATAGCCCTTAGGTCGGATCTTTGTACCCGTTTGTAAATAGTGTTGTCTTGAGAGCTAAGAGGAGAAAAGATGATGAAAAGTGATAAAAAGATAAAGAAAAAGATACGTCTGTTCTTTATCATGATAGTTTCAAATGATCTGATCTATTTCTTGTAAAAACGAAGGTTTGTAACACGTCCGGCATTTACGATAAATGAGGTTATCCGATCACGGTTGTCTCGAGAAAAAATAAGCCTTAAATTTCCGATCCTAAAAATATCCTTATAATTGGACTGTAGTGTACCAGAGGGGGCGTTTCTGTGTGTAAGGCGTAATCTGTTTTTAATGAACTCCATTCTGAAAGTTGTATCGAGTTCGTCGCTGAAGTATTCACCGGTATACTCTTCAAGTTCTTCTGCTTTAGGCTGTATGGGCACAAAAGATTTATATTTGAGGAGCGGGCTGCCTTCCTGAGTAATTTCAAGATTGTATGATTGATCTCCTTCAGTTTCTGTGAATTTCAGAATAATGACCTGGGAAATTCCGGTTACAAAAAATTCATCTTCTGATAAAGCTCCAAGAGTCAAGTTTTGTCCCGTCCCTGAAAACTGCAGATGGCCTTTGACCAGTCTGACTCTATAGTATGCCCCTGAATCCGGATTTATAAAGTATCCTTCTTTTTCTTTAAGGGTTTTCTCCGGGAGTTCGATAGCTTTTAAATGTTTGACTTCAGTTTCGGGTTGTTCTGCTTGATAATAGTCGGAAAGATAAATGTCTGCGATGTTATAAGCCAAATTCGAGGGATTGACCGAGCTGAGATTGGAAAGGATAATTACAGAAAAATTTTGATCGGGGAAACGCGTTAGAGCTGACCTGTATCCCCCAAGAGCTCCGCCGTGTTCTTCGGTTTTTAGCCCTTTGTAGGTCCCTATATCAATGGCAAACGCATAGTCGAGTTCAGTGCCGTCGTTGAGTTGGCCTTTTGTGTGCATCAGATCATAAAGTTCCTTTCCACCGATTTTATGGGAATAGAAATTTTGATCCCAGAGGAAAAGGTCTTCAATCGAAGTGAACAATCCTCCTGATCCAACATTGTCGAATGTAGAGATAAAATTTCTGAACTGCCCCTTTCCGGCAGAAAAATATCCTGTGGCGCGGTTTTTGATCAACTGCATATAGTCGTCATGGAAATGAGAATTATTCATACCCAACGGTTTAAAAATGAATTCATCGGCATATTCACGGAGTGTCTTTCCACTGGCCCGCTCGACAATAACTGACAGCATAAAATATCCCGAATTGCTGTAGAGGTGTTCCTCCCCAGGATTAAAATTGAGCTCTTTTTGACGGGCCAGTAAATTGAGGACGTCCTGCTCATGGTAGGTGCCGAAGTCGATGCCGGCGATACCAAGCAGTGTGAGATAGTCCCGCATTCCGGACGTATGGTGAATGAGATGCCTTACAGTAATGGGGGTTTCATATTCAGGAATTTCCGGGACGAATTTCCGAATATCGTCATCGAGGGAGAGTTTACCTTGAATGGCCAACAGACCGATGCAGGCCGAAACAAACTGTTTGGAGACGGAACCGATGTAGAATATTGATTGAGGGCTTATAGGGACATCTAGTTCAAGATTGGCCATCCCATAACCACGAGTGTAAATTATTCTTCCGTTTTGGATGATAGCAAGAGCACAGCCTGGAGAATCCAATTTATCCCATTGGGCAAAAAGAGCATCGACCTTATCTGTTTTTTCATCGGAAAAAGCCAATGAAATACAAATGGCTAAAATGAATATCCACAGGAATGCCTTTGATCTAAACTGGTTTTTTTTATTCATCAAATCCTCTCATTGAGATTTTCCTTTAACGATTCTCCATAATCCTACAGCGGAAATGATTGTGATGAGGCCAAAGATGATTCCTCCAAACAGAGCCGCATTCGCTTCTCCTTCTCCGAGGCTTGTCCCAACAAAGGCCAATGTAAAACCGAACAGCACGATCCAGACCACGAGGAGAATCCACTTCCAAAAAGACATGATGTATCCATGGTCCTCAGCCCAGAATTTAAATGCAATAATAAACAAACAGCTAAATATCCCCTCTAAAAACCAAAAGAATCCGCTCGTAAAAAACTGCATATTTCGCCTCCTTTAAAACTCGATAAAATCCTCGCTCCGCAGCCACCATGGAGGTTTTCTATAGGATGCGTTCTCTCCACCCAGGGAGGGGATATAATAGTTTTGTGGATCCGGTCCTGGATAGAAGCGTTTCTGTAAAGCCGTAAGAACTGTGTCCGAGATTCCGGTGGGATCATTCATGGTCACATCACGCGCGGTTTTGTGGAGCCAGTTGGCCTTTCGTGTGTAAGGGCATACGGCGACACAGATTCTGCAGCCCATGCTCCCCAGGGTGGAATCCCAGAAATTGAGGCATTTGGCCGTATCCAGTTTGTATCTCAAATACCCTCTCACTTCCTCCTTGTCTCCCATCGAAATGGCTCCGCTGGGACAGTTTTCTGCACAGATTTTGCATTTCATGCAAAACCGCTGCACCCCGAAGTCAATCGGTTTATCCGGTTTTAATGGAAGGTTTGTGGTGATAACCGCCGGCCTAAAATTGCTCCCCAATTCAGGAGTGATGACAATGGAGGGCCGGCCCTGTTCTCCCAGGCCGGCATCGATCACTATTGGAGGGACCATAAGGTCATAATCTGTCCCTGGAGTATGGGGCCGTGCAGCATATCCCAGCTGCTTGATAAAAAAGGCCACACGAAAAGCTATAATTCTCGACCGGGAATAGGCGTCGTTTGAAGTGCCGTAATTGGGATTAGCGTACATGGGATCCCAGGACATTGGAGAACCCACAACAATGGCATACTGCCAGTGTTTAGGAATCTCGATTTCTTGATTTGGTTCAAATCCTCTTCCGCGCATAGGATAGAGATAAACCCAATCGGGATTTAACTTGGCGATGCCTACCAGAGTCGATCCCAACTCATGGGAGATTTTCTTGATCAGTTTGGATGATCTCTCAGGACTTTTCATTTTTAGAGGCTCAACAGGTTTTCCTGTTCTCCGGTTTATACGAAAGTCGGTTTCTTCCGGCGGGCGGTTGATGCGCGATGGAGAGACTGCGCCCATCGCATTTGACCATGCCATCGCTAGAGTGAATGGATCTCCATACTTCTGCATGTCCGCTCGCTGTTTGGGTGCAATTTCCTTCATATCATAGAGATCCAGTTCCAAATCCTGAGGATTTTTGCGGTAGTAATCCTGGAGAATTGGGCTTAATCCATCGATTCCGGTTTCATCCCGCCACTGCATCTGGAAAGAGGATCTTCTGGAAAAGATCACTTCTGTACGTGCATCGGCTCTTTTTGTGGGGCCGACTTTCTGGTAGTGGGGTTTATCTACACTCCATCTTTTTCGGTTAAAAAATTGTTGAGCCCCTTCGTGTGTTTCCCATCCTGTATATGATTCCGGATCTTTGCCAGATTGATAGCCGAAAAAACCCATACCCGCACCACCTAAAACAGCACTTCCTGCTCCGGCCCTTTTGAGAAACTGACGTCGGTTGATTGTTTTTTTTGATTTATTTTCAACCATATTGGCTCCTTTTAACTGAGCTTTAAAAATAAGTGTTTTTTAAAAAGATGGCTTTCCCTTAAAAGATAAAAAGATATATCACAGGCATTAAATCAAGTCAAAAAATGACTGGGAAGAGGTGACTGTCAATTTATGATTATAATCTGGGGGAACGCTCTTCTTCTTTGTCAAGAATCGCTGGAATTCTTCCTGCAGCACGAATTCCTTTTCCGATTATTTCCCCGTCACCCAGATCTTCCCGAACTCTCTCTCCAAAAGCCTGGAGTTTTTTAACGATCTCGGGATATTTTTCTGCCACATTATATATTTCGCCGATATCTGCTTCAAGATCATAGAGCTCTAAACCTGTTTCACCTCTAGCATAGGGGCCGTTTAGTCCGTCCATACCTGGATCTACTCCTTCATAAGAGCGGTAGCTATGGGGAAAATGCAGTTTCCACCTTCCCATCCGGACACACTGGAGCTGTTTGCCGTAGTAGTAGATCATGTTTTCCCTGGGATTGGCATTGTCCTCGCCCCTTAAAAGAGGCAGGATATCGACACCATCAATCCGTTTTAATGGAAGCGGAGCACTTGCTATTGAAGCGAGAGTGGGCAGCACATCCATGGTGGCTGCCATCTTGTGACATTCCGAACCAGGAGCTACAACCCCCGGCCATTTAATGATGCAGGGAACTCTGACACCCCCCTCCCATGACGTTCCTTTTCCTTCCCGGAATGGCCCTGCCGAACCCGCATGATTCCCGAAATTGAGCCAAGGCCCGTTATCGCTGGTGTACATTATAAACGTATTTTCTTCAAGTCCGTGTTTCTGAAGGGTTTTTACGATCTCGCCCACCGACCAGTCGATTTCCATCATCACATCTCCATACAGTCCTTGTTCGCTTTTTCCCCTAAATCGGTTGGACACACCAAGAGGGACATGGACCATGGAATGGGGCACGTAGAGAAAAAATGGACGGTCTTTATTCTTTTCTATAAACTGCACAGCTCTTTGTGTGTATAAAGTGGTTAAGTTGTCCTGATCGTTCATGGATTCGACTCTGGCAACGACATTATTTCCATCGATTAGAGGAGGCCATGGATGTTTAGCCTTGTTATGTCCTTCAGGTGCCATTTGGCCGTTGTAATCTATGGGCCACATATCGTTGGAGTAGGGGAGACCAAAGTATTCATCAAATCCGTGCTGAAGCGGCAGGAAAGGTTGACGGTGGCCGAGGTGCCATTTCCCGAACACACCACATGTGTATCCCTTTTTTTTCAGCACGTCGGCGATGGTTTCTTCCTCTTGATTCAGTCCATGTTTCGCCTGGGGTCCAAGGGCTCCAAGGATGCTGACGCGGTTGGGATAACAGCCGGTCAAAAGCGCTGCTCGTGAAGCACTGCAGACCGCCTGAGCTACATAAAAGCTAGTGAAACGCATTCCTTGAGAAGCCAAGCGGTCAATATGAGGTGTGGAAAAATCCTTGGCTCCATAACACCCCAGATCCGCATATCCCTGGTCATCGGTGAAGATAATCACAAAATTCGGAGGTCGTTTTGTCGATTGAGAACAGAGCCCCAAGGACAGGGCCGCTGATCCCAATCCCAGAGCTTTTAAAAAATCCCTTCTTTTTAATCTATTCGGCATCGATCCCTCCTTAAAGTCTAAATCCTATTTTAAGAAGAAAAAAGCCAATCAGAGCTGCGGCAATAAGATAATAGGTCATCGGGATTAGGGTTTTCCGGATGATAGGACCTTCTTTTCCCGATAAACCGACGACGGCTGAGGCGGCCACGACATTGTGGACACAGATCATATTACCGGCAGCTCCTCCTACGGCCTGCAGGGCCACGATAATGCTGGGGAAAAGCCCGATCTTTAAAGCCGTTGTGAACTGAAAGAGAGAAAACATCATATTGCTGAATGTGTTGCTTCCTGCGATAAACGCTCCCATAGCACCGATGACCGCGGCAAAAGCGGTCCAACCCTGGCCGACAAGGACGGCGGCTCCGGAAGCCAGTGTGACCGGCATTTTGTCCAAACCGCCGGGCACTCCGCTGTTGATGAATACTTTCACCATTGGAACCGCAAATCCCAGTGCAATAGCGGGGCCCAAAAGAATTCTAAAGGATTTCTTGGCCGCCCTGTTAAAATTGTGCTTTGGAATTTTATGGAGAAATAGAGTCAGGATTCCGACGACGATAAACAGGAATCCCGGGAGATAAATAGGTTGAAAACTTGAGCTGATAGAAGTCTGAAAAATATTGGTCCATTTTAAAGTGACAGATGCCAAAATCTTAGTCAGCGGACTCCAAAGACGGCTGATGAGGAGAAATAAGGCGATAAGAACATAGGGCATCCAGGCCCGGACAATGCTCATTTTTGGATTTTCTTCTGAGTCTGCTTCGACAGTCTGTCCGTTCCATTCTTTGGGCCAGGTTGTTTTTGGTGCAAAATCCCATGTGTCTTTTGGAAGTAAAAATCCTATTTTAGCTAGAGGGACCACAATGGCCAGCCCAACAAGGGAACCAACCAAAGAAGGAAATTCAGGTCCTAAAAATACTCCGGTGAGAGTGTAGGGGACAGTAAAGCAGAGACCGGAAAATAGAGCAAAAGGCAAAATGGACAGCCCATCTTTCCAGCTTTTTTTTGGACCAAAAAATCGGGTCATCATCATCACAAGGACAAGCGGAATCAATATCCCAACAATTCCATGAATAAGCGCCACATAGCCGCCGATACCCTTCAAGAAGGGCAAAAAATTGAGATTTTGAGTCTGAAGGTAGCTCATCACCTCAGGTTGTCCGCTTAATCCCGTGTTGACACCTATAAGGATGGGAGTGCCGATGGCACCAAAAGAAACCGGAGTGCTCTGGATAATCAAAGACACCATCACGGCCCCCATTGCAGGAAAGCCTATGGCCACGAGAAGGGGGGCAGCGACCGCTGCCGGCGTTCCGAATCCCGCAGAGCCCTCAATAAATGATCCGAAGAGAAAGGCAATGATTATGGCTTGTACACGGCGGTCGGGAGAGATGAGATACATGCTGTGCCGTATGGTTGATATGGCACCACTCTCCTGCAGCAGATTGAGCAGGAAAATTGCGCCAATGATAATGTACAGAATCGAAGCGGCCGTGATCAGCCCGTCCACGGAGGCGGCCGAAATCTGGGCCAGAGGGACCTTCCAAACCAAAAAAGCAAGGAGACATGTGACAAGATAGGCCAGAGGCATAGCTTTGGTTGCCGGTTTTCGGAGCAGCACAATGAGAATAAATACAACCAATATGGGAAAAAGAGCAAGAAAAGCCAAAACACCTAAACTCATGCAGCTATCCTTTGGTTCTTCAGTTTCCCGAATCTTATAAATTCTATGCTTCAGATGTCAACTTTGACTTAAGAGACACCCTATGTTATAGACAACCTTACCTGGATTATTCCAGAGCTGATTTGGAGATGAACATTCTGCCTCTTGTCTACCAATTCGTTATCGGCGGTTTTATCTTTTTTATCGGTTTTGTCCTTTCCTGGAAGTCTGGCGACTATTCAAAAAAAAGAAAAAATGATCGTCTCGTTTCCCTCTACATGATTTTTGGCTTTTTTTTCTACCTTGTTGTCCAGGTCATCTGGCACATTCTCGCGAGTGCAAAATAAGTCCTATGAACACGACAACAATTATGGGCACTCAGCTGGATTTCCTGGTTATTATCGGCTATTTTGTTCTTATTTTCAGTTTCGGTTTCTTTTTTGCCAGGTTTACACGTACGACCAGAGATTTCTTTTTTGGAGGGCAGCGTTTTTCCTGGTGGCTCATTACATTTAGTTGTGTGGCGACTGTTGTTGGATCCTACAGTTTTATCAAATATTCGGCGGCCGGATTCAGGTATGGGATGTCGTCCTCTATGTCCTACCTCAATGACTGGATTGTGATGAGTTTTCTCCTTCTTGGATGGCTGCCCATTCTTTATTTTGGCCGTATCGGTTCTGTTCCTGATTACTTTAAAAAAAGGTTTGATAAACGGACATCTGTTGTAGCGACGGTGCTCGTTTTGATCTACATGATCGGCTATATCGGCATCAATCTGTACACAATGGGTGTCGCTCTTAATGCCATGTTGGGTATCGATATTTTGGTGTCTGCGGTTATTGTGGCTGCAGTCTGTGCCGTCTACGTCACAATTGGAGGCCAGACATCAGTGATTATGACCGATCTGGCCCAGGGAGTTATCCTTCTGATAGCAGGTTTTGTGCTGTTTTTTCTTGGGCTGAATGTACTTGGAGGATGGGAGAATTTCTGGCAGGGACTTCCTCTGCTCAACCGGCTACCTTTTGCCCAGTTCAACAAACCTCATGAATTTCATTTTGTGGGAATCTTCTGGCAGGACGGCATCTCCAATACTTTTGCCCTCTATATGATGAATCAGGGTTTTATTCTCCGTTTCCTTTCGCTTAAAAGCGTTAAAGAAATAAAAAAAACATTTCTTTCATTGATCCTGGTGCTGATGCCACTTGCGGCCTTTGCTGTCTCCAATGCGGGTTGGCTTGGGCGTTCAATGGTTACAGCCGGGCTGCTTCCTTCCAACGTAGATCCGAATCAGATTTTTGTACAGGTTGCTGGAAAAATCTGCCAACCGGGTCTCTTTGGTTTTGTAATGGCAGCCCTCACGGCCGCACTGATGTCGACCATCGACACTCTGATCAATGCTGTCTCGGCTGTCGCCGTCAATGATGTCTACAAGCCATATATAGTAAGAGGGGCATCGGATAGACATTATCTCCGCATAGCCCGGATTGTCTCGCTTTCGGCCGCTGGTTTTGGGATGATTCTTGTACCGGTTTTTGCGTCTTTCCGTTCGATTTATGTGGCTCATGGAGCCTTTACGGCATCTATAACTCCTCCAATGGTCGTGACCATTGTGCTGGCGTCCTATTGGAAGAGATTTACGCCCAAGGCTGCCTTTTGGACTCTCTTGGGAGGTTCGATATTGGTTGGCCTTTCCCTTTTATGGCCCCTCCTCATAACTCCCTTCTCCCATGGTGTTGATCCTGCAGGAGGGTTTAAATACATGAGAGCCCTCTACGGAATTGCAGGGAGTTTGATTATCGGGATATGTGTCAGCCTTTTCAGCCGGGCGCGGCCACTTAAAGATATTCAGGGTTTGGTTGTAGGGACACTTGATACGGCCAAGAGAAATTTTAAGGGAGGTGTCGTGAACGAAAAGGAAGGGAACAAAGTTATCGCAACCCCAGTCTCTTCCGATTTAGTCGAAGATTTAAGTGTTTCTTCTGCCTTAGCTGAGTCTCTTGCAGCCAAAATAGGGGATGTCATTTATGTGAGTGATTCACGAGCCTGGCTGGGAGGGCTGCGCTCTGTGCACACAAAAATCGATTCCTTTCATGACAGAGAACCAGACCAGGTTTTTCTTTCTCCCGACGTTATCAAGAGAGGAAATCTGAAACTCAACCGGAAAGTAAGGCTTGAAAAGATTATATAAAAGGAGTAACCATTTATGAAAATGCTAAAAGTAATGGTTTTTGGCCCCCTGTTCTTATCTGTCCTCCTCTTTGGCAGCTGCCGGAAAATGGGAGACCGGACTATTGTTATGGCTCACAGGGGAGTCTCTTCTCTGGCTCCGGAGAATACCCTTGCTTCAGTTTTAAAAGCGATGGAGCTGGGTGCCGATTATAGTGAGATAGATGTCCAGTTGACCAAGGATGGAGAGGTTGTGCTTTTGCATGATACCCGCTTGAAGAGAACGGCGGGCCAGGCCGGTGCTTTGAGTGAATACACTCTTGATGAGCTCAGGGCCTTTGAGGTGGGGAGTTGGTTCAGCCCTGAATTTGATGGTGAACCGATTCCTACGCTAGCGGAGGTGATCCGATCAATCAAAGGAAAAATGCTGTTGAATATAGAAATTAAAGTTTCAAGGGAAGAGTCAGATATTGCCAGCAAAGTTGTCGATATTATCCATTCTGAAGGAATAAGGAAAAAGTGTATAGTCACATCCTTTGGCCGTACGATCATTGAACAAGTCAAAGAACTCGATCCGCGGATCAAAACGGGTTATATATTCAGCCAGAAGTATCCTCCAGATGTATTTGAAGGGAATTGGGAAGCCTTGAGCTGCAACTATAAAGTGGTCGATGCCAGCTTTGTCACCAAAGCAAAAGAGTTTAATAAAAAAATCTATGTGTGGACGGTCGATGATGAGCAGGAAATGAAAAGACTTATGGAACTGCGAGTTGACGGAATCATCACCAACCGGCCCCAAGATCTGATCGCTTTGATAAGTAAATGAAGAGGGGGACATAAACCATGATTCAAAAAAAATATTTTGGACTTTTTGCTGTACTTGTTTTAATGCTATTCTGCCAACCCAGTCCGGAAGGAGTCGTAGCTGATGCCACCGATTCACTTCCGGCAACCGGATTATCAGGGATGGTGAGTTCCGCACATCCCATTGCAACACAAGCAGGTCTTGAAATTCTAAAGGCCGGAGGGAATGCATTTGATGCGGCCGTGGCGGTGGCGTCGACCCTCAATGTTGTCGAACCGGCTATGTCGGGTATTGGAGGTTATGGGACGATTCTCGTCTACGTGAAAAAGGAGGACAGGGTGAGATTTCTTGACTCCAGCGGAAAAATCCCCTCTGCGACTGTTTCCGACCTTTTTCGTTCCCCAACTCCTGACTATTTAAGGAATAGACGAGGGGCGAAGGCGGTTTCTACTCCGGGAAATGTCAATGCCTGGGAAGCGATGTCGAAAAGATACGGGAAATTGTCGTGGCCGAAGCTCTTCGAGCCGGCAATCCGAGCCGCTGAAGAGGGCTTTGAACTGGGTGAGGGGGGTGCGGGTACAATCCGTGGTTCCTTTCATTTATTTCCTGAATATGTTCAAAAATTCTATGGCAAGGAAGGACTTCCTTTGGGAGAAGGAGACCTGTTGGTCCAACTGGATTTAGCGCACTCTTTGAGGCAGATTGCGGATGATGGAGCCCAGGCTGTCTATGGCGGGGCTATTGGTATAGCTATTGACGAGGCGATGAAAGAATCTGATGGATTTTTGTCACTTAGCGATCTTGAGGAAGACAAGGCCGAATGGTGGGAACCTATCCACATCAACTATCGAGGATATGAAGTGTACACAGCGTCTCCTCCTGCCACAGCCTTTCCATCTTTAATCAGGCTGGGGTTGATGAGTCAATTTGACAATCCCTCCCTAGGCCACAATACACAAGAGTATTTACATCGCTTTGCCGAAGTGACGAAACATGCCTTCTGGTGCCGGTTGGCCTATGCTGGAGATCCGGAAATTTATCCTCCTCCTCTGGATAGACTTCTTAGTGAGGAGTACTGGGAAAAAGAAGTGGCTAAGATTGACCTCAATACGGCAAAGCCATTTGTTCCCCCAGGTGTGTCTATCAAGCAGGGAGACAACACCACTCATTTTGTTGTGGCTGACAGGTGGGGTAATATCGTTTCTGCGACCCAAACTCTCGGCAATGCATTTGGCAGCCGAATTATGCCCGAAGGAACGGGGATCTGGCTGAACAATTCCCTTTACTACTGCACTTTTGAGCCTAAAGGGAATCCCATGGATGCCCATGCCGGGCACAGAAAGCTCTCGGGAGACTGCCCAACGATTATTTTTAAGGGGGGAAAACCTTGGGTGGCTCTGGGTACTCCGGGAGGACATACGATCGGACAAACCGTTCCTCAAATGGTGATGAATCTGATCGATTTTAAAATGAATATTCAACAAGCCCTTGCCGCACCTCGCATAAGTTTTGCCGAGCCCGACCGCCTCCTTGTCGAGATTGGAGTTTCTGAATCGGTGCGTGATGCGCTGTCTTTACAGGGGCATATTGTCCGGAAATCTGGGGGATTGGGGAACGCTCACGCTATAGCCATACTTTATGATGCGAAGGGACGGCCAAAATCATTTGAGGGGGCGTCCGATCCACGCGGTATGGGAAAAGCCAAAGGCTATTGAACGTCTGGAGTATTTCACTATAAACCTATTTTTTTGGGATGAAGATGGATTTTCAAGTTTCGAAATGTTCCCATGAAACTTTTTTCTGTTATAATGCGTATGTTTAAATGAAAGATACGAGGAGAAGTTTATTTTTCCAATGGACAACTCAAACAATAAGGAGAAGACAATGAAAAAATTCAACGTGATTTCTGCGCTTGCCGTATTTGTTTTGGTAGCGACCACGGGTTTGATGTTTGCTCAAAGTATGGATTTGAGTGGAACCTGGGTGGGGGAGACAGAGGTTCCCAATGCCATTGAACCGGATCAGATGACTTTAGTGATCACAAAGGAAAGTGGGGAGTATTCTGCGAAGATATCAGATTCTATGGGGATGCTTGCCAACACCGAGTGCGAGGACATTGAATTTGTTGAGAACAAACTCACATTCAATTGCGAAGTCGACACAGGGGAAGAATTCTTAACGGTCTATATTATTCTAAAGGTCGAAGACAGTACGATGACCGGATTCTGGGAGACCGAAGAGGGTGAAACAGGTCCGGTGGAACTGACAAAAAAACTATCCTAATGAATTAACCTTTAATAATAATTCCCCTAATTTTCTAACCTCCACTATTTAAAGATGGACTTGGAGTGGAGTTGGCTCCCCCCTCTTTTTATCATCACAAAATTGAGCATTATCTAGACAAATCCAGAGAGATTGAATAATAATAGCTGTAAAGAATATGAGCAGCATTGAAGAGAGGATTGTTCAAGAAAATGCTGAAAAGCTTATCAGTGGAGTCCTCTCCCCCTGGAAAGTAGAGGAGGAAATCGCCACAAGTACGGAGATTGATCCCCCTCAACAGTTTCGTTTGGCCGCTCTAGCCAGGCGGGGATTTCTTGAAACTGCCACTGGAGAAAAATTCCAGTCTATCTGTGTTTCTGAAAAGCCGTATAAAATTCAATACTTCTGCGACACAGAGAATCTTGGTTATGAACTCGATGCGCAGGACAGCCGTTTAAATTGTCTGTTCTGTTCTGGAGAACTCCGATCTTTGAACAGGTATTCTCCTTTGGTCGCCAATTATATCGGCGGGAGTGAAACCTATTATTCCTATGCGGGTCGGATCAATGCAGTCGGTGATGTCGAAAAGGAATTTTTTAATCTTCTTGTTTATGGCACGGGACTTGGTCCGATTGGAGTCACCCGCGGCAGTTATCTGATCAATAAGTTCGGTGGAGCTCGAGTGAATGTCTCAGAGTCTGGCCGTGCTGTCCGCTCCTTGGCTTTCCTTTTTCCAACAGAGGACCTTCGAAAAGCGGCCATTCAAAAAATTGAGGATATCTGGCCGTCGTTGAGGAAGGAGATGGAAGAGAACATGGGGGAGTTCCGCGGTCGAGCTTTGTCTGTTGAGTTTTGTCCGGCCGAGTGGAAAGGCCGCTTTATCCTGTATGTTGAATTTGCCGTTGATTTCGGAAATTTCCGGGGTCATGGCGATACAAGCCGGGCCGTCGGATTTGCCAAGAGGAAAATTGAAGAATTTTTAAAAGAAAACAAAGTCAACTTTCAATTAAGTATAATCGCTCAGGGTTATGATGGAGATCTCAAACCCAGCCCTAGAAACAAGAGGGGCCGTTATGCCAGAGCCGATGTGCATATCCCTGTTGAAGAGTTTGAAAAGGTCTTTGAAATGAATGTGGAAAAGTTTGTGACTTCAGTGGAGTTGGACAGAATTGGTGCACAAAAACTTGGCTGTCAATTCTATTCTGGAATGGGGGGAGAGATCATCCCCGCAGTCTATAAAGCCACTAAAGTAAATCCGCAGAGCAGCCTGGTTTCATCATTCCAAAATATTTTTGTGGGAATCGATAGAGGAGATTTGGTTTACAGTGTAGAACTGCCGAATATAGAGGTGGGCGTGGGCTCCAACCGTGAGGGTCTTATTCCTCCGAGTGGTCGGGAAGCTCTTCGAATTATGAATGTCCATTCTGCTAAGGATTTTGCAGCCGCTTTAGCAGCACAGGTGCTAGCAGGAGAGTTTAATCTGGCTCTTGAAATATCGCGAGAAAAACTCTACAGCCAAGGGTGAAGTTTTTAAATGAAAACTCCTCAGGTGAAAAGATGAAAAACATCAACAAGATTTTATCTATTTTCCTTTTTATTGTGCTTATCTCATGCCGCAGTGATTTTCCCACAGTAAAACCGGAAAGGGTGGGCATGTCCTCCACACATCTGGCTTTGCTCGATACCATCATTTATGACGCAGTGAAGAACAAGGATTTTCCAGGAGCGGATATTTTGGTGGCCAGACAGGGGAAAATCGTTTTCAGAAAAGTCTATGGTCTCTGCCAGTGGATTCCGGAAGAGAAGCCCATGAAAAAATCCATGATATTTGATCTGGCGTCCATCACCAAACCAGTGGCGACGGCAACCTCGATTATGATGCTTGTTGAAAGAGGAAAGATACGATTGTGGGACAAAGTGAAGGACTATATCCCGGAATTTTCCGCCTATGTCGATGAGGAAGATAAGGAGTACGAAGATGCCCGTCTCTGGCATTTATTGACTCATACTTCGGGACTTCCTCCCTACTGTGATGCCCAGGAGGTCGAGGATAAGTATGGAGCGCCGTGTCCTGTAGAAATACTTGTCGATCACATAGGGCAGTTAAAAAAAACGAATGCTCCAGGAATGGAGTTTCATTACAGCTGTTTGGGTTTTATCTCCTTGGCACGAATTGTTCAAATTGTATCAGGAAAATCGATTGCGGAATTTGCGAAGGAGAATATCTTTGATCCTCTGGGCATGACACATACGTTTTATGTCCCCCCCAAAGAGTTCCATTCGCTCTGTGTTCCCACAGAAGTTATCGACGGAAAGCCTCTTGTAGGCATCGTGCATGATCCTCTAGCCAGGCTTCAGGGGGGAATCTCGGGAAATGCAGGACTTTTTTCAACGGCGGATGACTTGGCCGTATTTGCCCAGATGCTGCTTGATGGAGGACAATTCGGGACAAAAAAAATCTTGAGTCCATTAACTGTTGCGAGGATGATATCGATTTTTCCTGAGGTTGTCTTTGCCGGCCGTGGTTTGGGATGGGATTTGAATTCATCCTATTCCACCAATGGCGGAGACATTTTTGGAGAGATGTCTTTTGGACATACTGGATACACAGGCACATCTATATGGATTGATCCAGACACCCAGACATTTGTCATTTTTCTCACGAACCGAGTTCATCCCGATGATTCCGGAGCAATCGTCTCACTCAGAAGCCGAGTGGCAAATGTAGTGGCCAGTTCCATACGGTGACATGAAAGATCTCCTGACAGATATAAAAAATCTCGGGCATATCCAGCTTTTTGAAAAAGAGGAATTTTTATTCAATTCGGGAGATGACACAATTGGATTTTTTCATGTTCAAGCTGGAGAGATCCGGATTTTTAGGATGGATGAGCAGGGCAGGGAAGTCGAAGTTGTCCGTCTCAATCCCGGAGACTTTTTTGGAGAGGCCGTAGTTTTTGTTTCGGATAAATTCCCCGCGTTTGCGCAAGCGGTTAAAAATTCTAAAGTTCTTTTTTTTCCGAAAAAAAACATCTTCCAACAGATAGACAGGGAACCTAAAATAGCCAGATTTTTCATCTCTCTTCTAGCTCAAAAATGTTTGGTTCTCAATAAAAGAATTGAAACCCTTGAATTAAAGACAGTCCGGCAGCGTCTGGTCCAGTTTATCCTGGAGCAATGTCAGGAGCAGAAGTCTGAATTGATTGTCCTCAAAATGAAAAAAGTCGAATTGGCCAGATTAATTGGTACAATTTCAGAAACATTATCCCGCAATATCAAACAGATGCAGGAGGATAAACTTATCGAAGTTCAAGGTCGAAATATACGAGTGAAAGATTCAGTGAAGCTCAAACAAGAACTTTTTTAATATCACTTCAACAGAATCGGACACCGTGACCCTCACGGGTGTTCTGCCTCCACCGCATTAAAAATGCGCGTAGAGACAGAGACGTGACATCCATCCGACTCTGGTAAATAATAATTTAAGACCTGAGATAGATTCCATCCTAATAAAAAAAAGAGAATATATTTGACTTAAGTCAAGGAATCTTAGTGTGGGATATTTTATTCTATTGAGGCAGTGAAGATAATTGACTCAAGGAGAAGATAAAGATGGCAAAAAGACAAATTATTGAGATTGACCGGGAATTGTGTAATGGATGTGGTCTATGCCTCGATGCGTGTGCCGAAGGGGCTTTGGTGTTGGATGAGGAAGACAAAGCCGTTCTGGCTAAAGAAATATATTGTGACGGCCTGGGAGCCTGCCTGGATGTATGTCCGACTGATGCACTTAAGGTCATCGAGAGGGAAAGCGAAGGCTATGATTCTCAAGCTACATACAAGCATGTGCTAAAAACAAGAGGAGAAGAGGCCGCCTCTCAAGTGCACGGAATCCAGCCCAAGGCTCAGGCTCCCTTTCCTGCACATGCGGGATGTCCTGGAAGTATAGCACGTGAGATTCATAAGACTCCCTCCAGACATGAAGACAAGTCAGTTTCTGGTGAGTCGGAATTGAGCCAATGGCCCATTCAACTCCACCTTATTTCACCCCATGCCCCTTACTTTAATGAATCAGATCTTTTAATAGCCGCGGATTGTACGGCATTTGCTCTGGGGAGTTTTCATCAGGATCTGCTCAAAGGGAAAAAAATGATAATTGCCTGTCCAAAACTCGATGATACATCACCCTATGTCAAAAAGATCGCTGAGCTCCTGAGAAGCAATACAATTTACTCATTGACCGTAGCCATCATGGTTGTGCCCTGCTGCTCCGGTCTCATGCAAATTGTAAACGAAGCTGTTGAATTATCCGGGACAAATATCAAAATAAAAAAAGTTGTCATTGGAATTGACGGCCAGATTCATTCATAAATTTCAAATAAAGACCTGTTGCACTTTTTTTTCTTCTGTAATAGAATTTTTTTAACAGGAGGAAAAATGGACAAAAAACCTCTCAAATCTTATGCCGGAATTGTCGTCCTGCTGGGTGCTGTTTGGGGATTATCCGAAGCAGCGGTGGGCATGTGGCTGAAAAACTGTGCGTCCTCTGTTTCTGGTTCCTTAATGACCGGATTTGCACTTTTTTTTATCGCTATAAGCTGGGTTGTATCTAGACGTACCGCTGGGATTGTCCTTCTAATCTTTGTGGCCAGTCTCTTCAAGCTATTTGATGCTTTCTTGCTGTCCCTTCCTGTCCTCCATGGAGCGGTCGCAAATCCCATTTTTGCGTTTGTCTTGGAGGGGGCCGTGTTTCTTTTCTGTGTCTCTTTGTGGAAAAAGTCATCTCTTCAGAAGCGATCTGGTCAAGCTTTTCTTGGCGGATCCGCAGCGTTAGGTGCAGTGGGTCTTTTTCCCCTGGTGAAATTTGTGACCGGTATCCCTGCCTGTGTTGCAGCCGGCACAAGTGTTCCACTTTCCATTTATTTCGCACCGCTGGCGATTTTCCTTTCTCTTTTTACTGTCCCCTTGGGTTTTTGGTTAGGCGAAAGGGCCGAAGCCGTCCTTCTGGGAGAGCATCAATTGCCACGATTAAACACATTTGTATCTCCTCTGGCCCTGATTGTCTGTTTAGCCATCGTTACTCTCATCAGGTTGCTTTAACCTGAATTTTTGCAAACGTGTTTTCTTCTATGTTTTTAGGCGAAAATCGGAATAGGTTTTTTTTAAAATCAGCCATCTTTTTTTTATGCCTGCTTTGCTTCGCTGCTCCTGCGTATTATCTTCAACTTGTTGCCGAAAACGCGGTGAATGCCCCAGTCTGGGATGATTATCACACCCTGCTTCAGTTCATGAATGATTATCTGGAAACAGAATCATTAGGAGAAAAAATTTCACTGATTTTCGTTCAACATATCGAACACAGATTAATTTTTCTCCATTTGGTAAACATATCTATGTTCTACCTGAATGATCATCTCGATTTTAAATTATTGTGTTACATCGGCAATGCCGGATTGGTCGTTCTGGTTTTATTTTTTTTCTTTGCATTTAAGAGAGACGGAGCTTTTAAACTGTTTTATTTCTCTCCAGTTCTATTCTTTCTTTTTCAGCCCCAATACTATGATGTCATTTTATGGCCTACAGCTCTGTTTTCCTATTTTTCTGTGATCATTTTTGCTCTGATTACACTCGTATTGATTGCGAGAAGAAGTCGATCCGCATTTGTTCTTGCCTCAATTTTTGCTGTATTGACAATTTCCTGCCAAGGAAACGGAGCCCTCATTTTTCCTGTGGGTCTGTTTATTCTGATTATTCAGAGAAACTATAAGCGAGCTGCAGTTTGGACGTTGATTTCAGCAATTGTCTTGGGGATTTATTTTTTCAATTACACTCAAATTCCCGGAAATCCTGGAATTATAAATGCCTTTTTAAATTTTAAGAATACAGTTCTCTACACGCTCTGTTTTATCGGATCTGTCCCTGGATTCTCTTTGTTTTATTTCTCGTTGTTCTTCGGGATTACGATCGTTCTGTATTTTGTTTATTTGACTGTCACCAAGTATTATAAGGACAATCCCGCACTCTATGGCTTTTTTTTGTTTGTTCTTCTGACTATAGGAATTAACGCTCTATTTCGTTCGTGGCGAGGATGGGAATTTGCACTGACACAATCACGATACAAGTTTATCTCTGTGTCCCTTCTCATAGTGGTTTATCTCTCTCTCTATGAAAAAATCCGACATAAGAAATATCATTTTTATGTGGCTCTTACTGGATTGATTGCAGCCATGACATTTTTCTTTTTTTCAGTACACTTGTTCAATCCCCAGGTGGTGGGAAATTCGGAAATTTTAAAACGTGGTTTATTAAGATGGCATATTGAGGAAAAAGGACTGCGTTTTCCGTTCGAAGAGGTCGCTAACAAAATCATCAATGAGTCTATTGAGAAGACGGTGTATACATATCCAGAGGAAATGTTCCGTGATTTCACGCAGACGCCAAAGGATTTTCAAATTGGACCTGTTTCAGGGGAGGTTAGAGCTGTTTTCGATACAATCGCTGAGAATGATGTCTCTATCTATATAGATGGTTGGGCGTTCCTAAAAACAGAAGAGAAAGTGAAGGAGAGGACATGGCTTGTTTTGAGATCTGCTGAACGGACCCTTGCCGTTCCCACAGAGGTTATCAGAAGACCTGATTTGGTCAAAACCTTCTCCTCAAGACGCTTAGGCCATTCAGGATTCGGTGTGCTTTTCAGCAAGGAAAAAATTCCACCAGGCAGATATGAAGTTGGGACCTATACCAGAGGCCGTAGTGCGGATAGGGACGAGAATGGCCTCTGGTTTTCAGGAGAAATTTTAGAGATCAAACCAGATTTTGAGCTGTCAGTCGAAAAGCAGTTCTGGAAAATTTTTAAATCCCTCACTTTCTTCTTGTCAATAGAATATCCAAATACATTTTCAAACTTTGCAAAACAACTTTTGAATTAAGAGAACTTGTCGAGAAGTTGTAAGAAATGGGGACTTCTGTCACACTGAGTCCGTTTCTATAGATTAACATCAGTGCTTCTGTAATAAAATCGAATGACTTCGCCTTCATTTTCTTATGGATCAATAATTCGATGGCATTCCTTGAATATCTGCGGTATCCCGAAGTGACATCGTGAAATCTTGCCTTAGGCAATCCGCTTCCAATAGGACGCAGTGCACGATTAAAAAGAACTGTGGCCGTACGGCTAAGAATTTTTCTAAATAAGGGCACTTCTGTTTTTGTTGTTCGTATACCGAGTACAAGGTCGGACTGTTCAGCGCTGATGAATCGAGGGATTTCTTCAGGGCAATGACTCAGACCTGCGTCCATTGTGATGACAAAATCATAATCGTGTTCATAAGCATATTTCATGCCATCCAGAATTGTCTGGGGGATGTGGGTGTTAATCCTATGGGAGATGCATTTCACATTGGGAATAGACTCAACAATTTCAGCGGTCCTGTCGGTGCTGGCATCATTGACAACACATACATCTGCAAAAGAAGACGTTCTTTCAACAACGTCTCCTATTGTTTTTTCCTCGTTGTATGCAGGAATAACAACAAGGATTCTACTTGGTTTTGTTTTTTGCAACGATACCTTCGATGATTGTTATGTCATGTGGTGTGTTTACATTCACGTATTCATAAGCAAGAATATGGTAGATAATTTTTTTCCCGTCATCTATGGCGCACTGGACAAGGTCCGGAAGTTCTTTCTCTCCTCTCTGCTGGTTTATGGGAGTTTGTTCGAGATAATCGAAAATCTGGTTTTTGAATATTATGTTTCCTGTACCCATAATATTATTTATTGGATTTGCTGGTTTTTCAATCAGACGGAAAATTCTCTCTGAATCTTTATCAAACAGAATTGAGTAGGTTTTGCTTATCAATTTCTTGTCATCGACTTGAATAACCCCGCAGACAGCAAAACTATCACTCTGAATAAACTTATCAATGAATGATTTATGATTTGATTCTGTAAAAAATTCATCTCCCAAAAGCAAAATGAAGTCAGATTCTCCGACAGCTTCCTGTGCGCAGGCAATGGCATGCACCAAACCTTTCTGTTCTCTTTGAATCGCATATTTTATTTTTGTTGCTTTGTAAGAGTTTCCGTATCTATTGATGATCTTTTCCGCCATGTGTCCCACTACAATCACTATTTCTTCAACGTTCAATTCTGAAGCCTTTTCCAGGCTGTATTGAATGAGAGGCACGTTCTGAAATTCCAACATGCACTTATTATCCTTTACGGTTTTGTCTTCTAATCGTTTTCCTCTGCCACCCGCCAGAATAAGTGCTTTGAGAGGTATTGGCTTCTTATTTGAATAGGTTGTCATTCTCTTTCACCCAATGTATCAGTTTTGTTATGCCCTCTCTCGGAGCGACTTTAGGTTTCCAACCGGTTTCCTTACTGAATTTTGAATAATCCCCAACAAAATATCTCAGGTCGCCGAACCTGTCTTTTTCAAATTTGACTTCGACCTTTTTCCCAATAATATTTTCAATTTCTGTAATACTTTCAACCAGAGATATCATTGTTCCCTCTCCTCCGCCTATCGTGTAGATTCCGGGAATAGGATTTTTGAAGAACGCATCAAAGGCTTCAAAAACATCTGAAACATATAGGATGTCTCTGAGCTGTTTTCCGGTTCCGAATATAGTGATGGGTTTATCAATCAAAGCTCTGATTGAGAAATTTGCGACCCAACCGTGATCTTCTCCTCCAAACTGATAGGGACCATACATTCCTGTCAGTCTAAAACATGCGATTTTCAAATTATATGTGTCGATATAACTCTGTGTATATATTTCTCCGCATCTTTTTGATGCATGTAAGGGTGTCACCACACCTTGGAGAAGGGGTTCGTTTTCATCAATTGAAATCGGATCTCTTGTGTACCTGGTCTCAAATTCTTTGAGTTCGGAGTTTATCTTATCCGGGCCGTATGTATGGATGCTTGAACAGAGAACGGTTGGGATATCAAATTCACGGGCAGCTTCAAGGACATTAAAGGTTCCCCTGGAGTTAGTGGAAAAATCCAGCTCAGGATTTTCCCAGGATATTGTCATGGCCGGCTGGGCGGCGGTATGGCAGATAAAATCACAATCTTCTGCATATTTCATCAATGTTTCTTTGTTTCTGATGTCTTCGACGAAAACTTTTATGCCGGCCTGTTCAAGAGTCTCTTTGTTGTAGTATCTTGCCTCGGGTTTCATGTAGGCCATCCTGGCAAATTCATGCTTTGCCAAATTATCATAAGAAACAACATCCCATCCTTTTTTCTTATAGGAAAGACAGAGGTTCGTTCCGATAAATCCGCAGCCACCTGTCACTAATACTTTCATAAATTACTCCCGTAACAATATAAATCTATCAAATTTAATGTCCAGTTTTGTCCTAAGTTTTGTTGAGCAATTCTCTCTTATAGTCCTTCATGTCATCGATATCACGCAGGATACTGGATGTGTTTACCGGGATTTCAAACACATCTTTTGGGTGACCGTAGACAATTCCTCTCAGGCCTACCTCAGGACTTAATGCGGCGATTTCTTTTTTGTATTTCATGTCGATAAGCACAGGATGCCCCCGTTCTTTATTATACGTAGGAAGGACTATTCCTTTAGGCGTCAAAGAGTATGCTTCGATGACTTTGTCGATAACTCGAAAAGATATAGAGGGCTGATCGCCTAGCAATACCACGGCTGCCTGGGCTCCTTCGGGTAGGGAGCGGAATCCTTTTTGGACTGAAGATAACATTCCCCGCTTATAGTCGGGATTGAAGACGGTGATTGCAGGGTATCTCTTTGTTTTTTGTCTGATTTTTTCCCTGAAGCCACCTGTTACAAGGAGTGAATAATTTGCTTTAGAGGAAGTGGCATTATCCATAACAGTTTCAATGATGGTTTTTTCTCCAAAAGGAAGAAGGAGCTTGGGTTGGACCATACGCCTGGATTCTCCAGCGGCAAGGATGATTGTCCAGATCATGTTTGCTGTTCCTCCTTCTGTGTTTGACTCCTTACCAGGACGAGCTGAGCGGCTATACTGACCGCAATTTCTTCAACAGTTTTCGAGTTGATCTCTAGCCCAATCGGTGCGTGCATTTTGTTTATCTCATCTTGTGTTGCCCAGCCTTCAATGAGAAATTTCTCCTTCAACAGAGTAATTTTTCTTCGGCTTCCGATCATCCCCACATATGCGGCTGAAGAGGATATGCAGTTCTTTAGAACATCGGCATCAAATTTGTGTCCTCTTGTGACGATGACAATAAAAGTGTCTGAAGAAACAGAAAAACCTTTAACTGATTGAGCGATATCTCCGACAATTAATACATCTGTTTCAGGAAATCTTTTTGAGTTGGCATACTCGGCCCGGTCATCGATAACTGTCACTTCAAAATTTAAGAGCGCCCCCAAATGTGCAAGGGCTTGGCCGATATGACCTGCGCCTGCGATCACAAGTTGAGGGGGAGGGAGGATGGGCTCCAGAAACATAAAATTTTCTAGGTTGACCTCAGGAAACAGGTTGTTTTTCATTCTCAACAGCTTAGATTTTTTCTTAGAGAGCACGTCCAGCAATTCCTTTCTAGAGATACTCAAAGGGAGGGTGATATCCAAGTTCTCTATTTGATTTTTATCGAGCCAATGCCGCAATATGTGAGCCTTTTTATCGGGCCCAGTACCAAAAATTGTCGCCAGAACACCGGGAATTCTTTTTTTATGAGAGATTAAAAGATTTCGGAATATATCAAAATGCCTTTCCGGTAGAGCGTCAATCAGAACCTTGACTTGCCCCCCACAGATAGCTTCCTCCTCTGATAACGTATCCGAAGTGAGGTCAAAATCAGCCGTAAGGGAATATTTGTTTTTTAGGGCCTTCATGGCCATTTGCTGAGAATGGCCTTCCAGGATCCCTCCTCCCAAAGTCCCCATCTCCAGTCCTGAAGACGAAAATACAGCTGAGGCCCCGGGGATTTGCGGTGATGATCCCTTTGTATCGACAATTGTCGCTAGGGATAAAGTTTTGTTTTTTTCCATTTCCTTAAATAGTGCAAGGAAAATGTTTTTTTGGGGGAGTGAAATCATCATTTCATTGGTATCATATTCTCAGAAAAATGAAAACCCTCTATGTCAATTGAAGAATTACAGTTTACAGAGAAGATCCATTTCCGCAAAGGGAATACTCTCGACAACAACTTCAACACGTATAAAATCCCCTGATTTTCTTGGCTCCCCAAAATAGAAACAGTCTTGTTGGGATACGGATGCTGCAGCTTCTGATGACAGAGGAAAGAATCAAGGCCGCAATGGAGGGGATATCTAGGTTTTTGACTTGGAATCTTTCCTGTGCTATAAGTTCTTATCGAATTTAAAAGACTCTTTGATTGGTATGAATACTCAAAGACGATTACAAATGAACAATCTCGCATCTGGTTTTGGTATAAAAAAAACAGCTTCAAAAATAGCTGCAGGATTTTTTCTTTCTCTTTTGATCTTGGTTTTGTCTGGTTTGCCACTAATGTCGACCACTATCACACTTGTCCATACCAATGACACTCACGGCCGCTACCTCCCCTATACTATCAAGCAGGAAAACAAGGATAGGTTAGTCGGTGGGATGGAGGCTCTCAGCCATTATCTCAATGAGATCAGAAAAACGGAAAAGAATGTTCTGGTGATCGATAAGGGTGACATCATGACCGGCACTTTCGCCACAACCTTAACATATAAAGGTGTCATTGGCGGTGTGATGATCGAGTTCTTGAACAGACTAGATTATGATCTCTGGAATTTCGGGAACCATGAATTCGATAAAGGAATAGAGAATGCCCTAGGACTGGCAGCCTTGGCTGATTTTCCAACAATCCAGGCCAATATAATCTACTCAAAGGATAAAAAACTGCTGGGGAATAAGCCCTATGTTATCTTTGAGATTGAAAGTCTGAAAGTTGGCGTGATCGCAGTCATGGAGGAAAATTTCCTTGTTGAAGTGAGTAAGGAGATGGTAGAGGGATTGGATGTTCTGCCTATGGTTCCTGCACTTAACTCCTATATGTCAGATTTGAGAAGAGCAGCAGATTTGGTGGTTGTGATTGTTCATTCCGGATTTAAAGATGGATTGAGGATTGCACAGGATGTTCCCGGGATCGATGTCGTTTTGTGTGCTTCGGAAGACGGACGATTTCAGAAAGAAAATGGAGTCCTGGTCCAGTCGACAAAGGGACATCAGCAAACACTGGGGTATCTCAAGTTAGATGTTGAAGAGGGAAATATTGTCAATTATGAGCAGAAATTGATTGAACTTTGGGCGGATATTAAATTGACTCCATCTCCCCGGATCAGTTCTCTTGTCGATGAAATTGACAAAGCGATCGGGAAAGAATGCAAGAAAGTGATTGGGGAAGCCAAGGCAGACTATATGAAACTTGACTATCCTAAGGAAACTTTAAATGTCGAGAATTCTCTCGGGAACTGGATAACCGATGTCATGCGCTGGAAGACACACGTCCAAATTGGCTTTCACAACAGCGGTGCCATCAGATCGAATATTCTGGCCGGGAACATCTGTGTCCAAGATGTATTTGAGACTTCGCCGTTCAATAACACACTTGTGGTCTTTGAAATCACAGGGGAGCAGCTAAAAGATATCCTTGAACTCGATGTGGAAAGAATAAGAGATCGACTGCAGGTGTCTGGATTAGCTTATAAATACTATCCACATGAAAAAAAAGAGTACGGGAAAAGAGTGGACTTCATCACGGTGAATGGAGATATTGTCGTAAAAGACGGGGACATTCTGCTGCCGGAGAAAAAATTTACGGTGGTCAGTAACGACTATGTTGTCGGTCACGCCGAGGATAAATATTTTGGATTTCCAGTCCCTAATTCGAAAAACACTATGTTTCCCCTGGATCAAACTCTAGTCGAGTGGTTGGAAAAATACAAAATTCTCAACTACAAAAACGAATCCAGAATTGTCCGGATAATAGAATCCCCCTTAGATAAACAATGATCCAAATCCGTGTATTTCCGACATATGTTATGGTATCTGTTTTCTGTATTTCCAGGATAAATCCGGAAGAAGATAGATAGCGATTTGTTTTCTTTTTTAACAGTTGAATGAAAAAAATACTCAGACAAATTCATTCTTCAGCCCCTTTGCGAATAAATGACATCGGAGGCTGGACTGATACATGGTTTTCAAAAGAAGGGCATGTACTCAATATGGCCGTGTCTCCTCGTATAGAGGTGGATATTTTTGTTTTTGACATTCGGGAAGGGGAAGGAACGCAAAATCGTGTAAGGGTTCATTTGGTTGATACGGGTGAAGTTCTTTTTATAAATCCTGAAGAACCCGATCTTTCCATTCACCCTCTTATTCAGGGAACCCTTAACTCGCTGTTAATTCCAAAAAGACAAAAATTGGATATCCATATCCGTTCTTCTTTTCCGCCGGGAAGTGCGGTTGGCACATCGGCTTCCATGTGTGTGGCACTTCTTGGTGCTCTCGGTGCTCTAATACCGAAGAGGTTTTCTGCCGAAGAGATTGCCGCTCTTGCCCATCAGGTTGAGACTGATAAATTGGGTATGCAAAGTGGCATCCAGGATCAGATATGCGCAACATATGGAGGCGTGTGTGATATACGCATTTCAAAATATCCAGAAGCCCAAGTGTCACAAGTCTCAATTGGCCAAAAGTTAACGGAGGATTTAAACAAACAGTTGTGTCTTATCTATCTTGGAGGTGCACACAGGTCTTCAGATATTCATGAACGTGTGATTGATTCTCTCGACGATAAAAGCCCTCAAGCTGAAGCGCTTAAAGAACTCCGAAACCTGGCAGAAGAAGGCAAAGCCAGTCTGATAAGCGAAGATCTGGCTCATCTCGGCTGCGTGATGATCCGTAACAACGAATTACAGAGAGCCCTTCATCCTGATTTGATCTCAGAGCAGGCCGATGTCGTGATCAAAATTGCGGAAAAATGCGGCGCTTTCGGTTGGAAAGTGAACGGAGCTGGAGGACAGGGTGGATCCTTGACTATTTTAAGCAGTCAGGACAGAGTTTCTCGAAAAAAAATGATCACGGACATTAAAAACCTGGGACAAGGGATTCAACACCTTCAGGTTAAACTGTCTTCTGAAGGCCTATCAGTAAGCGGTTGATTCTCTCCATTTTTTTGATGCCGATCCCCTCCTTCTTTAAGCTTTTGCGGATGAAAAGCGACAGTGCACCTCTGAATCTTCCTGAGACTGAAAGCACAGGAAAAGAGAGGCCGTTAAATTCAGAATTTGATAAAAATTTCTGAAAGAATTATCATGAATCTGAAAAGCACACACATGAAACGGACCATCATTTTTTTTGTTTTAATGTTAACGCTCGCGTACTTTTCGTACAGCGCCGATACTTACATCAAACAGGTTATTCAACACAAAGCTTATATGCTTGATGGACAGGAGCATGAGGCAAAGGAAGAAATTATTGAGACCTGGATAGACAAAAATAAGCTGGCCTTAAATGGACAAGGGCGATCCCTGATTGTTCTTCTCGATAAAAAAGTCATCTACTCTATCGATCACGTAAAAAAAACTTATGTTGAGATGAGAGTTCCTGTAGACATCCATTTATATTTTCCGGAATCCCTAGAACAGCTCATGGGACAAGTGGCTGTTTCCGTGACTCCGACTGATGAAATTCAGAAATTTGGAAAACGAGAATGCAGATTGTATGAAGTGAATATCGATTCTTTAACGGTATCGATGAAGATGAAGGTGTGGGCAACCTTTGATGTCCCTTTTGATGGAAAATCCTATCTGGAGAAGATGTATCCTGAGCTGGCTAAAGTGACCTACCTGTTGACCGACCTCGCAGTCGCTGAATTATTAAAAATTGAAGGATTCCACTTTCGCACGGAACTGACACTTAATTTTATGGGAGCTGAAATGGAGTCTATCCATGAAATCGTGGAAATGACCAGGAAGTCCGCTCCTGATGACATCTATTCCCTTCCCCGTGATTACACAAAAAAAGACCGCCTTTCTCTTAAAGATTTTTTGTATTGATTTTTCCCATTTGAAAATATGGGTATGGCATGTTATAAAATCGACTAGGAGGTTTTTTATGAAAAAATGTTTTTTTATTTTTGTTTTAGTTGTCCTGACAACCGGATTGGTTACTGCTGATGTCTATATTAAGCAGAAAATTCATACAGATGCCATCAGCATGATGGGGCAAAGCCAACCAGCTGTTGATGATTTCAGTGAAATTTGGTTCACAGAAAACAAAATGGCCATGCATTCTCCAGGCACGTCCATTATTGTCGATATGGCTAAAAAGGTTGTCTTAATGGTCAATACTGAAGGAAAGACATATGTGGAAATGGAAATCCCTGTTGATTTTTCCAAGTACATTCCAGATGAGATGGCCCAGATGGCCCAGATGATGCTTCAAACTTCCGTAACGGTCCAGCCGACCGGTGAAACGGCCACAATAAATAACTGAAAATGTGAGGGTTATGACGTCAACATGGACATGATGATGTTTCAGATGAAAACAAAAGTCTGGGCCAGCAAGGATGTCCCTTTTGATTGGAAAGAGCTCATGAACACATATCTGGAGATGTCAAAAGTGGCTCTTAGGTTGAACGATCAATCTATCAAGGAAATGGCAAAAATAGATGGATACCAGATTAAGAGCGAGACAACCATGAATATGATGGGATCAGACGTCAATTCATACCAGGAAGTGGTTGAAATTTCCCAGAAAGCGGCTCCGGCAGGGACCTATACGGTGCCTGAAGGATTTGCGAAGCAGGATAAATTATCGAGTGCTGACTTGATGAAGAGATAGCTCCCTCTTCTTCGATTTATCCTCTCACTTAAAAATAGCCATCGAAAAAAATTAGTTTTTGTGTGTAGTTCTATGAAAAAAGCTTATATAGGCAATTGTGTACTCTCTGATAGGCTCTTGCCGCGGGGGATGGTTGTTGTTGAGGGAGAGCACATTCTTTCTGTATCCGATTTCGGCAATGCGGCCGTAACCAGAGGATTTGAAATCGTCGATTTGGGCGAAAATTTTATCGCCCCCGGTTTTATCGATCTTCATCTCCACGGGGCTCTTGGCAAGGACATCTTGGATGCCGATGTAGAGAGCTTAAAAATCATCTCTTCCTTTCAAGCCCTCCATGGTGTGACCGGATTTGTCGGAGCTACAATGTCCACATCCGTTGATTCCCTGGTCCGTGTATTGGACGTGGTCAAGGCCGCTCAATCTTTATCTTTGGAGTCGGAAATTCTTGGCGTCTACATTGAAGGGCCATATATCAATGTCAATAAAAAGGGTGCACATAACTCTCGATTTGTTGGGAATCTCGATGAAGAAGAGACAAAACGAATCCTGGATGTGCTGAATGGATTGACGGCCATCATTCCTTTCGCTCCTGAAATCCCTCAGTACTTGAGTCTGATCCCCCTATTTAAAAAAAGAGGAGTGACGATAGCTATTGGACATTCCGATGCAACATACACTCAGGCCATCAAAAGTTTTAATGCAGGCGTTTCTCATGCGACTCATCTGTTCAATGCCATGAGAGAGTTTCATCACCGTGAACCTGGAGTTGTCGGTGCCGTGTTCGATTCAGATACAGTGACGTCCGAGATTATCGCCGATGGAGTGCATATGCATCCGGCTTCAATCCGGATCGCTCTTGCACAAATGGGTGTCGACCGTCTTTGCCTGGTGACTGATTCCGTCAGGGCATCTGGAATGGGGGATGGAGTGTATGAAATGGAAAATTCTCAGGTTTTTATAGAGGGAGGAAAAGCCGTCTTATTGGAATCTAACACTCTGGCCGGAAGTGTTTTGCCTATCAATAGAGCGATGAAAAATGTTTTGGAGTGGTGTCATTTGAGTGTACCAGAGATCGTTAAAATGGTGACATCAAACCCAGCATGTATTCTCGGACAGGAAGATAGAATAGGGCATTTAAAAGAAGGACATCAAGCGAATCTCGTTTTTTTTGACGGTGAATTCAACATAAAAAAGACAGTTTTAAAAGGCCGAGAGGTCTATTCTCAAACAGAGTTTGAATGATTCGGTAGATCATACCTTTTTTAGGTATCTATCAACACCTTTTTTGTTTTTATACACCCAGCGATAATAATCTTTCCTAAAGAGTCGAGAAGCCGCGTCCTCATCGAGGATGATCTTGACGTCGGGATGAATCTGCAGAACTGAAGCGGGAACCATAGCCGTAATCGGACCTTCGACACTTTTCTTTATCGCCTCTCCCTTATTTTCCCCAAATGCAAGAAGGAGGATGGTTCTGGCTTCCATGATGGTTCCTATCCCCATCGTTAGACAGTAACAGGGCACGTCTTCACCTTCTTTAAAAAAACGTCTGTTGGCTTCTATGGTTTCCTTGGTCAGTGTTTTAGCCCGAGTTCTTGAGGCAAGCGAAGAGCTGGGTTCGTTGAATCCGATGTGGCCGTTTTCACCAATTCCCAGTAGCTGTATATCGATACCACCAACACTTTTAATTGAGGCCTCATACTGCTGGCAGTGTTCATCGATGTCTTCCGGTAATCCATGGAGCCCATGGATGTTATCTTCTCTTATATTTATTTGGCCGTATAGATTTTTTTTCATATAGGCGGCAAAACTCTGAGGGTGATCTTCTTTTAACCCAAGATATTCGTCCAGACTAAAGGCTCGTGTCTCGGAAAAATCTATGTCTCCTTGTTTGTACGAATCGATCAGTTTTACATACACGCCAAGAGGGGTTCGTCCTGTAGCCAGTCCAAGGACAATGTTTTTCTTTCTCTGCCATTTATGAAAGATAATTTGATAGGCCTCTGAACAGATTTCGTCGTAGTCTGCTTTAATGATGATTTCCATCTAGAATGTCCTTTATGTCTTGTTTGCAGCGGTCGATTTGGCTTTTTGCCTTTTGTCGACTTTTTGCTTCGGCAAAAATCCGGATGATGGGTTCGGTGTTGGAGGGTCTGATGTGCAACCAAGAGTCTTTATAGTCGATTTTCAGTCCATCTAAGAAAGAAATGTTTTCACTGCGTTTTTGGTTCTGGCGCAAAAGCCGAAGGAGGCGGTAAGCCTGTTCATACGATCCTTCGATCTTATCCTTAACCATATAATATTTGGGGATGCCTGCATGAAGTTGAGAAATGGACTTTCCCGAAAAAGCCATAGCTTCAAGAATCAAACCCATGGCCGTAAAGCTGTCTCGACAGGGATGAATTGTTGGGAATATTACTCCTCCGTTGCCTTCTCCTCCGATGATGGCCCTTTTTTGAAGAATTTGTTCGACAACATTGATTTCCCCGATCTTTGTTCGATAGACAGGAACCTTGTACTTTCGGGCAATATCCTCGATGACCCGGGAAGTAGACAGGTTGACAGCGACCGGACCAGATTTTTTACTCAAGACAAAATCCACAGCTAGGGCCAGTGTCATCTCATCTCCAAGAGGAGTTCCATTGTCACTGACAATGGCCAGCCGGTCAGCATCTGCATCTTGAATAAAACCGATATCCGCTCCATTTTTTTTGACCTCCCGGCCTAAATGGAGGATGTTTTCTGCAGAAAGTTCATGATGGATAGGGATTCCATCCTTTCTTTTTTGATCGATTTGGACAACCCGGCATCCCAAGCGGCTAAGAAACTCAGGAAGAAGTCTTGCTCCTGCCCCATTGCAGCAGTCAGCCACAACCATATATTTTTTCTTTTGGATGGATTTGATATCTAGATAGTCCAGAAGCTTGTTCAAATGAGGCTGCGTTGGGTTTTTTTCGATAACGGTTTTTTTATACCGGTCTACAGTTACCCAGGAGAATTCCCCTTGATGATAGATATCCAAAAATTCCTGAACCTGGAAATAATTGAGGAACAGTCCACGTCCACTGATGAATTTTAAACCGTTCCACTCCGGGGGATTGTGGCTGGCCGTAACAACGATGGCGCCGACAGCCGAGCTTTCCTTTGAAAGGACCATTGTGCTCGGGATCGGGCATAGACCGATATCGATCGGTTGACAGCCCACGGACAGCAATCCGGCCAAAACGGCATTTTTGATCATTTGGCCTGAGGCTCTCGCATCTTGACCGATGATAACTTTTCCGGTTCCGACATATGTTCCAAAAGCTTGGGCGAATCTTGCGGCCAATTGCGGAGTGAGGCTGTCTCCAACAACACCTCGGAGTCCTGAAACACCAATTTTTAATGAGAGTCCTTTTTTCATTGGCTATATATACTGGGTAATGAAATTGACAGCCTTCTCCAGTCTTGTCTCTGCCTTTTTTTTAGTTACGCTCTCCGATATGATGCGGATCATAGGTTCGGTTGCCGAATTGCGGATGTGGATCCATCCATCCCTGGTCTCCATCCTTACTCCATCATTCAGATCTGTTACGGACCGGGAATAAAGTTTTTTTATCCGGCTGACAATGGTGTGGGCCTTATGGGGAGGACAATACACTTTTTGTTTGATGATGTGGTATTTGGGGAGTTGGGCGGCCTTTTCCGATATGGAGGATTCCTCTGCAGCAAGGGATTCGAGGATCAGGCCCATTGTCAAAAACCCGTCATATGCAGGTTGGAACAAACGAACAGCCACACTTCCGCTGCCATCTCCGGCAAGAACGCCCTCTTCATATGTCAAGGCCTGGATGACATAGGATTGACCGACACGTGTTCTCAAAATCGGACAATCATGTTTGGCGGCCACGTCTTCAATTCTCCTCGATGTGGATAAGTTGGTTAAAACTGTGCCCGGTTTTTTCCCTAAATAATAGTCCGCCACAAGGGGAAATGTGTATTCCTCGGATAGTGTTTCTCCCCTTTCTGTAACGATGGAGACACGGCTGACATCACTGTTGAGCAGAAAACCGATGTTGGCTCCTGTGATTTTAATGATAGAGGCCACTTCGGCCGCATTTCGTGGTCGAGGCTCTGGATCATGGGGAAAGTTGCCGTCGGGGGTATTGTTTAAGGGAATCAGTTCGCAGCCAAGTCTTTCACAGAAAATGTTTGTGATGCCTGCGCCCCCACCATTGCATGCATCAATGACAACCTTCAGTCGAGCTTTTTTTATCAGATTCACATCGAGGAACTTCACTAGATGCTTGAAATAAGTTTGGATGTGATTTTGGCTGGTTGTCAGATTTCCCAACCTGTCTGCCCTTGCCTTTTTATACTTTTCCAAGTGGTAAAGATCGAGCATTTCTTCTCCCTGGAATTCATTGAGGTATGTTCCTTCGCTGTTGATGAAGGTCAGGGCATTCCACTGGGCATTGTTATGTCCTGCGGATATGGATACGGCTCCCCGGGCTCGGTATTTTCTGACCTGGTATTGCAGTATTGGTGCCGGACAAATGCCCATGTCGATAACGTCACATCCCGTAGAGAGAAGTGAGGAGAGGACTGCAGAATGGAGCATGGGGCCGGAAATTCTGGAGTCTCTCCCGATAAGAACTTTTCCGGAGCGCAAGAAAGTCCCAAAAGCGCAGGCAAAGTCCATGACGAGCTCGGGAGTGATGGTCTCTCCGACTATGCCTCTAACTCCCGATATTCCAATTTTAAGCAGTTTCACCTCATCACCATTTTCATTCCTTATATATCAAAAATAGATGGGACATGCTACAGAAGATACAAGTTCCTCTATAAATCGAAAATCTTCTAAAATGCTTTTTTCTTCATTTTACCCCCACTTCTCCAAACTCTATTTAAATTGTTTATGGGGATCAAATATATTCCCAATTGACCTGATTGCCAAATTTTGATTTATTTAGAGACAAGAAAGCCAGTTATTTTGGAGGACAAACCATGAACAAATATAAAATGGCCCTTTTATCTGTATTTATACTGTTATTCATGACTTGTGATTCTGAAAAAGATGTTCGCTCTGCGGTTTCTACAGAAAGTCTTTTTAATGAAATGATAGATATGGTCGGACTCACAAAGTTTCCGGATCCAGTATTTCATACTGTTCAATTTTCCTCTTTTGACCGCAGGAGTCGGCTTCCCGGCGGTCCCGACTGGTTTGCCAATTCTGATGGATTTGGTGGAGAACCCACCCCCAATTTTGAAAAAGTTCTGAAAGAACCTGACGAAAGTGGAATAGGGGAGTATCTGATTGCAGAAGTTAACGGTCCTGGCGCGATAGTCAGGCTCTGGACGGCCGCTATTGAAGGAGAGATCAAGCTCTATCTTGACGGTCAGTCCACACCTGTATATGATGGCCCAGCCGTGGATTTTTTTCACAAATTTTATGACAGTTTTTCTGAAATAAATAATATCAGTATGGAGCGATTCCAGGAAACCGTGTACCAGAGAGATGCCTGTTATACGCCTATTCCTTTTTCCCGCGGGATGAAGATGATCTGGATAGGAGATGTCAAAAAAATCCATTTTTACCAGGTTGGGGTGCGTCTGTACGAAGACGGAGCTAATGTTGTGACCTTTCAGCCCGAAGACATAAAAAAATTGAGTGAGGTTATCGATCATGTAACGGCCGTACTCCTTAATCCGGATAAAGAAATAGAACTCCGATCCTCTGCATCCTTTGAAACGTTTCAACTTTCTATAGATCCTCTCGAGAAAAAAGAAGCTTTGGTTCTGTCCGGGCCTAAAGCCATTGAGGTTCTCACCGTCCACATCAGCGCTCCAGAGAGAGACAGGGCGCTCCGTCAAACTGTTATGCATATCAACTGTGATAGGGCTCCTTTGGGACAAATTCAGTCGCCAGTTGGAGATTTTTTTGGAGCGGCTCCGGGGATTAATCCCTATCACTCTATGCCTTTTACTGTGAAACCGGATGGAACAATGGTCTGCCGGTATGTGATGCCATTTAAGGAATCTTTGCAGCTGAGTTTTGAAAATCTTGGAGATCAAGAGATCAAGATTCAAGGTTCAATTCTACCGATGAACTATGATTGGGATGACAATTTATCCATGGTTTTTCGTGCCCGTTGGAGAGCAAATCACAACATGATTGCTTCGAACACCGATGTCCAGGATCTCCCATTTATAATCGCGGTAGGTCAGGGAGTGTATGTGGGCTCAACTTCCTATCTGCTCAATCCCAACGATGTTCCCAC
Organism: uncultured Eubacteriales bacterium; assembly: GCA_964633715.1. GTDB lineage: Bacteria > Acidobacteriota > Aminicenantia > Aminicenantales > Aminicenantaceae > JAUWVG01. The sequence goes on from CAZWHQ010000001.1 coordinate 97,687, forward strand.
TCCAAGTGGCAGTTGGTGGGGAGAAGGAGATGAGAAGATTTTTATAGATGAAGACCGTGTCCCTTCCACTTTTGGAACTGGCTCGGAAGATTACTACAACTATTCCTGGTCATCCCCGGATATTTTTTATTATCCCTACTGCGGTCAACCGAGGAATGATGGACCCGGGAATCGAGGTTTTGTGACCAATTACCGCTGGCACATCCTGGATGCACTTCCATTTCAAGAACACATCCGCTTTTATATGGAGCTGAAAAGCCATGAGAGGACTCCAGGTTTATCCTATGCACGAATAGGCTACCATTATGCCCGGCCGGGAGTGACCGACGACCATGTGGCGATATCGCCCGAGGATGTTCGACTGCTGAGATTGCCCGAAAACTGGCAGCCGGCGGCTCGGAGGGGAGCGCGAAATTCCGTATTTTATGAACCAGAAACAACCATGAGCAGCCTGCAACAAACACACCTCTCAGAGGGACGGCTGTGGTCAAATGGAAAAATCCTGATCTGGACTCCTAAAAATAAAGGAGAGACCAAAACCTTCACTTTTCCTATAAACGAAAAGGGAAATAAGAGGATTCACATTGCCTTGGCTATGACTCCAAATTCAGGCCAAATATCATTCCTTCTCGATGGGGAAAAAATTACACTGAATAACAAAAGGGAAATTTTAGATCTCTACCGTCCCTTCCGGACACTCCTGCGCAATTTCACGCTGACGGCTCAGCCGCTTGAAGCCGGCAGACACATTCTTTCCCTGAAATTTGAAGGGGAGAATCCACAGGTTGATGGACCTGAAATCGGGATCGATTTCCTCTGGATTCAGAAACAATAGAAAAAAACAACTATTCTAAGGATTCGGTTCTTCTGATGGATCAGGCGGTTCTTGAAGCTCCTTAAGCATCTGAATAAGATTTTTTGTGCCGCCAATAGAGACGATTATAACAAGGAGTGAATAGGCGGATAAGGTCAGCACTAAAACAAATTTCCATAACTGCATCCAGGTCATTGTTTTGCCTCCTTCATTTTTTTCTTGTCCGGGAAAAGAAGTGATCCGAATACCATCCCCAGAAATGCGACAGCAAAAGTCATCACACCAATAAATTTATCTGAAAGATAAAAGGGAACGTTTTCACCCCTTGTCCATGGTCCAATTCCCAGGATGGCGATTAATCCTGCGTAAAGCGCAATCATAGCCCCGGTTTTGCTGGCTTTTTTCCAGTAGAGTCCTGCTGTGACCACGGTGAAAGCTCCGGCTAAATAAATTGTTCCTGTAACAGCCATGTAATTCCAGAGAGAGACAGGGGCTTCAAACCAGAGTCCCCAGATAAGAAGGAACATACCTATGCAAACAATACATATCCTTGTGATCAGGAGGCGGGATTTATCCGAGAGAGGAGTTTTCCTAAGTGGGGCGATGATGTCCTGTGTAATCACCGAACTCCAACTCAGCAGATAACTGTCATGTGTGGACATAAAAGCGGCAAACATGCCTGCGGCAATCAATCCTAATAAACCACTGGGAAGAACTTTTGCGATAAAGATGGGCATGCCGAATTGGCTGTTGAGAGCCTCAGGTCCCTGAAAAGCCGCAAAGAGTTTAGGCGTTTGTGAGACAAAAATAAACGCACAAATTCCCCAGAGCATGGGAATAACTCGGCGGGCCAGATAAGACACAGAACTCCAGGCATACAGCTGTTTGGCCACTTTAGGTGTCTTGGCCGAAAGAGCACGTAGCGTCCCCGATTGCCAGAGAGCTCCGGCAGAAAAGGTGAGAACAACCATAAAAATGACATAAATTGTGCCAAATCCCGAACCCTCCGCGACTGGGCTGAACCAGGATGCGCTGTCGACAGATGCGGGAGTTTGAAAAAGATTGTTCCATCCGATGGCCTTGATGGCAAAGATCGATCCGATAATCATCCCAATGGACAGGACGATGAACTGTAAAAAATCATTGATAACGACAGAAATCATGCCTCCGGCTACGGTGTAGATAAGAACCATGATCAACATGGCCGACATAAATAATTTCAATCCGGCGGGATTACTGTATCCAGTTACACCCATCATAAAACGGGCACCGGCTTGGAGAAAAAGCCCCATATTGAGGATCCCTCCCAGGGCAAGGATAATTCCGCCTACGAAACGTACGTTTTTTCCAAAACGTATTTGGTAAAACTCAGGAATGGTCATAATCCTGAGCTGCCGAAGCTTATAAACAATAAAACCGGTCAGTCCGATAGCCAGTATACAGGCCACCTCAATGATCGCAACATGAAAAGCAGAAAAACCATGGAGAAATCCTAACTCGGAATTGTACATGACTGTAACCAAACCGAGTTCAGTCCCTGTGAGAGTTGCGATGGCAATAAACAACCTCAATGAGCGTCCGGCCACGATGAAATCGCTCAACTGCCGGATGTATTTTTTAACGATGAGGCCAATGACGACGGGAATACAGATATAGACCGAGACGATGATCCAATCAATTGTCGCGAAGTTTGTTGAGAAGACGTCTGTCAATTTCATCCTCCTTTTTGAAGTACTATCCTCATCACATGTTCTGCCCTGAATTATTCATAAAAACTGCCGACACCTTCACACCTATTCAAAAATATCAACTTATTATCATGATTTCTAGTAATATTTTGAATATCCATATTTTCAGCTGGAATCCTCATTTCTTAGACTGTGATAAATATAGCAGAGACATGTTCCGTGCATCCTGCTCCATCTTCGTCGAAGACCCCCCACCTCACCGCCATGCTCCTCAGATGGACAGGATGGCACCGGAACTTTTATGTAACACTCAAATATCACAGAAATAGGAATTCTTTCTTTTGACGTTGGGATATCAATGTGATAAAAACCAAAAAGATAAGTGGATGCTTTTTGGGAGGATATATGAGCACAATTTCCCGGCGAAGATTTTTACAAACATTAGCGGTTGGTTCGGCTGCAGCGACAAGTTTTTCTTGTTCCAGAAGGGATAAAAGCAAACGCCCCTTGAATCTCCTCTTTATAATGACTGATCAGCAGCCGGTCTCCACTCTTGGATGTTATGGAAATCCACTCAATCCCACACCACATCTTGATCGTCTTGCCGAAACAGGAGCACGATTTTCTAATTTTTACATTGGTGCTTTTCCCTGCAGTCCTTCCAGAGCCAGTATGCTGACAGGATGTTATCCACAGAGGCATGGAGTGACGACTAACAATGTGATGCTTTCAGATAAGATTCCCTCTCTGGGATTTCTTTTGCGTAACGCAGGCCGCGCAACGGCCTATTTTGGTAAAAGTCATCTCAATGGCTATATGTACAGGAATGTCCCTGAAGAGAAACCCTTTGATGGACGCTGGTTTTACCGTCGAGTCCCAGATGAAGCCGGATTTGTCTATGAGAAAGTAGAGGGAGGAGCAGGCGAGGATTTGCCTCAACTTGGTTTTGATACATGGGCGGGAGGTTGGAAACAGTATCACACCTATCTCGAAGAGGTGGGATTGGGGGAACTTTTAGCTAACAGGCCAAAGCCAGGAAATCACAATGACCTTCCCAGCGGGCCAAACACAGAGCACAGGTATTCGTTGTTGCCGGCGGAACATCATATGGCCTCTTTTTTTTCACAAAAAGCCGAGTTGTTTATCCGCAGCCGGCGCGGCAGCACTCAGCCCTTCTCTCTTGTCCTCTCTTATTTTGGGCCGCACCTTCCCGTTGCTCCCCCCAAACCGTGGGATACAAAGTATTCACTCGAGTTGTGTCCTCTTCCGTCCAATTTTTTTGACCTTCTTGAGGGAAAACCTGAACATCAGAGGACGAATAAAGTGTGTTATAAACTCCCAGATTGGTCCAGGCAACAGTTTCAGGATTATATCCGGCGCTATTATGGATACTGTGCCTACATCGATGCGCAAATCGGACGTGTTTTGAAAACTCTTTCTGAAACGGGCTTAGATCACAATACTATTGTCATCTTCACCTCTGACCACGGGGACATGCTTGCCTCTCACGGAATGGTTTATAAAATGGACAGGAGTGGTTATCAGGAATTGGCCAATGTCCCGTTTATAATCCGCGTTCCCGGATTGACAACACCTGGCTCAGTCGTTCGGAGTTTAGCGAGCAGTGTGGACATTCTTCCGACTTTGATAGAGTTGTTTGGACTTTCACAAGTTGAAGGGATACAGGGGAATTCGTTGTCGAGGGTATTGAAATGGCCCGAAGTCTCTTCCCGTGAACGTATTTTTATCCATTGGGCAAATGACTCTTTTGTTACTTTTGACGGAAAAAGGAAGTATGCCCTCCATTGGAATGACGAAGTTGATGAATTTTATGACCTGGAAAACGATCCAGGTGAGCTCCATAATCTCTGGAAAGATCCTCGCTATAGAGAAAATGCGCGGCGGAACCGGCAGGCCATTATTGACTGGCTGTATGAGACAGCTCATCCCTATAGGGAACTTATTGAAAAAGACAAGAGGGTCGGGAAGGGATAATGAAATACGATCGGCTGGCTTCTTTAGATGTTTTTAGGGGAATAACCATTGCCGGTATGATCCTCGTGAACAATCCCGGAAGCTGGAGTTTTGTCTATGCACCGCTGAGGCATGCAAAATGGCATGGATGGACGCCGACAGATCTCATTTTTCCGTTTTTCCTCTTTATTGTGGGTGTGTCGATAGCCTTTTCATTTTCACGGAGAATAAATGAAGGGGCTGTATCCTCAGCACTTTATATCAAAATTTTAAGAAGGACCATTTTACTTATTGCTGTGGGGTACTTCCTCAGGATATTTCCTTCATTCAATTTTGAATCCATCAGAATTCCGGGAGTCCTTCAGCGCATTGCTGTCTGTTACTTATTTGCTTCCTTCCTTTTCCTTAAAGTCAGGCCAAAAGGACGAGTGGCTCTCACTTTATTTCTTCTTGGGGGATACTGGGCAGTGATGAAACTTGTTCCCGTGCCTGGTTATGGGGCTGGAGGCCTGGAATTTGAAGGGAATTTATGCGGTTTTATAGATATGAAACTTCTTGCTGGGCATCTCTATAAAACGACTTTTGATCCCGAGGGGATTCTCAGCACTTTTCCGGCCTTAGCTACGGCTCTATTGGGGACTCTTACTGGAGATTGGCTGCTGTCTAAGAGAAGCCAGTTGAATAAAATGTTCGGTCTTTTTGCGGCCGGGATAGTTTTTGTGATTGTTGGCCTTCTCCTCCATCCTTTGTTTCCCATCAACAAACAGTTGTGGACGAGTACGTTTGTCATATTTACGGCCGGAGCAGCCGGGATAATTCTGGGATTTTGCTACGGGATTAATGATGTTTTGGAACAAAAAAAATGGGCCTATCCATTTCTTGTCTTTGGGACAAATGCGATTGCTGTGTATGCGGGATCGACATTGATGGTCAAATTGATCGCCTTGATACGTGTCTCGATGCGGGGGGGAGAAACCATATCCTTACAGAGTTTTGTTTACAGTAAACTTCTTGTCCCCTGGGCAGGACAGCAGAACGGTTCTCTTTTGTACCCCATAATTCTCCTCCTTATCTGGCTGGCCATCCTCTTTCCTCTCTATAGAAAGAAGATTTTCATTAAAATTTAAGCCTTTTGCCTTTTCATGGATAGATGTCGTTCATACAATTGAAATGCTGGAAGAATCTGCTAAAATAGATAGGTAAGTGTTTGGGATTTTGGATAAAGAGGACGAGCCGTGAAAATCTCCTACCTCAACGGAAAAAGATTATATTATGCGTTCTTAGCCGGCGGGAATGCCGTCATCGACGATCAAAAATATCTCAATAAAATCAATGTTTTTCCCGTACCCGATGGAGACACAGGAACGAATCTGGCTTCTCTATTTCGGTCTATTGCGGAATGTGCGGTTCCGAGTCCTTCCATAAAGACCACCATGTCTTCTATAGAGGATGCGGCGCTTTCTGGAGCCCGGGGAAATTCTGGAATTATTTTCGCCCAATTTCTCCTCGGTATAAGCCAGGAAATCAAAACTGAAGTGAAGCTTTCAACAAGATTATTCGGGGAGTCTGTAAAAAGAGCCGTTCTGCATGCATATAGAGCGATTGTTTCTCCAGTTGAGGGGACAATGTTGACCGTCATGAAGGATTGGGCGGAGGCCGTCTATAGACACAGAACCAAAACGGGAGATTTTGTCGAACTCCTCTCCCATTCTCTGTCTGAAGCGAAAAGATCTTTAAAAGATACTCCGAAAAAACTATCAGTTCTGGCAAAGGCCGGAGTCGTGGATGCAGGAGCCAAGGGATTTGTGGATTTTCTCGATGGAATCCTAGAATTTATAAAAGAAGGAAGATTAAATTCAGTCCTGAAATCGAAAGTCCATATTGATTTACCTGAAAAACAAAACCATCCAGTAAGGGAGACAATTGAGGAGAGGTTTTGTGCAGAAGCTCTCCTTGTTGGAGAGAACCTGAATTTAGATAAATTGAGAACACTCATCCAAAATTTCGGGGAATCGGCGATTGTAGCCGGTTCACGGACAAAAGCGCGCCTTCATGTCCATACGGACTCTCCATCCGATCTTTTTGTCCGGCTCAATAAATTCGGTTCTATCACCCAGATCAAAGTGGATGACATGCAGAAACAGTTTGATGTGAGCCGGAGACGGAAGAACAAGATTGCTCTTGTTGTGGATTCGTGTTGTGATCTGAATCCTGATTTAATAGATAAATTACAAATCCATGTTTTGCCATTTGTGATCTCTTTTGGAGACAGCCTGTTTTTAGACAAAGTGACACTTCGGCCATCTCAATTCTATTCGCTGCTGGAAGTGTCCAAAACCTATCCCACAACATCTGTGCCCGGCATCAAGACGGCCCAGAATCTTTATCAATTTCTTTCCAGTTATTATGATTCCATAATAACCATATGTTTATCGGATAAATTCAGCGGCATGTATGACCTCTGCAAAAACGCCGCCTTGTCAATCAAAGATAAAAGAGTCGATGTTATCGATTCCCGGAACATTTCGGCATCTCAGGGGCTCATCGTTATGCGGGCTGCCGAAGCGATCAATTTGGGCCGATCACAGGAAGATATTCTTGAGTCTATGGAGGAATGGATAGACAAAACTAAAATATATGTGGATATCCTATCATTGAAGTATCTGGTCCGCAGCGGAAGAGTCAGCCCTTTGAAAGGCACTCTGGCAAAATTATTGAATTTGAAACCAGTCATATCCATTAATGCAGAGGGAAGGACAGTATCTTTTGGGAAGTCTTTCAGCCGCAGCAGGAATATGAAAAAAATCGTCCAAAATTTGAAGAATATGGCCGAAAGCAACAAAATATGGCATTATGCGATTGTCCATGTTAAATGTTCTTCAAAGGCCGACATCTATGCGGAATCACTGACAAGTATTTTTGGCAAACCTCCGGCATTTATCGAAGAAGTTGCTCCGGCTATTGGGGTACACACGGGAATCGGGACTTTGGGTGTGGCCGTCATGTTTAAATAAAATGAACACAAAAAAAAGAATAGTTTGAAAGTAAAAACTGGAAAATCAAATAGAACTGTAAAAGTGAGTTGTATCTTTTGGTTGGTCTGTCTTGGCTTTCTCTGTATGGTTTCACCCCTTCATGCTCAGTATTTTGGGCAGAACAAGGTCCAGTATGAATCATTTGACTTTAAATTGATAAAGACAGAACACTTCGATATCTATTTTTACTCCGAACTCGCTCAGACCGCCCCTATTGCAGCGCGTTTGGCCGAACGCTGGTATTCCCGTCTTTCAAGAGTTTTTAGTTACAATCTCAGTGACCGGCAGATTTTGATACTTTATGCCAGTTCCCCACATTTTCAGCAGACATCGGCTATTTCAGGTATTCTCGGAGAAGGCACAGGGGGTGTGACGGAAATGTATAAAAGACGCATTGTTCTTCCCCTTGGTGCATCTCTGGGTGAATCGGACCACGTGATCGGCCACGAGCTGGTTCATGCCTTCCAGATAGACATGACCTCTCTAGGAAATTCTGGATTGGCTTCACAGCCGCCCAATGCCGCGCGTCTTCCGCTGTGGATGATCGAGGGCCTTGCCGAGTATTTGTCGATTGGGTCTGTCGATCCTCTGACGTCTATGTGGATGAGAGACACCACTCGTCGGGAAGAACTGCCGACTGTTAAAAAACTGATCAACACATACAAGTATTTTCCCTACCGCTATGGCCAGTCACTATGGGCCTACATAACGGGAAAATGGGGTGATATGAAGGTGCCCAGCCTTATGAAATCTGCGGGACGGTCTGGAAACTACGAACAGGCTATTCAGACAACATTAGGGATTTCTTTAGCAGACTTGTCTGAGGAATGGCACGAAGCGATGAAAAAAGCCTACAATCCTCTGGTTGGAATGACTCAACTTCAGGATCCATCGAGTCGGCTGCTGTTCAAAGGGACAGAGCTCAACAGGTTGAATTTATCTCCTTCGCTGAGTCCTGACGGGAATTTGATCGTTTTTTTGTCAACTCGAGATATGCTGTCTATCGATATGTTCTTGGCCGATGCTCAAACCGGAAAAATAAAACGCAAACTTATCAGCACGGCCGTTGATCCTCATTTTGAAAGCATCCAGTTCATCAAATCTTCTGGGGGGTGGGATGCCAAGGGACGGCGATTTGTTTTTGGGGCCATCCGCAAAGGACAGCCAATTTTATCCATTGTAGATGTTGTAAAAAACTCAAGAGAGAGGGAGATTATGTTTCCCGATTTGGGGGAAATACTGAATCCGACCTGGTCACCGAACGGGCGAATGATTTCTTTTTCGGCTCTATCAGGAGGAGTCTCAGACCTTTTTATTTATGATCTAGAGACCGATGTTTTGAAAAAAATGACGGATGATCCATTTGCCGATATCCAACCTGCCTGGTCTCCAGATGGAAACAAGATTGTTTTTGTCACAGATCGATTTTCAACAGATCTACCCAATCTTAGTATGGGAAAATATGAATTGGCTCTCCTTGATCCTGAATCCGGACAGATTGAAAAAGTGAAAGGTTTTATCCGTTCTCACAACATCAATCCCCAATGGTCTCCTGACGCCAGAAGCCTGTATTTTATTTCTGATAAAAGTGGTATTGCGAATCTATATAAAATCGATTTAGGACAGGAAAAAATCAAACAGATAACCAATCTGTTTACAGGGATCAGCGGTATTTCGGCGTTAAGTCCTGCACTCTCTGTGGCATCACAATCAGGGGATTTGGCCTTCAGTTTATACGAAGAAGGCTATTACAGCCTGTATTCTATGGATGGATCTAACATGATTGCCGGCACTGAGGACTTGGTGACTTTTGGAGATATCCTGCCTGCAGTCCTTCCTCCTAGAGAAAAGGGAGGGGGAGAGATTTTGGGTCTTTTGAAAAATCCTCTGTATGGGCTCCCTGAGGAGCAAACTTATGAAGTCGAAGAGTATGCCCCAAAATTATCCCTTGACTATATTAGCCCGCCTCAGCTGGCCGTAGGAGCGGATCGGTTCGGAACATATGGAGGCGGTGGAATTCTTATGTACTTCAGCGACATTCTTGGATACCACAGCCTCTCCTCTATGGTGCAGGTGAGCAGCCGAATCGAAGATTCCTCCTTTTTAGTGGGTTTTCAGAACACGAGATCCCGGTTCATGTGGGGAGGGGTGGCGCAGAGAATTCCTTACATCTACGGTGGATATGCCATTGGAATATCTGAATTATATGGCGAGCCTGTGTATATCGAACAGGAGTACATCTACCGGCAGATCAATTATCAGCTTTCCGGATTTGCCTCCTACCCATTCAGTAAGATGTTGCGCTTTGAGCTATCTGGAGGTTACCGGTTTCTTGATTTTGATAACGATGTGTACACAAGAGCCACTTCATTGATTGACGGCATGCTGTTATTAAGAGACAGAGAAAATCTGCCGGCGGCTCCAAGTCTCCATTTTGCTTTTGGATCCGCAGCACTTGTGTATGACTCTTCTATCTATGGTGCTACAAGCCCACTTCTGGGGCAGAGTTACAGGTTTGAAATGTCTCCCTATGTCGGTTCTATTTCTTACACCAATGTACTGGCAGACTATAGGAAATACATCATGCCTGTCCGTCCCTTTACGCTGGCTTTTCGGTTTCTCCACTATGGACGTTATGGAACCGGTGCAGATGACGGTCGTCTCTATCCCTTATTCCTTGGTTATGAGAGTCTGGTCCGAGGTTACAATTATAACTCTTTCAGCATCGAAGAAGTCCAAGGCGGCGGAGAAGATTCCTTTACATTTGACCGCCTGTTCGGCAGCAAACTGATGGTGGCTAACATTGAATTGAGATTTCCTCTACTCCGGGTATTAGGAATCGGGAGGGGGTACTACGGCACACTGCCTCTGGAATTTACGGCTTTCTATGATGTGGGATTAGCATGGTCGAACGAAGAATCACCCTGGTTTAATGGAGGAATCCGGAAACCTATCTCCAGTGCAGGAGTTGGATTGCGTATGAATGTTTTTGGCTATATGATCCTTGGACTCAGCTATGTCCATCCCTTCGATCGGCCCATGAAGGGCTCGTACCTCCAGTTTACGATCATGCCCGGATTCTAGTCATCCCAGCTTCCCTTTTAAGGCACCGGTGCATCCTGGGAATACCGAAGCCTTATTTCTAATCGACTTGCTTGTTCACGGAGAACTCGTTCTTAAAATCACGGAAATGAGGATGCTGACTCCATTCAACAACCCATTGACAATAAGTTTGAAGCAAGTAGAATTGAATTTCATATCCTGGGATGAATATTAAAAATGGAGGTGACGACATGAAGAAATATTTAGTTTTGGCTGTAGTTATATCTTTCATATTTTTGCCCCAGATTTCTGAAGCCCAAACCGATCCGGTCGTAAAAAAAATTATCGAAATTGGCAAAACAGACAACCGGACAATGAAACATCTGGACGTTCTCACAAATCGATTTGGTGGACGTCCTATCGGTTCTGCGGCGTACGATAATGCCGCCGAATGGGCCGGAAGGAAATTTAAGGAGTGGGGTATGGATGTCGAGTATGATGTAGCCGGAACCCTTGCAGTGGGTTTCAACCGGGGCGCCTGGTTTGGAAAAATGACATCCCCAAAATTCATGCATCTGCATTTTGCCACTCCCTCCTATTCATCAGGAACCAGGGGTAAACAGGTTGGACATGCGGTTTTAGAACCCCAAAATGATCGTCAATTCGAGAGAATGAAAAAGAAACTGAGGGGAGCATGGGTACTGTTAGATCCTCCTGAACTCGATGAAGCGGAATTGGAAAGACGGAAAAAGATGACAACAGAAGAACGGAATGAGCTGAGAGACAAAGAAAGAGCGGAAGCAAAGGCCAAACTGGATAAAATGGTAAGTGCAGGGATTCTTGGGGTCATCTCCTCAGCCCCAATCCCCATCAATGCCACCTATAACAGAGATGTAAAGGAATGGACATCATGGGATGATCTGCCTACAACATGTGATATCAAAATGGATGAGCATCAATTTGCAGAAATCAAACAGCTGATTATCGAACGCCAGAGAGTGGAACTCGAATTCGATATCCGTAATTATTTTAAAATGGGACCAGTCTCCTATTCTAATGTTATTGGCATAATTCCTGGCACAGAATACCCCGATGAATATGTGATAATGGGTGGACACCTTGATTCTTATGATGTGGCCTCGGGTGCCGTTGATGATGGATCCGGGATGACACCTGCGATAGAAGCAGCTCGTTTGATCATGGCCGCTGGCGGCAAACCCAAACGAACAATATTGGTTTGTCTCTGGGCAGGAGAGGAATTTGGTATTCTGGGCGCCGGTCACTGGGTTGAAAAATATAAAGATCGATTGCCTAAAATATCCAACATGTTCAACAGGGATGGTGGTCCCACCGTGCCCACCGGGCTCTCCGTGTCTGAAGCCATGTGGGATGACATGGAAAAAATATGTCAGCCGCTAAACGATATCAATCCGGATTTTCCTTTTAAAATGGTAAAAAGAAAACCAAGAGAAAGGTCAAAACGTCCTGGGGGGACAGATTCTTCAGTTTTTTCTATGAACTGGGTACCGACCATGACCTTTTCAACAGCGGATCCTAAAGGTTATGATTTCAACTACCGAGAAATCTGGCATACCGAAAATGATTATTACCAGAAAAGCATCCCAGAATATCAGGAACACACCTCCATTGTTACGGCTGTGGTTGTGTACGGAGTGGCCAATCTCGACCATCTATTGTCGAGAGAAGGGTATTATCTTCCCGACAAGGAGCCAAATCCCAAGAAGAAATAATAAATAAATTAAATCTGAAAATCAGGGCAAGTCGTGGACTTTTTCTCCGCGTGACGTGCGGAACTTGAAAATTTTCTCTTTTGTCTTGTTAATCAATTGCGTAATTTTAATGTGCCGTGGACAGACGTTTGTGCATTGATAAAAATTCTGGCAGGGCCAAATTCCATCCGGGAAATCAAGCCTTGAAACTCGTTCTTCAAAACCTGAATCCCGACTGTCATCGATAAAACGTTCTGCTTGAACGATTGAGGACGGACCGAGAAAATTGGGATTGATCCCTCTTACGACCGGACATGCCGAATAACAGGCCGCACAGAGGATACATTTTGTGCCGTCATCAAAAAGTTCTCGGTCTTTTTGAGACTGAATCCGCTCCTTTTCTTTAACCGGCTCCGTGTTGACAAAATAAGGTTTGACATGGCGGTAATGCTGAAAAAATAGACTTTGGTCAACCATTAAATCTTTCTGGATAGGGAGGGTCTGAAGCGGTTCGATTTTTATGGGAGAGCCATCCTTGTTGATAACATCTTTGATGAGAGTCTTGCAGGCAAGCCGTTCGGTGCCGTTAACCTTCATTGCATCTGATCCGCAAACCCCGTGTGCGCAGCTCTTTCGGAATCCAAGTGAAGGATCGATATATTGTTTGACTTTCATTAAAGCATCGAGGAGTCGGGCATCACCGTCGATTTCGACGTTGTATTTTTTAAAAAAAGCTTTTGTATCCTTTTGAGGATCATATCTTTGAATTTCGAGTGTAATTTTCATGAGACTCTCTCCGTGCGTCAGTATTTTCTCGGTTTGGGCTTCCACCGGGATATATCCACTGGTTTGTAGCCTATTTTTATGCTGTCTCCATCTAGCCAGCTCAGAGTGTGTTTGAGCCATTCGTCATCGTTGCGATTGGGGAAGTCTTCTCTGGAGTGAGCTCCCCGGCTCTCCTCTCTGTTGAGGGCCGAATATGCTGTGATATAGGCCAAATCCAGAAGATTTCCCAATTCCATAAAATCCAACAGATGGGTATTAAAGGCCTTGCCTGTTGGATAAATCTTGACTTGGGAATAGACCTGACGCAGTTCTTTTATTTTTTCTACGGCCTTCTGCATGTCTTGTCCGTTCCTGTAAATCCCGACTTTTTCCATCATAATATTTTGGAGTTCGAGCCGCAGATCTTGCGGGTTGGGGCCAAATGGACCTCCAGTTTTCGAAAGTATTTGATTTTGAGCATATCTTGTCGCATCTTTTTTTAAGGGACTTCTATCCGATCCTTGGACAAATTGTGCGATGTTTTGTCCGGCCCTCCGACCAAATACGATCAGATCGACAAGGCTGTTTGTACCCAAGCGGTTAGCGCCGTGAACAGAAACGCAGGCGCATTCTCCTGCGGCGTACAAACCTTCATATTGATCCCCTTCTCCATTTTTAAGCACCTTCCCATGGATGTCGGTTGGAATTCCTCCCATGGCATAGTGGGCTGTGGGTTGAACAGGAATAGGGTTTTCTGCCGGATCGATCCCTAAATATGTTCGGCTGAAATCTGCGATGTCCGGAAGTTTGGCTTCGATCTTATCTTTTCCTAAATGTGTGGCATCGAGATGGACATAGTCTTCAATTGTCCTGTCTCCCTTTATCCCACGGCCCTCTCTGATTTCTTTTACGATGGAGCGAGCCACGATGTCCCTGGGTGCCAAGTCGAGCAGAGTGGGTGTGTATCGCTCCATAAATCGCTCTCCATCTTTATTGCGAAGAATACCTCCTTCTCCCCGAACGCCCTCGGTAATAAGAATTCCCATACCTTTGATGCCAGTGGGATGAAATTGGTAGAATTCCATGTCTTCCAGCGGCACGCCTCTTCTCAGTAAAAGAGCCGGCCCATCTCCAGTATTGGCGTAGGCATTGGATGTGATCCTAAACATTCGCCCCGTACCTCCAGTAGCAAAAAGCACGGCCTTGGAATGAAACAAATGGATCTCTCCCGTGCTCAGCTCAAGGGCCACAACTCCAGAGCATCGCTGTCCTTCCAGGAGGACATCTATTACATGGAACTCATCAAAAAAGGTGACGTTGTTCTTAATGCACTGCTGGTAGAGTGTCTGAAGGATCATATGTCCGGTCCGGTCAGCGGCATAACATGCCCGCCGTACGGCGGATTTGCCAAAATTTTTTGTGTGTCCGCCAAAACGTCTTTGGTCTATGCGGCCTTCTGGAGTGCGGTTGAAGGGCAATCCCCGATTTTCCAAATCATAGACAGCCTGGACCGCCTCTTCTGCGAGAAGCAAGGCGGCCGGCTGGTCGGTCAGATAATCTCCTCCCTTAACTGTATCGAAGGCATGCCATTCCGGTTTGTCCTCTTCTATATTGCCGAGAGAAGCACTGATCCCTCCCTGAGCGGCTCCTGTGTGAGAGCGGATTGGATAGAGTTTTGAAATGACGGCTGTTTTAGTTGTTTTGCTGGCTTCGAGGGCTGCATAGAGCCCCGCTCCTCCGGCTCCAACAATTACGGCATCAAATGTATGGATCAAATGATTCTCCTTCAAGTTTGTTTTTTATGATTATTTGATTTACTATAAATTTAAAAGATTTACAAGTTAGGGTCAGGGAGAGCTGATGGAAGGAAAGATGAAATTCGCACAAAATTTCCTTAAAATTCATCCTATCCATATGGATATATCATGGAATCTCGAAAGAAATAATTAAGAATAACAAGAAATGAAAAGTATCATTTTTAATTTTCAAGATTATCAAGACAAAGTCCAAAATAGACTGGCTTTGTGGCAGAAAGAAAACGTTGCCGAAAGACTTCAGGCAAAAGATCCTTCTCTCTGGTTTCCATCCCTGCAGGATGACATTGTCGACCGCCTAGGTTGGCTGAATCTACCCGAAAATATGGCTGAAAAACTGGATGGTTTCGAAATTTTCTGCGAAAAAATAAAAGCTGAATCCTATACCCATGTTGTGCTGTGTGCCATGGGGGGGTCAAGTATGGCCCCAGAAGTTTTTCGGGATATTTTTGGGAGTGCGTCCGGGCATCCCGAACTCATAGTCTTGGACAGCACACATCCAAAGGCCGTTAGTTCTGTTGAAAAAAAAATTCATCAAAAAAAGCCTTTATTTATCATTTCCAGTAAATCAGGGACAACACTAGAAACATTGTCTCTGTTCTCGTTTTTTTGGGATAAAATGGCCCCTTCTGATCAGATGCCGGGCAGAAATTTTGTTTCCATCACCGATCGGGAAACCCCGCTTGAAAAACTGGCCTTGCAGAGAGGATTTAGAAAAATATTTCACGCTCCCTCGGACCTTGGAGGCAGGTATTCCGCTCTGTCAGAATTTGGACTTTTGCCTGCTTCTCTTATAGGGATGGATGTGCGGAGGTTACTCGAACAGGCAAAATTTGCTTCGCAGAGCTGCAAGGGAGAAGATGATTATGAGGAGAAAGCATCCTGTTTGTTTTTAGGCGCTTTTTTAGGAGAATTAAATCCTGAACGAGATAAATTGACTATCTTAACATCCGCCTCATTGAGAAGATTTTCTGACTGGCTGGAACAACTGATTGCAGAAAGCACGGGGAAAAATGGTCGAGGAATCATCCCGGTGATAAATGAACCGAAAATTTCACCCGAAGACTTTGGAGATGACCGCTATTTTATTGCATTTTTCTTAGACACAGAAAAAAACAAAGAACTTGTATCCTATGTGGAGCGTATCGAGCAGCTTGGTCATCCCACTGTCAGAATATATCTCAAAGATAAATATGGGATTGCCCAGGAAATATTCCGTTGGGAAGTGGCTGTCGCCCTTGCCGGAACGGTGATGGGCATCCATCCGTTTAATCAGCCCGACGTTCAATTGACAAAGGAGTTCACTCGAAAAGTTTTAAAAATGGAAAAGAACACTTTGAAGAGAGAAGCGGAGAGCGTAACTTTTACCATAGATGATCAAAAGCTGGACGAGATGTTCGCTCAATGGATATCTTCAGGGCTGCCAGGGGATTATCTAAGTATCCAGGCTTTTCTGCCTCCATTTCCTGAAATTGAAGAGGCTGTGCAAAGAATCAGGAAAAACCTCTTTAAAAGAACTCATCTGGCGAGTACGTTTGGATTTGGACCCCGCTATTTGCATTCAACAGGACAGCTTCATAAAGGAGGTCCCAACAAAGGATTGTTTCTTCAGCTGGTCGATGAACCGGAAATTGATCAACACGTGCCTGAAACAGATTATTCTTTTAATTCTCTCATTCAGGCACAGGCTTTTGGTGACTTTTTATCTCTTAAAGAAAAAAATAACCGTATGCTGAGAATCAACCTTGGGACACATGTTCTTGACAGCCTCCTCCTGCTTAATAAGCTCCTCGAATAGAAAAAGAGATGCAATCTCTAAAAAAGATTGAACAGTTTTAAGGCCATCACAAGAATGGCTATGGCCAGGACAATCCGGATCAGTTTTTCTCCACCCTTCACTGAGGCGTGGGCTCCAAACCAGGCCCCAAGACCGCTTCCCGCAGCAAGGGAGAGCCCAAACTTCCAATTGATGTTTCCGGTCACAAGAAAAATCACGAGTGCTGGAATTGTATAGATCAAAATAATAAAAACCTTATGCATATTGGTGCGGATCAAATCCAGATTGAGAAGGTGGTACAGGGCGGCCATACATAGGAATCCGACTCCAACTTGAAGGAATCCTCCATAGAATCCGATTCCAAAAAGAGCAGGATATATCCACCAGTTTGTATGTTTTTCTTTATCTTTGTTGCCTTTGGCGTAGTTGCGTGAGAAAAACATGGATAAAACGATAAAGAGCAGCACGACCCCCAGCATCCGTTCAAATAAAACGCCGCTCAATTTTGTGGCGAGAATGGCACCGATCACAGCTCCTGGAATAGTTAGAAGAGAAAGCTTTCCACTGAGTTTAAATTCATGAAATTCCCTTTTGCGGAATGAGGCCACTGCAAATAAATTTTGCACAAAGATGGCCACACGGTTTGTTCCATTGGCCAACGCACCGTCCAAACCAAGGAAAATAAGAGTGGGAAGTGTCAGGCTCGATCCACCGCCGGCATTGACGTTAATAAATCCCACGACAATTCCCAGCCCGAAGAGAAGTAAAAGATTCCAGTATTCCATTGTTCAATTATTGTGAAATGAAGAATAAGGGAAATTTTACCTGTCTCGCCTTTAAAAGGCAACTTTGAACTCCATGTCATAGTTGTTTAAGTGATTTTTAATAACATCTGGGAAGATGATGGAGAAATTCGTATCGGAGGACGAGCGGGCATGGTATTTATTTTAGGCTATGCCCGGCGGCATCCATGTCCATCTGAGGAGCATGGTGGTGAGGTGGGTTGGGTCTTCGACGAAGATGGAGCAGGATGCGCCGGCGACTCCTGGGGAAAACGCAACGTGATTTTGAGTCACTTCCCGATGTTATTAAAAATCACTTAAATTCAGAGAGCGGGTTTTTACTGAGGGCATTCTCAGCTATAATAGGGGAGTCCAAAAGGAAATCTGACACATGAGAGATATTCACCCTCTTCTCGATAAAAAAAAGCAAGAGTTGGCAAAATCTTATGAAAAGGAAAACAGACTTCTGGGTTTAGCCGGAACCCTTCTCTCACTCGCTATTCTTCTGGTCTTTTTTCACTCTGGATTCAGTGCCTTCCTTTCTAGATTCCCTTTTAGAGGAGGACCACTCATCCTGACCTATCTTTTCTACATTCTTGTTTTTCAGCTCTGTGTGTTTATCTTTTCTCTCCCATTAAGTTTTTACAGCGGATACATTCATGAGCACAAATGGAATTTCTCCAATCACACAAAAAGAAGTTGGTTTTGGGAAAAAATAAAATCTTTTTTTCTTGGGCTTGTACTCATGTGGATCGTTCTTGGATTATTGTTTTGGATATGGGATGTGCTTCCCCAATACTGGTGGTTAGCTGCCGGATTGGGCATGGTCCTTTTCAGTGTAGTTTTTACGACAATTTTTCCTGTGCTTATTCTTCCGATCTTCAACAAGTATACCCCAATCGAAAATAAAGAGCTGACAGATGCTCTCGAGAAGATCCTGAATCAGGGAGGATTGAGCAGCAGCGGTTTTTTTAAAGAAGACATGAGCCGCCAGACAAAAAAGGAAAATGCTTTTCTGGCCGGTTTAGGAAAGACTCGCAGGGTTGTGCTTGGAGATAATTTAATGGATAACATGAATGTTCAAGAAATAACAACTATTCTTGCACATGAACTTGGCCATTACAAACACCGTCATATTTGGAAGGGAGTTGCCATTGGAACTATCCAGCAGTTCATCGTTTTCTTTATTGTCCACTTGATAATGCGCTCTCTCTTCCCTCAATTCCTCTCCTCACCTCAATGGAATCTCACCCTCTTCCCGTATTTTATTATTTTAGTTAGTGCTATTTCCGGATTTCTTTTTGGCCCAGTCAGCCAGGCTTTGAGTCGTTTTTTTGAACGACAGGCTGACCGATATGCCTTGAATATTTTGAAAAATCGTGAGGCCTTTGTCTCTGCACTTGCGGGAATTGCCAATAGAAACCTCTCAAATGCGTATCCCCCGAAATGGGTCAAAATTCTCTATTATTCTCATCCTCCCATTGGAGAGAGATTGGAGTTGGCTGAGAAAACGGCGGAGTAAATCCTATGGTTTTTAATAAATGCCCCGGACAAAATCTTTCAAGAAAAAAAATTGAGGATGTTGTTTCGGAACGGCCATGTCCTTTCTGTAACTATCCAGTGGAATTTTTTTTTGATGATGTCTCAAGGATTTGTCCAAATTGCGGGAAAACACTAGAAAAAGACCAAGAAAAACTCAAGAAAGATTTTGGATGTGCAAACTGGTGTGATGCTGCTGAAGACTGTTTGAGTCCTGATACATATGCAAAGATTAAAAAGAGCAAAAAAGGGAAATAAAAGCTATTTTATGTCTTGTCGATAAATCTCATGTAACCATATATATTACATGTATTATGTGACAAGTTGTTTTTTTTATGAATTATTCAGGTAATTTCGGCTCCGTCCCAGCAGAAAGTGCACAGTTTACTCTTGGGAAGCCCTATTGCCTTCACTAGATTTTCCAGTTTCTGGTACTTGAGAGTTGTGAGTTGGAGCCTATCTCCAATATTTTTAATCATGTTCTCGTACTTTTCAGATCCTGCTTGAGAATACAATTCAAGATCTTTGCCGCCATCGCCTTCCAAATTCTTGATCGCTTTTCTTGCGGCCAGATCGAGTTCAGACCTTGAACGCGAGAAATTCAAAAATTTACACGCATAGGTCAGTGGTGGACAAGCCGGTCTCATGTGAATCTCGGTCGCTCCGAACTCGTACAGCCTTTTGATAGTATCCTGAAGTTGAGTCCCTCTGACAATGGAATCTTCACAAAAGAGAAGTTTCTGTCCCTGGATAATCTCGCGGATCGGGATGAGTTTCATCCTTGCTACCATGTCACGTATATCCTGATTCTGAGGCATGAAACTTCGCGGCCATGTTGGAGTATACTTGACGAAGGGCCGTTTGAAGGGGATTCCGGCTTCAGCGGCATATCCGAGACCATGACCAGTGCCGGAATCTGGAATTCCAGCGACGAGATCTACGGCCTTGTTATCGTTCTGGGCAAGATAAGCACCACACGTGTATCTCACTTTTTCTGTATTGATGCCTTCGTAACTTGAGGCGGGATATCCATAATATACCCATAAAAAGGCACATATCTGCAGGGTTGGGCCAGGGGGAATTATCTGCTCGAATCCATCTTCGGTGATAAGCACTGTTTCACCCGGTCCTAAATATTTTGTGATTTCATATCCAAGGTTAGGGAAGGCGCACGTTTCCAGTGTGGCTGCATAACTGTCGGGTTTTTTGCCGATAATGATAGGCGTTCTTCCAACTTTATCTCTAGCCGCATAAATCCCTTTGTCTGTAAGCAGGAGCATAGAGCATGAGCCCTCTATCATTTCCTGGGCACTTTGGATACCTTCCTCGAAAGTGGCTTCCTGGTCTATGATTGCCGCCACTAGTTCTGTAGGGTTTATTTCAGCACCACTCATTTCCGAGAAATGAACAGCCCCTCTTCTAAAAGCTTTTTGGACGATCGTATTTGCATTCTGGACGACACCAACGGTAACGATACTGTAATTGCCCAGATGAGACCGGATAAGCACGGGCTGGTCTTCGTAATCACTGATTACCCCAATCCCTTTATTCCCATACATTTTGAGGATGTCATCTTCGAATTTTGATCTGAATTGAGTATTTTCGATATTGTGGATGAAACGGTGAAATTTGTCCGAATCTTTTACAGCTAGCCCTCCACGTTTTGTTCCAAGATGAGAATGGTAATCGGTTCCGTAAAAAAGATCGCTGACACAATCTTTTTTGGAAATGACGCCAAATAGACCGCCCATATTAACCTCCTAGATTAAGATACAAATTTGATTTGGACTTTCAATGAAATGGATTCTAAACATATTGTGCAATAAAATTTGAAAATCTAATATGACAAATTTTAATTTCTGTTTCAAGGATAAAAACTTAAATTGGAACTGAGAACCCTTCTTGTCGTATAATAGAATAGATAAAAGTATGAAAAAGAGTTTAAAGGGTTTTCTATTTATTTCATTATGCTTTGGATTTCTGGGTTCCTGCATCGTTGCTGTCTACGACTACCCTGGCTCTACGGGATTTCAGCCTTTTGAGGAGTTTCAGCGGTTGTTAGTCTTTTCCCCTGGGGGCACACTCTCCCTGCAAAACACGGACGGCAATATTGAAATTGTCGGTTGGGAGTATAGTGAATGTGAAGTGTATGCAGAAAGAAAAATGCCCAGCACCAGGGAAAGACGCTTGCGCTTTCTCAGGTTCGATCACTATATTCCCAAAATAGACATCGATTCATTTGAGAACTTTGTAAAAATCCAGACCATCCCGGCTCCGGCAGAAGATGCCTCAAATGTCGTTGACTATTATATCCGAGTGCCCGAAGCCGTTTTTTTAAAGGATATTATTAATAGAAAAGGGGATATTGTCATTGCAGACCTCTATGGGGAGATTTATGCCGAGACACAAGAAGGAGACGTTTTTATAGAGAATTATTCCGGATCTCTTCATGTTTCAGTGGAAACTGGGGATGTGGAAACAAAATTGTTTGACCTGAGAAAAGAGGATGAAATTTTCCTTTCTACAAACCTTGGTCAGATCACTCTATATCTCCAGCCCGACGTGAGTGCAAAATTGGAATTGACGGCTCCGAATGGAGAGATAATCAATGAGTTTGCTTCGGAGAGTCCATCCCCTTTGAATAAAAGTCATTTAGAGTTTGGAGAAGGACATGCTCGGATTTTTGTTACAGCAGAAAATGGCAATATCACACTTAAAAAAAATATTGAATAGGGAGGAGGACCTAAAATGGATGAAAAAAAGAAGGTTGTTTTTACGGTCGTCGCCTTTTTTGTTCTTGTGGCTGCAGTTATTGCCCTTTATTTTTTAGTTTTGCAGAAAAAGCCGGATGAACCCGTTGAACCTGTCGAAAAAGAGCAAGCTCTTCCTGTTGAAGAAGAAACTGTTAAGAGTGACATTAAAACTCCTGAGCCCCTTCAAGTGGACCTCGATCAAAGTGACGATCTTGTCAGGACCAGGGGCGCTGAACTGTCTTCACATTCAGCTTTAAGCCAATGGTTAAAGTCTAACGATTTGATCAGAAGATTTGTCGCATCTGTCGATAATATTGCACATGGAGAAACACCCCGTTCCCATATTGATTTTTTTGAGCCAGATGATAATTTTGAGATTGTCGTTAGGGATGGGATACTTCAAATAGATCCATCTTCGTATGAAAGGTACAATCTTGTGGCCAATGTTTTTTCCTCTCTTAATACAAAGCAGACCGTCAGACTCTACTGGCAGCTCAGTTCTCCTCTTGAGGAGGCCTACAAGGAACTGGGATATCCCGATAGAACCTTCAAGCAATCACTAGTGATGGCTATGGCCGAACTTCTTAAGGTCCCCGTGCTTGACCAAAATATTGAGTTAGAAAAAGAGGTTCTTTCTTATAAAATTGTTGATCCAAGATTAGAAAGCCTGAATCCTGCCCAAAAACACCTCTTGCGGATGGGACCTGAAAATGTCGAAATCATTCAGACAAAGTTAAGAGAACTGGCTCGAGAATTAGGGATCCCAAATTCTGACCTACCTCAAAAATTCTAGCGATGCTGTTTCTACGACCAATTGAAGGGATTTTTTTTATTAAAATCTGGGGTGAGGTGTTCTGTGCTTTTAAAGAGTTCGGGTTGAATAAATAGGGTCTTAAATCCCAGTTTTTGTGCATGTTCTACACAGCGCCAGTAATCCTTAGAAGACAATTTTTTTTTGATTGTTTTTGGTGCAAGAAAACAGGGGAAAAATTGACTCATCAAACTCAGACCCATTGAAGGAGAAACATTTCCGGCAATCCATTCAATGATATTTAGAGAGTCTTTCAATAATCCCGGGAGAACGAGGTGTCTGACAATGAGGCCCTCTTGAGCGATGTCGTTGTTGTCCAATCTTAACTCAGGTTTTTGTCTAAACATTTCTTTAATTGCGAGGCTGGCGTACTGAAAATAATCCGGCCTATTGGAATACATTTGAGCTGCATCTGAGGAGATATACTTCAGATCGGGCAAATAGATGTCTATGATGCCTTCGAGTAAACTCAAGGTCTGAACTTTTTCATAAGCATTGGTGTTGTAAACAATTGGGAGATGCAGTCCTTGTTCATAAGCCAGTTTTAAACCTTGAAGAATGGGAATGAGAACATGCATGGGTGAAACCAGGTTTATGTTCAGTGCACCCAAATTTTGAAGTTTCAAAATGGCTCCTGCAAGCTCATCAGGAGTGCAATCGTTTCCTTGGTTGTACCAGCTCAACTGATAGTTCTGACAGAATAGGCATTTGAGATTACACCCGGAAAAAAAGAGAGTTCCAGAGCCGGCGGGAGGGAAGTCTTTGCAGAGGGGAAGAGAAGAGTTGTCTTGATAACCGCTTAAAACCGGCTCTTCACCAAAATGGAGAACTGCATGGGAAAGTTTTGCCTGCGCACCACTCTCACAGAATCCCTTTTCTCCGTTCCTCCTGTCTACACCACATTCATGGGGACAAAGTGTGCAGTGGAACTCATGAGGGGAGAGATTGTCCAGCGCCCGATGGATTTTTGTGATTTTTAGTTGAGAACACATCTGTAATTTAAAGGGAACAAACCCATAGCCTACTCCCCTTTGCTCTCAGCAATTTTTTCCAAGATCCAGATAGAAACCATACCGATGAGAATGAAACCAATCGCCCAAAAAACGACAGAATTGAAATTGTCGGGCAGGATTTGCTGATAATTGAATGGTTTGACATGTTCGAGAATATCTCCTTGGGAATCGATAAAGGCTCCAAATTTATTTACTTCCAGCAGCTGATTGGCACTATTAAATGCGTGTTTCCAGGGCCATAAAATACTTAGCGAGCCCAAAATAAATCCGGTTAAAAGGGCAATGGTTTGGTCTTTGAATTTTTTAAAAATCCAGGATAGAAAATTAGAAAAGGCCAGAAGTCCGATACCGGCCCCAATCACGACCGGTAAGAGGATTAAAAAATCCCTTTCGTTGACGGCATTAATCATCACCAGCTCATAATTTCCCAAGAGGATAAGCACAAAAGATCCGGATAATCCCGGCAAGATCATACTGCAGGCAGCTATAACTCCACATACGATCAAATAAAGAAAGGAACTATTTTCTGAGGCCGGTTTTAGAATAGTCAACCCTATAGCTACAGCTGTCCCTAGTACAAACATAATGATTGTGTAGGCCGACCATTTATGGATGGTTTTACCTACAAAATAGACTGAAGCTAGGATCAAACCAAAGAAATAAGCCCAAATGTAAATTGGGAAATTAGTAAATAAAAAACCGAATAATTTGGCCAATGAAATAATACTTACGACCACACCTGATAATACAGCTGCCAGAAAGCCTAAATTGACATGTGAGGCAAAGTCCTTGAACTTTCCTGTAAACAATAACCGAATTGCAGTTAGATTAAACGATTTAATACTATTGATTAGTTTCTCGAATATTCCTGTAATAAGCGCTATCGTTCCGCCTGAAACACCGGGGATCACATTAGCCGCACCCATGCCTATGCCTTTAAAAAATAATCCAATTGTTTCTTTCATTATATTAGAGCCCAATAAAATATTGTTATTCTGCGAATTTTAAAAATTTAAAGAAAAATTTTTTTTGAGTAAGCAACTTATTTCTCAACCTTCTCCTGAATGTCTACTTGCTGACATTCCAAGTTAAAAAGTTTCATGATTGATTCCAGATATTATTTTTTTGAGTGATTGTGATTTCATCGCGATATAATCTGTTTTGTCTGCATGCAGAGGTGTTATGGTCAAAAAACCGTCTTTGAATACTAAAACATCGCTGTTTTTGTCTCCAATTTCCTTAGGATGTCCGGTTCCTATCCAGTAATAAGTCCTGTTCCTTGGATCCTTTTTGACAATAATTTCAGGATTGTACCGTTTCTGTCCCAGTTTAGCCAATTTTATCCCTTTGACAGGAGGGGGAGGGATATTGATATTTAAAGTGATTCCAGGAGGGAGTCCTTCTTTCAGGATGAGCTGTGCTATTTTGTGAGTGATATCCGCAGCATATTTGAAGTCGAAATGGCCAGAGGTGTCAGACATCAAAGATACGGCTATTGAGGGAACCTGGAGAAAAGTGCCCTGAGTTGCGCCGGCCACGGTTCCGGAATGAGCGGAGTCCTGCTGTCCAAGATTTGGTCCGTGGTTGATTCCGGAAAAAATCAGATCTGGTTTTCTCGGCAGGATTTTTTGAACAGCCAAATAGATGCAGTCAGCTGGAGTTCCACTTACTGCGAAGACGTTGGGCTTGATTGTTTTTAAACGCAAAGGGTGGTGCAGTGTTAAGGAAAGTGATGTCGCACTTCGTTCTCGATCAGGAGCGACGATGAATATCTGTCCGAGATCGTTGAGTCTTTTAAAAAGAATTTCTATGCCTTCCGAATAAAATCCATCATCATTTGTCAAAAGGATGACAGAGACTTTATTCTTGGAATTATTCATTCTGTATCTATAGGAGTTAAGTGCGAATCATGATAAGGAGCATTTTAAATTTCTTTATGGCTATAATGGAATGAGGTTTATCAGCCGGCATGATGAGCATCTCTCCTTCTTGAACTTTTATAGGTGTTCCGTCGATAGTAGCTTTCAGCTCTCCATCTAAACAGAGGATTGTTGCATCAAAAGGGGCCGTGTGTTCACTAAGGCCCTGTCCCTTATCAAAAGCGAATAAAGTAATAGTGCCCTTTTTTTTGTGGAGTAATTCACGGCTCACAACCGATCCATCCTGATAACCGATCGTCTCGTTAAGTTTGAATGGCGATGCGACTAAGTTCTCCATAATTCTTCTCTCCATTTACATGATAAAAAAAATGGTCGGGACGGGCGGATTTGAACCGCCGACCCCACGCACCCCAAGCGTGTGCGCTACCAGGCTGCGCCACGTCCCGACCGAAGGATTGCCATTATACAGTAATTGAGTTTAAACAGGCAAGTGATTCGACAATACGGAGCAACTCGATAAGAGAAGAAAATTGGACGAATCAATCTGTGTTGAGAGAGGAAGCGATTTCTTTTAGCTGTTCACGGACTTGAAAGAGGACCTTTTTCAAGCGATCAGGATGCATGGAGGCAGGAGTTTTTAGACTGAATTCTTCTTCGATCTGCCTCTTGGCTCCTGCCAACGTGAGACCTTGATTTTCAAGGAGTTCCTTCAACCGGATGATGATCTCGAGGTCTTTTTTCCGAAAAATCCTTTCTCCGGAAGCCGTTACACCGGCATGAACAAAATAAAAATTATTTTCCCAAGATTCGATTGTACGAGGAGAGACCTTGGCGATGCGGCTGATTTCATCCAGGCGGTAGACAAGTTTCTCCTCTCCGAGTTTTTCCTCTTTTTTTTTCTCTTTATTCAAATTTTCCTCGTTAAAATCCGGGAAATTAATTCTCAAGTTAGCATGGATATTGCCAGAGGTCAAGGTCCGTGAAGATTCTGAGTGGAATTTTGATTCTTGTATATGTTTTCTCCTTATCTGATATAATGAATGACATGAAGCCAAAGCCGCAAAAAGAGGGAAAACATAGTTTTACTCCCCTGGCCGAAAAAATGCGTCCTCAGTCTCTGGAACATTTTTTCGGGCAGGACCATCTGATTGGAAAGGGGAAAATTCTGACTCAGCTTATTGAAGCCGACCGGTTGGTTTCTCTGATTTTTTGGGGACCTCCGGGCTCGGGCAAAACAACTCTGGGGCATATTCTCTCCCAGCAATTTCAATTTCCCTGTGTTTTTTTTAGTGCGGTTCTTTCCAGCATTAAAGAAGTTAAAGAGGTGATGGTTGAGGCTGACAGCCATAAAAAACTCTATGGTCAGCCCACGATTATTTTTATCGACGAAATACACAGATTTAATAAAGCTCAACAGGGAGCATTTCTTCCCTATGTGGAAAAGGGTGATATTATCCTCTTTGGTTCCACTACCGAAAATCCATCTTTTGAAGTTATTGCCCCGCTCCTTTCACGCATGCGGGTTCTGCTCCTTAATCCGCTTTCTGAAGAGACCCTCGTCAATATCATCCAGGGGGCTTTGAAAGACAAGACAAGAGGACTGGGAAATCGCAAACTTAAACTCGACAGCCGTGCCCTCAAGATGCTCATCGACTATGCCAACGGTGATGCCCGCCGTGCACTCAACACGCTAGAAATAGCAGCAGAGGTTGCAAAAAAAAGCAGCATTACTAAAGACGATGTCAAGGAGGCCCTCCAAAAGAGAATTCTCCTGTACGATAAAAAAGGAGAAGAACACTTCAACCTCATATCGGCTCTGCACAAAAGTCTGAGAAACAGCGATGGAGATGCTGCATTATACTGGTTGGCCCGGATGATCACCGCAGGTGAGGATCCCCTTTATATTGCCAGACGACTTGTGCGTTTTGCATCCGAAGATATCGGGCTTGCCGATCCTCAAGCATTGGCCCTAGCTCTCGATGCAAAGGAGTCCTATGATTTTCTTGGATCTCCAGAAGGTGAACTGGCTCTGGCACAAGCCGTGATATATATGGCTTCGGCCCCAAAAAGTAATCGGGTTTATGCTGCATATAAAATGGCAAAAAAAGATGTGGAATCCAGCCCTTTTGAGCCTGTTCCACTGCACCTGAGAAATCCCTCCACGAAGCTTATGAAAGATGTCGGTTATGGCAAAAATTATGCCTATGCACACGACTATGAGGAATCGACCACGACCATGGAGACTTTCCCGGAGAGATTCAAAGGACGTAGATATTATATTCCAGGTCATCTCGGTCTTGAAAAGGACATAAAAAAACGGATCGAATGGTGGGAGAGTGTCAAGGAAAAGCAGAAAAAAGATGAATAAGAATCAAGATTCGGAAAATTTAGAAAAAATATCGAGTAATTATTTGTTTCCTTCCTTCATCAAATAATAGATTTCCCAGCTGATTTCGTCAGCGACACAGCCTATACATGATTTATTTGTGGTGGCTAGTTCTTCATCCTCAATTTTATCCTTCAAGATTCTCTTGACTCTTTTCCGGATTTTGTAGAGCTGGATATAATTAATCATCGTTGGTTTGAATGGCATGATATCAACATCATAATATTATGTAAAGAATGTGTGAGTTGAGCAAGCTGAGAAGAAAATGCTAATATATCTAATCTGGGCCATGAAAAAGACATATCTTGTTCTCTTCCTTTTTTTTCTCATGGGCGGTTGCAGTGTGTTTCAACCTAAGGTGTCTCCTTATCCCGAGGGAATCCTTTTTCCTATAGAGAACGCCGGTGAATTTCTTTATGACGGAGAGATTATCGACCGGATCCAAAAGAAAGAAAACTATCTCTATTTTGTGACACGGAAAGGATTCATTTACTGTTTGAATGCCTTGGATTATATATTAGCGTGGCGTTTGAGAATGCCCGAGGCCCCAAAGAGTCCAGTTTTTATGGGGCAAAGCCATTTTTATGTTTTCGATGTAAAGAACAATGTCTTCTGTTATGATCTGGATGGGTATCCTCTCTGGCAAAAAAGTTTGAATGAAGAGATCACGAGTCCGCTGGAAGAGATTGGAAATTCTGTTTTCCTGGGCACTTTTCAAGGAAGTTTTATTGCTCTAGATGTACTCAGCGGGAATGAAGTCTGGCGTGTTTTAGCCGAGGAGGCCATCCGGTCGAATCCAGTTTTTTTTAAAGGTCAGATCATTTTTGGCTGTGACGACCACACGTTGTATTTTATAGATCAAGAGGGAAACCTCCGGGATAAATATTTGGCCAATGACAAGATTCTTGACTCACTTTTGGTGGATGGAAAATTTCTCTACTTTGGGACGGAAAATAATTTTCTTGTCTGTTTGGATCTGAAGAAGAAAATAAAAAAATGGGAAGTCAAAACTGGAGGGCATGTCCTTCCTGTCCCTATTTCTGACAAAAAAAGAGTGTTCTTTTTGGCATGGAATAATGTATTGTACTGCCTCCAGAAGCGAAACGGATCAATTCTTTGGTGGAGGTCTATTCCTTCACGGAGTCGCTTCCCGCTGGAACTCTATAAAGACAAAATTGTTGTGTCCTCGATGTCGTCTGTTCTTGTCTGTTTCGACGTCGAAACAGGAGCCAAAGTTGGAGATTTCGATGTGGGAAAAGAGATGAAGTCAAATACGCTGTGGAACTCTCCTCTTCTCCTTGTCAATGTTTATGACCGACAGACTGAAAAAGGAAAAATACTTCAGTTGAAAAAGCTCATTCAGTTAACGCTCGAATCATCTGTGGTCTCCCCTCAATATGCAAATCAAGAAATATCACTGTTCGCGACAACCGTCGGTTTTCATTTGCCCCAGTATGAATTTTATATAAAAACTGGAGAGGAAAAGAATATTGTTCAACCCGCGTCCGATAAAAGCACATGGTCCTGGTTTCCCTCCCAACCTGGTCTCTATACAATAGGCGTAACGGTCAACGATGAGAAACTCAATAAAGAACTTGAGATCCCCTTTTTGATCGAAAAAGAAAAACCAAAAGTCTCATTTTTGCCCTCAAAACCTTCTCCTCAGGGAGATAATGAGAAAATTGTTTTTGCCGCCCGTTCAACAGGATTCGTTGATCCTATTTTTGAGTTAAGAATCAGCAAGGTGAATTTGGTTTTGATCGGCAGAAGATCCGTACTGTCAATTACTCGTGATAGCTTAGAAAACAATGTGTTAGAGAAATCAGAATCTGAAAGCTGGGCTTGGACTCCCACAAGCACGGGCCTCTATTTGCTAAGTTTGATTGCCTCAGACGACAGTGAACATGATGTTGCTTTTAGATATTTTTTAATTTTAAATAAAGATGAACTCAAAGAAATAAGAAAAATAAAAAAGGAGAATGACCATGAATAGACAAGAAGCTCTTGAGCTCGTAAAAAAATACCTCAAAAATAAGAACCTTATCAAACATTCTTTGGCCGTAGAGGCTTGCATGCGAGCCATGGCCGCCAAGCTTAACCAAGATGTGGACAAATGGGGGCTTTCTGGGATTCTCCATGATCTTGACTATGAAATAACGGAGAAGAGCCCGGAGTTGCACACCACAGAGACCGTGAAAATTTTACAGGATTTGGATATCGATTCCGAAGTTATATGCACCATTCAAGCTCATGCTGGTCAGATTTCCTGCAAAAGTGAGATGGAATGGTCCATTTTTTCAATAGATCCTTTGACCGGTTTGATCATTGCCGCTACTCTCATGCATCCGAGCAAAAAATTGAAGGAGATCGACCTTGGATTTATCAATAGACGGTACAAGGAAAAAAGTTTCGCCCGTGGTGCGAGGAGGGAAGATATCGAGCAGATTAAAAACATAGGGATGGATCTTGATGAGTTTATTATGGTCTGTTTGGAAGCCATGCAGGGGATAAGCGAAGAGTTAGGTCTTTGATTAAAACTGTTACTGTAAATGGACATACCGTGGAATGGGAAGACCAGATGACTATCCAGCGGCTTTTGGAGAAGATCAAATTCAGTCATCGGCTATTTATTGTTAAGATGAACAATAGGATTATCAAAAAGGAATTGTATTCAACGCAAATTGTTCCGGAAAATGCACATCTCACAATTTTACGGCTTGTTGCTGGAGGGTAGAAAGAAGATTAAAGCTTTTTAAAAAAGGAAAGAGAATGTATAATTATGTCCTTTTAATCTCTAAAATTTGAGAGTTTTTTACTCTAATTTAGGGACTAATCATAATATTTCATAAGGAGGAATAAACACATGAACGGCATAATAAAAGTTCCTGCTCCCTCGACTGAGCCTGTCAAGGGATATGCTCCGGGATCACCTGAGAAGCTTTCTTTAAAAGCGCAGCTAAAAAAGATGCTTTCTGAGGAAATTGAGATTCCCCTCATTATTGGTGGGAAAGAGGTAAAGACTGGCCAAATGGCGGACTGTCGGATTCCCCATGACCACGGCCATCTTCTGGCTCGCTACCACAAGGCCGGCCCAGATGAGATCGAAAAAGCTGTCGAGGCTGCAAAAATAGCTTGGGAGGATTGGTCTGAGATGGATTGGGTGTCACGGGCATCCATTTTTCTCCGTGCTGCCGAACTTCTAGCCACAAAATACCGTGATATCGTCAATGCTGCGACGATGCTGGGGCAGTCTAAAACTGTACATCAAGCAGAAATTGATGCGGCCTGCGAGCTTATCGATTTTTACCGTTTTAATCCCTATTACATGAGCCAAATATATGCACAGCAGCCGGATCCTTCCCCTGGAATTTGGAATTATATGGAATACCGGGCTCTAGAAGGTTTTGTGTTTGCTGTGACACCTTTTAATTTTACTTCTATCGCAGGAAACCTTCCTACATCACCGACAATAATGGGCAATGTGGCTCTATGGAAACCTGCATCATCGGCTGTGTATTCAGCGTACTTTCTGACGTTGCTGTTCAAGGAAGCCGGACTCCCGGACGGAGTAATCAACTTTATTCCTGGTCCGGGTCGCTATGTCGGGGATCCTGTTCTCGAAAAGACGGATTTGGCTGGAGTTCATTTTACAGGAAGCACAGAGGTTTTTCAGGGAATGTGGAAGACTATCGGTGCGAATATCATGAAATACAAAAGTTATCCAAGAATTGTAGGGGAAACCGGAGGAAAAGATTTTGTCTTTGTTCATGCGTCCGCCGATATTGATGCTGTTGTCACAGCTCTACTCAGGGGGGCCTATGAATATCAAGGACAAAAGTGCTCTGCGGCCAGCAGGGCCTATATCCCGTCTAATTTGTGGGATTCAATCAAAGGTAATTTAATCGATTTGGCCAAGACCATAAAAATGGGTGATATTATGGATTTTTCCAATTTTATGGGTGCTGTGATCGATAAAGCCGCTTTTGATACAATCGTAGGATATATCGAGTTTGCTAAACAGTCTAATGATGCAGAGATTATCTACGGCGGTCAATATGATGATTCTAAGGGCTATTTTATCGAGCCAACTGTTGTCATCACAACAAATCCGCATCATAAACTTATCGAGGAGGAAATCTTCGGTCCGGTTTTAACAATTTATGTCTATGATGAGAACAAATTTCAAGAAACACTTCAGCTTTGTGATTCGACTTCCCCATATGGACTGACTGGAGCCATTTATGCCAATGACCGAACGGCCATTAACCAGGGTTTTAAGGCCCTTCGTCATTCAGCAGGAAACTTTTACATCAACGATAAACCCACAGGAGCCGTAGTCAGCCAGCAGCCCTTTGGTGGAGCTAGAGGTTCGGGGACAAATGATAAAGCAGGATCTTTTTTGAACCTTCTCCGATGGACAAGCGCACGGACGATTAAGGAAACGATGAATCCTCCAAAAGATTACAGATATGCCTTTCTTCGGGAAGAATAGAGAGAATAAAATAATGAGGAAAGAATGAAAACATTACTCGATAAACTCCAAATTCAAGATGTTAATTTCGGATCTTGTTCTGGTCCAAATGAATGGTATGAAGATCCTCATAGTGAAAAAATTGTTTCCTATGATCCGGCCACAGGGAATCCCATTGCTACCGTACTTCAGGCCACAGAAAAAACATACGAGAAGGTGATGACCCAGGCGGTCAGAGCCTTCCAATCCTGGCGTTTGCTTCCGGCTCCAAAGAGAGGTTTGGTTGTCAGAGATTTAGGGATTGCACTAAGAGAATATTGTGAACCCCTTGGCGAGCTGGTCACTCTTGAAATGGGAAAGATCAGAGCGGAAGGTATTGGAGAGGTCCAAGAGATGATCGACATCTGTGATTTTGCCGTAGGCCTTTCCCGACAATTGTACGGCCTGACAATGCATTCCGAACGCCCGGCACATCGTATGTACGAACAATGGCATCCCATTGGTGCTGTTGGTGTCATTTCAGCCTTCAACTTTCCTGTTGCGGTTTGGGCCTGGAATTCGGCTATTGCGGCAGCTTGTGGTGACACAGTAGTCTGGAAGCCTTCTTCTGAAACTCCATTAACCGCTGTTGCGGTTCAGCACATTACGAACAGAGTTATGGCTGCTCATGGACTGAAAGGGATATTTAACATCACCATCGGGAGAGGTGCAGTTGTCGGGGAAAGAATGATCAATGATGCACGACTTCCTCTGATTTCTTTCACCGGATCCACAAAGATGGGGAGGCGGGTCTCCGAAGCCGTCGCCAAGCGGTTTGGCCACACTATTCTTGAATTGGGTGGGAATAATGCCATCATCGTTGACAAGGATGCCAATTTGGATATGGCCGTGCGTGCCATCCTTTTTGGTGCGGTTGGTACGGCAGGGCAGCGATGCACGAGCACGAGGCGGGTGATTACTCACAAGTCCATCGTTTCGGAATTAACCGAAAAAATTTGCAATGCTTACAGCCAGGTCCAGATTGGAAATCCTATGAAGGAAGGGATCCTTATGGGTCCGCTGGTCACAAAAGGGGCAGTTGATGATATGATGGCTGCTCTGGAGAAAGTCAAAGCTCAGGGCGGCAAAGTTCTCTATGGAGGAAACCGACTCCCCAAACTCGGTGAACAGTTTGTCGAACCCACGATTGTGAAAATGCCTGCGCAGACCGAAATTGTGCATCATGAGACGTTTGCACCCATCCTTTATTTCTTGGAATACACAGATATCGATGAGGCCGTTGACCTCCATAATGCGGTGCCTCAAGGACTGTCCAGTGCAATATTCACTAACAATCTCATCAATGCGGAAACTTTCCTCTCTCACAGGGGATCGGACTGTGGTATTGCCAATGTAAACATTGGAACCTCGGGAGCTGAGATCGGAGGTGCGTTCGGAGGAGAAAAAGAAACTGGAGGGGGCAGAGAATCAGGTTCAGATGCGTGGAAGGGATACATGCGGCGTCAGACAAACACCATTAACTGGTCAAAAGAGCTCCCACTTGCCCAGGGAATAAAGTTCGGAGACTAGAGACGCAGGGAACTATTTCGAGCGCGGGACGTATAGTATAGTGGGAGGCAATTATAATGAAAAAAAAACTCATCCGAATGGAAGATCAAAAGATGATCGGGGGAGTTTGTGCGGGCCTTGCCGATTATTTAGACATTGATATCTCGCTCGTCAGAATTCTATTCGTTGCTGTAGGCATCATCTCTGCATTTCTTCCCATGATCTTGTTCTACATTATTGCCTGGATTGTGATACCTGCCGGTGTTAAAGTGATAGTGAAAGAAGAGACAGACATGAAGACAGAGAAGGCGGCTAAGGAATCCCCTGGTTAATCAGAACTCAAATATTTTCTATTTCCTCTATCTCAATATCGTTTCGTAAGAACTGATCCTTATTTGACTTATCCCTTGTTATCCGCTATTTTTTAGACTGACTAGTGATGAAAGAAAAAATTCCATTTAAACACATTGCTATCGAAGGTGTGCTCAGGTCTGGAAAAACCAAGATGGCCAAGATATTTGCTGAAAAATTAGGTGGACAGGCTATTTTTGACAAAGGTGATAATCCCTATATCAAAGATTTCTATGAGGAAAAAGAGGGAGGGGCCTTCCAAGCTCAATTGGTTTTTTTAGTCAATCGATACCACCAGCAGGCGGAATTGCTCCAACAGGACTTATTCGCTGAAAAGGTCATATGCGATTACCTGTTTGAAAAAGACAAGATTTATGCCTATCAAACTCTCACCAATGATGAGCTCCTTGTATATGAGAAAATTTACGGAATATTCAGTGAAAGAATTGCAAAACCCGACCTGGTTGTGTATCTGCAAATGTCTTTGTCCAGTATATTAAAAAGGATTGACAAATTTGGTTCTCCAATGGAACAAAATATTTCTGAGAAATATTTAGAGGATATTGTTAGTGCTTTTGACTATTTTTTCTTCAATTATCACTCGACTCCTTTATTTGTGATCAAGGCCGATGATCTTGATCTCAACAGGGATGAAGAGATTTTGGATCTCTTAGATAAAATCGGAAACATGAAAACCAGCCCAATGTATTACGTCCCCCTAGGGCATGTGCAGCCTCATTCAAAAAAGGAGAACTAGAAGACAAGTCATTTATTCCCATAAAATGTCTTGATAACTAGACTTTACCTCAATCTTGATGAACAGGCGAGATGGGGAGAAAGGAATTATCATGTCAGAAAAAACAATCCAAAAAATCACAATTCCCATTCTCTACAAGAAGAAAAAGGATGGAGAGAAGATTTCCGCGCTAACAGCCTATGATTACCCCATAGCAAAAATTGTCGACCAGTCCGGTGTCGATCTCATACTGGTTGGAGATTCTTTAGGGATGGTCGTCCTCGGATACGAAAATACCATTCCTGTCACCATGGAAGAGATGATTCATCACACGAAAGCTGTTTGTCGTGCTGTCGATAGGGCTTTTATAGTTGGAGATATGCCCTACTTCTCTTTTCATCTTACTAAAGAAGAGACCATGACCAATGCATCCCGATTTCTCAAAGAGGCTGGTGCTCATGCTGTAAAGATTGAAGGGGCATCAGAGAAAAGGCTGGAATTGATCAAGGATATGGTCGAAGCGGAGATTCCTGTCATGGGGCATGTGGGACTGACACCCCAATCCATTCATCATCTTGGGAGATTCAAGGTTGAGGGAAAAAACGAAAGAGATGCACAAGGCATCCTTGAAGATGCCCTCAACCTACAGGAGGCAGGTGTATTTGCTGTCATCTTAGAATGTATTCCCATGGAACTGGCTCGGATTATCACTAAGAAATTGGATGTCCCTACTATAGGAATTGGAGCGGGACCTTACTGTGACGGTCAAATTCTTGTCTTTCATGATCTTGTGGGATTTCTAAATGGCTATCTCCCTAAGTTTGTGAAGAGGTATATCCACCTTCATGATATTCTAAGTCAGGCTGTGAGTGATTACTGTATGGATGTCCAGAAAGGTGATTTCCCGGATGACAGTCACTCCTATCACTTCAAGTCAAAGGCTGTACTTCAAAACCTGGATTTTCATGGGTCGAGCGATGAAGATAGTTGAAAAAATACAAAAGATGAAGACCTTTTCGGCCAAGATTAAGGCAGAGGGACAATCGATTGGGCTGGTGCCTACGATGGGTTTTCTCCATGAGGGACATTTGTCCTTAGTTCGAGAATCCCTAAAAACATCCGATGTCACAGTTGTGAGTATTTTTGTCAATCCCACTCAGTTTGAACCAGGAGAGGATTTTTTCGACTATCCTCGTGATCTTGTTAAAGACTCTTTACTTTTAGAAGGGGAAGGAGTCAACTATATTTTTGCCCCTCCTGTCAAGGAGATGTACCCGGAAGGGTATAAGACATATGTCGAAACTCTTGAGCTTCAGGATGGAATGTGTGGAGTATCCCGGTCTGGACACTTCAGAGGAGTCTGTACGATTGTGCTGAAACTTTTCAATATTGTCCAGCCGGATAAAGCCTTTTTTGGGCAAAAGGATGCCCAACAGGCCGTTATCTTAAAAAGAATGGTCAAAGATCTCAATTTGGACATTGAAATGAATATTCTCCCGATAGTGCGAAGTGTAGATGGCCTAGCACTCAGCTCCAGAAATTCTTACCTCGACAGGGAATCAAGAACAGCTGCTCTTGTCCTATCTGAAAGCCTAAAATTGGCCGAACAAGAGATCGACAAGGGCGAAAGAGAGCCGAGTGCTGTAATACAAAAAATGAAAGAGAAAATTCTTTCCAAATCTCAGGCAGAGATCGATTATATAGAAATAGTGGATAGAGAAAGTCTGGTTCCAAAGGAAAAGCTGACCGGGCAATTTCTGATTGCTTTAGCTGTCTATTTTGGAAAGGTCAGGTTGATTGATAATGCAATAATTAACGTAAAGGAGTCGTTGAGTGAAAAGAATAATGCTTAAAGCAAAGATTCATAATGCGGTTGTGACAGAGGCCAATATAGATTATGAAGGGAGTCTCACTCTAGATGAAGATCTTTTGGATGAAGCGGGATTGATGCCCTATGAACAGGTCCATATCTATAACATCACCAATGGAGAAAGATTTGTGACATACTTGATAAAAGGGGAGAGAGGTTCCAGAACAGTTGGAATTAATGGTGCGGCTGTCCACAGGGCAAATGTCGGAGACCGTGTGATATTGGCTGTTTTTGGATTGATGGACGATGAGGAGACCGATTTTTTTATACCCAAAATTCTTCTTATGGACGAGAATAATAAAATAAAAAAGATCAAGATATGAAAAAGCAGAGAATTGAGAAAGACTTTCTTGGGGAACTGAAAGTCCCTTCAGATGTTTACTATGGTGTTCACACTCAACGTTCATCCTTAAATTTCCCCATCAGTGGCTTGAAGCTTCATTCAACACAAATTGAGGGGATGGTTTATGTTAAGAGAGCCTGCGCCAAGGCAAATGCTGATTTGGGGCTTTTGAACACAACCATTTCCAATGCCATCATCCAAGCATGTGATGAGATTTTAGCGGGAAAATTCAGAGAAGAGTTTATTGTCGATGTCTTTCAGATGGGAGCCGGGACTTCTTTCCACATGAACTGCAATGA
>CAZWHQ010000002.1:0-132262 GCA_964633715.1 uncultured Eubacteriales bacterium
CCCTTGTGGACTTTCACCTCAGATCACTAAGCACTTCGTGGCGCACCATAAAATCTGCCGGCTTTCTTTGAGTTATGGGGAAAGAAACCCCGTATCAGGTGCCGCTCCTTGAGGGAAACATAGAGTAATTTCGTATCCCTTCACAAAACTCAGTGACGATCACGAAGATTGAAGATGCGCTCCCCTCATTGAAAAATTGGAGGGGGTGTATTATACTAGCAATTCCATTTTGGAACTTATATGCTTAAAAAAAAACAAATAACGGAGTTTTTATGAAAACAAATGTCATTATAATGGGCGCTGCTGGAAGAGACTTTCATAACTTCAACACCTTTTTTCGAGACAAAAAGGATTACAACGTCGTCGCATTTACGGCCACTCAGATTCCCGATATCGAGGGCAGGAAATATCCTGCCGAATTGGCAGGAGATCTCTACCCGGACGGGATCCCCATCTATCCTGAAGAGGATCTAATCAAGCTGATCAAATCCACGGATGTCACAGAAGTCTATTTTTCCTACAGCGATACCTCCAACGAGTACGTCATGCACAAATCGGCCGATGTTATGGCTGCAGGAGCCAGTTTTACGCTCCTCGGCCCAAGAGAGACGATGATAGCCAGCCAGAAACCCCTGATTTCTGTCTGCGCCGTGCGTACAGGCGTAGGAAAAAGCCAGACCAGCCGAAAAATCGCTTTGATGCTCAAAGACAAGGGCCACAGAGTTGTTGTCATCCGTCACCCCATGCCCTACGGGGATCTGGTCAAACAAAAAGTTCAACGCTTTGCAAAATACGACGACATGATCAAACACAAGTGCACAATCGAGGAAATGGAGGAGTACGAGCCTCATATCCAAAACGGCATTATCGTCTACGCCGGAGTAGACTATGGAGCCATCCTGAATGAGGCCGAAAAGGAAGCCGACATCATCCTCTGGGACGGTGGAAACAATGACTATTCGTTTTACAGGGCAGACCTTGAGATCGTCCTCATCGATCCTCACCGTCCTGGACACGAACTGATGTACTATCCCGGAGAAATGAACTTTAAACGAGCTCAAGTCCTCATCATCAACAAAATGGATACAGCCGATCAAAGCAATATCGACCTAGTCATCAAAAATATTCAGACGTACAATCCGGAAGCCACCATTGTCCGGGCCAATTCTCCCATCCATGTTCCTGAAGGAAAAGAGATTGAAGGAAAAACCGTCTTGGTCGTAGAAGATGGTCCCACGCTGACACATGGAGGCATGGCCTACGGCGCAGGAATTGTTGCGGCCAAACAATACAACGCCAGTCGCATTGTTGATCCGCGCCCCTTTGCCATAGGCAGTATCAAGGCGACATTCGAAAAATACACTCACCTCGACAGTGTCCTCCCCGCCATGGGATACGGGCAGGAACAGGTAGCTGAACTGACAGAAACCATCAACCGAACAGAGTGTGACCTTGTCATCGGCGCCACCCCTATCGATCTGAACCGTTTGATCCAGACAAACAAAAGGATACTCCGCGTGTCCTATAATCTGGAAGAAATCGGTGCCCCCGATCTTCAGGAGATCCTCAAGGATTTCTGATGAAAAACAAGACCGCTCTCATCGCTTTTGGAGGAAATGCGCTCCTTCCCAAACCTAAGCATGGACTCCAAAGTGAACAGATCAAACATGCCGAAAAGGCCGCCCGGCTGATGATTCATGTCGTACGCCGCGGATATGATCTGATCATCGTTCACGGGAATGGACCGCAGGTCGGAAATCTCCTCATTCAGATGGAGGAATCCATCAATAAGGTCCCTCCATTCTCTCTCGACATCTGCGATGCGATGACCGAGGGAAGCATGGGGTACATGCTTGAAAAGGCCATCATCAATGAACTCCGTAAAAATTCGGTGGACAAGGAAGTGGCCACCCTGATCACTCAAGTTATTGTGGACAAAGAAGATCCGGCCTTCGATTCCCCCTCTAAGCCCATCGGCCCATTTTACTCTGAATACAGGGCCAAGATGCTCATGCGGGAGAAAAAATGGAATATGATGGAAGATGCAGGCAGGGGATTCCGTAAAGTTGTCCCCTCTCCAAGACCGATTGATGTCGTGCCCAAACGCGTAATGCGCGAACTCGTCAGCTCGGGGAAAATCGTCATTGCCGCCGGAGGAGGGGGCATTCCGGTCATCATCAACAGCCGCGGGCTCTTCCAGGGCGTGGAAGCGGTTATCGATAAAGACTACACATCCGGTCTCATTGCCAGAGAGGCCCGGACCGATCTGTTCATCATCTTGACAAATGTTCATCAGGTTTATCTGAACTTCGGCACTCCGAGGGAAAAACCGATTCTCGAAATGACCGTGGACGAAGCCAAAAAACAGCTGGCCAGGAAACAGTTTCCACCAGGATCCATGGGCCCAAAGATAGAAGCGGCCATCGACTATATTGAAGGGGGCGGAAAAGAAGTCCTCATCACGTCGGCCAGCCACCTGAAAGCAGCCATTATCAAACGTTCAGGCACAAGGATAACAAGCTAGAACTAGGAGACATAATGAATAACTTCCTTTCAATTCACGATTTGAGCATTTATCAGTTCCATGAACTGTTGGACCTTGCCAGTCAAATCAAAGCTCAACCGCAGCGCTATAGAGAGAAGTTAAAGGATAAGGTTCTGGCTATGATTTTCGAGAAGCCGTCGCTGAGAACCCGGATGACTTTTCAAGTCGGGATGCTCCAGCTGGGGGGACAGGCCGTCTACCTCGGCCCATCCGATATCCAAATGGGCCAGCGTGAAAGCACATATGATGTGGGAAAAAATCTCGAACGCTGGGTTGACATGATCATGATCCGTGCTTTTGATCATCAGATCGCCGTTGATCTGGCCAAGTTCACCCGAACTCCGGTCATCAATGCTCTGACCGATACATTGCACCCCTGTCAGGGGATGGCCGATTTTCTAACCATTAAGGAACACCATCACGATCTGACAGACCTTACTCTCGCCTATCTCGGAGATGGAAATAATGTCTGTCACAGCCTGATTTTCGCGGCAGCTAAAGCAGGATCCCGGATGAAAGTCGCCGCACCTCCGGGATACGAACCCGATATCAACATCGTAAAAAAAGCAGAAGTGGATGGGGCAGACACAGGTTTCAGTATAGAAGTTTGCCAAGATCCCGCAAAAGCAGTCCAAGGAGCCCATGCCGTCTATACTGATACCTGGACATCAATGGGACAGGAGGCCGAAAAAACGGAAAGAACCCAGATCTTTTTACCGTATCAGGTCAACAGTGATTTGATGACCCAGGCCCACCCCCATGCCATATTTATGCACTGCCTCCCCGCACACAGAGGAAAAGAGGTGACCGATGAAGTTATCGATTCTCCTCAGTCTGTTGTTTTTGACCAGGCGGAAAATAGGCTTCATTTCCAAAAAGCCATTATGTTATTATTGATGGGGATAAAAAAATAGAAATGGACCAAGAAATCGAACTCACACTCATTGCCGACGATGACCTTTCCTTTTTGGAAAAGGAGCTGGCCAAGATCAAAACCCCAGTCAAAAGCGAAGAATTGGTCACAAAGACCGCTTTCAAAAAAACGGCCGGCCTGCGGCGCCTCGAGGCCAAACAATACAATCCCGACTGTGTGTACGAAATCGGCGACCTCGTACACAAGGAATATGATGAACCGCTGACTGTCAGCTCCAAAGGCACCGAACACTTTAAGGGTTCTGTGGTGCTCAAGGTGGTCAATAAGTTTGCCCTCCCTGATTTCAACTGCGAAATGTTGGAAGTCGATTACACGGGGGGAGGCATATTCCGGAAACATTTCGATTATATGAAAAAATCCCATACACAGGTTCTTCTTCCAAGCAACTGCGACGGAAAGGCCACACATCCAACAATTCTTCAGAAGGAAAATGATCCGCGGATGAACGAACTTCCCATGACGGAAAAAGACCTGAAAAAACTGGCGAAAAACCTCAAGTCAGCCCTTTTAAAATCCGATAAATTTTTCCACTGGAATGACTTCTGGCAGATGGAGGCAAACCGGATCCCCGTTACGAATAAAGAGATTAAAAAAATTGAAAAACATTTTGAAAAAACTCCCCTTTCCACGGCCACAGCAGATTTGGTCTCCCATCTCTTTGATGTCGACAAAGACAATGAGCTGTTCGATATTCACTGCCTTAGTCTCAACTTTATTCTAGAAAAGGACTATAAGAAAAAATTTATCTATATTTCACCCGAAGAATGGGGAAAATGGTTCTCAAAGGAAACTCTCGATTCGTTCCTGACCAATCTTCCTATAACAAAATCCAAGGCCAAAGTGCCCGCCCTGGATGTGACTGAACATGAACCCCTTTCCGCCGCTCCTGAAATGCCGTTAAAAATCTATTTAACATGGAGAGAAGTTCTTTCGGGCTGCATCAAAATCCCCAAGAGTATGAACAGACATTTTTCACATTCCAGAGAATACACCTTCATGGATACAGATGGCGGCCAGAAGTACACCGTCTACTACTTTCCCTCATCCAATATTTTTTATGGTCTGCATGAATACTACGAAAAAAACAATGTGCCTCAGGGTGCCAGTATCACAATCGAGAAAAAAACCCTCACGTCGTGCCATTTTAGTCTGAAAAAGTCAAAAAAGAAGCATGAAGTGCCCCGCCTTACATAT
Source organism: uncultured Eubacteriales bacterium (assembly GCA_964633715.1). Lineage (GTDB taxonomy): Bacteria > Acidobacteriota > Aminicenantia > Aminicenantales > Aminicenantaceae > JAUWVG01. The sequence goes on from CAZWHQ010000002.1 coordinate 4,674, forward strand.
GATCCTGCAAAGGATGAGATTAGCGACACGGGGGATGAGGTCTTTACCTTCTCCCTTCCCAATAAAATCATCTTTCTTGAACGGGACACACTGGCCACCCTCTTGACTCTTTACAGCCAGCGGAAAAATGCAGATCTCAAGGACCTGCTTATTCTCATCTTCAAAAATTTTGGATTAGAAGGGGAGGCTCTCACCATCCACTATCAACGGGCTTTCCATCTTGTCGATTTCATCAAACGCACCTCCATCGAAGATGTGGAGAATGTTCTTCTCAACTCTCCCGAGTTCACGCAGTCGGAAAAGAACAAGGGTCTTTTTCTCTATCAATTAGAAGTAGAACCGCTGGAGGACCTCGAATTAGAAGAGCTTTCAGAAAAACCTGTTGACGCTAAAATCGCCGCTATGGTCGAAGAACTCGAGGGAGATATTCTCCCAGAAATTGGGACTGTCGGCGAGATTGCCATCCCCGAAGTCCCCAAGATTATCGAAGTCATTGAGCCAAAAAAGCCAGCCCCTGTTGAGCCTCCTGTAAAAAAGAGGAAGATTAAAGAACCCCCCCCAGCAAAACCCTCCAGACCTCCGCGCCGCAAAAAAGAAATCGACATCATATCCCCGGAAGAAAAAGCCTCTGTAGAACCACCTAAAAAAGAAAAAGTCTCAAAGAAAAAAAAGATTCGGATAAAGGAAGAACAAGAAAGGGCTCCTCGCCGGAGACGCGGGGAAAAACGTTTCATTGAAGAAAGGATTGAACTGGAAGAATCAGAACACGAAGCATTGATCGCCCTTAAAGCAGAAGAAGCCGAACTGGAAAGTCTCATCCTGCCCGATAAACCCACAAAAGAGGAATTAAAAGAAAAGGACAAAAAGGAAGAACTAGAGGAGTATGTCTCCGAAGCCCCGGCTTCTTCTCTCTTTGCCGACAAACTTAAGTCAGCCCTGGATAAAACACCGGTTAAAGCACCTGACAAAGGAAAAAAAACGAAAAAAAGAAGGAAACAAGCCTGAGACCGAACAGTCGGTCGTGCGAATGAACTCTTGGAAAAAACCGCTGATGTCGCCATCCTCGGAGGCGGCATCATGGGTGTCAGCGCTGCATTTTTTCTCGCACAGCACAAACTGTTCCGGATAGTGCTGTTTGAAAAGGATGGACTCGCCCAGGCCACGACCGGATTGAGTGTTGGTGGAATTCGGCAGCAGTTTTCTCACCCCTCGAATATTCTCCTCTCCCAAAACACGCTCTCTTTTTTTAAATCTTTCCAGAAGGACTACGGCATCCCTCTTTGCTTCCACAAAGTGGGGTATCTCTTTCTTGCTCAAAAAAAGGACACCTGGGAAGATTTTCTTTCAAGTGTACAAACACAGAAACAATACAATGTCCCAGTGCAAGCCCTTCTTCCTGACGAAATCAAGAAGTTTTGGCCCTATTTGAATGTCGCAGATCTTAAAGGAGGCACATTCTGCCCAGAGGACGGCTATGCCGATCCCTACGAAGTGACAATGGCCATGGCCAAAATAGCACGGCAGAAGGGAGTAACCATCCTTGAACAGACGGAAGTAACTGGAATTCTCGTGGACAAGGGAAAGGTGAGCGGTGTACAAACAAACCGGGGAGATCTTTCCGTTCCCATTGTCATTAACGCGGCCGGGCCATGGAGCAGAGATATTGGGAAGATGGCTGGGGTAAACTATCCCGTTTTTCCTTTTAAACGCCAGGTATTTGTGACCAAACCATTTCACGAAGTAGCAAAACCCATTCCGCTCATATTGGATTTTGATTCCCTCTTTTATTTTCGTGAAGAGGGGCCGGCTATCCTTATGGGCAAAAGCGATCCGGAGGAACCGACCAGCTTCAACGTCAACGTGGACAGAAAATTTATGGAAACCGTCATAGAAGCAGCATGCCACAGGGCTCCTATTCTCGGCAGTGCGAAAATCGCGAAGGGCTGGGGAGGACTGTACTCCATAACACCAGATGAAAATCCGATCATTGGAGCCGATCCCAACATCGAAGGATTCTATAACGCCATCGGATTTTCCGGGCATGGATTCCAGCACGGTCCTGCCGTTGGAGAGATCCTCTCCGACCTCATCGCAAACGGTTCCACATCACACAATCTGACCCCTTTTTTTTCGGAGCGATTCACAAAAGGTCCGCTTCAGGGGGAAAAACGCGTCGTGTAAGGAGGCTAAAAGTTGTGAACATAAAAATTCTCGATCGAAAAAATGTCATGGAGGCCATCACTATGGCTGAGGCCATTTCGGCCGTTAAGGATGCCTTTATCCAACTTTCCGCCAAGGAAGCCGTTGTGCCGATGCGAAGCCATATCCCGGTGAACAAACACAAAGGAATCTCTCTTTTTATGCCCGCTTATCTGGAAAAAAGTCACTCTCTCGGGGCTAAAATCGTCTCTGTTTTTCCGAACAATCCCAAAAAAAATCTTCCTATTATTTCTGCTGTGGTTGTTGTACTGGATGCCGATACAGGCCAACCTCAGGCCATTCTGGACGGCACTTTTTTAACCGCTTTGCGCACCGGGGCCGCTTCTGGAGTGGCCACTGATCTATTGGCTAGGCAAGACGCTTCGACAGCGGCTGTCTTTGGCGCAGGAACACAGGGCCGGACTCAAATGGAAGCTGTATGCACCGTTAGATCCATCGATAAAATTTGGGTCTATGATCCCCGTGCTTCTGCAGCAGACACATTTGTCCGGGAATTAAAAGACAAAGGAATCCCTTTTCCACAGGACATATCTGCTGCTTCCTCCCCACAACAAGCTGCGGCCCAGGCCGATATTATCTGTACGGCCACCACCTCTTTTTTGCCTGTTTTTAAAGATGAGTTTATCAAACCGGGAATCCACATCAACGGCGTCGGCTCCTACACTCCAGAAATGCAAGAGATTCCTGCAGCCACCATTCAGAGGGCCAAAGTGTTTGTGGATTCTGTCTCTGCCAGTTGGGAGGAAGCCGGAGATCTGATCATTCCCTTCCATAAGGGGCTTTTCGACAAGACCCATGTCCAAGGAGAGATCGGAGAGCTGGCGTTGGGACAAATTGCGGGAAGGGACAGCGCAGATGATATCACGTTCTTTAAATCCGTTGGCGTGGCTGTGCAAGATGTGTCTGTAGCACAAGTCATTCTTCGTTTTGCCGAAAAACTCGGATTGGGATTAGATGTTGAGCTATAATGGTTTTTTCCCTTCCCTGAGAATTTCACGGGTGGGGCCCCTGCGGCGTGTGACTCCCATCTGATCAAGAAGTTCAAGAAGAGGAATAGCGTACTTTCGTGAAAGCCCCGTCAATTCTTTGAATTGGCCCACACTCAGCTCTTTTCCTTCCAAGTTCCGGATTTTAGCTACAAGGTCCTCCAGCCAATGGGCATGAAGGATGAATCCATCTTCCCCCTGGACAATCATTCTCCTTTCAGCCAGAAGAGAGAGGAGGTTTTGCAGCCGCCGGGCGGATAGATTAAAACGTCTCTGAAAGTCTTCCATGGAGACAGAATGGAGTTTTCCCTCAAGACACATCTCTTCCAGCTTGTTGAGAAGGTCTTCCTCCTCCAGCGTCAGAGTCAGTTCAAAATCAAACAAAAACAATCGTTTTCCAACTTCTTTGATCTGGTTCTCACGAAAGAGATGTTTTAGAGCAAGAAGCCAGATCCGATCTGGAAGATCAAACTTTTGTCTCACTTCATTTTCCAGGATGCCCTGCTCATCCGGATGGGTCCTTTGATAACGCTTGATAAACGCCGTGATTTTTTCTTTGAGAAACTCAAAGCTCACGTGAGAAAGCAAAAACAGCGGAGAAAACGAAAGGATCCGGATCTGACCTGCAGCTTCCAACTTCTGGCTGAGAGGAAGCAATGTTTTCCTTGTGAAAGGAGCAAAATCCAGGATCTCTTTTTCCCCCAATCCCATAATTCCCTTTTCTCGTGTGAGAACGGCCAGCATTTCAAGCTTATCACCCGTAAGCCGGATGAGGAGCTTTGTCCTTTTTTTTGCCTCCTTCCCCAACGGTTTTTGGGCCGCAGGATAGAGGACCTTGCCTGAACATAAAACCTTCCCAGAATCCGGACTTTGTATATCAAAGGTTTGCCCCCATTTAACGGTTTTTGGATATGAGAGGGAAACGGCAATAAAGGACTTTTCAGAATCGGGGGAGGATGTCTTATAGAAAGAAAACGAACCCGGGACTTTTTCTTTTTTCAACACAAATGCTGCATCGTGCGTTTGTGCTTTTCCCGGCAAAACAATATCGACAACCGCATCAAAAAAAGGCGTTTTCACTTTTTGTCCACTCCAGGCTCAGGGCCGATTATAACACACTTTCAGATAAAGCCAGAGTAAGCCTTCTCAGGACAGGATCAACGGCCGCCAACACAACAGGGACGCTGTCGCCCAGTTTAAAAGTTTTTCCAGTCCTCCGATTGACCATTTGTTTTTCCCTCTTACGAAAGACATATCCGCCATCCAGATCCTGGAAGGGGACAAGGCCAGACACTAAATAGTCCTCCAGTTCGATAAACAGTCCCGCCCGAGAGACATGGACGACAATTCCCCCCAATTCATCTCCCAACTTGCCCTTCAGAAAGCGGAAGATCCTCCACTTCACAAGGTCCTTTTCCGCCTCCTCTGCATTCCTCTCCAACTCAGAGCAGTGCAAAGCCGCAGAATCCAGAGCCGGAAGTCGGAGGGCTTTTTTCTTAAGCGCCCCTTTGAGGAGGCGATGAACGAGCAGGTCAGGATAACGCCTGATTGGAGAAGTAAAATGAGTATAGATTGTCTTGGCCAAACCATAGTGCCCTTCATTCTTTGTGGAATAGACAGCCCGGCTCAAGCTTTTTAAAACTTGGATGCTGAGAAATTTCTCTCCGGCCCGTCCGGCCGATTGTTCAAGCACACGCTGGATATCTTTCGACCGAATCCTTTTGTCCCGAGGAAGGGAGATCTGAAAAAATCCCAGAATCTCCCGAAGCTGGGTTATCGCATCCATTGGCGGCGGGGGATGGATACGAAATATCAACTCGACATCCTTCTCAACAAGAAAACGAGCCACCGCTTCATTGGCGGCAATCATAAATTCTTCAATAACCCGGTGAGCCTGGTTGCGTGCAAAAAATAAAACAGAGTGGAGAATTCCCTCTTTATAGACAAGTTCAGGTTCCACGGCAAGATCAAAATCCAGACTCCCCTCCTGCACCCGTTTTTTCCGGATACGTTCCGCAAGCTCCAGCATAAGAAGCAGATCCGGAACAAGGGGAGCATATTTTTCTATCTCCTCTTTATCCCCCGAGTATATTTTAAAAACCGAGTCATAAGTCAATCTCTCTTCCGTGTGGATAACCGAAGGACAAAATTCTGAGCTGATCACTTGTCCGTTCTTATCGATTGTAAGGAGAACAGACATCGTCAACTTGTCCTCTCTGGGACGCAGACTGCAAACCTCATTGGAGATTTTCTCTGGAAACATGGGGAGGGTTAGGTCTGGAAAATACACACTTGTTCCTCGGGCATACGCCTCTTCGTCCAGAGCTGAGCCCGGCCGGACATAATATGAGACATCCGCGATGTGAACTCCCAACTGCATGTTTCCATTAGGAAGTTTCCGGACACTCACGGCATCGTCAAAATCTTGGGCTTTTTCTCCGTCTATCGTCACGGTCCGCCAATTTCGATAATCAATTCTATCCAGAATTTCATCCTCCGGGATTTTATTGCATATCTCAGCGGTTTCTCCTTCTGCTCGATCGGAAAAAGAGGATTTTAAATTAAAGCTCCGCATGACAACTTGAGTATCCACTCCGGATTCGTCAGGTAATCCAAGGACCTCTTGGAGGATATTTGTGTCCCTCTCGACAGCAACAATTGTCCCCTCGAGAAGCCGAAAACCACTGGTCCCTTGTAGAGGGATGTCTTCAACCTGAGGTGAGTCCAAACTCTGGAAAAATGGCTGTTGATAACGTTCCTTGTAAAAACCCAGGATTTGATTTTTTTTCTTTTCAAGAATGCGGATAATCCGGCCTTCAGGTTTTCCTTTCCGCCCAAACTCCTTTACACCTACCTCGACAACATCTCCAAGTTGAGCTTTGCCTATGTTCTTGGCGTGTATATAAATGTCATCCCTTAGCCCCTCTTCGGATCGGACAAATCCGAATCCCCGCTGACTTGTGACAAACGTCCCCCGAACAATATCTGATCTCGGGTGGAAAAAGTACTTCTTTTGATGGAGGAGGATCACTCCTTGATCCTGGAGTTTTTGGAGATTTTTCGTAAGGACCTGTTTTTCTTTAGGAGAGATGTGAAGTTTAGACGCTATCTTCAGATAGCTCATTCCCTGTCTGTTTTTTTTTAAAAGGGAGATAATCCGAGAAATCATGGACTTGCTCAGTACAAAAAGGGAGCCACATGCGGGACTTTATACTTGCTCCGCATGAGTTTAATCAACGTGATTTGAAATATTCTCTGAAAATCTTCTTTTTCCACCAGATCTGGGAATGCCTCTGCTGCTGCCTTTTTGGCCTCTTTTTGATCTTTAGGAGAAGCATGAGAAATCAAAAGGCTCTCGATGTCTTCTTCGGCTCTTTCTAGGTCTTCTTCCCTGCAGTCCAATAAAATCTCCTTCACATGTACAAATGGAACCTCGAGCCAACAGATTGGTTGGGGAATCCCGTCTAAAAATTGGGCAACAGCTGCAGCGATGACCTTTTTTTTATCCATTTTTACAGCCTGAGGATGCCTGCGGCCAACCGTTCTTTCCCTATAAAGAGTAAAGGCCTGTTTTACATCGGGATCACAGAAAAATAGTGATCGAATCCTTCTCCTCGAAACAGCTCCCTTTTCCTGATTTTGTCTTTGCCTTGAAAAAGACGACTTGATGCCTTCGATTACGACGCGCAGAGGAATCCCAGCGGCTTCCCATTTTTCAATGAGGGATAGTTCGTTTGAAGACAGGAAAAATGGTGTTCCCCGAAGTTCAATAAATTTCCGTGCAATCGTCTGGAAGTAAAAGCTTTGGTTGTCCATTTTTTGCCCCGCCCTCTCCTTGTTCCTCAGGGCTTATTTCGTTCGTAGAGGATCCGGAGTCCCTCCAGAACAAGATGGTATTCATAGATATCGATATTCTCGATTTTATCAGAGATGAGGGAGGCAAACCCACCCGTTGCAATGACTTTGGCTCTTTTCCCCAATTCATCCTTAAACTTGCTAATAATATTGGTCACCAGACCAATGTACCCAAAATACAAACCGCTTTGCATGCTGGAAACCGTGGTCCGCCCAATGGCTTTCTTTGGAATTTTGATTTCGATCCGCGGCAGCTTGGCTGTCTTCATGGAGAGAGCTTCGGCAGCGATCTGGATCCCTGGGGCAATAGCTCCTCCCAGGTATTCTCCTTCCGCAGAAATCGCATCAAATGTCGTGGCCGTCCCAAAATCCACAACTATCGTTGGCCCTCCATATTTTGAAAAGGCCGCAACAGAAGAGACAATCCTGTCTGCCCCCACTTCAAGAGGGTTTTCATACAGAATGGGCATGCCGGTTTTTAATCCTGGCCCTACGACCAAGGCTTTGATATTGAATCGATGCTGGCTCAACTCCTGGAAAACAGGCGTCAGGGGGGGGACGACGCTGGAGATAATGACATCATGAATCTCTCGGACAACGACTCCGGACAGATTAAAAAGCTGCAACAAAATTGCTGCGTATTCATCACAAGTTGTTTCCCGCCCAGCCTGGATTTTCCAGTGTTGAGAAAGGATCTTTCCCTGGAAAACGCCAATGACGATATTTGTGTTCCCAATGTCTAGGGCTAGAAGCATTTCAATTCTCCTTTGCCTCCTGGAGTGATTTTATGTCAACAGAAAAATAGGCGCGTATTCCATCCCGGGTTTCGAGGATAACTCCTCCCTGATGATCGATACCCTTAAAGGTTCCCAGCACCGCCCCTCTATCTGTAAGGGCAACAAGCTTTTGGCCAAGGGTATAACACGAAGACTCCATGAAGGAAGAAATAATGAGGTTTGTCTTTTTTTGCACGTAAAAATCATACCAGATTTTGAGCGTTTTCCATAAGTTTGGAAGAAATATGTCTTTGTCAGCGTCTTTATGTTTGATTTGCCTTAAAGAAATAGAGGTCTCTCTGATGTTTGCCGGAAAATCCTTTTCACTATGGTTCAAATTTATTCCGATCCCAACAACAACAAAATTGAGCTGATTTCCAATAAAACTGCTCTCGCTAAGGATCCCGCCTAATTTTTTTCCCTCCCAAAGAAGATCATTGGGCCATTTGAGGCAGGTCTTTATTCCAAAGACATCCCCCAGGACCTCGGCTACAGCCAGTCCAGCGGTCAGCGTAAGGAGGGAAACTTCAGGCTGCTGGGGGCGGAAGAGAACAGAAATATAGAGCCCTTTTCCACGAGAAGAAAACCAGTGACGCCGGAATCTCCCCTTTCCCGAGGTCTGTTCATCAGCGATAACAACCGTTCCTTCGGATGCTCCTTGGGCGGCCATATCCTTGACAACATCGTTTGTAGACGTGCAGGTGGACAAGAAATAGATAGGCTCACCAATTTTCATCCCCCCTATCGTACCTCTAATCTATTCTTCCTTGTTAATGCCCCCGAGACTGCGGGCTTTCAGTCGGTTAACAATTCGTTCTTCGCTTTCACGAACGCGCTTTGCAATCAGGTTTTCTATCTTGTCCTCTAATTCTGCGCTAATGGAAAAATCCTTGGAGAGCACCGGTTCCTCTGGAAGGGTCAAAGGATCATGGTCTCCTCCCAGCGTTTTGCGGATTTTTCGGAGCAAAGCCATAGAATCGAAAGGTTCCTCTATGAGCTTCCGGTACTCCAGGCCTCCTATTCTCTGCTCATCGATACGATCGAATGCCCCCTTGAGGAGAAAAAGTGGAATCGCTTTAAATCTCTCTTGGTTGTTGATATAGCGGCAGACATCATATCCATCTTTAGAATCCAGGAATAGGTTTAAAAGGATAACATCAGGTTGAATATCCTCTAGCTCTGCAATCATCTTGCGGCCATCTGAAAAAGTGAAGATTTCGAACTCTGTGTCAGGAAATGCGACTTGGATAACAGTCAAGACCGAAGGAGTACAGTCAGCAACAATGAGTCTAATCATTGTCAATATTCTATCAGAACAGAGTCTTCCCCCAAAAGAGACTCGACACTCTTGGTGAACTCATCAGACGGTTTGACACTCTGGGCTTCGATGGACTGCAGCACCATCCGATAGGAATGTGGAGTCTGCAAATCAAAAAGGACAGGGCAGCTTCCATGGTGTTTGTCCAGGATGGTTTTGAGCTCAGAGAAGACTGTGTCCTCTAATCCCGGAAGGAATATCTTTAAGACAACTCTTTTTGCCTGTTTTTCGAAAGCCTCAGCCAGCGGAGTGATCTGAGAGAGATGAATCCTCCGCCCTTCTCCTTCCCCTAAAAACTTGCCTTTCACAAGGACCATAAGATCCTCCCGGAGATGTTCATAGAACTTCTGGAAAAAATCCGGAAAGACAACCACTTCGATCCGTCCGGTTAGGTCCTCGAGCATAAACGTGGCCATGCGTTCGTCTTTTTTTGTCTTGAGCGGTTTGATGGAGGCAATGATACCCGCCAACCGGATCTCACTGTTAAAATCATTGTTCTCATCCACCTCTGCAATGCCATGAGAAGCGAGACGTTTTAAATTTTTTCCAAACTGTGCCAAAGGATGCCCGGTGATATAAAAACCCAAGGCATCTTTTTCATACGAAAGAAACAAAGGTTCGTCCCACTCTCTCATGGCCTTGATCTCAGTGGGAACTTCAGGAGGATCGACCTGCCCCTGTCCAAAGAGGGAGGACTGCTTCGAATTTCTCATTTTCTGCAGGTCATGACCATAGTCGATCATCTTGTCCACAAGATGGAAGAGCTGCGACCTTTTCCATCCCAGGGAATCCAGAGATCCGGACTTTATCAGGCTTTCGATTACCTTCCGATTGACCGCCTTCGAATCCACTTCCTCAAATATCTCAAAGGGAGAAGAAAATTTGCCCCTCTTCTCCCTAGATTCAATAATCGCCTGGATGGCCCCTTCTCCCACGTTCTTTACCGCAGAAAGCCCGAACCGGATGTTGCCTTCGAATTCCGTGAAGTTAAAATCACTGGCGTTGATATCGGGCGGAAGAACCTCGATCCCCATTTCTTTGCATTCGTTGATATATTTGACCAGCTGAGAAGTCGCACCTCTTTCCGCTTCAGATGTTAAAAGTGCAGCTAAAAAATACACCGGATAATGGGTTTTTAGGTAGGCCGTCCTGAACGCCAGATAAGCATAAGCCGCACTGTGAGACTTATTGAATCCATACCCGGCAAAGTAATTGATCTGTTCAAAAATTTTGCTGGCTTTGGAATGATTTATGCCATTCTCCTTTGCTCCCTGAATAAACCGCTGTTTTTGGGCCTTCATAACCGACGTTTTTTTCTTCCCCATCGCTTTGCGAAGAATATCGGCCTCGGCCATTGAAAATCCGGCGAGGGTCGTGGCAATCTGCATCACCTGTTCCTGATAGACGATGAGACCTTTTGTCTCATTGAGGATCTTTTCAAGCTCAGGCGTTTCATAACTGATCCGGTCCGGATGGTGTTTACACTTTATGAATTCATCGGTCATCCCACTTTTTAAGGGACCCGGGCGGTAGAGCGCATTCATGGCGATCAGATCCCGGAAGTTTTCCGGTTTGTATTTTCTTAAAAGATCTTTCATGCCCGGACTTTCAAACTGGAAAACCCCATCCGTATTGCCGGCTTGGAAGAGAGCAAACGTTTGTTCGTCATCCAATGGAATATCATCGAGGTTAAGTGTCTCGCCGGTGCTCTTTTTAATGATCTCAACTGTATCTTTGATGACAGTCAAATTGCGCAGGCCAAGTAAATCCATTTTGAGGAGACCGATGGCTTCGATGTCTCCCATTGGGAACTGAGTGGTGATTTCACCTTTGGTTGACTGGTAGATAGGCATAAACTCCACAATCGGAGCTGGTGTAATAACTATCCCGGCTGCATGAATGGAGGGATGGCGGACCTGTCCCTCCAACTTCTGTGCGTTGACTAATAGATTGGCAATTTTTGTATTGTGATCTCTCAGCTCTTTTAACGGCTTGATTGTTTTTAATGCCCTCTCGATCGTTGCATCGGGGCCCACGGGAGGAATCATTTTGGCTATCTTGTCCACCTCTGGTAATGGGACCTCAAGTGCCCGTCCCACATCCCGGACGGCTCCTCGCGCGGCCATAGTGCCAAAAGTGATGATTTGGCAAACATTTTCTTGGCCGTACTTTTTCGTCACGTAGAAAAGAATTTCATCCCGCCGCCGTCCACAAAAATCGATATCAATGTCAGGCAAACTGATCCGCTCGGGATTGAGGAACCGCTCAAAGATGAGCCCGTACTCAATGGGATCAATATCCGTTATTCCCAGACTGAAGGCAAGGAGGCTTCCCGCCGCAGAGCCTCTTCCAGGGCCAACGGGAATCTCCAATGTTTTTGCTTCCCGGATGAGGTCCCACACGATCATAAAGTAGCCTTCAAATCCCATCTCTTTAACCAGCCGAATTTCCCTTTCTAAACGTTTCTCGTACTCCTCTAAATCAGGAAGATCCGTTTTTTCCCGAGTCTCAACAAGCGCCTCCATCCGTTTTTCAAATCCATCTTTGGCGATACGTTCAAAATATTCCCCCAATTCCAGCCCTTCTGGTGGCGTAAACTGAGGAAGGAAATATCCAGAACCTGAACTCGAGGAAAATTCAAAATTGCATTGGGATGCAATCTTAGAAGAGTTGTTCACGGCATCGGGAACGTCCGCAAACAATTCCATCATTTCTTCTGCGGATTTAAAGTAGAACTCGTGCGAACCAAAGCGGATCCTTTCTTGATCTGTCACCTTCTTGTTTGTTTGAATACACAGCAAGATGTCATGGCTTTCCCAATCCTCTTTCCGGCGATAATGGACATCATTTGTCGCAATCACAGGAATGTTGAGTTTCCTGGCCAGCCTGATGAGAAGTGGATTGATCTTTTTCTGGGGTTCTAAACCATGGTCTTGAATTTCTATATAAAAATCCCCCTCAGGAAACATTGACGCATACTCGATCGCTGATTCCTCGGCTTTGTCCTCAAATCCCAATCCCAAGTTATAACTGATTTCTCCTTTAAGACACCCGGATAGGGCAATAAATCCTTCGCTGTGCCGGGCAAGGAGTTCCTTGTCGATTCTGGGCCTGTAGTAGAAACCTTCAAGGTAGCTGTGTGTGATGAGCTGGCAGAGGTTCCTGTACCCCGTTTCGTTTTTAACAAGAAGTACGATATGGAGATGTCGAGGCCCACGAATCTCCGGATTTTTGTCGAATCGGCTCTTTGGTGCGACATAAACTTCACATCCCAGGATGGGCTTGACTTTTCGTTCCTTCGCTTCCCGGAAAAAACTGACTGCGCCAAATATATTCCCATGATCGGTTAAAGCCACTGCAGGCATGTTGTTTTCGTAGGCCGCATCCACGATGGCCTGTGTCTTCCATGCTCCATCCAGGATAGAGAATTCGGAATGGTTATGAAGATGAATAAACGAAGCAACCATAATTATTCCCACTCGATGGTCGCAGGAGGTTTGGATGTGATGTCATACACCACGCGGTTTACACCTTTGACTTCGTTGACGATCCGATTTGAGATCTTAGTCAAAAGCGATGGTTTTGCAGGATACCAGTTGGCCGTCATTCCATCCACACTTTGAACAAGCCGGATAACAACAACCCTTTGGTACGTTCGGCGGTCGCCCATGACTCCCACGGACCGAATAGGGAGCAGCACAGCAAATGCCTGCCACAACTCTTTGTACAGTCCTGACCGTGAAATTTCCTCAAGAAGCACGCTGTCCGCCTCCCGCAGAATTCTCAGCCTCTCGCGTGTGACCTCCCCCACGATTCTGACAGCCAGTCCGGGTCCGGGAAATGGATGTTGCTGGATAAAATCCTTGTCCACTCCAAGTTCCTCTCCAAGTGCCCGCACTTCATCTTTGAATAGCTCCCGAAGGGGTTCAACAAGCTCAAACTTCAAGCCCTTTGGAAGGCCTCCAACATTATGGTGGGATTTGATGCTTGACGAAGGACCTTTGACCGGACTGCTCTCGATGACATCGGGATAAATCGTTCCCTGGGCCAGATATTGGACATTCCCGATCTTAGCCGCTTCTTTTTCAAAGATTTGGATGAAGACTTCTCCAATGATTTTTCTCTTTCTTTCGGGAGATGTGATTCTTTTAAGCCTTTGAAGGAAGTCCTCGGTAGCGTCCACTCCGATCACATTCAGAGAAAATTTTTCCCGGAATTTGTCCATAAGATCCTGGTACTGCCCTTTCCGCAACAGCCCATTGTCGACAAAGATACACGTGAGATTTTTTCCAATGGCCTTGTGGATGATGAGTGAAGCAACTAACGAGTCCACCCCGCCACTCAAACCGCATATGACTTTCCCGTCTTCAACCTGTCTGCGTATAATATCGGCTTCCCTTTGTATGAAAGAGCCCATCGTCCAATCGGGCTTAACCCCCGCTTGGGAAAAGATGAAGTTGGACAGGATCTTTTTTCCCTGTTTGGTATGGATGACCTCTGGATGAAACTGAACGCCAAACAATTTTTTCTCCAGGTTTTCGATTGCGGCAGCTTCCGAATTGGACGTCAATCCGGTGATGACAAATCCTTCAGGAACCCTGTTGACTTTATCTCCATGACTCATCCAGACCTGGTTGTCACTTCGAATTCCAGCCAAAAGCCCGCGTCTGTTTTTAACAATAAGGGTCGCAAAACCGTATTCTCTTTTTGTCGATGGAGCAACTGTGCCGCCCAACACATGCACCATGATCTGCAGGCCGTAGCAGATCCCCAGCACAGGAACGCCAAGAGAGAATATTTTCCCCGTAACCAACGGTGCTTTTTCCGCATACACACTGCCGGGCCCCCCGGAAAAAATAATAGCCCGAGGATTTTCTTCTTTGATCCTGGAAATGGAGACATTAAAAGGGAATATTTCAGAGAAGACTCCAAGTTCTCTGACTTTGCGGGCAATGAGTTGAGTGTACTGTGAGCCAAAATCGAGGACTAAAACCTTATCCATGTATAGATTTTATCAGAAAAATTTTCAGCACGCTAGAAAAAACGTCATTTTGCCTGAAAGACGGAACCCTAACGAGGGATGTTTCCGTTCCTCGCTAGAGCTCCGGGCGGAAACACCCCAATCGACGTCCATCTTTCAGGCAGTACTTCCTTATTTGGCGAGGCCTGAGGGGTGGATGGCGCGGTGGGCGGGTTTTCGCGCAGGGAAAGATACTGCCGCGCGTACACTTGCGCAGTACCGCCCCTTTTGGCCTAAGAGCCTCTCCTCATTGACTTGAGGGGGCAAATTTCTTAAGATGTTTATCTGATGGACTGGGAAAAGATAACATCTGAATTGAGCATTAAAACTCCTTCTAAAATCATTCTCCTGGTTCTGGATGGCTTGGGAGGCCTGCCTATAAATGGACAAACAGCCCTTCAAGCCGCAAAAACTCCAAACCTGGACACCCTAGCGGCCAAAAGTGTTTGTGGTCTAACCGATCCTGTTTTTATGGGGATTACTCCCGGGAGCGGTCCAGCCCACCTCTCTCTTTTTGGGTACGATCCAACACAGTACATCCTCGGAAGAGGCATACTTGAAGCAATGGGTGTTGGCATCGATGTGGGACCGGATGACCTTGTCGCCCGGGGAAATTTTGCCACACTTACAAACGGCCTCATCACCGACCGCCGTGCCGGGAGAATTCCTACCAGCAAAAATACCGAGCTCTGTGAAAAAATCAATCAGGAATTGGAATCCACCGAGGAGACAGAAGTGACTCTGTTTCCAGGGAAGGAACACCGGTTTGTTGTCAGGTTTAGAGGGGCGGGGCTTTCAGCCTCTCTGACTGATGCCGATCCTCAAAAGAATAACTATCCCCCTGTGTACACTGAAGCCCAAAAAGACGAAGCCAAACGAGCCGCGAAAATCGTGAATGTTTTCATAAATAAAACGACCGAATTCTTGCTCCATTCTCCCATAGCGAATACCGTTCTTTTACGGGGATTTTCCAAGCTCCCTTCGCTGCCGACCATGAATAATCTGTTCCAATTGAAGCCGGTCGCCGTGGCACATTACCCCATGTACAGGGGACTGGCCCGGCTTGTCGGCATGGAGGTTGCAGATGTTGGGCCCACCATCGAAGACGTCTTCACGAAAGCCGAAAAAATCTATCCCGACTACAACTTCCTCTATCTACACGTAAAAAAACCGGACGCTGCAGGTGAAGACGGTTCTTATGAAGAGAAGATAAAAGCCATCTCAGAAACCGACGTTTTTATCCCCAGACTTCTCGCTCTCCAACCCGAAGTGCTCGTGGTCACTTCCGACCATTCCACTCCTTGTCTGCTCAAATCCCACTCTTGGCACCCCAATCCTTTTCTCCTTCACTCACGCGCGGCCCAACAGGACCAGGTGTCGGTGTTCTCTGAGATACAGTGTGCTTCAGGATATCTGGGCCGCTTCCCGGCCCTCCGCGCCATGACTCTTATGTTGGCACATGCAGAGAAACTGAAGAAATATGGGGCCTGAAACCTAAGCGAAATAAAAATGCAGAAAACCAAGATGTTCTCCTTCCTTTTTGGGCTGCTGTTCATCTGCTCTTCTCTTTTGCCTCTCTTTTCGCAAGAGGACACCCGTGTTGAAATCTCTAACCTGCGCTATCACACTCACCCCTCTTTCACCCGGATTGTCATAGACATGGGACAGCTCAGGGAGTATTCTTCCAATCAACTGACCTCGCCTGACCGGGTTTATGTCGATATCTACCAAACAAAACTTAATCCCAGTCTCCAAGGCAGAACTATCAAAGTCGATAATCCCTACATCAACCAGATCCGAATTGCACAGAGAACCAATACAACCGTCAGAATTGTCGTTGATGTGGACATCAACTCGGTCAAGCGTTACAATGTGTTCCCTCTCCTAAATCCCTTCCGGATCGTTGTCGACATCTACCCAAAAAAAACCTCTCCGACAACTCCCGCACCAAAAGTCAGCCAACCCGCTGAGCCCACAGCTTCAGGCTACAGCCTGACCCGGCAGCTCGGTTTGGGGATCCAGAGGATTGTCATCGATCCCGGACACGGGGGAAAAGATCCCGGGTGCATCGGAAAAAAAAATACTTATGAAAAGGATATCGTCCTCGATATCTGTTCCCGCCTGAAAAAACTCCTTCTTCAGAACAAGGGCCTCGAAATCATCCTCACTAGGGAAACAGACATCTTAATCCCCCTAGAAAACAGGGCCGTAATCGCCAATGAAAAAAAAGCGGACATTTTTATCTCCGTGCATGCCAACGCCTACCCGAACAAAAATCGTGCTGGAGTGGAAACCTACTACCTCAATTTTAACCAGGATCCAGATGTGCTCAAGGTCGCCGCCAAAGAAAACGCGACCACCACCAAGAACATCAGCCAGCAGAGAGAAATCCTTGAAAAGATCATCCGCACCAATAAACTCATGGAATCAAGAGACCTCGCCAACCGTATGCAAAAAAGTCTGGTCACTCGGCTCTCATCCAAGTATCAGGGGATTAAAAATTTGGGTGTCAAGGGAGGCCCGTTCTGGGTGCTTATTGGGGGAGAAATGCCGTCCATTCTTGTAGAAGTCTCCCATCTCAGCAATCCTCTGGAAGAGGAACGGCTCAACACCACGCAATACCGTCAAACAGTCGCTTTGGGACTCTATGAAGGAATCATGGAATATATACAATCACTCGGAAAAGGATAATCGCCAATGAAGAGAAGAGAATTTATTAAGGATCTTGCCATCGGAGGAGTGATCCTCAACTTAAATCCGCATCTGCTTGCCCAAGCAACAAAACCGCCTGATCTGGCTGTAATTCAGGGAGACTCTCCTGTCCGCATCACACAAGAGGCCATTGCCGCTCTGGGTGGAATGAAACAGTTTGTCTCAAAAGGGGACAAAGTGATGGTCAAACCCAACATCGGGTGGGACAGGACTCCGGAACAAGGGGCCTGCACCAATCCCGAAGTTGTTAAAACTCTTATCGAACTCTGCTTTGACGCAGGGGCCAAACAGGTCACAGTCATGGACAATCCCTGCAATCCCGCCCAAAGGACCTATGTCCGTTCAGGGATTGCCCAGGCAGCCAAGGATGCCGGAGCAAAGGTGCCTTTTCCAAATAAATACAAGCTGAAAAAACTCGCTCTTAATGGAGAATGGTTTAAAGACTGGGAGGTATACACAGACTTTGTCGATGTGGACAAGATTATTAATGTCCCAGCGGCAAAAACACACAGCCTGTCTAGGATCACCTTTGGCATGAAAAACTGGCTCGGGGCTCTGGGAGGCAACCGCAATCAACTCCATCAAAACCTTGACTACGCCATGCTCGATCTCGCCAGATTCTTTAAACCCACTCTTACTGTTCTCGATGCCTACCGCCTGTTGATCCGAAATGGGCCGCAGGGCGGACGGCTTTCAGACGTCAAGGTTTTTAAGACAATCGTGGCCGGCGTGGATTATGTGGCCGTTGACACAATGGGCGCATCCTTTTTTGACATCCAGCCCGAAGAACTTCCCTATCTTCAGCTATCCAAGGAACGGGGGATGGGAGAAATTGACCTGGAGAAACTCCGTGTTGAAAAAAGAGCGATCTAAAAAATACAAACTCATCCAGACTATAAGAATTATCACACAGGTCGTCTTTTTTGGCCTTTTCTTTTTCCTGCTCCTGCAAACCCGATTCCCCGGACAGGATACCATCCGCCGGGTGGAAGTTTTTTTTCATTTCAATCCGCTTCTGGCCACGGCTACTTTTATCGCCTCCCGAGCCATCTTTCTCGGTTTTATATACGCCGCCATCACGCTTGTCGTCACTTTGGTGTTGGGACGAGTGGTCTGCGGTTGGGTCTGTCCTATGGGATCTCTGCATCAGTTTTTTTCATGGCTTTTTAAAAAGACAAAGCTGTTTCGTCCACAGAGATTAAAAACATTTAAAGACAAGCGTCTAGTCTGGAAATATTATCTTCTTCTTTTCCTTTTGATAAGCACCCTGTTTACTCTGGATTTAGTGGGCATCTTTGATCCATTCTCTCTACTCTACCGATCTTTTGCTGTTGGCATCCTGCCGGCTGCCGATTTTGCAATCGAAAACCTGATTGGCCTCGTGTATAAAGTCCATCTTTATTCCATAGGCGATGGACTTATTCAATTTTTAGAAACGCTTGCCATCAATGCCACCTTCATCCAAGGCTTTTTGATCGCAGCTTTATTCATCGGTTTGGTATTTCTGAATATGCACAGGGAGCGATTCTGGTGCCGGTATCTCTGTCCTCTTGGTGCTTTTCTCGGTTTGGCCAGCCGTTTTAACCTTCTTAAGCTCAAAGTGTCGGAAAAAAAGTGTATTGAGTGCAATCTGTGCACCATACACTGCCAAACTTTGGCCAATCCCTGGCCTGAAAAAGACTGGAAAAGCTCTGAGTGCGATTACTGTTTCACCTGTGCGGCGATATGCCCCACAAGTGCGATCACTTTTCCCCTAAAAGTCAAATCCGAAAGCATCAAATCCGTTGATCTTTCCCGCCGGAAGGTTATTTTAACCTCAGTTTTGAGTGTTGTCGCCGCCCCCTTCTTCCGGATTTCTCCCGCAAAAATCCGGGCCTCAGAGAAATTGATACGGCCCCCTGGAGCCCTTCCTGAAGATCAATTTCTTCAGAAATGTGTCCGCTGTGGTGAGTGCATGAAGGTCTGCCCCACCAATGCCCTGCAGCCCGCCTGGACAGAGGCAGGCCCAGAAGGGCTTTGGACGCCCATGCTCGTTCCCGAGATTGGGTACTGTGAATATTACTGCTCTCTCTGCACTCAAATCTGTCCCACAGGCGCTATCAAAGAGCTGTCGATCGCGGCTAAAAATCAAATTTGCATCGGAACGGCCTGGATCGATAAAAACCGCTGTATTCCTTGGAAATTCGGGGACTCCTGCATCGTCTGTGAAGAGCACTGTCCGGTCTCCCCAAAGGCCATCAAATTCATCAAAATCGAAGTGGCTCGCCCCGAGGGAGTACTCAAGACTCCGCTGGCTCCACAAATCGAAGTGGACAGCTGTACGGGATGCGGCATATGTCAAAAAAAATGCCCTGTAGTCGATTCGCCGGCTATATATGTGACAAGCGTGGGAGAAACCCGCTCAGAGCACAATAAGATGAAGCTTGACTTAATCCAACCCGATTTCAATATCACGGATCCCGGCGCCGACATCTACAAATAGCTCAGGAAACAATCTCTGTTTTCGCGATTTTTAGAAGTTCCTGGAACTAGGCAGGTAAAATGGAGAAATCCGCACGGGGAGGACGAGCAGGCATGGTTCCTCTAATTTATTTCAAGTCGGACACCGTGACCCTCACGGGTATTCTGCCCCCATCACATAGGAATGTGAATGAAAACAGAGAGGATTCCTTTTTTTATTCAGAGAGGAGTTTTTTGAGCTCTTCTTTAAGTGGAGGAATGACTTGGAAGAGATCGCCAATCACACCAAAATCTGCCACTTTAAAAATTGGGGCCTCAGGATCCTTGTTGACGGCCACAATAAACTTCGACGAGGACATCCCTGCCAGATGCTGTATGGCCCCCGAAACACCAAATGCAAAATAGATGTTTGGAGACACTGTTTTTCCAGTTTGTCCAACCTGATGCTGGTGATCAATCCATCCCGCATCCACCGCTGAGCGGGACGCCCCAACAGCAGAATGAGGAAGAATGGATGTGAGATCCCGGAGCAAATCAAAGTTTTCCGGACCCTTCATCCCCCGTCCTCCTGAAACCACAATTTCCGCTTCGGTCACATCTAAAGCCGTACCTTCCGCTCTGAGAATTTCGCTAACCTGATCGCTAACCTGGTCTTCGGCTAAAACCACCTCTTTTTTGACTGTTTCCCCCTGAGTGCCGATGGGATCGATCAGAGGAAATACATTGGGCCGGAGAGAGACCATCTGGGGCGTAGATTTAAATGTGAATGTGGCAAAGGCCTTGCCTGCATAGATCGGGCGGACAACTTCCAGTTTTTCTCCCTTTGCCGTCAGCTTGATACAATCTGTGGCCAGGCTCACTCCAAGGGCTGCAGCCAACCGGGGTGCTAGATCTTTGCCCATCGCGGTTGCCGAGAAGAGAACAACAGCAGGATTGATCTCATCGATCAAACTCTTTAGAGCAACGGTATATGCTGAGGGAGAATAGTGACTGAGCAGCGTATTTTCCAGTAAAAAAACCTTTGAGGCGCCAAAATTAAAAACTTCTGAAGAGAGGGCCTCCTCATTGTGTCCTACGATTGCAGCCGCAACCTCCAAGTTCATCTCATCGGCCCGCCTTTTGGCTTCTGAAAGAGCCTCCAGTGAAGATTTCTTGACTTTTCCGTCCCTGATTTCTATATAAACTAAAAACATTTTATCCTCCTATAAAACCTTTGCTTCTTCTCTTAGGTATTCGACCATTTTTTTCGCCGCCACTGCGGGTTCCTCCTCGATGACTTTTCCGGCTTCACGCGGGGGAGGACTCTCCATTTTGATCAGCTCGAGTTGAGATTCAAGCAAAGCTCCGTTTAGACCCAGATCCTTTACGTCAACAACAGGAATATCTTTCCTCTTGGCTGCCATTATTCCCTTTAATGTTTCATAACGGGGCTCGTTTAATCCTTTTTGAGCACTGATAACAGCGGGAAGGGAAAAGGAGACTGTTTCAACCGCCCCCTCGATTTCTCTGTGCGCGCTCCCGGTATTTCTATCTATGTCCAGCTTGGTTACAACATTCACCTGAGGAAGACCAAGAAGTTCGGCCACCATCGATGGAACCTGGGAATTGTCGGCTCCAACGGACTGCTTTCCGAATAAAAGAAGATTGTAATTGGAATATTTTGTTTTAAGGGCTTGGACAAGAATGCGAGCCGTTCGCAGCCCATCATATGTTTCGGCTAAATCATCTTTTAAAAGAACGGCCTCATCGGCACCCATGGCCAAAGCCTTTTTCAGGATAGGGATGGTGTCATCCGAACCCACAGAAAACACGGTTACGGTTGCCTCTCCGGCTTCTTTAAGACGGAGGGCCTCTTCAACAGCGTATTCATCATAAGGACTGATTACAAAACTCAATCCATCTTCCATGATGCAGTTCGCTTCATGATCGACTCTAATTTTTGATTCAGTATCAGGGACTTTTTTAACAAAAACGAAAATATTCACAGTAACCTCCATATGAATGCATTATTAAAACAAGAAAAAATATTATATTTTTTTTGCAGGCGCCGGTCAAATATTGAAACTCCCATGAGATTGCTGCGTCCGTGACGAAGTTGCGAGGGTTGTCATCACGAAGGAACACAGAGGGGGTGGTGATCTCAAAATGCGTCCGCCCTGTTTATTGAGATCACTGCGCAGTGCTCACGAAAACAGTGGTCTACAGCTTATGAATCATTCAGGCAAATAGCGTTTTAGAAGGAGGCTGGCGTTTGTCCCTCCAAAACCAAAGGAATTGGTCAGGCCAAAGCTTACGTCCGCCTTCCGTGCTGTATTGGGAACATAATCTAAATCACATTCTGGATCTGGGATCTCATAATTGATTGTAGGAGGGATAATTTGATTTTTAAGGACCAAAGCTGTGATCCCTGCTTCAATGCCTCCCGCAGCCCCTAAAAGATGCCCTGTCATGGACTTTGTGGAATTGACGGGAATCTTGTAGGCGCGATCTCCAAAAACTTTTTTGATGGCCAGAGTCTCAATTTTATCGTTATAGTACGTAGAGGTGCCGTGAGCATTGATGTAATCTACAGCCTCGAGAGGGATTCCGGCATCTCTGATCGCCTCGCTCATCGACATCTTAGCTCCAGACCCATCCAGCTGAGGAGAAGACACATGATAGGCATCCCCACTCATCCCGTAGCCAATAACTTCAGCATAAATTTCGGCCCCTCGGTTTTTCGCCGTTTCCAGCTCTTCCAGCAGAATGATACCTGCCCCTTCAGACATGATAAAGCCGTCTCTATCCTTGTCAAAGGGCCGGGACGCCCTTTTGGGTTTTTCGTTTCGCGTCGATAGGGCTCTCATGGCACAAAACCCTGCCATCCCAAGCGGTGTCAATGGGGCTTCCGCTCCCCCGGCAATCATCCGGTCCGCGTCTCCTCGGGCAATAATTCGAAAGGCATCTCCTATGGCATGAGAACTTGTCGAACACGCCGTGGCTGTGGCCGAATTAGGTCCTTTTGTCCCAAACCGGATTGAGATCTGGCCAGAAGCTTCATTGATTATCGTCGAGATCAAAAAAAAGGGAGAAACTCTGGTTGGCCCCTTTTCAAGAAGAACCTTATGGGTTCTCTCGATCTCCCCGATCCCCCCAATCCCAGAGCCAACATAAACGCCTGTCCGTTCTCCGGCAAGAACTTCGGATCCGATCCCGGAAAAATCGACGGCCAATTGAGCCGCAGCCACTGCATACTGAATAAAAAGGTCCATTTTTCGGACCTCTTTCCTGTCGATGAACTGGAGGGGATCGAAATCCTTAATCTCTCCTGCAATCGTCGATGTGAACCCATTCGTATCGAACCTCGATAGGTGACCAATTCCGCTTTTTCCCTCAAGAAGAGACGACCAATTTTTTTCTGTTCCCACACCTAAGGCAGAAACCAGCCCTATTCCAGTCACAACAACTCTACGATTTGGAGGATTCTGTCCCATATTTGAATAAAAAGGATCGATTATTTTATTTTTTCTAAAACGTAATCCATCGTTCCACCAACAGTGGTGAGCTTTTCGGCGGCATCGTCAGGAATGTCCATGTCGAATTCATCTTCAAGGGCCATGACCAACTCGACCGTATCTAGTGAATCTGCTCCTAAATCATCGATGAAAGATGCTTCTTCAGTGATCTGATCTTCACTGATGCTCAGCTTATCAGCCACGATGGACTTTATTTTCTTCATTAATTCTTCTCTTTCCATTTTTTTCTCCTCTATTGAAATTAATTCTTTAAAATTTATCCGGATCACATAAGCATTCCACCATTGATGCCTATGACCTGACCTGTTATATATGCGGCCTCATCAGAAACTAAAAATTTGACCATGTGGGCCACTTCCTCTGGCGTTCCAAATCTTTTCATTGGGATGATGTTGACAAACGCCTCTTTTATGGAATCAGGAAGAGCCTCTGTCATGGCCGTTGCAATATAACCTGGAGCGACAGCATTGACTGTAATCCCCCTTGCCGCCACTTCGCGGGCCATGGACTTAGTCAATCCGACAACCCCGGCTTTTGAAGCAGAATAGTTAGTTTGTCCTGCATTCCCCATCACACCAACAACAGAAGATAGATTCACGATGCGCCCATAGCGGTTGGAGATCATATGCCTGATGACCGCCTTTGAGAAATTGAACACCCCTTTCAAGTTTACGGCAATAACGGCATCCCACTCGTCCTCAGTCATTCTCATCAGCAGATTATCCCTCGTGATCCCCGCATTGTTGACAACAAAATCGATCCTCTCGAATTTTTCAAGGATGTTCTTGATGGTTTCGGTGACCAAGTCGAATCGAGACACATCCACAACAAAGGCCATTGCTTTCCCGCCAGCCTTCTTTATTTTCTCTCTAACTTCATTGAGTTTGTCTTTTTGCACATCCACCAGGATAACGTCTGCCTGTTCTCTGGCAAGTTCAATGGCTATCGATTCTCCGATCCCTTGAGAAGCTCCCGTAACAATTCCTATCTTATTATCCAAAGACATGTCACACCTTTACTTCCAAAGGAGGCTGAAAAGATTTGCCCAGCTCGATTTGGATTTTTTCCTGAACTCTCTGCAAAACAAATTCTCGTGCCTGGCGCACGGCATTTTTAACAGCATTGGGATTGGAACGTCCATGGCCGACGATGCAAACACCATTCAGGCCGAGAAGATGGGCGCCTCCGAATTCGGCGTAATCTATTTTTTTATACAATTTCTTAACATTCCTCTTCATGAGGGTGAACCCGATTTTGGCAAAAATGTTCTTCATGATCTCGGTCCGGGCCATATTGAAAAACGTTTCCACGACACCTTCGCTCACCTTGAGAGCGATATTTCCCGTAAATCCATCACTGACAATAACATCCGCAAGCCCAGAATAGATGTCCTTCCCTTCGATGTTGCCGATAAAGTTTAAAGTCGAAGACGCAAGCCGTTCGTGAACCTCTTTTGTCAGATCGTTTCCTTTGGCCTCTTCCTCACCGATGCTCATGAGCGCAATCCGGGGACTTTTTAATCCCATGACAGATTCCATAAACACCTTCCCCATCACAGCAAACTGCACAAGGTGTTGCGGTTGGCAGTTGACATTGGCCCCGACATCGGTCAGAAGGGTCAATCCCTTAAGTGTGGGGACCAGGACAGAAAGCGCCGGCCTCTCTACGCCCTGCAGCGCGCCCAAAACTCTTTTGGAAATGTACACAACGGCCGCCGTATTGCCCGTGCTGACAAAAGCCTCGGCTTTCTTGTCTTTGACCAGTTCTGTTCCAATACGAATGGAAGATTTTTTCTTTCTGCGGATGGACCATAACCCCTCCTCCATATCGATGGATTCCGAGGCGTTGACGATAGTCACGTTTGCTTGAGAATGGGGAAGTTTGTCATACTCTTTTTTGATCAAGTCTTCTTTGCCAACAAGCAAGACTTCGGCGTTGTATTCTAGAGAGGCCTGAATAGCCCCTTCAACGACAACTTTTGGACCAAAGTCACCGCCCATCGCATCAACCGCAACCTTCATTTTCCCCTACTCAAATCACTCTTCGATGCCTTCTATCACCTGACGCCCTTTGTAGTGCCCGCATTCCGGGCAGGCTCTGTGAGGCAGTTTCGGACTCCCACAATTTGAACAAAGGGACAAGGACGGGACCTCGAGTGCATCATGTGAACGTCTTTTCTTTTTTCTTGAATGAGAATGTCTTCGTTTTGGATTTGCCATTTATCTTTTATCTCTTAAAAATATTTTTAATTTATCCAAGCGAGAATCAGAATCAGGTGTCACACAATGACAGTCCCCATCCTTCTCGCTCTTGCCACAGATGGGGCAAAGCCCCCGGCAGTCTTTTGAACACAACGGCTTGATCGGAAAAGTGAGGTTGACCTGCTCCAGCACCACATCATGAAGATCGATGACCGGGCTCATTAAAAATAACCTGTTTAGGTCCTCTTCTTCCAACTGATCTCCCAGATCTTCAAGCTCTTCGGAGAGATAGACAAGGTCAAACCGTGAGTCCACAGGCATTTCGAAGGGTGATAGACACCGGCAACAGACGAAGCTGAGCTGGGTTGTGATCTGCCCATTGATAAATATTTCATCCTGGATTCTTTTTATAGAGATGTCTGCATGAACCGGTTTGCGGAAAACTGCGTTTTCATCCACCAGATCGGTGCTGAGAAATTCAAAATTTTTACTGATTTTCAGCTCTTTCTCGCTTAATCTATCTATCTCTATAATCATATTTTAGGCTCTTTGGAAAAAAGTTAACCTATTATACCATCTTGCTTTACTTTGTCAATAAATCAGAAAACCATTTTAACTTCAGAGTTCTGCTTGCTATCGCTGGAAAGAGACGTATAATAGGAAAAAAGAAGCCGGAAGAAAACATGGCAGGATTTAACACCAAAATTGAACACAACGGTTTTTCTTATATCGTACAAACCCAGGATCTTGGAAGCCCCACCTACTGTATCGAATCCCTCATCTACAAATCCGGAAGAGCCCTATCTCCTCGAAAGACGTTCTACTCACATCTCTTGAACAGCCCCACATTCAAAGAGGAGATCCTTCAACTCCTCCAAGAAAAACACAATGCCGTACTCAAAGCCATTACCGCCGGGCAGTTCGATTTGACCTAAATCGCCTAAAAAAAGAATGGCTGAAAAAACAATTTTCCTTATCGACGGAAACTCTCTTCTCTACCGTTCTTTTTATGCCATCAAACGCCTCTCCAATTCAAAAGGATTCCCGACAAACGCCATTTTTGGGTTTCTCTCAATTCTGCGCAAGATGGTGGATAAACAGCAGCCCGATTACCTGGGAATCGTTTTTGATACCAAAGGGCCAACTATCCGGCATCAGGCGTTTAAAGAGTACAAAGCCCACCGTAAACCAATGCCTGATGACCTTGTCATACAGATCCCGGTACTGAAGAAAATATTGAAAGCCTTAAATATTCCGATTCTCGAAAAGCAAAAATACGAAGCCGATGATATTCTCGGAAGCCTTTCCCGCATCATCCCCTCACACAATATCCATACCATTATTGTTTCGACAGACAAGGATCTGCTTCAGCTCGTAGACAAAAACACCTCTGTCTACAATACCTCTAAAGAACAGCTTCTCAATGAGGCCGGGGTCACGGAGCTTTTTGGTGTCCGTCCGTCAAAAATTATCGATGTCCTGGCCCTCTGGGGCGATGCTTCTGACAATATCCCCGGAGTCCCGGGAATAGGAGAAAAAACGTCCAAGGCGCTCATCAACCAGTTCGGCTCTCTCGATGAACTGCTGGACAATCTCGACCGTGTCGAAAAGATTGGCCTTAGGGAAAAAATCAAAGAAAACCTGGACCAGCTGCACCTGAGTCGGGAACTGGTGACCATCGAAAAAAACCTTGACATGCCCTTCGACCCTGAGGCTTTTACCCTTAGCGAGCCAAACTATGCAGTGCTGATCCCCCTCCTTCAAGAAATGGAATTCTCTTCTCTTCTTTCGGAGTATGTGACAAAGTCCGACCAAAAACACAAGGACTACACTATTATTTGGGAATACGACCAGCTCAAAGAACTTGTGGATAAAATAAAAAAGGCCAAACGTGTGGCCCTGGACACAGAAACAGACAGCCCTTTTCCAACTCAAGCCCGCCTGGTTGGAATGTCATTTGCAGTCGAAAATAACAAGGCGTACTATCTCCCGCTTGGTCATGATTACCCTGATGTTCCCGCTCAAATGTCAAAGATACGGGCTTTTGCCCTTCTCAGAGAGATCCTTTCTAATCCAAAAATAAAAAAGATCGGACAAAATATCAAATATGATGCCATCGTGCTTAAAAGAGAGGGACTGCCTGTTGAAGGGATCGAACTGGACACAATGGTCCTGTCTTATCTCCTGGAGCCGAATTGGGGAAAGCACAACCTGAATCGCCTCTCTCTGTCCTATCTCCAAGTCAAAACTATTCCCTATCAAGATATCGCAGGAAAGGGCAGGGACGCACAAACACTCAATGCGGTTGATATTCAACGGGTTGCTCCCTATGCTTGCCAGGATGCAGATTTAGCCCTTAGGCTGAGCGAGACTCTCTGGCCCAAAGTGCAGGACCAAAAGATGGAATCGCTTTACAGACAAATCGAGTTGCCTCTGATTCCTGTCCTTTGCGACATGGAGATGCAAGGTATCAAAATCGATTCCGTAGCCTTAAAAAACCTTTCGATGGAACTCCATGAAGACCTGGAGCGGCTCAAGACAAAAATCTTCAACATCAGTGGAGAAGAATTTAATCTCAACTCGCCTAAGCAGCTTGCCACCATCCTGTTTGAAAAACTCAAACTGCCGGCATCGCGGAAGACCAAAATAACAAAAGGGTATTCGACAAGCTTCAGCATTCTGCAGGAACTTTCCCAGAATTACCCCATTGCACAACATGCACTAGAATACAGGCAGCTCGCCAAACTCAAATCCACTTATGCGGATGCCCTTCCCCAGCTCATCAATCACAAAACCGGCCGCATCCATACGTCTTACAACCAGACGGTGGCGGCAACAGGACGTCTGTCCAGCTCTGATCCTAACCTTCAAAATATCCCAGTCCGGGGAGAGCTAGGCCCCCGGTTTCGCCAGGCTTTTATCCCAGCCGAAGGACATTTCTTCCTCTCCGCAGACTATTCCCAAATCGAACTTCGCGTCCTGGCCCATCTGTCTAAAGACCAAGCCCTGATCGATACCTTCCTGAGGAATCAGGATGTTCACCAGGAAACCGCCAACCGTGTCTTCGGCCCAACCTCCTCTCTCTTCGAAGATGAGCAGCGGCGACGAGCCAAGATTATCAATTTCAGCATGGTTTATGGGGCAGGCGCTTTTTCAATGGCAAAAGAGCTGGGGACGACAACCACAGAAGCCCAACAGTTCATCGACAGGTATTTTGAAAAATACCCAAACGTCCGCGACTTTCTCGAAAGAAGCGTCGAGGAAGCCAAGAAAAAGGGTTACTCCGAGACCCTCTTCGGGAGACGGCGACAGGTTCCCGAGCTCTTACAAAATGACCGCACGACACAACAGGCCGGCCGCCGCATCGCACTCAATACGCCAATTCAAGGAACCGCCGCCGACCTCATTAAAAAGGCTATGATCGATGTCTGGGAGGAACTCCGGCTGAATTCGCTCAAGAGCAAAATGCTTCTTCAAGTCCATGACGAACTGGTGTTCGAAGTCCCGGATGATGAACAGGCCATCATGGACAAACTCGTAAAAAAGAAAATGGAGGAGGTTTTTCCACTTGAGGTTCCATTAAAAGTCCATCTCGGTTGGGGCATTAACTGGGCCGAGGCAAAATGAAATGCCAAAGACGGAAAACATCTCTAAAAATAATTCATCGTCCCTCTCCTCTTTAGGGGGGATTGACACTATTCTGAAATTCGCTATTATTAGTTCAAAACAATGGAAGCCCTATCGTATATCGTTCTTATCCTCCTGTCTCTGGTCGGTTATTCTGCCGGTGTGGCTAAGGGGGCCGGAAAGGGCAAAGATCTAGAACCACAGCTTCTCGATATCTTTTTCGTTTTGCTAATCTGGACTACTGCTGTTTTTTCACGGAAAACATTCGATCTCAACAAATGGATTTTTATTCTTATAGGAGTACTTGTCGGTTTTATCGTCGGATTTACTGTCCACTGGATGAGAACGCTAAAAAAAAGAATTCCTCTAGACCAAAAAATGTCTTCGTCAGAGAACGTTAAATCCTCCGCAAAAAAAAATCTTTGGGAACTGTGGAAAGATTTTTCAAAAAGAATGGGTGGTTTTCAGAGTCGGATACTGCTCTCTTTCATTTTTTTCATCCTGATCGCTCCATTTGCCATCATTATAAAGATTTTTTCAGATCCTCTGAATTTAAAAATCCAACCGAGAGACACTCACTGGCAGGAAAGAAAAGAACCCTCACGGAGCCTTGAAGATTACAAGAGGCAGTTCTAATGTACATCCTCGGTCTTTCCTGTTTTTACCACGATGCTGCGGCCGCCCTTCTCAAAGACGGGAGGCTTATTGCGGCATCGGAGGAAGAACGATTTTCTCGGATTAAACATGATTTCGACTTCCCCTCTCAAGCTGCGGCCTTTTGTTTGGAGCAGGCGGGGATCACAGCAAAGGATCTGGATTATATTGTATTTTACGAGAAACCGTTCCATAAATTCGAGCGAATCCTTTTGACGACACTCCAAAGCTTCCCAAAATCCTGGAAGATATTCCGAGAATCCATGATTACTTGGCTTGGGGATAAGCTCTGGGTTAAAAGCATAATCAAGGATAAACTGGGTGTTCATGAGGATAAAATTCTTTTTGGGGAACATCACCTCTCTCATGCAGGAAGCACATTTTATCCCTCTCCCTTCGACCACGCCGCTATTCTGACCGTTGACGGTGTCGGAGAGTGGACAACCGCCTCTATGGGAATCGGAGAGAACAACACCATTAAACTGCTCCATGAAATAAAGTTTCCTCACTCTTTGGGGCTTCTCTACAGCGCTTTTACCGCTTTTTTAGGATTCCGGGTTAACAACGGTGAGTACAAAGTCATGGGCATGGCCCCCTATGGAAAGCCGCGATATACGGATAAAATCCTCAACAACCTTATTCGGGTGGCTGACGATGGCTCATTCGCTCTTAATATGGAATATTTCTCCTATCACTATTCAGATAAAAAAACGTTCAACAAAAAATTTGTCTCTCTTTTTGGCGATCCGAGAAATCCAGAGATGGATTTTTTCACTTCGGACACACGCTATCCGACCTATTTTGGAGATAAACCAACTAACTATAAAGAACAGTGCCAATTGAATGAACATTATGCGGATGTCGCCGCATCCATACAAAAAGTCACAGAAGAGATACTGCTTAAGCTTGTCAACTCTCTGCACAAAAAAACAGGACTTAAAAACCTTTGTATGGCTGGGGGTGTGGGGCTCAATTCAGTGGCAAACGGAAGAATCCTACGGGAGACACCTTTTGAAAACGTCTTTATTCAACCCGCCGCTGGAGATGGGGGGGGAGCCTTGGGGGCAGCACTTCATGCTTATCACGGTCTCCTGGATAAACCCCGCTCTTTTGTGCTGGAGCATGCGTACTGGGGGAAAGAGTATTCTGAAGAAGAAATTAAAGATTTTCTCGAAAGCCAACACATCCCCTATGAATATTTTCCAGAAGATGAAGCCCTTCTCAACCGTACTGTAGAGGAGCTCGTAGCCGGCAAGGTCATTGGCTGGTTTCAGGGCCGTTTTGAATGGGGCCCGCGTGCCCTCGGTAATCGTAGCATCCTGGCTGATCCGAGAAGCGAAGAGATGAAAGATCTGGTGAACATCAAAATTAAATTTCGCGAACCGTTCCGTCCCTTTGCCCCTGTAGTTTTAGAAGAACATGCTTTGGAATATTTCGATGCAGATGATATTGCCCACCAGTACCTCGCACGATACATGCTTGTTGTTCTCCCGTTTAAAAAGGATATAAAAGGACAGTTAAATGCAGTCAATCACATGGGGACCGGTCGGCTCCAAACGATCAGGGAGGAATGGAATCCGCGTTATTACCGGATAGTAAAAAAATTTGGGGAGGCAACGGGAACCCCCGTGCTGCTCAATACATCCTTTAACCTTCGCGGAGAACCGATTGTCAATACTCCCCAGAATGCGTACAATACATTCAGGACGAGCGGAATCGACACTTTAGTGATGGAAAAATTTTTAATAAAAAAACAAAGGGACAATCCATGAAAAAATTCTTCTCTCGTATGGGCATATTCGGCGAGCTGTTGACCTTTTTCTGGCGCAGGAAATTGTGGTGGATGATCCCGATGATAGTGATTCTTATTCTCGTGGGTCTCCTCCTGGTTTTTTCTCAGGGATCTGCCGTCGCTCCATTTATCTACACTCTGTTCTAAGATACACTTATGGTGCTTGTGAAATCCCAGTCATCGAAGCCTGAAACAAAACCTGGGAAATTGTTTTTTTTGTCTCCTCGGAGTCGCCCGAATTTAAGGATAAAGGTGAAAGACATGAAAACAACTCTTGTTTTTGCTCTTTGTACTCTAATGGCCCTTGTTTTTTTCTCTTGTGTGCCTGAAGAGGCCTCAATCGACGGGATGCCCCTTGACGGATTTATGCCTCTCTTCGACGGACAGTCTCTCGAAAACTGGAAACCGCTCGCAGACGGACAGGGAGAAGGCGGTCAATGGATTGTGGCTGATAACATTATTGTGGGGGAACAAGGGCCCAATAGAGAAGGAGGGATTTTAATCACACAAGCTGTCTATAGCGACTATGAAGTCTACGCAGAGATCAAGGCCGACTACCCCATTGATTCCGGACTCTTTCTGCGCATTCAACCAGACCTTCTCTCCTATCAAGTCACCATCGATTACAGGCCAGACGGGGAAGTTGGGGGCATATACAGCCCAGGCGGAGGGGGATTTTTAGTCCACACTCCAGATGGAAAAGATCTCTGGAAGGCCGGAGAATTTAATGCCGTCCGCGCTCGGATTTTGGGGCAGCCTCCTCATATCGAAGCCTGGATTAACGGCACAAAAGTCGTTGATTTTCAGGATTCCCTGGTCAAGGAGCAGGTCCGGGTTCCCAATGAGGGTGCAGTGGGGATACAGGTTCACCCGGGAGGAAACTTCGAGAAGGGGAATAGGGTTTTCTGCCGAAAAATTTTGATGAAAAACCTTAAGGACTGACTTTCTCGAAGCTCAAAGGTCTTTTTGAAAGATACGGAACCGTTTGTACAGCTTTCCCCCTATCCGAAGCATTTCGGCCCGGATTCTCACATTGGATTCCATCTCATGGTGGGTGTCCATAACTTCCATCCCGGCTTCTTTTGCGGACTGGATCATGTTCACTCCCATAATACCGTCCAAGCCACGGCCTCGATAACTTTCCTTTATGGCACCGAGAAGCAGATCAAGCTGTCTTGTCTTTTTGGCAGCTTTTAGGATTTTAATGAATCCAAAAGGGAAAAGCCGTCCTCGTGCCTTCTGGATGCCTTCAGTCATATCCGGCATGGCAATGACAAACGAGACAACTTCGCCGTCCACGGTCACGGCCTTGACAAACCGGGGATCAAGAACCGGCATATAACGTTTGGCCAACGCCTCCATCTCCTTCTCATCCAGAGGAGTGTACCCATAGATGTCACTAGCCGTATATGTTTCATTCATGAGATGGAGGATGGGCTTGATCCACGGCTTAAACTCCTTTTTCTTCTTAAATTCGACGATTTGATAGTTTCCTTTTCTTTTTGCCCGTTCCGAAATTTTTTGGTAAACCTCAGGCATATCTTTTGGGATTTCTATCTGGTAGACGAAATAATCGATGTCTTTCGAATACCCTTGTTTCTCTACCAGCTGAGGCATCCACTCATAATTATAATATGTTGCGATTGTGGCGCGGTGTTCAAAACCCTCGACAAGAAAGCCTTCCGGATCCTGGTCCGTAAATCCGTACGGGCCCACAATTCTCGTCATCCCATTTTTTCTGCCCCACTCCTCAACCTCCTGGAGGAGAGCCCGCACAACGGATTCGTCTTCCCATGTCTCAAGATAACCAAATCTGACTGTTTTTTCGTTCTTGTATGTGTTGTAGCGATCGTTTATGATCCCCATCACACGCCCTGCTGCCGTCCCATTTCTAAAGGCCAGAAGCAAAACCGTCTTACAGTAACCAAAGGATTTATTCTTTTTTGCATCAAAATATTTCCATTCATCCATGTAAATGGGATGCACCCAGTTCTTATGGCCTTCGTGAATTTTTTCTGGAAGATAGATAAATGTTTTCAAATCTTTCCGTGTTTTTACTTCTCTTATGGTGATATCCATTTTTTTCCTTCTTGCTGTAACAATCTATGCCTAATTTATCCCAATCCTGCGTTAAAAATCAATTCAAAACAACGGGGTTGACACTCAAGGGCAGAATGAATAAACTTGAGAATCACAAAGAATAGACACATTTCTTCACATGAAACTAAAAACGTTTCCACACGGCATCCATCCTCCCGATCATAAAGGGCTCACCGCCAACTCCCCCCTTGAATCCATGCCCCCTCCTGAAAAAATTTTCATCCCCCTCCACCAGCATTTTGGCCGTCCCGCAAAAGCCATTGTACAAAAAGGAGACGAAGTCCTTCTTGGGCAAAAAATTGGGGAGGCCACGGCTCTCTTTTCCGCGGATGTGCATGCCAGTGTCTCAGGAAAGGTGTTGGCGATTGACGGTTACAACCATCCGCTTGGAAAACCGGTTCAAACGGTTTTCATTGCCAATGATGGCAAAGACACACCAAATCCTGGAATTTCTGGAAACAAAAATCCCCTTTCTCTAACGCCGGAACAAATCAGAACAAAAGTGAAAGAGGCCGGGATTGTGGGTCTGGGAGGCGCAGGATTTCCAACCGCTGTCAAGCTCTCTCCTCCTAATGACAAGCCGATCGATACAGTCATCATTAACGCCTGTGAATGTGAACCCCTGCTTAACGCCGATTACAGACTCTTGATGGAGTTTGCAGATGATGTGCTGCAGGGAGCAGAGGTCGTCCGAATCGCCACCAATGCCAGTAGGATAATTATTGGGATTGAAGATAATAAGAAGGATGCATATTCCCTCCTTAAAAACAAGACTCGGGATTCTCAAATAGAAACAGCTCTACTCAAGACAAAATATCCACAAGGTGCTGAAAAAAATCTAATATACGCCCTTCTAAAGCGGGCGGTCCCTAAAGGAGGGCTTCCCTTTGATGTGGGAGTTGTGGTCCAAAACGTTGGAACGGTTAAGGCCATCTGGGATGCCGTCAAATTTGGCCGGCCCCTTTATGAACGCGCGCTGACTGTATCCGGATTTGGGATAAATAATCCAAAAAATTTGTTGGTCAGGATCGGAACCCCCTTCAAAGATATCCTGGAATTCTGCGGCGGACACCATGACGAGGCGAATATTCTCGTTATGGGAGGCCCCATGATGGGGCTTTCTCAGTGGACGGCGGACGTTCCCGTCATAAAAGGAACATCAGGAATCCTCTCCTGGCAGGCTATTCCTCCTTCCTTTATTCACAACTGCATCCAGTGTGCCCGGTGCATCGAACACTGCCCCATGAACTTGGTCCCTACACAACTGATGAAATATGCAAAAAAGGGCTTCATCAAAGAGGCGGAAGACTGGGGAATTCTAGACTGTGTAGAATGTGGATGCTGTCAGTACACATGTCCGGCCTGCATCCCTCTGGTCCATTGGATCCGCCTGGGAAAAAACAACGTGATGATTGAAAAAAGGAAACTAGCAAAGAGTGCCTGATGACCGATAAAATCCTTCTGCTCAAATCATCTCCGCACTTAAAAGACCAGGATTCCGTCCCAAAAATCATGTATGCGGTCATTCTCAGTCTTCTCCCCGCTGTCCTGGCATCTGTCTATTTTTTTAGATGGCGCGCCCTTTTACTTTATGGCTGCTGCATTATCGCCGGCCTAGCCACGGAAGCCCTTTTCCTGTGGATAAGAAAAAAACCCATGAATTCCCTTTGGGATGGATCGGTTGTTATCACCGGGCTTCTTCTGGCAATGACGCTCCCTCCATCCCTGTCTTTGGATTCAGCAATCATTGGAGCGGTTGTGGCTGTTGGTCTCGGGAAACATGTCTTTGGGGGCCTGGGACACAATATATTTAATCCGGCTCTTGTGGGACGCGCCTTCCTTCAAACGGCCTTTCCCGTTGCCATGACGACCTGGACTCCCCCCGCAACCCTCTCTGTCGACGCGGTCACATACGCTACACCTCTAGCCAACCTGAAGTTTGAAGCCGCCCTCGTCGAGGGAACGCTCTCTCCGGCAAAAGATCTGTTCTGGGGGAATGTCGGAGGAAGTTTGGGGGAGACTTCGGCCATCGCCCTCTTAATCGGAGCCGCCTTTCTCTTCTATAAAAAGGCTATAGACTGGAGAATCCCTGCCGGAATAATCCTTTCCCTAACGGTCTTTACCGGCCTTTTCTGGTTGGCTAGGCCCGAGACATACGCTTCTCCTTTGTTCCATTTGATGGCTGGAGGTTTAATTATCGGTGCTTTTTTTATGGCCACAGATATGGTTACCTCACCCATTACTCCAAGAGGAACCTGGATTTATGCTTTAGGCATTGGTCTGCTGGTCGGATTGATCCGTCTCTTTGGAGGCCTTCCCGAAGGAGTTATGTTTTCTATTCTTTTTATGAACATGTTTGTGCCGCTCCTTAATCGATTTACACGCCCCCGAATCCTGGGAGAGCGGAGGAAAAAATGAGCCTTTCATCAAGGATGATCATTGTTCTCACCTGTGTTGGGCTTATTTCAGGCGGATTCCTTGCAGGCGTTGGCCTCTGGACCAAGGATAAAATTGCCTTCAACATTCAACAGGAAATTGAACAGGCCATAAAAATGGTTGTTCCGGGAACAGCCGTCAGCGAAAAGCTCCATGAAGAACGAGCTTTCACCGTGTATGCAGGTAAGGCCGAGGATGGAACATTAGCCGGTTATGCCGTCTATGCCTCTGGAGCAGGATTTCAGGACACCATCACATTGATGTTTGGAACGGATATTGAAATCAAGAAATTAACACGGTTGACAATTCTCAAGCAGACAGAAACTCCTGGCTTGGGCGCAAACATTGAAAGAGAAGACCTTTTTCTCAAATTCTGGGAAGACCGGGACATACAGGCCTCACTCACTTTGCATAAACCTGCCGCCAGCTCTCCCAATGAGTTGACTTCAACCGAAATCAATACCTTAACAGGAGCTACAATTTCTTCGGAGTCCGTACTCAACCTCGTCAATCTTTCACTGGAAAAACTGAAGGTCAAAATCGAAAATGAAGGCCTTTTAAGGGGGAGTGAAAAAGATGGCAACTAAAACGCTCTCTGCCGAATACGTTAAAGGCCTTTGGGACGAAAATCCTGTCTTTCGTCAGCTTTTAGGGATGTGTCCAACCCTGGCTGTCACCAATGCTGTTATCAATGGGATCGCAATGGGTCTGGCCACAGCATTTGTCCTTCTCCTCAGCTCTCTGGTTGTCTCTTCGATAAAGAAAATTATCCCCAATCAAGTTAGAATCGCAAGCTACATCGTCATCATCGCAAGCTTTGTCACGGTGGCAGACCTCTTTCTGCAGGCTTTTTTCTACCCAATATCCAAGGCCCTGGGCCCCTATGTCCCATTGATCGTTGTCAACTGTGTAATCCTTGGCCGACAGGAAGCCTTTTCCTCAAAAAATTCCGTAGGGCGTTCGATGATCGACGCCCTGGGGATGAGCACGGGATTTGTCCTGGCTCTGCTTCTTCTCAGCTCCGTACGTGAAATCCTTGGAGCGGGGACTTTTCTTGGTATTCAGGTGCTCGGCTCCTGGTTCAAACCGTGGATCATTATGCTGCTTCCGGCTGGCGCTTTTATCGCTTTTGGTCTCCTTCTCGGTTTGGCCCTTCTTATAGAAAGCAAAACAAAAAAGAGGAGTGCCTGATGGAGCTTCTGGCGCTTTTTATTTCAGCCATCCTGATCAACAACTTCGTTCTTTACTACTTCCTTGGTATCTGTCCTTTCCTTGGCGTGAGCAAGAAACTGGATTCAGCCATTTCGATGGGGCTTGCTGTAACTTTTGTCATGACCATTACAGCCGTGATGTCGTGGATGATCAATAATTGGGTTTTGATTCCCTTTAACATCGGTTACCTCCAAACTGTTGCCTTCATCCTCATTATCGCTTCCCTTGTCCAGCTGGTGGAGATGTTTATCCGGAAGATGAGCCCTCCACTCTATCAAGCCCTTGGAATTTATCTGCCCTTGATCACAACCAACTGCGCCATCATGGGGCTGGCCCTTCTTGCAGCCAGAAAAAACTACGGTTTTTTCGAGGCCGTTATCTTCGGCGTTGGATCAGGAATCGGGTTCACACTGGCCATCATTCTTATGGCCGGGATCCGGGAACAGCTTGAACTTTCAGATGTTCCTGAGCCTCTCAAGGGAGCCGGAATCGCTCTTATTGTGGCCGGGATTATGGCGCTGGCTTTTACTGGTTTTTCAGGGATGATAAAACTATGAATTTTCTTATTCCTGTCCTCACCATGGCCGTCCTGGGTTTCCTTTTCTCCACAGGTCTTGTCGTGGCCTACAAAAAACTCAAAGTCGAAGAAGATCCAAAGATTGAAGCCGTTAATGAAGCTCTTCCTCAAGCTAACTGTGGCGCCTGTGGTTTTTCGGGGTGCTGGGCCTTCGCCGAAGCCGTCGTCAAGGGCAAGGCCGAATCCAATGGTTGTCCAGTGGGGGGGGATGACGTCGCCTCCGAAGTCGCTGAAATCCTTGGTGTCTCTGCCGGGACAGTCCTCAAGCGCGTTGCTCGACTTCACTGCCGTGGAACAAAAGAGGCGGCTGTCTCTCGCGGCCTCTATCTGGGAATAAAAACATGTGCAGCCGCCCACGTCATTGGGGGGAACAAGCAGTGTTCATATGGATGTTTGGGTTGCGGAGATTGCGTATTGTCCTGCCAGTTCGATGCAATGAAAATGGGGGAGGACGGCCTCCCTGTTGTTTTAGAGGAGAATTGCACAGCCTGTGGAAAATGTGTGGATGCCTGCCCCCGAAGCTTGTATGAACTTCACCCTGTTGACCAGAACATCTTGGTCTATTGCAAATCTATGGATGGCCCAAAGGCCTCCCGAAAACTCTGTAAAAATGCCTGCATTGCCTGTGGGATCTGCGCTAGAGCCTGTCCAGAACAAATTTTTATGGACAACAATTTGGCCGTCATCCGGGACTACAAAACAATCGATCCGGATAAAATCCCGGCCATCGAAAAATGTCCGACCAATGCGATCGGGCGTTTTAAAATAGAAGAAATTGAAGGGAATAATCTTAAAAAAGAGGACACGCAAAATGCAGGATAACGGCCTGGTTGTCTCTTCTCAAAACACCCTGGCCGAAGTGGAAGTCCAGTGTTTTGCTGCCTGTCTGAACTGCTCCGCCAAAAGTCTGTGTTTAGGACAGGGCCAGTCAAAAGGCCGCATTTCTGCCAAAAATCCCCTCCAGGCTATGCCCGGCGATACCGTTTCCCTTGAAATTCCCGAAACGATGTATAATAAATCCTTGAGTCTGATTTTCGGCACTTTTCTTTTGGCCGCTCTTGTAGGGCTGGCCGCAGGATTTTTCATTGCTCCTGTTATCTCTTCCCCCTCTTCAACTTCTGGAATTTTAGGGCTTTTTCTAGGGCTCTTGGCCGCTGGGTTCTGGCTTTTCCGCTTATTTAGGAAAAAAAATAATGACCACCTCTTTCCCATTATTACCGCGATTATCAATAAAGGAGGACACGATGGATAGACGTGACTTTTTTAAATCAATCTTATTAACGCCAGTCCTTACACCGCTTCTGTTGGCATCAAAGAATTCCAGCTCCGATACCGAATTATATCTGATTTCAGATTCGCCTCACACCTGTCTGCCTCCTCTCTTGCAGGAGCTCAAAACCCTCGGACTTGTTTCCGGCAATTCTTATTCTTTCCAAGGCCCGGCCCGGCCACAAGAGCCGCTCACGATGGCCCTTGCCAAATCCGGATGGAGGCCAGTCTCAGGGATAACCAGGGCACACATGACTTTGACCACAAGCCGTCTTCTCAGCCCGGCCCGGCCATCCTTTGCTCTATCCAGAAAAGGAAAGGTTTATGATCTTCGGTTTCGGGCACTCCATTCCCTCTGGAACCAGATGAATCACCAACCGCATTCAACCCGTTTGTCCGTTGCCTCTTTCCATCCCAATCCAGCTGAATTGATTTCAGGAAAAACAATTTCTCTCTATAGGAGCGGGCAAAAAATCAAAACTTTATCGCTGAGACAAAACTCAACGCATTTTATCCAGACGGAGCATGGCCGCATCAAGGTCCATGTTAAGGATGGAAAAGCCCGAGTGGAAGAATCGCCCTGCCTCCATAAAATCTGTGTCCTTTGTCCCCCGGCTGCATATGCGGGTGAACGCATTATCTGCGCCCCAAATCAATTCATGCTCACGGTTGATGGCACCTCCTCGGTCGACACAATAATCGGCTAATTCTTATTTCAATTCCTTTATGAAGATGTTACGAAAGTACACGGGCGCCCGGCTGTCATGGTTTTGGAGGCCGATGTAGCCTTCTGATGCAAAATCTCTGATCTTTCCTCTTGGCTCAGCCGCCCAATCCAATACTTGGATATTGTTGACCTCAACCGATATCTGACTCCCCTTAAACGTGATTTTAAAGTGGTTCCATTCTCCTGTTGGTTTGGAGGCAAGTTTTGTAGGCGCTTCTGCATCATAGGCTGAGCCCGTCATGTGGATCCCCTCGCTGGCATCGTCAATTTGGATCTCAAACGAATGATAGATATAATCGTCGCTGGACGGCATATCTGGAACCCTTAAAAATACGCCAGAGTTTGTAATGTCCATTGCGCATTTAAAGTCTAGCTCCAGAACAAAATCGTTGTATTTTTTTACGCTGTACCAGAAGAGGCCCATTCCCCCTTGGCCTTTGAGGATTCCTGTTTTTGCGTCAAGTTCAAAGTATCCTGGACCATAATGGTTCCAGCCGCGTTTAGAATAGCGTCCCCGGTTCCTGGACAGGATTTCATCGTATCCTTTAAAGTAGGTGATGCTGTCTATGTATTCGAGGCCTTTTTTAATGGATGCGGATGGTTCATCGGGCTCACTTTCATATTCAATGGTGATGTATCCGGCAAAATTTTGCCTTGTCAGTTCGGCCATAATATCCCTGATATTGGCTTTGCCGTCTCCGTAAGGGACATCCTTTGCCCCTCTTTCTCCGAAAAGGTCAAGGTCCTTCAGGTGGACATCGAGGAGGCGTCCTTCAAGCATTCGCAGTGCTTCGACAGGGTTAATCCCTGTTCTCATCCAGTGTCCCGTATCCGCACAGTCTCCGATACGCTCATCCAATCCCTTGACATTTGCCAGAACCGTTTCTGGCCGGGCATACTTGGTGGGGGCAGGATGGTTGTGGATCGCGATGTTAATGCGGTACTCCTTCACCATCTTTTCGATAAGGGAGTAGTCATCATAGTCCGGCTCGGTCACAATGGTGGGAATCCTCATCTCTCGGGCAAAATCAAAAATTTGCCTCATTTCCGATTCTTCATTCTTGAAATTCACAACTCCGTATCCGACAAGGGATAGGCCCAATTCTCTGAGCCGAGCTTTTGCCAGCTTGATGTGCTCTGGACTGAGGGTGTGATCAAACCGCACTCCGGGTAACTCGGCGCTGAAGTTTTGTCCTGGATAGGGCTGGAGGTATCTCAATCCTAGGTCTTTGACCTTTTGGAGCGTTTCCATAAATGTGAACTGCCTAAAACTGTAGCATTGGACGGCAAACGGAAATTCTTTAATTCGAATGTCTAAGGAGTCTATTTCTTGTGCGCCTTCCCTTCCAGGAAGGAATCCGGCTTTATCCGCTGCTTGAAAATGGCCTGGATAAAAGAGCCCTGCTAATAATAAAAAACCAACGAGGACGAGGATCTGTCCTTTTTTCATGTCTCCTCCTTTGTCATCTCTCTTTATTTTTTCTTTGGATTCCACTCCCCTTTCGCTACGGCAGGAATAAAAGTTTCCAGCTCTTCTGGTCGAAAAGGGATTGTTTTTTCCTCTTCGGCACTTTTGTAGGCGGCCATCAAGAGTTCCGTGACGTTGAGCCCGTCGCTAAAATTTTCAAGGGGCCGCTTGTCGGCCAAAAAGGATTGCACCATATGTCGATTTTCTCCCTCGTATCCATAATCAGCCGCTTCGTTAGAAACGATGGGCATGAGCCCCATCTCCGCGTTCTGTTTTTCTACGAGATCCTCGCCCGTCTCTCCATGAACATTGCGGCTGAAAAAGATATTGACCCCTGAATCTAGCGTGTTAATGGCCAGGGAATACTCCGGGCCGAGAAGCTCCAAAGTCAACCGCAATCCCGCTCCGACATAACACCATGACGTCGTTGTTTCAACGATGAGTTTTTCGCCATCTTCATCCTTGTATTCGATCAAGGACCTCGCAAAATCTTCTGCCGGCCTGTTGAGATAGTCCAGTTTCCCCTTGCTGGTTTCAGCAAGGATACGTGCATATTCGGGATTCTGCCATTTCAGACAATCCATGTGAGCGGTGACCTTGATTGGCGTCAAAACCTCTCGGCTTTTCCCTGGAGGAGTCAGCATAAATCTCGCTTCCTCAACGGAGTGACACATCATATCGTTGAGCACTCCACCCCCCTGAAGCTCCCCTTCCCAGAACCAAGGCATATGCGGGCCGCTGTGCTCCTCGGCCGCGCGTGCTAGATAGGGCCTTCCTGTAAGGGCCGCCCCTCGTGTCCAGATGATGTCTTTCCCTCTTTGGACTCCCGGCTGGAAGATCTGGTCCTCCAGATATCCATCCAATAGGTTGGCTTTTTGCGCCAATTCAAGCATCTTTTGCGCCTCCTTGACATTGCGGCCAAGAGGCTTTTCACAGGTCACCCCAATCAATTCTCCCTTTCCCTTTTCCAACGCATATACGATTTCCTCCATGTTTTCTATTCGAGAATAATTCGGGGCACAGATCCAGAGTGCATCGATAGCCGGATCGGCAACCATCTCTGTAATCGAATGGAAAGGTTTGGCCTCGCCCACTTTCAAATCCCGGGCCAGCGTCACCGAATGAGCGGTATCTTTTTCGCTAAGGGAAAAAATCCCCAGGATGTCGGCATCCCGAACAGCCTGCCAAGAACGAATATGAAATCCTGTAATAAAGCCTCCACCAATAAATCCAATACCCAAACGTTTTTTCATTGTATTCCTCTCTCTATTCCGAAGGTTTTATCGTGGCGTCTTCCTTAAAGAAGAGGAGAAAGGCCACGGCGCACAGGATAGTTAGGGCACAGGGAATAAGAAAAACCCCCGTCCAGTTTGTTCCGGCATCATTTGTAAACCAATCTCTGGCCCATCCCGCAAATAAGCTCCCCACATAATTCCCAAGCCCATACGTGACCAAGGTGATCAGACTCTGGGCCGAATGTCGGATATCCCTTGGGGCCACCATGTCCGTGTAAATAAAGGCCGCAACAAAAAAGAAGACGAAACAGAATCCATGTAGAGCAAGGGAGGCGATCACCAGCCAGCTGGGGGTTCCTATGGCAAAGATGATATAGCGCACCGGCCAGGCTAAAACGCCTAAAACAAGGATTTTGCGGATTCCTATTTTCGAGATCAAAATGGGCAGGAGTAAAATCATGACAAAGATTTCTGCCACCTGTGCAATGACCATAACCCCTGATACGCTGGCCCCAGGAACACCTATTTTATCCGATGTCAGAAACGGCGCTGTGAGAATATAA
This sequence comes from uncultured Eubacteriales bacterium, assembly GCA_964633715.1. Lineage (GTDB taxonomy): Bacteria > Acidobacteriota > Aminicenantia > Aminicenantales > Aminicenantaceae > JAUWVG01. Next base: position 47,397 of record CAZWHQ010000002.1, read on the forward strand.
TAAAACATCAATTCAGTGGCGACAACAAAACAGATGATGATAAATATCAAGAAGTTTTTGTCCTTCATCATTTTTAGCGCTTCTAAAAAAGCCCATGGTTTTGTGCCCTCTTTTTGCGGAGGCGTACGAGGAAGGCCAAAAGAGAAAAAACCCATAATAATGGAAAATGCTCCGGCAAGGAGAAGAGTATCGCCCTGCATCTCCAGCCCTTGGTTGGATCCTGCCAGGTTTCGCCACCCAGCAAGCAGTAGTCCCGCCGCTATCCAACCGATTGTCCCCCAAACGCGGATAATACCAAATTCCTTGTCTGATTTTTTCAAATTGATAAAAGCAACCGAATTTGTCAAGGCCAAGGTTGGCGCATAGAGGATACAGTAAATAAACATCAGCCATATCATTGTCGAATAATTCGTGACAAAGGACACTCCGATAAGCAGCGCTCCCCCGGACAGCTGTAGAAGTGCGATAAATTTCTCGCTCGAAAAATACCGGTCTGCAATCTGTCCTCCAATAAAAGGGGCAATGATTGTCGCGAGCGGCAAAAGGCTGTAAATCATACCGCTTTGGAATCCAGAAAAACCCAAATCATTGATGAGGTATTCAGACAAGACCGGAGCCCATGCTCCCCAGATGGCGTACTGAAGGAACATCATGACACCCAAACGAATTTTTACACCCATGCTTCTCTCTCCTCTTTTATGAGATGATATGTTTATATAAATAGACGCTTAAGAGCCTGATAGGATTTCACTTTTGAGTCCTCTCACAATATAAAGATTTTTCCTCTTTGTCAACAAACTAAAACCCCTTGATCCCAGTTGATTAAATGTGTTTTTTCTATCACAATAAAAGAAGAAAAAGATGAGAGAAAAATCAGCAAGAAGTTTTCTTTTCCTTGTCCTTTTTGGAGTCCTTTTTTTTGCACACTGCGGAGTTCGAGACAAATGGCACACGGCCTCGTTCTTTTTTTTTGACACTCTATGTGAAGTGAAGCTATTCACCTCTCAAAGTCGTTTTCTCTTGGCACAGGAAGACATTAACCGCATCTTTGCGGATATCGACACCTCCTTTTCTCCTGAGGCAGAGGATTATTCCTCCCCAATAGTCTTGTCTCTTTACCGAAAAGCCTTCGCTCTTTACCGGGCCTCTCATGGGGCCTTTGATATTACTGTTGCGTCTCTCTCAAAACTCTGGGGTTTTATCGATGGCAACCACCACGTCCCCGACTCCAACCTTATTAAAAAAACACTCCAGTTTATCGGCATGGAAAAAATCCGCGACCAAAAAACTTTCCTCGATCTTCCCGAAGGACTGTCCATGGACTGGGGAGGGATTGCCAAGGGGTATGGAATTGATTTGGCGGCCCAAAGCCTTATAGAAAGCGGTATAACAAAAGGTTTCATCAACGCAGGCGGTGATCTCTACTGTTGGGGAGAAAGTCCAGCTAGATCATCGTGGAAAATTGGCATCAAACATCCCAGAAAAGAGGGATTTATCGGCGTTCTTGACATCACCAATCTGGGTGCGGCAACGGCTGGAGATTACCAGAGATACTTCATTCAAGACAATATTCGATACCATCATATCTTCAATCCAAAAACAGGATATCCAGCCCAAGGTAAACAGAGCGTAACGGTTGTGGGTCCCGAGGCCCTCCTTTGCGATGCCCTTTCAACCGCCCTTTTTGTGACAGCTTATCCTGAAGAACTCCTTAAGAAATACGCCGAATATGGAGCCGTGATTGTGAATTCGGAGGGAAGCCTTTCTATTCTTGGAAAGGAATACCCCTTCTCATTATATTAGGCTAGCCCCCTTGGGGTAATAAATGCCGATATTTAATATACACGGGCCTATAAAGAATGCTGTTTATGAGAAATTAATAAATATCTTGATATCTAGGAGATGTCATCAAAGATAAATGAATGTGTCGGCAGTTATTATGAATAATCTAGCCTAGATTTTCATGGGCATGATGACATAGATGTCTTTAACCTCTTCCTCGACCTCCGGTCGCATCAGAACGGCGCTGTTTTCATCTTTCATTTCAAAACAAATCCTTTCCGCTTTCACTGATGTCAGAAAATCCAGAAGATATTGCGAATTAAAACCGATCTCAAATTCATGTCCACTATAGTCCACATCAACCTTATCCCGCGCTTCTCCAATCTCGGGATTAGAGGAGAAAAGGACAACCTGATTTTTTTGTACATTAAACTTAATTCCTTTAGACCGTTCTGTTGAAAGCAGGGAGACTCTTCTAATGGCGTCGGTGATTTCATCTTTTAAGAACGAGATAACATGAGGATTGTCTTTTGGAATAACCGCTTCATAATTTGGAAATTTCCCTTCGATAATCCTAGAGATAAGGGTTCTGTTGTTGACCTTAAAAAAGAGATTATTTTCATCCAAATCAAATTCTAGTTTTTCGTCTTCAAATTTTCTCATCTCGCCCAGGGTTTTCTTGGATACGATTCCACTGATTTCCCCATCCAATTTGAGTCCTTCAAGGACAGAGGATGTATAGGCAAGTCGATGTCCGTCGGTGCTGATCAACTCCATTTTATTATCGGAGAGAATCATAAGGGCACCATTGAGATAATATCTCTGCTCCTGAGTGATAGCAAAATAAACGCGATCAATCATTGTCCTCATTATCCCAAGGGGAAGGGTGATGTTTTTTTCAAATTTTGGCTCAGGAACTTGAGGATAGTCATCCTTGGGTAAACAGAGGACTTTGAATTGACTGGCCCCAGAAGTAATTTCCATAATGAGATTTTCGCTTTCTTTAAAATGGACCGCTTGTCCTCCCTTGAGAGCCCTGACTATCTCAAAGAGTTTTTTCCCAGAAACTGTCAGTGAACCAGGCTCTTTAACATCTGCCTGAAAATGTGTCTTTAGGCCAACTTCTAAGTCTGTGCCTGTCAGCTCCACTTCCTTTCCTTCTGCTGTCATCAGTATGTTTCCGAGTATAGGCATCGTGCTTCTCTTTTCTACTATTCCCTGAAGAAGTTGGAGTTCCTGTAGAATATCCTCTTTTGTAATTGAAAAGTTCATTTTTCCACCTTTTATCTTTGTTTATTATTCTTATTATATATATTTAATTATAAGTAAAGATTAAATAATAAGAATAATAAAAGCAAATGAAATGTGCAAAACTCTCCTAACGTATAGTTATATTATCGGATATATTCAATTATCCTGTTTATTTTTTTGTTAAAATCTGGATCTTTTTCCTTAAGTTTTTCGATTTTTCTAATACTGTGAAGTACGGTTGTATGGTGTTTTCCACCGAATTTTTTCCCGATTTCTGGGAGAGACGTTCGTGTTAATTCTTTAGAAAGATACATGGCAATCTGGCGCGGAAAAGCGACTGTTGGAGAGTTATTTTTGGATTTGAGCTTAGAAAGCTTGATTTTATATTCGTAGCTGACAATTTTTTGAATTTTTTCTATGGTTATGATATTTGTTTCCGCTTCAAGGAGACTCTTTAAAGCTTCTTTTGCTACATCTAGATCAATTTTTTCTCCTTTGAGCGAAGAAAAGGCAATAACTCTGCGAAGATAACCTTCTAGCTCTCTAATGTTCGAGTGGGCCTTATCTGCAATAAAAAGAGAGACACTTTCAGGAAGAGAGATTCCCTCTAATTCAGATTTTTTTTTGAGGATAGCAATGCGGGTTTCAATATCTGGAGGTTTAAGATCAGCAATCAATCCCCATTCAAACCGAGAGCTGAACCGCTCCTCGATACTTGGAATCTCTTTTGGTGGGCAGTCGCTGGAGATGACTATTTGTTTTTGGTTGTCATAAAGATGATTAAATGTATGAAAAAACTCTTCTTTTGTTCTTTCTCTTCCAGCAAGATAGTGAATATCGTCAATGAGGAGAACATCAATATTTCGGTATTTTTCTCGAAAATCGAGGACCTTTCCGTACTGCAGATGGTTGATCAGGTCATTCATGAACTTTTCGGTTGTGATATACATAATCTTAAGGCGGCGGTTGACATTGAGCAGTTGATGCCCAACGGCATTCATTAAATGTGTTTTTCCGAGTCCGGCACCCCCATAGATGTAGAGCGGATTGTAGGCTTTGGCTGGAGTTTTTGAGATAGCAATGGAGGCGGCGTGACAGAATTGATTGCAAGAGCCCACAACAAAATTTTCGAATGTGTAATTGGGATTCAAGTTTGGATTAAGAAGATGTCCATGTTTTGATTTCCTTTCTTGAGGAGATCTTCTCATAAAAGGAGATGACGAATCATCGTAAATATACTTAATGTTGAATGGTTTTCCAAATAATGTTTGAGAACAACGCTGGATCAAACCTGTGTAGTGAAAAGACAGCCAATCTTTAAAATAGGAATTAGGGACCTTGATGTAGAGATCTATATCTTCTTGTCCGATGTAGACCGTTGGTTCAAACCATGTTTCGAAGCTGTTGTTATCGATCTGTTCTTTAAGAATTCCTTGAATTTGAAGCCAAGGGTTTTGTTTATCTTGATTTTCCATGCCGGCGATTCATCTTTCCACAGATTTTTCCACAGATGTGGAAAACCCTATTTGCTGGTACGGGTTGCAAAAAGCCCGCCTATATTATCACCCTGTTTTTTGAAATTCAAGATAATTGTGATTTTTTTTTTAAAAAAGATCGAACAGGCCTAAAAATCGAAACCAATCCAGAGTTTTGCCTTTAATTTCCCGACATCTAATAATTCGCCGTATACACCCCTAAAGTCGGCGAATTGAAAAGGGTGGCTCCAATCAGGAATTTCTAACCTCTTTACGAAATCGAGGTGGATCGGGAAGCCAAGAAAGAAGAACTGGAAACCAAACCCATATGAGCCGACGGCGTCAAAGAACACCAGTGGAATATATGGATTATCCTCATCAAATCTATACATAGTTGAAAATCCCTGGACTTTGGCTCTTCCCAAATCAAAAAAGAGCGTTCCGCGGATGGGCCCGATTTGACCGATCGGTGTTGTCGCTGAATTGAATACGGGGAACCGAAATTCGAGGTTTGCGTACCATCCCTCGTTGGCAATTTGAGAATAGTAGCGGAGCGCACGAATCTCGTTGTTTCCACCAAAATAAAAAATGTATGGATTCTTACCCCTGCTGGCAAAGCCGTAAAACCGGCCGGCAAAGAGAGCTTCGGGTCCGAGATTGAGATATTTCCGCACATCAAGCTGGACCGTAGTATTCTGGATAAATTTATCACTCACAGGGAGAGTCTGGGCCAGCGATAACCTGAACGTGTGGCCAGACAGGGGTCCATACTGGCTGAATCTTGTGGTTTCGCCCGTAAGAGCAAGGGAGGCGCTGAGGGAGTTTCCGCTTAGAAATCCTCCGAATCCGGAGCCTTGAGATGCATACTGCTGTAGTAAATAGGGATCGAAATAGTCCTCATCGTAGTTCATGAATCCAAGCGAGCCCTCCGCACGATAGTATCTGCTGAATGGATAGAAGGCGGCAACCGATGCGCCCGTGATCTTTCTTGTGGCGATTGCATCCCTATAGTTGAGGAATTGATAGAGAGTAGGATCGTAATATGCCAATTGTGGGTAATAGAACAGGGTGTACTGGTAGGCGCTTGCCTGGTACTGCAGGCGAGACTTCATGTTTGTGTAGGCAAAATAGTAAGAACGGAATTGTCTCACTTGGTAGGCCATAAGATAAAAGTTGTAATCACCCAGGAGGTCAGAGAACGAAAGCGCGGATCCTCCGTAAATGGATCCATCCGTAGAAAGGACAGTATCGATGGGAGGCCGGGAGGTCATATACAATTTTCCGAGACCCCTGTAAGCCTTGATCTCTTCCTTATTGATGTCGATGGTCAAAATGGGCTCAAAGCGCTGGAATTCATCTTCAGATTCGATATCTTCAAAGGCAATTGTTTTTTCAACCTCACCCTCCAACTCGCATTTAAAGACTTGGAAGGCCCCCTTGTTAAATGACGAAAAAATAATCTCATTATTGCCGTTGGGAAGGGCGGCCGGCTGAAAATTTCCGGTTCTCACGTCCGTGTAAATCATAAGCTCTCCGGATTCTAAGTCGAGGGAGTAGATGTTAAACGCCCCTCTCATGTCTCCGGAAAAATAGAGTTTCTTTGCATCCGGAGTGAAGGAGGGCGTTACGGTGTTTCCCCTTCCAAAGGTCAGCTGTGTCTTCTTAGAAAAATCATCAACAGGAGAGAGGAACAGCTTGTCATAGGTATCGATGCGGATGGTGTAGGCGACGGTCTTTCCATCAGGGGAGAGGACCGGGGCTTTTTCAAAGAGATCATTGGATGTCATATTGAGAATTTTTTCTGTCTCCAAATGAATCCTAAAGATATCATGCGTTCCCTGTTGAAAGGCTGTAAAGAGGAGCTCGTTGCTGTTTGGGAGAAAGGTTGGAGCTGTGGGCTGATCATAAGGGATTTTTATTTTAGACAAAGTCTTTCCCGAAAGGGCATCGATGACAAAAAGACTATATTTTTGGCCGGCCCGGCCGAAGAAGGCAATCTTGTCTCCATCAGGCGACCAGGCCACAACACGTCCTCTGGTCGGATCGGACTCAAAACGGATGTACTCGTACTGTGTGGTGTATCCCCGGGTGATGTTCTTTATAACACTTCCGTCTTTTGTGGAGACGAAAAGGATGTCCAGGTCTCTCGCTAGCAAGTTCTGCGTAAGGATGGCCACAATGTCGCCAGAAGGAGACAAGGCATGAGAAAAAGAAAAGTAGTAAGGATTAAGGGGAAATTCAGGGCCGACGGCGTTGCTGTAATCTTCAGGATTTTCCCGTGTCAGATAGTCTTTGTACTTATTGCGCAGGTATTTCTTAAACGAGTGATTAAACTCTTTTGGTGTCTGATTAAAAACTTTTTTTAAGGGATTGATCCGGCCAATTAATGGCGAGTTTTTCATGGCCTGCCACAATTCGGTGATACCCTCCTTGCCGTATGTGTGTTCAATATAGTCATAAATGGCATGGCCAAAGTCATAGGCAAGAGGCCGGGGAGAGGGGAACTGAGAATAAAGGGAGCCAGCTTGTGAAAACATGGGCATGCGGTCGCTGAGAACAGCATCCCGAACGATGATCTCGGACCAGGTAGACCAATTTTGTGTGTTGTATTCGGAAAAGCCTTCCATGATCCAGAGAGGGGGCTCGGAAACGGCATATAGGGCTCCTCCCGGATTGCCCCAGAGAAGATCGTATTCAAAGATGTGCGTGATCTCATGTTCAAAAAGATCCTGAAGTTCATCTATTGGCATATCTCCCTGAAGGATGACGCGATAGAGGACAGGATCGGCGGCTCCCAAGGTTCCGGTCGAGTTGAAAAGATTTGTCTGTTCGTAGTCTGTTGTGGAGGAATAGTAAAGGATGGGAACAGGGGCCGACAATTCGTGTTTGAGATCGCGGCTTAATCTCAAATAGGCACTCTCCGCCAAAGCGGCGATTTTTTCCAATGTTTTTATGTTTTCATCATAATAATGGAGATCAAAATGTTCTGTCTTGTAGTGGTGCCAATCGAACCGTTGGTACATGATTCTGCTCTTCCCGTAATAGGGGATGGTGATGACCTGGGCTAAACCCTGAGCGGCGAGAGTGCCCAAGAAAAGAATCACGAGGATTAGTTTTATGTGATGTTTCATAGAGAACTCCTTATTACTCTACTTTATAACAAGATATCGTTCTTGAACCTGTTCAAGCCCGAGGACTGAACGGAGAAGCTTGTCCTGTATCTGTTGCATGAGGTCAAAAAATGCAAAATAAAGTGTTTGGTTGGGATTTTCATAGTTTTTGGTTTCTTTAAATTCCCTTTTGAAAACGGCCTCACCAGAGGCTGCGTCGATGAGAAAAAAGGTCATATTAAAATTGTAAAATTGTCGCTGTTCGAGCCGGGCCTCTGTCGGGAAGGGATCTTCATAGCGCCGCTTTGCTCTCTTGAGGAGGGCCTTTCGTGTTTCTGCTGTGTACTGAGCGCTTCCGGTTAAAAACAACGTGTTTTTACTTTCATGCTCCTGGTTTTTCCAAAAATCGGGGGTTTCAAACAGGGCTTCATTTTCCACGGGAATATCTCTTGTCGTAACGGCGGTTTTCGTTTTTCTCTTGAGCATTCCTTCAAAATATGCACCGATTTCTTTGCTGAGGTCAAATCCTTCGACTTCCTTTTCTACAAGAAAGGGCGCAATAATGATTGAGTCGAAGGCCTCGATGTCGAGTTCCGTTTTTCGAGGGATCTCTATCTTCATTTTCCAATATTCCGTGGTTGCACAGGAGGACAGGATCAAAAGGCTTATAAGTATAACCAAACTATTTTTTATCATTTTTCTTTTTTCCCGGTTCTTTTTTTTCAGGAGATTCCTGACGTGTTTTGAATTTTTCGTAGTTCGCTTGAATATATTTGTTTTTTGGGGCGAACCTCATGGCGGCCTCGTAGGCCTTTTCCGCTTTATCCCAGTCGCCTTTTTTTTCGTAGGCCACCGCGAGGTTATTATATGCGGCTCCGGACTCTGGAGTGATTTCCAAGACTTTTTCCCACCGAAATATCGCTTCATTCCACAGCTCTTTTTTGGCTGCCTGAATACCAAAATGCATCTGACTGTTGGTTACAGCTGGGGCACATCCAGAGAGGATGAGGATCACAGGGGCAAAGATAAGGAGCGAAAACAATTGTTGTTTCTTCATTTTCTATACATTCCTCTAAATTTAGTCTTTCTTTATTATACTTTGATATGGTTCATCCGTCTATACGTCGATGAACAAGACAAGTTTGCAATTTTTATGCCAAAATATTTTCCTGATAAACGGATTCTTTATTGTTTTTGTTGTTACAAAAATAGGACAGATGTATAATAAAACAACTGTCTTAGTAAGAAAAAGAGCACAAGGAGAAGTCTATGGCGGAATGGCTCGAAGGAAAAACACTTGCCGGGGAGACGAGAGAGAAAATCAAAAAAGAGGTGTTGGAGATTAAAGCAGCCAAGAATGAAGTGCCAGGACTTGCAGCCATTCTTGTAGGTGAAAATAAGGCCTCTCAGATTTATGTGAGGATGAAAAAGCGTGCCTGTGAAAAGCTGGGTTTTGCTTCTGATGTTATTCCTCTGCCTGTTGATACACAACCTGAGGCTCTTCTTGAGACGATTAAAAAGCTGAATGAGAGAACTAATATGGATGGCATTCTTGTCCAGCTTCCTCTGCCCCCCCCATTGGATCCCTACACAGCCATCTCGGCCATCCATCCGGATAAAGATGTGGATGGTATCCATCCCATCAGCTTGGGGAATCTTTTGATGAATAAAAAGGGCCTGCGGCCGGCGACACCAACCGGTATCATGGAGCTGCTCAAATCCCGGAACATTGCTGTACAAGGGCAAAATGTTGTCATCATAGGCCGGAGCCTCATTGTTGGAAAACCACTGGCGGCGATGATGACCAATGCTCACGGGACTGTGACCATCTGTCATTCACGGACAAAAAACCTCTCGGAAGTGGCATCCTCTGCAGATATTCTAATTGCCGCGATGGGAAAACCTGCGTTTGTCACTCCGGAATTTGTCAAAGAGGGAGCTGTTGTTGTGGACGTCGGAACAAGTCAATTCGAGGACAAGGAAAAAGTCATCGAGCTCTTTGGCCCGGAGGATAAGCGCGTGGAAGATTTTGCCAAAAAGGGGTATACGGTTATTGGTGATGTTCACCCCAAAGTCTTTGAAAAAGCCGCCTTTGTTACCCCTGTCCCGGGAGGGATAGGCCCTCTAACAATTGCCTTTCTCATGAAAAACACTCTTGATGCCTATAAAAGGAGACGAGGCCACAACTTCAGTTGAGTCGAATGGACGTCGTGTCTCTGTCACGACTCTCATTCTTAATGAGGTAGGGGCAGAACACCCGTGAGGATTCCGTCCGACTCAAACAGATTGGAGCAAAGTGAAGAAGACTTGGGTTGAAAAGGAAGGGGGAAATGTGTTATAAATGACACTCAACTCATTCAGGATGAAGTGATTAACAATGCCAAAAGTATGCGCAATTTGTGGAAAGGGTCCAATTTTCGGGAATTCCGTGAGCCATTCTCATAAAGCTTCCAAGAAAAAGTGGAAGCCAAATCTTCAGCATGTCAAAGCGAAAGTGGGCGCGGACGTCAAACACATCTGGGCTTGTACTCGATGTATTCGTTCAGGGAAAGTAGTAAAAAGTCTTTAGGCCATCCTATATTCTCTCCACAGAATAGACCTCTTTAATCTTTGTGATTTTTTTCATGATGCTATGAAAGTGGTCAATATTTTTGATCCGCAGAGAGAGTTTGATCTGGGTCTTTTTATCAGAAAAAGTCTTTACTTCTGCCTTTGAAATGTTTCCTCCTGACTGTGCGATTGTCGAAGTCAGTTTTGCCAAAACACCAGGGGAGTCTTTGCCCTCTATAAGAATAGCACCCTTGTAAAAACCTGTGCTTGTTTTATCCCAAGAGACATCGACAAGGCGCATATCGTCCAAAGAGCCCTTCTGAAGACGCGGACATCGAAGGGCGTGGATTGTCAGCCCCCTTCCAGATGTCATGTATCCGGTGATCGGCTCTCCCTTTATGGGAGAACAACATTTGGCCAGTTTTACCAGCCGACCCTTAGCCCCTTCAATAAGAATATCGGACTTTGGTTTTGTCTTGACTTTTGTGACGACCTTGTTAAGAATTGTCTCCTTTTTTTCAGGCAGCGGTTTTTGAGAAAATAATTTTTCCATAAATTTCTGATTCAAGACGATTTTTCCAGATCCAACAAGAGCGTAGAATTCTTCTGTTGTCTTGATCCGATAATTGAACACTTTGTTCAAATTGTTAATCAGGGCCTCATTTTTTGTCTCTTCAAGAGGAAGGCGGTATTTCTTGGTTTCTTTTTTCCACAGTTTTTGGCCCAGGGCCTTGTTCTTTGTCTTGTCTTGCATGTTGAGCCAGTGTTTCAAATGGTGTCTTGCAGTCGGAGTAAAAACCATATTCAGCCAATTGTGAGCGGGCTTTGTTTCAGGAGAGGTGATGATTTCCACGACATCTCCAGCTTTGAGGATTGTCTTCAAGGGCGCCGTTCGGCCGTTGATTTTAGCCTCGATGGCATGGAGCCCGATCTCGGAATGAATTTTGAAAGCGAAATCGAGAACGGATGCACCAAGCGGAAGAGTTATGGTTTTTCCTTTAGGTGTGTACACAAAAACTTCTTCCGGGATAAGTCCCGTTTTCAAACTTTTGAGAAATTCTCTTGGATTTTTTTGCTCTCTGTACAGATCCACCATTTCTCGAAGCCATATGAGCCGTTTGTCATCCTTCATTTTAGATTTAGGATCCGGGTCTTTGTAGCGCCAGTGTGCGGAAATCCCATTTTCTGCCAAATCATGCATCTCCTGGGTGCGGATTTGGATTTCTATCATCTGCTTTTTCTCTGTCATGATAGTCGTGTGGAGGGACTGGTAGAGATTGGGTTTAGGCATGGAAATAAAGTCTCGGAAGCGATGCGGGAGATGGGGCCATTTTTGATGTATAAGTCCGAGGGCTGCGTAACAATCGGCAGTGCTGTTCACTATCAATCTCAAGGCCATAAAGTCGTAGACCTGGTCAAAATATACTCTTTGCTGTTTCATCTTTCGATGGATACTGTAGGGTCTCTTCAAACGGTAAAAAATTTCTGCGGAGATCTTGTTTTCTTTAAGAAGGGATTCGATCGTTTTGCGGTGTTTCTTGAGTTCCTTTTCTGTCTGCATCCTTTTTGGATCAACAAGCGATATGATTTTAAAGTATTGTTCAGGATCGACAAATTTGAAGGCCAGATCCTCAAGCTCTGCTTTGATCCGCCCCATTCCAAGCCTATTGGCGATAGGAGCATACAGTTCCAGAGTTTCTTCTGCGACCTGCTTTTGTTTTTTTTCATCTAAATATTTCAGGGTTTTAAGGTTGTGTATTCTGTCGGCGAGTTTGATAAAAATGACTCTCAGATCGTCTGTCATTGCTAGGATGATTTTCCGTATGCTTTCAGCCTGTCTGGTTTCTGGAGAAGATTCTTGAACAAGGCTGATTTTTGTAACTCCTTCTACGAGGTGTGTAATATCGTCGCCAAATGTCTCTAGAATTTCAGAGGCTGTCACTTCGGTATCTTCCAGGACATCGTGGAGGAGACCCGCGGCCAAAGTTGTTGCATCCAGATTTAAATCCGCGAGCATGTTGGCCACTTCGAGAGGGTGGCTTAAATAGGGTTCTCCGGACATTCTGACCTGTCCCTTATGAGCGCTGGCTGCATACACATAGGCCTTTCTCAAAAGGCCAAGATCCTTTTCGGTATAGGAGGATGACAGTTTTTCGAGAATGTCGTTGAATCTGATCATGATGTGGACGATACGTTTTCCTTTTTAACTATCCATTCCACGGCCTCCAGTAGGTTTTTGGCCACGTAGGCAGGCCGGATGCCTTTTTCTTTTAGCTGCTTGTTTGATTCTTGGCCGTATCCGGTGAGAACGAGTATCGGGGCTGCATGGATGTTAATTCCAAAAAGGATGTCTTCTACTCTATCCCCTATCATATAGGATGAGGACATGTCGATATGGAGCTCTTCTGCGGCCCTTTCCCCCATCCCAGGGCCGGGTTTCCGGCATGAGCATTCTTTCCTGTATTTTGATTTTTTTGAGAAAACATAATGTGGGCAGTAATAAATGCCATCAAAGGAGACGTCATGTTGTTCGAATTCTCTGCTCAATTTATTGTGGATATCAAGCAGGCTCTCCTCTTCGATGAGTCCACGCCCGATGCCAGATTGATTTGTAATGATGACAGCCAGGAGCCCTATCTGTTTTATTCTTTTTACGGCTTCGAAACTGAAGGGATAGATGTCAATCACGTTGTACGAGGAAGGATATCCCACTTCTCTGTTGATTGTGCCATCTCTATCTAAAAAAACGGCTTTTTTTTTCATGGCAAAAACCTTTCACAAGCTTGGTAGACATCTGCTGCTGAAATACTTTCCATGCACCGGTGGTCAGTTGGGCATTTGCGGTTGCGGCACGGCCAGCAGTCTATGTCTTTTTTTACGACAGCAGAAGGCGGCTGAAAGGGGCCTGTGAGATTAGGATTTGTCGGGCCGAAAATGGCCACGACAGGAACTCCTAAGGAGTTAGCCATATGCATTGGGCCTGAATCGTTAGACACAAAGAGTCTTGCATGGGAAAGAATCCCTGCAAGCTGAGCGACGGTTGTCTTTCCGGTAAGGATGAAGGGAGGTTCTTTCATCATAGACGCTATCCTCTGAGCCAGCACGAGTTCGTCCGCAGATCCGACAATAAGAATGTCGGCATGAATCTTTTCTTGAAGTATGCTGGCCAATTCAGCAAAACGAGGCTCCGGCCATCTTTTTGTGGCCCCATAGAAGGCCCCAGGGTTAATAACTACAATTGGCCGCTGAAATGTTATCCCCATTGAAACCAGAAAATCGTTGGCCTGTTGCCGTATTGCAGGATTGAGGGAGAAGGCTAGAGACGGAGGGGATGCGGGAAGGCCTAGGCTGGACAGGAGATTGATGTAGTACATAACCTGATGAAGGGATAATGAGCTGTCGTTGATCTTGATCCTTTTTGTCAACAGGAGTCTTCGAAAATCCCGGTCGTATCCCCAGCGTTGCGGGATTTTTGCCAGGAAGAAAAGAAGTGCAGATGAAAAAGAATTGGTCAACAGCACTCCAACATCGAACTGTTTCTTCTTCAGTGTTTTTGCGTTTTGCAGGGGGCTGCGCAGAAGAGAGGGGGATTTTAGGGGAATAACCCCCTCAACATAATTCAGAGGGAGAAAAATATCTTTGATCCAATCCAAACCACAAATCCAGATTTCAGCTTCAGGATATTTTTCATGAAGGATTGCGAGAGTCGGAAGGGCGAGGATGCTGTCCCCAATCCAATTAGGGGCCCGAACAACGATCTTCATAGGTTTAAAAAAGCTATTTTCTTGAAGAAGAGGGAGGGGCTTTTTTCCCCTCTTTTTTTGCCGGAGTGTCCTTCGTTTTTTTTAGTTCTTTGGATTTTGACTCTTTTTTGTTTTTTTGTGCGTAATCAGTGACATACCATCCACTCCCCTTAAATTGAAGGGCTGGAGGAGATATAATTTTATGCACCGGCGCATTGCATTTGAGACACTTTTTCACAGCAGGTGCATCCACTTTTTGAATGACTTCAAAAACCGATGCACATTTAGAGCATTTATATTCGTAGAGTGGCATTTTATTCTCGCAATTAGATGAAAAAATATTATAGCAGATTTCTGTGCCAAATTGTAGGGCTGCACTTGATGAAGTATGTCAAGCCGGATGGACGTCGCGTCTCTGTCTTCACTCGCATTCTTAATGCGATGGGGGCAGAACGCCCGTGAGGGTCACGGGTCCGGATTGACATACTGGACAATTTTGTTATTCGTGGAAGACCACTGCGGTGAAGATGTAGAGATCGGCCCCGGAAGTCCACGCATTTTTTGCCAGACCGGCCTTTAGACAGGCCTGTTCAAGGAAAGTCAATCTTGTCCAGTTATTTTTGACAGGCACCTGGGGGAGAAGCAGACCGCTGCGGCTGCCCTTTGATATAAAGAGGCCGTGTTTTCCAACTTCAATAAGTTGAGGATTCTTGATTTTTTGCAGTGGAGAGAGTACGGATATTTCAATGTTTAAACTCTTGAGCTCTTCGGTGGCGACCGGGTCGAAGCGCGGATCTCTAAAAGCCGCAAAGACAGCCGCTTGTTTGACTGTCTGGTAGAGAGGAGCGACCGGGCCGGAAAATCCGATGCATCCTCTCAGTTCGCCCTCTTTTTTTAGGGTGATAAAAGCGCCCTGTTCCAGAAGTAATCTCGAGCTCTTAGGGGAGTACTCAATACCCCTTTTTTTCTTTAGATAATTTTCAATAGAGGTCCGAGCCAGACGGAGGAGTTCGTTTTTTTCCTCTTCATTAAGAGCGTCCTCCTGCTTCATGCCCTCGGAATAAAGGGCTGCAGCCATATAGCCGACAACTTCTAATGGAGAGCCGCAGCTCATAGAGGAATCCGCGTATTGGAGGATATCGATAGATGCTGGACCAATTATTTTTGTGTAAAGCAAGGAGGAGACGACCCCTCCTCCACCACACATGATGTTTTCTCCTCGCTGGAGTTTCTCCAAAAGGGTCCCGGTGTCGAAGCTCTTGAGAAGGGCAATGGTGTTGGCGTCGATGGCGTTGGCCTTGCTTTTTGGGTAATAATGAGAGAGATCTGTGGAAACGACAACAAGGACGTTTGATCCTTTCAGGATTTTTCCTAAGCTGTTGGCTAATGTTAAAACTGTCTCCTCAGTTGGAGAGCCCATAAGGATGGGAACAATTTTCGCCTGAGGAAGAACCGTTTGTATAAAAGGTAGTTGGACTTCGATTGAATGCTCAGCCCGATGGGCGAGGGGATTAAAGCTGAATCCTGAATCTTGAGCAAGTTCTAAAGCCAGACTTTTGTCAACTTGGACGATGCCCAGGGGAGTTTCATACCCTCCTTCAGGGTATATCGAGCACCCGGTGACTCCCCCCCGATGACTTGTCCCCACAATGACAACGGTTTTGTAGTCGAGACCCTCAACCTGCTTGTAGGCCATGGCCGCCACAGCCCCGGAACAGGAATAGCCGGCGTGGGGAACAATGAGAGCCAGGGGAGCTTGAGTTTTGAGGCTCTTTTTTTTTGCTTGCTCTAAGAAGGAGTCTATCTGCTCGGCGAGAATCTGAGGGCGTTGATCATAAAATTGTCCTGCGTAAACGGCGGCTCTGATATTCTGCGAGAACGTGACTGAAGAGAGAGAGAGGATACAAAGGAGAAGGAGGGCGAGCTGTTTTTGCATTTTATAGATAAACTATCCTCCAAGATATGACGTATAGTCTAAATATAATGCAGATACTGTGAAAAAGTCAAAAACTGCAAGGAATAGTTGACTTTTAGTTGAATTTTAATGACAATCAAAGGGGAGTAATAGATGAAGAATATTTGTAAATCTTTGATGGCGCTGTTGGTTACTTCTTCGGCATTTGTGATAGGATTTTATATGGGAAAAGAGAAAATCATAGCAAAGATTCCCCAATTTCAAACTGATCACGAGGAGAATAACTAAGGCTCCTTAGCGCCTGCTTCCGTTTTCCTATTCATTTTCCTCTCCTTCTATTTTGCCTCTTTTTCCTTATGTAAAAAGGGAGAGCCTGTTGACTAAAAAGCAGTGTGGACATATAATTGATCCCTATTTAGCTATATTTGAGAGGAAAGAATAAAAATGCCGTGGACTGTCTACGCAATCCTGATTGTTTTCGGATTGTTTGTGCTCTTGATGATAATCAATCCAAGGCTTTCGTGTTTTGGAAGAAAAATCAGTTCTCCTCTTTACCCAATTTTGAGGAAGAACAAACAGAAGAGGATTCAAACGGAAGATTATGGCTTCTCCTTGCTCGATGAGGACATGAAGCGAGATAGAGCATCAAGCGGAAACAGCAAGGGAAATATTCAGCTGGAAAAGAGCGCCGGGCGGAAAAGGAAAAAAGTCATAAAAACGGAAGATTACGGCTTCCATCTTGGTGGGGAAGAAGACAAGAAAAGCGGCTAAGATTCAAGCAGAACAGCCGGCGGTCAAGATAAGCAACGTAAACGAAAACGGCAAAAGAACTGGGGATGTATACGTTTATGATTCATCGATTGGGATATCTCTTAGTGTGCTCTCTTTTTCTCTTCTCTGGCTGTGCTCTGAAAAAAGTATTTCTTGCGCCTCCATCCGATTTGATCGATGAAATAGAAGGGTTTGCGTCACTTCGCATATCAACAAGTCAGCAGACGACTCGATCTCGCGTTTCCTTTCTCTTCTCACTCCCCTTCAATGGGCGGATCGATGTTCTTGATCCTCTGGGACAGGTGCACTATCAGCTTTTTATCATTGAAGACCTTGCCTACTTTGTTATTCCGGCGAAAAAAGTGTATTGGCAGGGATCGGAAGAGGACATTCTTGACAAACTTTTTGGTTTTCATCTTTCTCTCTCGGACGTCGTTGGGCTTATGAGTGGATACTGGTCAAGCCCTGGACAGAAAAAGATGAGGCGTAATATAGACTCGTGGACGTTTTTAAAGAACAAAAGGGGTTGGATTCAATCTGGACAAAGGGGGGATTTCAAGTTCGAAGTAAAGGAATATTTTGGCCAAACGCCATGGGTGGAAGAGGTTTTCTTTTTCCATCCTCACACGGAAGGACGGCTTAAAATCCTTGATGTCAATTTTAACCAACCGGTTTCGGAAAGGGCCTTTGCGACATCCTTTTCTTCTCGATTCTCTAAAAAGACATGGGAGGAGATCCGGGAGATGCTCTCAAATGCGCGTTAAGTCGTTTGCCAAGATCAACCTCGGATTGGAGGTGATCAGGAAAAGACCGGATAATTACCATGACATACGAACACTCTACCAGTGCGTGGATTTATACGACATTCTTGATTTTGTTCCTAAAACTCATGGGAAGATAGTTCATAAAGGAAAACAACCAGAGCTTCCCTGGAATAATGGGAATCTCATCTATCAAGCGGCAAAACTTCTCAAAGAGAGGTTTGACGTTTCTTCGGGTGTTGAAATTCAGGTGAAAAAGAACATTCCAATTGGTGGAGGATTGGGTGGCGGAAGCAGCAATGCGGCCATGACTCTTTTTTCCTTAAACACAATCTGGGACCTGAAGTGCAGCAAAGAAGAGCTTGTGGACATTGGGAGGACTTTAGGTGCGGATGTCGCCTATTTTTTTGAAGGAGGATTGTGTCTTGGCCGTGGAAAGGGGGATGAACTGACTCGACTTAATGATCTGGAACCCTTCACCTGTGTGCTCGTTTTTCCTGAGCTATCCATTTCTACGCCCACGGTTTACAAGCGACTCTCCCCCTTGACTTCAGAGGGCAAAGACAGTAAAATTATCAAGTTTCTAGACAACCTTGAGTATGGTTCCTTAGAAAACAGTTTAGAAGAGACGGTATTTTTTTTACATCCTCAGCTCAGAGATATAAAGCGCCTTTTCTATAAACTGGGATCAGAGCTGTCTCTTGTCAGTGGTTCTGGTTCTACAGTTTTTGGTCTTTTTTTTCAAGAGGAAAAGGCATTGGAAGCGTACGAAAGGCTCAAGAACTCACATTCACTGAGCCTGGTTAAGCCGCTTTCACGAGCGCAGTACTGGGACGACATAAATGTTGGGGTGTAGCCAAGCGGTAAGGCAGCGGCCTTTGGAGCCGCCATTCGGAGGTTCGAATCCTCCCGCCCCAGCCAAAAAGAGAAAAAGAGTCAGTCTCTTTCGTAAGTCGTTTGGCAAGGAGAAGAGGGCGTGAAGCAAGGAAATGGCATGAAAGTATTTGCAGGAACTTCGAACAAAAGCCTGGCAACGGAAGTGGCCAGCTATCTAGGGATTAGTCTGGGAAAATGTGTCTTGGAAAGATTCAGCGATGGAGAAATCCACTTTTACATCGATGAAAATGTTCGAGGAGAGGATGTGTTTATTATTCAATCCGGGGCAAGGGATGCCAACTTTAACCTCATGGAATTGTTCATCATGATTGACGCGTTTAAGCGGGCCTCAGCAGAACGCATCACGGCGGTTGTCCCCTATTACTGTTATGCAAGGCAGGATTGGAAGGACAGACCCCGAGTGCCGATTACGGCCCGTTTGGTTGCCGGGCTCCTCGAGGCGGCAGGAGCAGATCGTCTCCTGACCATGGATCTTCATTCTCCTCAAATTCAGGGTTTTTTCTCCATCCCCGTTGACAATCTAACAGCGGGCCCTGTCCTGGCACAACACTTCCTTCCAATGGCACTGGAGGATACCACTATTGTTTCCCCAGATGCCGGGGGTGTGGGGAGAGCAAGACACTTCGGAAAAAGACTGGATGCTAAACTGGCCATTATTGATAAACGCCGGCCGGCTCCAAATGTCGCAAAAGTATTCAATGTGATTGGAGAAGTCGAGGGGAGCGATGTCATTATCCTCGATGACATGGTGGATACAGCCGGAACGCTCATACAGAGTGTTGAGGCCCTTAAAAGAAAAGGGGCCCAACGAATTTTTGCTGCTTGCACTCATCCCGTCCTGTCGGGGGAAGCAAAAAAGAGAATTAAACAATCATCAATAGAAAAACTGGTTGTAACAAATACCATTCCTTTGAATGAGGAATCAAACATGGCAGAGAAAGTCATTGTCCTTTCGGTGGCCGAACTTTTTGGTGAAGCCATCAAAAGAATTCACGAGGGAAGCTCGGTGAGTTCTCTGTTTACCTAAGGAGGAAAGAGAGATGAACTTGGTGATCAAAGCAGAAAAGAGAGAAAGCTTTGGGAAAAATGCGTCTCGGGTTGTCCGGCGGGCAGGTCGAGTTCCAGCCATTCTATACGGTCGTAAAATGGATAACGTTGCCTTAACTTTAGATAAAAAAGACCTTTTTTCTATCTTGAAATCTGAAACAGGGGAAAACACCCTCTTTGTGGTGTCTTTTAATTCGGAAAAAAAAGATGCCATGATCAAGGAGCTTCAGATTAATCCCGTTTCAGACGAACTCATTCATGTGGATTTGATACAAATTGCCATGGATAAGGTGATTCGCGTAGCTGTCCCCATTGTTCTTATTGGCGAAGCTGTTGGAGTCAAGACGGAAGGAGGTTTTGTCGATTTCAGTTCACGCGAAATCGAGATCGAATGTCTGCCAAAGAATATTCCTGAGCAAATTGAAGTCGATATTAATGAACTTCACCTTCATCAGTCTATCAAAGTAGATGATATCAGCCCGCCTGAGGGGACAAAAATAGCGAGTGATTCAGAGATGGTCGTTGTTATGGTCCAGGCTCCTTCCAAAGAAGAAGTCGTGGAAGTCGAAGAGGAAGAAGAGGAAGAAGTGATGGCTGAAGGAGAAGAGCCAGAAGTGATCAAGAAAGATAAGGAAGAGGAAGAAGAGGAAAAGAAGGAAGAATAGAGGACCAAACTTGTGGGCCATAATTGGATTGGGGAATACTGGAAGACGATACCTCCATACACGTCACAATGTCGGCTTTTTTTTTATCAAACGTATCGCCAAGAGCTGGGAGGTTAAATTGAGAAAGAGATCCTGTATGTCCAAAACAGTTTTTACAGAGCAGCATGGGGAAAAAATCCTCTTGGTTCTACCCCAGACTTATATGAATAATAGCGGACTAGCCGTCAAATGTGTTTTGGAAAGCAGGGGCGTTTCCCTGGATCACCTTCTTGTTGTCTATGATGATCTTGATATCCCACTCGGAGAAATACGCATAAGGACAAGTGGGGGCGCAGGCACACACAATGGGATGAATTCCATAATCCAGGAGATTCAGACAACCCAGTTTCCCCGGATGAGGGTGGGAATAGGCCCTCTCACACCCAATGAAACAGCGACGGACTTTGTCCTGGCTCCTTTTAAAGAGGAGGAGATTCCTCTTTTGAAAACGAGTTTGAATGCGGCACAAAAGGCCTTGGATTTAATCCTCAAAAAAAACATTGAAAAAGCCATGAATCTCTTTAATTGAAATAAAAAAGCTCCTTGTTCCTTCTGGAAAAAGAAGGAGCTTTAAAGCCATAAGGAGGCATTTATGAGACTATACGAAACATCATTCCTCATTGCTCCCACCCTGCCTGAAGAAGAAGCTGAAAAACTTATCGAAAAGATGGCGGGGATCGTTTCCGAAAAAAAGGGAAAGATGATCAATGTGGACAAATGGGGGAAAAGACGGCTTGCCTATCCCATTAAAAAGTTCGAAGATGCGGTCTATGTATTTTTTCTTTACAAGGGGGATGTCGATATCCCGACGGAGTTGGAGAGGAATTTCAAACAGACAGAATCCGTCATACGCTACCTGACAATTAAAATGGAGGAGAGAGACAATATCCGAAGGACAAAGAAAGGTGCGTCCCGAACAGTGGAAACTTTGAGGAAAGAACCCTATCAGGACAAGAAGGTTGGAAAAGAGCGGGTTGCCGAAAAGAAGGTCATAGAGCCTGCTTCTGAAGAGAAACCTAAAGAAGAAGTGGCAGTCGAGGAGAAGAAAAAAGAAAAGGAAGAAGAAAAGAAAGAAGACAAGAACGTTGAAAAGAAAGAAGACAAGAAGGAAGAGAAACAAGAAGCTCAGAAAGATGAGAAAGACGAAGAGGTGAAGGTGCGGGCAAAGAAAAAAGACACGAAGACTTCAGCGGAGACTCAAAAAAGGAAAAGGAAAGACGTGGAGAAAAAAGAGACCTCCTCGGGAAAAAAAGAAAAAACCGTGAAGGAAGAAAAGGAGAAATAAAATGGCAAGAGAACAGAGAAGAGACAGGCCGACCTACAAAAAATATTTCCCTCCCAAACGTAAAGTCTGCCGTTTTTGTGAACGAAACATCCGGGACATTGATTATAAAAAAGTCGATATTCTGAGAAGGTATTCTTCAGAAAGAGGGAAAATAACTCCGAGACGAGTGACCGGAACCTGCGCCTATCACCAAAGAAAGTTGGGCGTTGCGATAAAAAGAGCAAGATTGCTCGCCCTGCTGCCGTATATACAAGATTGATAAGACGTGCAAGTGGAGGAAAGAAAATGAAAATCATCTTAAAGGAAAATATAGAGAACCTAGGAAATAAAGGAGATATCATCAGTGTTGCTGCAGGTTATGGAAGGAATTATTTGCTCCCCAAAAAACTTGCCCTAGAAGTGACTTCGTCCAACATGAAGATGATCGAGATGGAACAGGCTGCCCTAAAAAAGCATCTGGAAAAAGCGCGGGAATCCTATCAAGATGTTATCCAGAAAATCAGCGACCTATCGTTCTCTTTTAAGAGAAAAGCGGGTGAAAAAGATACCATATTTGGCTCTGTCAGTGTCACGGATATCAAAGAGGAATTGGAGAAATTGGGATTTGAAATCGAGAAGAAAAAAATTCTCCTCAAAGAACCCATTAAGAGACTGGGCAACTACACTGTCCCCATCAAGGTCTTTTTAGATGACATAGCAGAAATTAAGGTGCAGGTCCTTCCCGAAGGCGCGGAAGAAGACATAAAACCAGTTGATGGGCAAGCAAAAGAGGAGCCGAAAGAAAAGAAGCCTGCAGAGAAAGCAGAAGTAAAAAAAGAGGAAGAGCCAAAAGAAGAATTGCGCGCCAAAAAACCAATAGAAGAAACCGTGGTCGAGGAATCAATGGCCAAAACTCCTGATGAAAAAAAGCTGGACGAAGCAGCGCCTCAAGAAGATAAAAAGGCGGTCCAAAGTGACCCTCCTTCCCCGGGAGCGGAGGAGAAACCGGATCCAGAACCCGAAGTCGAGGTAAAAAAAGAAGAGAAAGAAGTTCAGAAAGAAGAAGCGGCAGCAGAGAAGACAAGTTCCGAAGAAACCGTCAAAACTGAAGAAAAAGTCGAGAATAACGAGAAAAACAAGACAAGCCAGTAAAAAATCATTATAATATTTGCGCAACAGGGCTAAAAACACGTAAAAGCCCCGAGGAACCATGGAACTTGACTTGATGTTTTTGAAAAAAACTCCCCCCCATAGCATGGAGTCTGAAAAGACCGTTCTGGGCGGAATTTTAGTCAATAACAAAAACCTGAATGTTGTGCTTTCTATCGTTATTCCAGAGGATTTTTATAAAGAGGCCCACAGAACTATTCTTGAAAAAATCATTAAGCTTGTGGATAAAGGCCTCCCTGCGGATTTGCTCTCGCTTACAGAAGAACTCCAGAAAAGCGGACATCTGGATGAAGTGGGCGGTGCGACCTATGTCTCTTCATTGATGGATGGTGTTCCCAGAAGCCTTAATATCGAGTACCACACACAAACGATCAAAGAAAAAGCCCTCCTGCGGAGACTCATCTTGTCTTCGGCGAAGACAATCACCCAGAGTTACGAGCAGAAAGAAGATCCCGATCGGATTTTAGATGAGGCACAGGCAGGGATTATTCAGGTGGCGGAGCAAAGGATCCAACAGGGTTTTGTTCCCATTGCAAGCGTGACATCTCCCACGTTGGAGGTTGTGGATGCTTATAGGAAGAAAAAAGATGCGGTAACCGGAGTCCCGGCAGGATTTCGTGATTTAGATGCTTTGACTTCTGGATTTCATGGTTCTGAATTTGTGGTTATCGCTGCACGCCCATCGATGGGCAAAACCGCATTATGTCTTAACATCTCACAGCATGTTGGAATCAAGGCCAATGGATCGGTCGGTTTTTTTTCTTTGGAAATGGCCAAGGAGCAACTTGTTCTGCGGATGTTATGTGCTGAAGCCCAACTTGACCTCAAAAAGGCAAGAACCGGGTTTGTTGGAGATAGAGAATTTGAACGGCTGAAGTTAGCGGCTGAAGTCCTTTCTCAAGCCAGGGTGTTTGTGGATGAAACTCCTGCTCTCAGCGTGATGGAAATGAAGGCCAAGTCAAGACGGTTAAAAATGGAACACGGCTTAGACATCGTTTTCATCGATTATATTCAACTCATGCGCGTGGGAGGGAGGTTTGAAAACAGAAACCAGGAAATGTCCTTTATTTCCCGCTCGTTGAAAGAGTTGTCAAAAGAACTGCAGATTCCTGTTGTGGGGATCTCTCAGCTCAGCAGGGCGCCTGAAAAAGGGCGCCGCGAACCTATCCCCCAACTCTCCGATCTGAGAGAATCGGGGGCTATCGAACAGGATGCAGATGTGGTCATTTTTATCTATCGACCGGAGTTTTACAGGCCGGATGAGGAAAATATTCGGGGAATTGCAGAGATCAATGTAGCCAAACAGCGGAACGGCCCGACCGGGAAAATCAGCCTTGCCTTTATACGAGAGTATGCCAGATTCGCAGACATGGAATTTCATTCTTTTGAACCGTAAAAATGACAGAGCCCAATCGGTCCTCTTTTCTGTTTCGATTTTTAACAAAAGCTGGAGAGATCGGAGAGCTCTTCAGATTGACCGTAAAAAACATATTCACAAAATCGTGGGAAAAGAAAAACTTTCTCCAGCAGTTGGAAGAAATAGGTGTCAAGTCCCTCCCGATTGTGACAATTACAGCCGCTTTTGGCGGATTGGTTTTTGGCCTTCAGATCTATATTGCATTTACTAGATATGTGGGACATGGATCCGAGGCTTACTCCGGGCCGATCATATCTTTGGGCCTATCGAAGGAGCTGATCCCTGTTTTTGTAGGGCTCATGCTTTCGGGGCGCGTGGGCTCATCTATGGCGGCTGAAATCGGCACAATGAAAATCACCGAGCAAATCGATGCCCTTTTTAGTTTGGGTGCAGATCCGAACCGTTTTCTTGTTGTCCCAAGGACTTTGGCATGTGTGGTTATCCTTCCCATGTTGACGCTCTATGGTGACTTTATCGGGATCCTTTCGGGTTTTTTCTACAATATTGTGCTCATGGGAGTGAACCGTCATGTCTACATCACCAACACGTTAACCTACTTTGAGATGTGGGATGTGGTCTCTGGACTTATCAAGGCAGTATTCTTTGGTTTGATTATCGCTATTATTGGCTGCTGGCAGGGATTGAGGACGGAAGCCGGTGCGGAAGGCGTCGGGAAAGCGACAACACGAGCTGCCGTGATCTCGAGTATTCTCATTCTTATATTTAACTTTTTTCTCAGCAAAATTCTTCCGGGGAGTGTCAGCGGGTGATTCGTTTTTTGGAGGTGCATAAATCCTTTGGAGAGAACCATGTGCTCAGAGGCCTGAATTTAGAGATCAATAAAGGAGAAACCCTCGTTGTTATCGGACAAAGCGGTTCTGGGAAAAGTGTTCTCCTCAAACATATGATCGGACTCCTTTTGCCTGATAGGGGACAGATATTTATTGATGGAGTAAATGTGACCAACCTTCGAGATGAGAAAGAGCTGTATGCGATCCGAAGGAAATTTGCCATGCTCTTCCAGGGAGCCGCACTTTTTGATTCCATGACAGTGGCTCAGAATGTGAGCTTCGGATTGGAGCGGTACACGAACTATCCTTCAGAAAAAATCCAGAGAATTGTCACAGAGTGTTTAGATATTGTGGGTTTACGGAATGTGGAACATCTGATGCCATTTGAGCTTAGCGGTGGGATGAAAAAGAGAGTTGGACTGGCAAGAGCCATCGCGTACAATCCTGAGATTATTCTCTATGATGAACCCTCTACGGGTATTGACCAAATCCGAGCCAATGCCATTAATGACCTGATTAACAGGTTGAAGGAGGAGCTGAATGTGACCTCTGTTGTCATCACTCATGATATGGACAGCACGTTTAAGGTGGCGGACAGGATTGCCATGCTCTACCAGGGGTCGATTATTGAGAGCGGAACAAAAGAAGAGATTCAGAATTCGAAGAATCGAATTGTCCAGCAGTTTATTCATGGAGATGCGGAAGGGCCTCTTGAAAATTGGTAAAGAATAGTCTAGGGTGAATGAATAGAAGAGACCATAATGAAGAGTTTAAAAAAGGAAGAAAAAAGGGCAAAAAGAGAATTGGAGGACAGAAATGTCCGTGAATTTAAACAAAAAGTAAAAATCGGCGTCTTTTTTGTGACAATATTCCTTATTTTTGCCATGTTTATTATGTTTGTGGGGGATATAGGCCTTATTTTTAAGAAAAAAGGGTATCCTCTCTATGTGTCGTTTGACACCGTCATTGGATTGGCCAAAAGGTCCTATGTTCGGATGGCGGGATTAAAAATTGGGTACGTGAAAGATATCCAATTAAAAGGAGTCCGGCCTGAAGTCGAGCTGCTTATTGCTCCGGCCGTTAAAGTCCAAAATGGATCAAAAGCGACCATGGCTACAGCTGGGCTTATCGGAGAAAAATATGTAGAGATTATTCCTGGAGAGGACGAGGGTTTTTTCCTACCAGGGGAAAACCTGCTTCCCGAAGTCTCCTTTGATATCGAACAGCTTGGGAAAATGTTTCTTTCAGTAGGAGAGGATGTGAAGGCACTGGGTGAGTCCGTCAAGATAATTCTTGGTAAGGAGGAATCGGCGACCAGCGTCCAGGATGCCTTAGAAGAATATTCGGCCTTGGCGACAAATCTGAAAGAATTCTTGTCTGAAAACCGCCAAAGTGTCAAGCAGGGGATTCAAAATACTGCGAAGGCGGTCGACAGCTTTGAAAAAAAAGTAGAGGACATTTCGAGGGATCTGGAAGAATTTGTTTCGGTCATGAAGGAAATGGTTGAAGAAAACAGAGATCCTATCAGACTGAATTTAGTAAAGATCAAGGATCTGATCGAAAAAACTGAAAAATCTCTACAGCTTTTAAATGAATCTCTCGAGAAGATCAATAAAGGGGATGGAACAATTGGAAAGTTGATCCAGAATCCTGATCTCTACCAGCGTGCTGAAGGAGCGCTGGAGGACATCGAGAGAATTATCAATCCTCTCGTTTCCATGACTGCTCGTTTTGGACTGCGGGCAGAGTATTTCAGTCAAAGCCAAATGGTCAAAAATACATTCATGGTGGACATCTGGGCGGCCAAAAACAAGTATTTCCTTGGCCAGGCGGTCTATGATCCCTGGCTGGATGTATTCACTCTGTCTATCCAAGGAGGCTACCGCCTGGGCCCTTTCGTTCCAAGGTTGGGAGTTCTTGAATCCAAGGTTGGCGCTGGACTAGATGTCTACACATTGGAGGACCGTCTGCTGGTTAGCCTGGAAGGATTTGATTTTAACAGGCAGACAAGTCCCCGTTTTCGGGCATGGACCCGGTATTCGGCCACAAAAAACCTTTATATTATCCTCGGAATCGATGATTTCACTTTAACCTCTAAAAGAGAGTTTTATTTCGGACTGGGCCTGGGATTGTAATGAAGACCAAAACGACTTTTTCCTGCCAAAATTGTGGATTCCACTCCCCCAAATGGCTTGGACGCTGTCCGAGCTGCGGCGAATGGGAAACTCTTGTTGAGGAAATGGAGGAACAATCTGCAGAAGGTTTTTCTTTTCCTGTGTCTGATCCCGTGCTTTACAAAGATGTCAAGGAGGCAAAAAAGAGGAGGATCAAAACTGGAATCGAGGAACTCAACCGTGTTATTGGAGGCGGTGTTGTCTTGGGATCTCTCGTGTTGGTGGGGGGGGAGCCCGGAATCGGGAAGTCGACACTTTTGCTCCAGATCAGCCGTGATTTTGCGGAACAAGGTGAAAAGGTCCTTTATATCTCGGGAGAGGAATCCTTGGAACAAATCAAGCTTCGTGGAAAACGGCTTGGTGTGCAAGGTGGAGACCTGTATCTATTGGCGGAAACAAACCTCGAAAGAATTATAACTCAGGCCGAAAAACTCAATCCTCAGATTCTCATCCTGGATTCCGTTCAAACGGCCTTCTCCTCCAAATTGTCTTCAAGTCCTGGTACGATCAGCCAGGTCCGGGAAGTCACCAATCAAATTTTTCGCTTTGCAAAAGCTAGAGAAATCTCTTCTTTCCTTATTGGACATATCACCAAGGAAGGCTCATTGGCTGGGCCAAAGTCTTTGGAGCACATGGTTGATGTGGTGCTCTATTTTGAAGGAGAACAAGATCACAGCTACAGAGTTCTGCGGGCCTTAAAGAATAGATTTGGGCCGGTGTCCGAGCTGGCCGTGTTTGAAATGGAAGAGAAGGGTCTTCAAGCTATTGCGAACCCATCGGCATTTTTCTTAAAAGAACGGCCAAAGGATGAGGCTGGAAGTGTTGTTGTCTGCACACTCAAGGGATCGCGACCTCTTCTGGCGGAAGTTCAAGCCCTTGTCTCCTCTACTCTGTTTTCTGGAAATCCCCGAAGGATGACGGTCGGATTGGATCACTTCCGTACGGCTATGCTCCTGGCACTGATAGAGAGGAAACTGGGATTCAGTTTTGCAGGGGAAGATGTTTACTTGAATGTGCCTGGAGGTCTTTCTCTGGAAGAACCAGCCACCGATCTTGCGGTGATCTTGGCTGTTATATCCTGCATGAAAAATAAGGCGGTCCCGCCGGATGTCGCCATCTTTGGTGAAGTGGGGCTGAGTGGAGAAATCCGCTCTGTCAGCCAACCGCTTACTCGGCTGAAAGAGGCCTCTTCTTTGGGTTTTAACAAGGTGATCCTTCCAAATGGGAATAAAATTAATAAAGATTTACGAGGGCTTCCTGATCTTCAGCTATTAGAGGCGAAAAATATCAGAGAGGCTTCCAATATATTATTTTAAAGGTAAAACTCATGGCTATTTTTATTTTACGATTTATCATTCTTGCCATCATAACAGCATCAGGATACTTTTTCCCCCCGTTTCATTTGAAAAACTTCATCGGAGCCGGGATTGCCCTGGTTTTGGGTGTTGTTATCGTCTATCTTGAGACAAGAATTCGGAAGAGCCAGTTTAAAATCATCTGGTCATCGACCTTGGGGACGTATGCAGGGGTGCTTCTCGGGTGGGGTTTGGGTTCTATCTATAAGACGATTTCTCAAGACATAACAACGGCTGCGTTCATCCGCATCTTTTTTCTCATTATCATGCCCTATATTGGCTTCCTTGTGGGGACGCGCAAGTTTGAGTGGTTGTATCCTGCGCATCTGTTCGACTTTTTTCAAGAAAAAAGAACGGGACAGTCTCAGAAAATCCTCGACACCAGCGTTATTATTGACGGCCGGATCGCAGATATTAGCAATACCGCGTTTATCGAAGGCCCCTTGATTGTTCCTCAGTTCATTCTCAAGGAGCTGCAGCTCGTCGCCGACTCTCCTGACGGGGTCAAAAGACAAAGAGGGCGGAGAGGTTTGGACGTTTTAGAGCAGTTACAAAAATCTTCACAGGTTTCGGTCATCATCTCTGAAGTAGATTTTCCGGAAATCAAGGAAGTGGATACTAAGTTAATTGAAATGGCCAAGCAGTTTGATGGAAAAATCATTACTAATGATTATAACTTAAGCAAGGTCGCTCAACTCCAGGGTGTCCCCATCCTCAACATCAATGAACTGGCGAATACTCTTAAACCTGTGGTTCTTCCCGGTGAGGCGATCAAGGTGTTTATCCTTAAAGAAGGAAAAGAAAAGGATCAAGGAGTGGCCTATCTGGACGACGGGACGATGGTTGTGGTGGACAACTCCCGGAAATTGATCGGACAGACGGTCGATGTCACAGTCACATCTGTCCTGCAAACCACCGTAGGAAAGATGATCTTTGGCCGATACAATGATGATAATGATGAGTAATGTCTTTGTGATCATCGTGGCTGCGGGTGAGGGAAAACGTTTTGGCTCTCCCAAGCTGTTTGCAGTCGTAAAGGGGAAAATGATTCTGGACTACAGCCTGGAGACATTCAACAACCATCCGGGGATTTTTGAGATGGTTCTTGTTTTGCGAGAGACAACGGAGGAAGCAATTTTTTTAGATCGATACGAAAAATTAAAAACCGTGGCAATTGGGGGAAAAAGACGCCAGGATTCTGTTTTGTCAGGTTTCCAGCAGATAAGCCCGGCCCAAGGGGATATTGTTCTTGTCCATGATGCAGCCAGACCAATGGTCAAAGCTGAATTGATAAATGCCGTCATTAAGAAGACTCAGGCAAAAGGCGCCGCCGTTCCTGTTTTGCCTGTTAGTGATACCATAAAAAAGATCGTTGGCGATCGAGTTTCTCAGACTATCGATCGTCAGGGATTATGTCGCATACAGACTCCTCAAGGATTTTCCTGTGAGATCCTCAGCAGAGCTTTTAAAAGGAACTTAGAAGAGCAAACCATGTATACGGACGAAGCGACCCTTGTAGAAAGGCTGGGTCAAGATGTGTTTGTTGTACAAGGAGATCCTCAAAATTTGAAAATCACCGTGCCTGAGGACTTAAAGATTGTGGAGGCCCTGTGCTGAAGATTAGAGTTGGCTTTGGTTATGATATCCACTCCATGAAGGAAGGGCGCACACTCTACCTGGGCGGTGTGGATATTCCCTATTCCAAAGGCCTTCTCGGACATTCGGATGGAGACTGCCTGATCCATGCCATTGCCGATGCCCTGCTTGGGGCTCTGGGTGAGAAGGATATCGGTTCACTTTTTCCTGATACGGAGCCGGCTTATAAAAACATCCGAAGCACACGGCTTCTAGAGGCCGTTGTCGGAAGGCTTTTTGAGAGAAAAATGGTTATCTGTAATATCGATACCGTTATCATCTGCCAGGAGCCGCGCCTTGCCGATCAAGTGATGCGGATGAAAGAGGTGCTGTGTCCGATCCTTCAAATCCGGCCGGAATTTTTGGGGATCAAACCGCGCACAAATGAAGGATTTGGTGCCATTGGACGAGGGGAGGCTATTGCAGCCATGGCGACCGTTCTCCTTCAGCCAGAGGACTAATAGATAATGATTCTTTCTTCAATCCTCATCTTGGCCTTCTCCTATCCATTCGTGTGAAAAGTTCCCCACCCTCCGCCATGTCTACGGACGAAAAGGGATCGCGTCCTTAATCCAGTTTATTGGCCGCCCGCCTCAAAAAAGACAAATAGAATACAAGGGATGAAATTAAAAGAATAATCAGAGAAAAGGTTGATTAGATTTTAAAAACGGTGGTTTTTTTGGTGGGGGGAGTAATAAATACTCTCGATAGCTCGAATCAACCAATCCCGCATTGCAATGATTGTACTCATCATTGAATATTTTCTCTTTATCCTACAGATGTTTTCAGACCGTTTGTCGTGTCTGATTTAGCCAGGAAGTTTGATATCTGTTCATATCCAGCTTCTTTCCCGACAACAAGGACCTCCACGATAGGTGAAGCGATCAGGCTAAATCCAACAAAACTGATCAGTGCGGCAGCGAGAAAAATAACAAATTTTGTTTTGAATTTCATTGTCTGTCTCCTTTTCAAATTTTTGTTCATTTTCATGACACTTATATATACGTAATTCAATTACAAAAGGTTGCCTAATAACTACAGATGATTTACAGTTTTTGTAGGATTAATCCTGTTTCATCCTGAAGCAGACGTGGTGTGAGATAAGGGGGCCTCCATTTTTGAGATATATTTAGAATTCTGGGAACGAGACAGGCAGAATTGAGAAATCCACAGGTGAAGGCATTGGAGTAAAAGAGGAGGGAGGTGGGCTCTTTCCCGGAGCGTACGAAGGCGATGGTGGTAAGGTTCACTGAGAGCTTGTTCTTGAAATCGCAAAATTCGGGATGTTTGCTGAGAATTATTTGTTGTTTAGGATTTATGTAAAATCATGTAAAATGACAGCAAGATGGACAAGGTCAGAGTTCGTTTTGCCCCCAGCCCTACAGGATTTCTTCATGTAGGGAATGCCCGGACAGCACTCTTTAATTGGCTGTTTGCTCGCCAGAAAAATGGGACTTTTGTTTTAAGAGTTGAGGATACCGATATTGAGAGGTCCACTGCCGAATATGAAAAAAAGTTGATCGATGATCTGAAGTGGTTGGGATTGGATTGGGATGAAGGCCCGGAGATTGGAGGGCCTTTTGGCCCCTACCGCCAATCTCTGCGGCTGGATACCTATTCTTCATACACCCAAATGCTTTTAGAAAAGGGAAAAGCCTTCTACTGTTTTTGTACCCCAGAGGAACTGGAAAGAAACAGGAAAGCAGCTGTTGCCGCGGGGAAAATGCCGATCTACAGTGGAAAATGCCGCAAAATCCCATTGGATGAGGCTTTAGCCAGACAGAACAAAGGAGAGGTGGCGGTTGTTCGGCTTAAGACTCCAAACAAAGGAACAATATCCTATCATGATCTTGTCCGCGGTCTTCTTTCTTTTAACCTCAAGCTCATAGGGGATCCTATTTTGGTCCGTTCCAATGGCCGGCCTTCCTACAATTATGCCGTTGTTATCGATGATGCGCTGATGAAGATCACACATATCATAAGGGGCGAGGATCACATTTCCAATACTCCACGACAGATCCTCACTTATGAAGCCCTGTCCCTCAAATCTCCCCAGTTTGCTCACCTGTCTATGGTTATGGGCCAGGATAATACACGTTTGAGCAAACGTCATGGGGCAACAGCTGTAGATCAATTTGATAAAGATGGCATTCTTCCTCAAGCCCTTTTTAATTACTTAGCCCTGCTGGGATGGTCTCATCCGAAAGAGAAAGAAATTTTAACAAAACCAGAATTGGTCAAGGCATTCAACCTGAATCACGTCAGCCGGTCTGCGGCCATATTTGATTATGATAAGCTTCACTGGTTGAACCGTCAGCACATGAAGGTTCTTTCTCCTCGTGAAAAAGCGGAGAGGGCCTTTCCCTACTTGAAGGCTGTAGGTTTTATTCCGGCGGAGATATCGGATGAATCTTGGACTTGGCTTGGGGAAGCCGTTGAGGATTTGATTGAAGGGGCCGATCGTTTTTCAGATCTTCCCGAGAAATTTTCTCCGATTTTTGATTTCAACCTCACGGAGATGGATAACGCTGCCAAAGAAATTTTAAAATCTGAGTGTGGCCGAAAAGTCGTCACACTTTTCAGAGCAAAAATTGTCCAAGCAGATGAATTCAATTACGACATTTTTGCTGCACTTGTTCAGGAGATCAAGAATGAGACGGGCTGCAAAGGGAAAGACCTTTTTCATCCTCTCCGGGTAGCTCTTACCGCCCGCATTTCAGGATTGAAGCTGGACCGGTTTATTCCCCTGGTCGAAGCGGGAGCAGAGTTGCCGTTTCCAAAACCGATAAAAAACTGTACACAAAGGGTGCTCGATATCCTTGATTTTATGGGATAGATGGGAAAAATCAGCCGTATCAATCCGCTCCTCGAAATTTTAAAAACCCCTTCCTCCCGCATACAAAAAATTCTTTTACAAGAGGATTCAGCAAAGAGAAGAGTCGCAGATATTCTTATGCACTCCAAATCCCGGGGGATTCCTTATTCCTTTGTCTCAAGGAAGAGATTGGATAAATTGGATCCCCATCATCAAGGAGTTGTTGCCTATGTTGCCGATAGGAAAATGTCTTCATTCGAAGAGATTGTAACCTCTGTGGAGATTCCTTTTTTGGTTCTTTTGGATGGAGTGGAGGACCCTCATAACCTGGGTGCGATTATCAGAACGGCCGAGGGAGCAGGAGTGAATGGGATTTTTTTCCCGCAGCGACGAGCAGTGGGGCTGACAGAAGCCGTTTCTCTTGTGTCGGCAGGGGCTGTTGAACACATCAGGATATCGCAGGTAAAAAACATGGCCCGCACTATGGACGAGTTGAGAAAAAAAGACATTTGGTTGGTGGGGGCCGAAGGAAGTGGCCAGCGAAAGTGGTTTGAATTTGATTACACACTCCCCGTAGCCCTAGTTTTTGGTTCAGAAGGAAAAGGCCTGCGCCCCCTCATCCGAAATAAGTGTGATGACATTCTTTCTCTTCCGCTTTACGGCCGAGTGTCATCTCTCAACGTGGCGGCAGCGGCTTCTGTGTTTCTCTACGAGGTTGTTCGTCAAAGAAGGGCAAAAAATATTGAATAAATCTTCAACACAAATCGTAGTAGTTCTAGATGAGAAAATAAAATGCTGCATGAAACGACTGTGCAAAGCTCCCGGGTTATCCCGAATATCAGGTGGGCCCAAGTGAGTCCCCAGACTTTTTCAGAAAATGAAATACTTGTCTTGGTCAAAAAAGGAGATGCTCAAGTCTACCAATTTATCATCAAAAAGTACATGCAGACCGCTTATTACATTGCCCTAGGATTTGTTCATAATCATCAGGATGCTCTCGACTTATCCCAGGATTCGTTCATTAAAGCTTTCCGTAAGATAAGGAGCTTTGATACGGATAGACCATTTTTTCCCTGGTTTTACAGAATATTGAGGAATCTCTGTATTGATCACTTCAAACGTGTTCGTTTTCGCAATGAAATCCCATTAGAGGAAAGTTTTTTCCTTGTTCAGGATAAAGAGGACAAGGAAATGAAAGAAGCCTTATGGCAGGGGATTGAAAAACTCACGTTTGAACAAAAAGAAATCATCATCCTCCGCTATTTTCGGGAATATTCTTATCAGGAGATTGCCGAAATTACCGGGAAACCTATTGGAACGGTCATGTCTTCTCTTCACTATGCAAAAAAAAGGCTTAAAGAGGTCGCGGGAAAATTTTTAGGTTTTGAGAAGGATTAATCCCATGGATCATCAACATCTGAGAGAGCTCATTTCTTCTTATCATGATGGAGGTTTATCCTCTGAACAAAAGCTATTGGTAGAGGCTCACATCCAGACCTGTGCGGAATGCCGGAAAGAATGGGAGGACATGAAAAAACTTGAGGAGGCCATGAGAAAAATGGAATTGAAGAAACCAAATCCCGAAGTGTGGAAAGTGTACGGGACTTCCGTTTACAACCGCCTGGAACGGAGAATAGGATGGATTTTGTTTTCCGTTGGTGCTATGATTCTTCTTTTCTTTGGCGGATACAAAATGGTCGAAGGCATCATCAAAGATGCGACCACGCCAGTCCTTATAAAGGTTGGGATTCTGGCTATTTTAGGAGGATTTGTCGTGCTGTTGATCTCGGTCTTGAGGGAACGGCTCTTTGTCCGCAAAAGAGAACGGTACAAGGAGGTTGAGAAATGATTATTGTAACCACAGATTTCGTTCCTGGAAAATCGATCGTAAAAAGTCTAGGTCTGGTTCGTGGAAATACCATCCGGGCCCGACATGTCGGCCGTGATATCATGGCCTTTTTCAGAAATATGGTGGGGGGGGAAATCAGAGATTATACAAAGATGATGGCGGAATCCAGGGAGCAGGCGCTGGACCGCATGGTGGAAGAAGCCGAAAGCCTTGGAGCCAATGCCATCCTAAACATGCGTATCACGACCTCGATGATTATGCAGAGTGCCTCGGAGATTTTAGCCTACGGTACAGCCGTTATCGTAGAGTGATCCGATTTGAAAAGATGCCAAGGGCTCTTCATATTCGCTTCCTGATTATCCCTGTTCTGTTTTTCGTCCTTTTTTCTTTTCCCCTGCCGGGTCAACGTAAACGAACGGTTGAAAGAGGGGATTTGTCCATTTATTTTATGGGAGAAAAAGTTGGTTATGAGGAATATGTTTGGGAGGAAAACGAACGGGGATATCGCCTCTCTGTGAAAGGCCGCATGACTAAACCTATCGCCATTGAAGTGGACAACTTGAGGATTGAGATGGACGGAAGTTTTATTCCCCTTCGATATTTTTTTAAAGGGTCCATGGGTGGAATCCAACAGGAAGTCTCAAGCGTTTTTTCTGAGGGCACTGTCGTGAACACAATTGTCGTGAATAGGCAGAGACAGAGCCTGCAGAGCAAAATTAAGCGGGATGCCTTCCTTCTCCCTAATCCCTTGTATTCGCCATATATTGTGATCGCAAAAAAATATGGGTGTACACTGGAAGAAAAAATAAGTCAAAGCGCCTACATCATTCCTCAGCTCGAAACATCCCTCACTCTCGAACCAAGTGAGAACGATCCCTGTCTTCTTCTGTTGCAGATCAATGGCACCCAAATTGAACTTGAAACTAATGAGTATGGACAATTAATAATCCTCCAGATTCCTGCCCAAAACCTCAGAGTGACAAACATCATCTCATCGTCCAATGGACATCCACTCACCCTCTGAGTTCTTAGAATTCCTTGCCATGATCACCCCCTAAGACGATTGTCCTGCGTCCTGCACCCTCTTAAAATGACTAGGGAAAAAGGATTTGTAAACCATGAATCGAAAGATTAATTATCTCAGCTTTGTTTTATTCGTTTTTTTCTCCGGATGGAGTGTGATGTCTGCTGAAATTGCTGTTCTCGGGAAACTGACACATACACAAAATGCACAACCAGGAGAAATCTATAAAACAAGGATTGTTATAAAAAATTTAGGGGATCAGGAAACCGAAATAAAAGTCTTCCAAAGAGATTATTCCTATAATTCTGATGGCAAGCAGTTTTTTCATGAGAAAGGCTCTCTACAGAGGTCGAATGCAAGTTGGATTACATATTCCCCTCAGCAAGAGACAATTCTTCCTGGGGAGACAACTGAGGTCCTTTGTTCTATCCATGTGCCTGATGACCGAATCCTTGTAGGGACATTCTGGAGCCTCATTTTAATCGAATCCTCTTTATCCAAACGGTATGCGATTCAAATTATCACCAACATCGCTTTAACCGGCAAGGTTCAAGTCGAGTTCGTGAATACGTCACTTGTAAGAGAAGAAGGGAATGTTTTCCTTCATGTGGATGTGAAAAATACCGGAGAGAGATTGCTCAGCCCCGTCCTCTATGTTGAACTATATGAAGAAGATGGAGAATTCGTGGGAAAAGTCGAGGCAGGGACATGGAGGATATATCCTGAATCATCTGTCCGGTATCGTGCTGAGGTGACTCATCTCCCAGCCGGAGTGTACAATGCTATGATTTTGCTGGACAATCTTGACGAGCATGTCTTTGGGACAGAGTTCCTCCTCGACCTCACCTCCAGCTCCTCATTCAACTTCTATAATTGACTGAAAAAATCTGTAAAGTGATTAGAAATCACGTTGCGTTTTCCCCAGGAGTCGCCGGCGCATCCTGCTCCATCTTCGTCGAAGACCCAACCCACCTCACCTCCATGCTCCTCAGATGGACAGGGATGCCGCCGAGCCTAGCCTAGATAACCTGCAGTTGAGTCGAATGGACGTCGTCATGTCTGTCTCCATGCACATTCGTATGTGATGGAGGCAGAATGCGTAAGGGTTCCGTTCGACTCTAAAATAAATACCATGCCCACTCGTCCTCCAAACGGATTTCTCCATCATCTTCCCAGATTATTTTCAGTCAAACATGGATATTGGATTCAGTCATTCTGGGGCTCATCTTGCGTCACAGGATTTTTTCCTATAAAATAAGCTGGAATATTTGACACAGTTTCTCTTATGTGACAATGAAAGATCAAAAAGATTATTACCAGCTTGAAAAGAATATCCTGCTCCTCAAGCAGGAGATTGATGAGGTGCTTATCAGCGAACCGCCGAATCAACAAGAAAAGATCGCTCAACTTCGGAAAAAAATAGCTTTGGAATGGGAGGGCCTTAAGCCAAACCTTACACCCCTGAATATCGTACAGATTGCCCGTCATCCTCAAAGGCCTTATACTCTGGATTATTTGGATTATCTCACCGATGACTTTTTGGAATTTCACGGGGACCGCCGGGCAGGGGATGATCCTGCCATTGTGGCGGGGATGGGATTCTATCGAGGTCGAACGGTGGCCTTTATCGGACATCAGAAGGGTCGGACGACACGAGATCGCATCTCAAGAAATTTTGGCCAACCCAATCCAGAAGGGTATCGCAAGGCTCTGCGAATCATGAAGATGGCTGAAAAATTTGGTTTTCCTATCGTCACAATGATCGACACTCCCGGTGCTTACCCAGGAATCCAAGCTGAAGAACGAGGACAGGCTGAAGCGATCGCCTTCAACTTAAAGGAGATTGCTAGGCTCAGGGTTCCCGTGGTCAATATCGTTATTGGAGAAGGAGGGAGTGGAGGTGCTCTGGCTGTAGGAGTAGGGGATGTTATCTTGATCCTTGAAAACTCCTTTTATTCAGTGATCTCTCCTGAAGGCTGTGCGGCTATTCTTTGGAAAGACCAACGTGCTATTGCACAGGCTTCTGAGAATTTGAAATTTCTTTCACACAATTTGCTGGAACTTGGAATTGTGGATAAGATTATTCCAGAACCGCCAGGCGGTGCCCATCTCGATTACGAGGGCATATTCAAAAATGTCGACAAACAGTTGAATCAGACACTTAAGCGGCTCGAACAAAAAACACCTGAAAAAAGAATCGAGGGTCGGTATTTGAAGTTCAGGAAGATTGGAATTTTTCAGGAAAAATGACGGATAAATTCAAGCCCAAATCCATTCCGTCTATCAAGGGCACTAAAGATATCCTCCCTGATGAAGTCAGAAAGTGGCAAAAAGTTGAAGCGGCCGCAAAAAGAATCTTTGAATCCTTTGGGTATCGTGAAATCCGCACTCCCATCTTTGAAGCGACTGAGCTGTTTGAGAAAGGAACGGGGGAGACTTCTGATATTGTCATCAAGGAGATGTATACGTTTGTTGATAAAGGGGGCCGGTCACTGACTCTAAGGCCTGAATACACTCCCTCGGTAGTAAGGGCCATCATAGAAAACCGATTGAATCTCAGGCCGCAGCCATTGAGATTTTATTTTATTGGGCCTATGTTCCGTTATGATAAACCCCAGAAAGGCCGCTTCCGTCAGTTTCATCAGATCGATATCGAAGTGTTCGGTGAAGAAGATCCGGCCATTGATGCAGAAATCGTACAGATGGCCAATTTTTTCCTTAAAAATCTGAATGTCAGAGACACAAAGATTATTGTCAATTCTGTCGGCTGCAAAGCATGCCGGCCTTCCTATTTAAAAAAGCTGCGAGCTGCGGCCGAAAAAGACAAAAAACAGCTCTGCGAGAACTGCCAGAGAAAAATTTCAACAAATCCGCTCCGGATATTCGACTGTAAAGTAAAGAGCTGCCGGGACACGGCCAAGAGTTTTCCAAAAATCACAGAGAGTATCTGTACAGAGTGTAAAATCCATTTCCACGCATTCTGTTCGTTTTTGGATTTATTTGGAATCATATTTACGGTCGATCCCCTCCTTGTCCGCGGGATCGATTACTACACCAAGACAACCTTTGAAGTTGTGACATCCAAGCTGGGCGCTCAGGATGCTATCCTTGGCGGAGGGCGGTACGATGAGATGATGAAGGATTTTGGGGGGCCGGATATCTGTGGTATCGGATTTGCCATGGGTATGGAAAGGCTGTTGGACATCGTGCCCTTTGAAGAAGATAAACAAGAGTTTGTGTATGTGGCCTATATGGGTGAATTGGCCAAGATAGCCGGGATAAAAATGGCTAAGCGCATGAGAGAAGCAAGGATTGAGACTCTGATTGAGTATAAAAAACGGAGTTTGAAAAAACAGATGGAAAGAGCCAATAAACTCGAGGCTTCCTGGGTCCTGATTGTAGGTGGGGACGAAGTCAAAAGAGGTAAATACCAGCTCAAGAACATGAAATCTGGAAAACAGATTGAAGAGAACGAAGAAAACATCCTGAAAATCATACAGAATAAAAGTTCTTGAAAGGAGCCCTTCTCTTTTCGAGGTAGGTGAAATGAACTCAAAAACTCAATCTAAAAGAAAAAGAACTTCTTTCTGTGGTCAGCTTAGAAAGAGCCATGCCGGACAAGAAGTATCCCTCTTTGGGTGGATCCAAAAGCAGAGGGACATGGGGAACATCGTTTTTATCGATCTCTGGGACAGAGAAGGCATTGTTCAGATCGTTGTGACATTTGTGGATAAGCCTCTCCTTGATTTGGCCAAAAATCTTAAGATGGGATATGTCATTTGGGTGAACGGTACAGTCAGGGAAAGAGGAGACAATATGAAGAATCCTGACCTTCCTACCGGAGATGTGGAGGTGGAGGCGAAAGAGATATCGATTCTCAATTCGTCCGATGTCGCGCCCTTTGTTGTTGCCGATCCTCCTCAAGCATCGGAAGAGCTCAGGCTCAAATACAGGTATTTGGATCTGCGCCGGAATTCCATGCAGCACAATTTTAAACTCCGTCATCAAGCAGCGCTTACAACTCGAAATTTTTTAAGCAAGAATGGCTTTTATGAAATCGAAACACCATTCTTGACAAAATCGACACCGGAAGGCGCTCGAGATTATCTTGTGCCCAGCCGGGAATATAAGGGCCGGTTTTTCGCTCTTCCCCAATCTCCTCAAATATTCAAACAAATCCTGATGATATCTGGTTTTGAACGCTATTTCCAGATTGTCCGCTGTTTTCGAGACGAGGATTTAAGGGCGGATCGACAGCCAGAGTTCACACAGATCGATATCGAAGCGAGCTTTGTCACTCGTGAAGACATTTTTTCTCTCAATGAAGCATTAATGGCGGAATTGTTCCAAATTATTGATGTTGAAGTTGAGCGTCCCTTTCCGCGCCTTTCCTATGAGGAAAGCATGGATAGATATGGAAGCGATAAGCCGGATTTACGAGCAGAGATCGAAATTCTAGATCTTACAAGTATTGGAAAGGACCTGGATTCAGATCTTTTGAAAATGGTAATTGACTCAGGTGGAGTTATCAAGGCCTTTGTTCATGAAGGAGCAGGGAATTACTCTCGCAGCCAGCTTGACATGTTGAACACAAAGGCTAGAGAGCGGGGTGGCAAGGGAGTGATCTGGATTAAAAAGAAAGGGGAATTTAAATCATCATTGAAGCTTCCTCAGAGCCAGCTTGAAGCCATCTGGGCATTCAGCGGAGCAGGGGAAGTCGATTTGGTCCTCCTGGTTGCAGATAAAAAACAGAAAGCTCAAGAGTTGTTGGGGAGTTTCCGGGTGGATTTTATCCACGATCTTGGGAAAAAAAATCAGGCCTATAAATTTGTTTGGGTAACGGATTTTCCCCTTTTTGAGTGGAGCGAAGACGAAGGCCGTCTTGTCTCCATGCATCACCCCTTCACGGCTCCCTGTGAAGAAGACGTAGGATTTTTACAAGAGGACCCACAGAGAGTTAAAGCCAAGGCCTACGACCTTGTGCTCAACGGCACAGAGATTGGAGGGGGTTCGATCCGGATACATAAACAGG
The DNA here is from genome assembly GCA_964633715.1 of uncultured Eubacteriales bacterium. Classification (GTDB taxonomy): domain Bacteria; phylum Acidobacteriota; class Aminicenantia; order Aminicenantales; family Aminicenantaceae; genus JAUWVG01. The sequence goes on from CAZWHQ010000002.1 coordinate 87,929, forward strand.
ATATTCAGGAAAAAATATTCACGGCCTTGGGTTTAGCTCCCCAAGAAGCCCAGGAGAAGTTTGGATTTTTTTTAGAAGCTCTTCGTTACGGGGCCCCACCCCATGGAGGGATTGCTCTCGGATTTGACCGGCTTGTCATGCTTCTAGCCGGAGAGGAATCCATTCGAGATGTTATTCCCTTTCCAAAGACCACCAGTTCTCTGTGCCTTATGACGGAGTCTCCCTCAAATGTGAGCAATCGGCAATTGGATGAGCTGGGGATAAAAAAAACAATTAGCTAGGAACCAGGCTTCAGAGGCCTTGTCTCTGTGATAAGTGAACTGACGATAGAGAGGAATGTAAACAGGAAGGTTTTCCACAGCGCTGAAATACCCGCCTGACCCAGAAACTGTTTTACCGAAAGAACGTCACTTCCAGAAGAAAATACAAACGCACGCATAGCCGTGTCCAGAACAGCATAACACAGAGCAAGTGCAATTCCTCCGGAGGCGCTCATCAGGATCCTTTTTGCCAGACTTGCTCCTCCTGCCCAAAGGGTTATCGCCGCGGCCATCGCCATAGGAATCCATAAAACAATCCACCATATATTTTTTAAACTTGGGAGGATACCTGTCTGGAGAAAAGAGATCCAGCCAATTACAGCTAGGGCAACCAATCCGGAAAAAACACACAGGGGGATATGCCAGGTTCGAGTTTTCAATTTCTTCCGCCGTTCCTGTCGTTCGCGAAGTCGCCGCCGGATCGTGAGTGGATAGTTGTAGAACAGGTCAAAAACAGCATGTTCCAGGAGGGCCCCTCTTTCTCCAAAAATGGGAACAAGATGAATGGCACCTGTCGCCCAATGCCCGGCCATAAAACGGGCGAGATCAGAGTATCGGTAGGCCATCTGGATTGGGAACGCAAGATAACCAATGTATTTAAAAAAACTGAGCAAAAATGCGATGTTGTAATCCTTAAAGTTTCGCTCCCGGAGGACGAGAATGGTTACATACAGGCCGCGGACAATCGAGCCAGGAGAAATCGGAGTGACCTGGAAAAGGCCGAGGATGAGACCGGCCCGAAGAGATGCCTCCTGCCAGGACAGTTCGGGGTGCAGTTTGACATAGGCAAAAGCTACGATCACGGAGACAATCTGAGTGACAGGAAGGGTACAGACGTGGACGGCCATACTCTTGAGGTATTTTTGGATAAAAGGCTCCTTGATCTGAGCATTGATATCGGAGGCCTCTTTTTCTGTCAACATCCCGTTTTTCTTTCCCTGAGACACCATGTCACGCAGCCATTCTTCTCTTGCGGCTTGCTTAAAATACAACTTAAGGGGCCTGACAAAAATATTGTCCAAAACCTGAAGAAAAGTTTTTTTGTCCGTAATAAATCGGTGAAGACCCGGAGGGAAAAAAGACAGAGGAACATGAGAGACAAAACGAAGAGGGGAGGCAACTAACATCAAGGTCCTGTCTGCACTGACTCGTCCCGCTCTGTGCCAGCGGATGAGGCTTTCAGCCCTTTTTGCTCGGATGGCCCGACCAAAATATTTAAAACTGGAGAAAAGCTGTTTGTAGTGAAGGCGGATATCTGCCCTTCCCCAAACTTTGCGGATGAAACGACCAAGGATGGGGATGAATCCCAGAAAAGTAAAGAGGATGGAAGGAAATATTCTGTTTGAGAGTTTTTCTGTTGTTTTATCATCTGTGATATTCCGGATACGCCAGCTCTGGATATATCCATTTCTGATGGACGCCCAGAGTTTTCCTTTGTGGAGGAGTTTGATAAAATTGTGAAAGAGATCAGGCATGGATTCCCGGTAGATCTTTTCAGACTCTTTCAGTTCTTCAAGAGCCTCTTCCATTCCAAAAAAGGCCTTTGGGTATTGGCTGACAAATTCCTGGAGTTTTTTTATATTTCCTCGGTCAAACTGAACCCAGCTGCCCCGTGCAACCCCTTTCAAGATGAGACTGAAGTCTTTGGGGCACATGGGGATAAAAGGAAGAAGGGCCAACCCTGCCCGAAAATCCACAGCAACTAAACCCTCAGCAGGAAACGGGTCGCTGGATATCCGCTTGAGGGCATTGGGTTGACTCTTGCAGGTCCACCATTCATATTGGCGAGCCAGCTCTACAGCCCCCATCTCATGGAGAAGCAAGACGAGGGCTGCCATAAAGGAACGCTTGGACAAATACTCCGGAGACGATGACGGGGCATCATTTTGGCCTGCTCTTTTTTTTCGGCGGGCGTCCAGGTTATCCTCCACTTCGAATCTCCACATGCGCCCCTCGATCCACTCGCTGATTTCTCCACAGCTTCCCAAAATTGGATCGATGACGGTGGCCAGAATGTCGACAACCGCTTTTTCTGTGCCTAGCCTAATTTTGGCTCCCTGTCTGATGAATTTCTGCCAGAGTGCGCCGGCACGGGCGGCTTCAGGATTCACCTGAAGTGAAAAAGGTGCTTGAAATGCCAATCCATAGATAAAATTACGGAACAGACGGGCGAAACCTGAGGGGGGGATAAGAATCTTTAGGGCATAGGTGTGACCTTCTATCAAACCGTTTATAGGGCCTTCGGGAGTGTCTAGGTTTAAAACGCGAATCTTGTACACTTGGCCGGCAAAACCGCCGCCAACAAATTCTTCAATCCTTAACTTAAGACGTCCAGATTTGGCAGGCACAACACCTTTGATAGTGTAATTGAGTACTTTTCCGGGCTCATAGCGTTTGATACGCAGAGGACGGGAAAGATTCTGTTGTGTAAAAATGTCTTCTAATTTTTGAATGGTCTCAACGGAATACTCTGTTCCCAATCCGTGCTCCTTTTGAACTTTCTTTCAAGAGACGCTTATAGCAGAGCCTGTATTTGTTGTCAAATTGAAGCAAAATAGAGTGGAAGAGGAATGAAGCTATTGCTTTTCATTTGCGGTTCTTAAATAATAAAAACACAAGTGAATTTTATTGGACAAGGAGATAAGATTGGACAATATCGTTGTGAATCCAAGCCATGTCGATAAGGCCGATATAATAGTTGGGATTCCTTCATACAACGAAGCGGATGCGATTGCCTATCCAACGCAGATGGCAAGCCTTGGATTGAAGAAACATTTTCCAAAAAAGAGACATGTCATTATCAATGTGGATAACTATTCGAAGGATGGAACAAAAGAGGCTTTTTTAAATACCCAGACACAGGTCCCTAAAATATATGTTTCAACTCCCAAAGGCGTCCGCGGGAAAGGCAACAATGTGAGAAACCTGCTTATGGCCGCAGTAGAATTGAATGCCTATGCGATTGTTATGGTGGATGCTGACCTCAAGAGCATCACTCCGGAATGGATACAATATTTGGGGGAACCCATTTTTTCAGGATTTAACTATGTCTGTCCAATCTATGTGCGCCATAAATATGATGGATCGATTACAAACCATATCGCCTACCCGCTTCTGCGCACTTTATATGGATTGAGAGTTAGGCAGCCCATCGGTGGTGATTTTGGATTATCAGGACGAATGGCCCGGGCTTTCCTTTCAGAAAAAAACTGGAACGATACGGTTGGGCAATTCGGGATCGATATCTGGATGACAACCATTGCCATTGCAAGGCGGTTTAGAGTTTGCCAGGCCTTTTTGGGATCTCCAAAATCTCACCGTTCCAAAGATCCATCCAAACATTTAGGTCCGATGTTTAAACAGGTCATCAAGACCCTTTTTGATTTGATGATTGATTTTGAGTACCTCTGGAAAGATTTATCCGAGAGTTTACCCAGCAGCATTTTTGGATTTGGCCTGGGAGTGGAGGGAAAACCCCCTGAAGTCCAGGTGGACACCGAGGCCCTGCATAAGAGTTTCACAACTGGTTTCGACCGGTTCGGGGAGCTCTGGGAGAAGATTATCCCTTCCCAAGAGATGTCCAACTTCAAGGAAGCCTGCAGGATGGATAAAGATAAATTTTATTATCACAGCGATCTTTGGGCAAGGATCCTGTTCAATTTTGCCATCGCCTACCGGAACAATGAAATTTCCCGCGATGCCATCATTGAATCCATGATCCCCTTCTATCATTCCCGCATCCTTTCTTTTGTAAATAAAACAGGTGATAAGGGGATCAAAGGCTGCGAGGAATATTTTGAACAAATCGTCCGGGTTTTTGAGGAAGAGAAAGAATATCTCATCAGACGCTGGGATGAAGATCATAAAAAACTGAATAAACTCTTTAAGAATTGATTCAGGAGCTATAAGAACTCCTCTTGTTTGTTTTTCTTTAAGGTTTCGACGATCTCCTTGACTTTCTGATCAAAATCTTTGTGGCAGACCAGGAGGGCATCGTCGGTGTTGACGACTATGATATCCTTGAGACCAACAAGAGCTGTGAGCCTGTCCGGGCTGAAAACCATACAGTTTCGTGTACCGAGAGAAAGATGGTGTCCTCTGAAAGCATTTGCATGTTTATCCTTTTCCCATATTTCGCTTAAAGCGGTCCACGAACCAACATCTGACCAGCCAAAATTGCCCTCACACATTCTCACTCCAGAGGCCTTTTCCATAAGGGCGTAATCGATCGATATTGCTGGGATTTCTTCAAAAATATCGGATACAGCCAAAAGGTTCTTTTCTGTGAGGGCCTCGAGAATCTGGAGCCAATAGGTATACATGGATGGGGAATACAGCTCCAATTTTTTCACGAAGGTCTTGACTTGCCACAAAAACATCCCTGAATTCCAGAAATAAGTCCCTTCTTTTAGGAAGAGAACAGCTTGTTCAAAATTTGGTTTTTCCTTAAATTCCTGGACAGAATAGAAGTTTTCATCCCGGATACGCAATGGTTTATCCGTAGAAAACTGAATGTAGCCGTATCCGGTGGCAGGAGAGGTTGGGGGAATACCAAAGGTGATGAGCTCAGAGTTTTGGGATGCCAGAAGGGCTCCAGCTTCGAGTTTTTTGAGGAAAAGTTCAGGATCTGTAATGAGGTGGTCGGCCGGCAAAACGGCTATAACCGCGGAAGGATTGATCAAATAAATTGAGGCCGTCGCCAGAAGAAGAGAGGGGGCTGTATTTTTGCCCTGAGGTTCGATAAGAATGTTCTCTTCTAAAAGATTGGGGAGAAGTGTTTTTATTTTTTGAGCATGGGCCGCACTGGAAATGGTTAGAATCTTGGATTCAGGAAGCAGAGGAGTCAGTCGCAAGACGGTCTCTTCGATCATTGATTTTTCGCTGATAATGGGGAGAAATTGTTTGGGTGTTTTCTCCCGACTCAAAGGCCAGAACCGGGATCCTACTCCCCCAGCCAGAATAACTGCAAATAAATCCATATTTACCTTATTTTGATGCGGATCCCAGTCGAGCGATCACCTCTTCTATGGTTTTTTCAACTTCTTTCCGAATTGCCAGGAGGTCATTTTCAGAATCCGCCTCAAACCGGAGTACCAAAATTTCTTGTGTATTAGATGGCCGGACCAAAGCCCACCCCTTTGGATAGATTGCACGGACACCGTCGATGTCAATAATCGGATATTTTTGGGCCAGTATTTTTTTGACTTCATCGACAATTGTGAATTTGACTTGATCGGACGCATAAACACGGATTTCTGGAGTGCTGAAGGTTTTGGGAAGGCCAGCAAAATTCTGAGAGAGGTCTTTTTCAGAGCGTGACAACAGTTCGAGAAGGCGTGCTGAAGAATAGATGGCGTCGTCGAATCCGAAAAAACGGTCTGCGAAAAAAATATGTCCGCTCATTTCCCCTGCAAGCAGCGCATGCTCTTCTTTAATTTTTTTCTTGATAAAAGAATGCCCTGTTTTCCACATGATCGGCCGCCCACCCAGGTTTTTAATTTCGTCGTACAGGAGTTTGGAGGCCTTGACTTCTGAGATAATGGCTGCTCCAGGGTTGCGGGAGAGGATGTCTCGAGCAAAAACAATTAAAAGTTTATCACCCCAGATAATATGTCCTAAATTATCGATTACCCCGATCCTGTCTCCGTCGCCGTCATAGGCGATTCCAAGATCAGCCTTTTCTTCAGCGACCTTCTGAATGAGATCTTCCAGCGCTTCCGGGAGAGTTGGATCGGGATGATGGTTTGGAAAATTCCCATCCACATCACAGTAGAGTTCAAAAACGTCACACCCCAATTTCTTAAAGATCGGGACAGCTACGATTCCGGCCGTGCCATTGCCGGCGTCTACGACAATTTTCAGTTTCTTCTGAAGAGAAATACCGTTTAAAACATATTCCTCGTACTCCGGTATGATGTCATAGGTATGGGCGGTAGCGCCGTCGTCCTCGACAAATTGACCTGAATAAATAAGGGCATAGATATCCTGGATGGCGTCCCCGAAAAGAGTGTCCTCCCCCAACATCATTTTAAAACCGTTGTATTCAGGAGGATTGTGTGAGCCAGTGATCATTACTCCGGCCTCGTAATTCTTGAAATAGATGGAAAAATAGAGGAGAGGTGTGGGAATGGTTCCCAGGTCGCAAACATTACATCCTGTAGATAAAAGCCCTTTGGTGAAAAATTTGGCGAATTCGGGCGAACTGAGCCTGCCATCCCTACCGAGAGAAACCTCTCTGCGGTCTCTCTGGCGGAAATATGTGCCGATCCCCTTTCCCAACAGCTCAACGGTTTCAGGAGTGAGATCCTGACCCACAATACCTCGAATATCATATTGACGAAAAATGTCTTTATTCAGATCCACGGTTTTCCCCCTTGTTAGTGTCCGGCGATTTTTTGCTCCATCTCCGGATTCCCTTTGATTTTAGTGATATTGTCTTGAATGATGCCCCATTTATCCTGCGCCGTCAAAATAAACTCTATAAATTCACGAACAGCCCCTTTTCCCCCTTCTAAACGGCAGTGATAATGACTGTGCTCTTTAATGAGGACATGTGCATTGGCTACGGCGCCTGCGAATCCGACTTCCTTGATGACGTCCAAATCTCCAAGATCATCTCCGATATAGGCCACCTCTTCAGGATGAAGGTTGTGTTTCTTGAGTATTTTGAATAAGACTTTTTTTTTATCCAGGATTCCTTGATAGATCTCTGAGACCTTTAGATTCTTGGATCTTTTTACTAAGGGCTTGGAAGTTTTTCCTGTGATAATTCCGGTTTTAATCCCTGCCAGGTGGGACAGGAGTATCCCCATTCCGTCTAGGACATTATAGGACTTGACTTCTTCTCCATCAGGAAGAAGAAGCAAGGTTCCATCTGTCAAGGTCCCGTCGACATCCATGATGATCATTTTGATGCTTTTAGCGCGCAAAGTGTTGTCTTTTTCGATTTTCAAAACATCTCCGTTCGCCACAAATCGTGCAGATGGATGATCCCTTCCGTCTCGCCTCTGTCGTTGGTGATGACCAGGGAGGTAATTTTATGCTTTTCCATTACGTTTAGGGCTTTTGTAGCCAATTCGTTTTTGTTGATAGTCGTGGGATTTGGTGTCATGCAGTCTTCTGCGCTTTTTATAAAGAACTGTTCTCCATACTTTTGGATCAGCCGGCGGAGATCCCCATCGGTGATAATCCCTTTAAGCTTATTATTCTTGTCAACCACACACGTCATCCCTAATTTTTTCTTTGACATCTCATTGAGAACATCCCTCACGGGTGTGTCCAGCTGCACTTTTGGAATTTGCTGCTTAACGTGCATTAAGTTATTGATTTTAATGATCTTTCCCAGCTGTCCTTTTGGATGGACGGACAAAAAATCCTGCTCTTGAAAGCCTTTTTTTTCCATTAAAGCAATGGCCAATGCATCTCCCATGGCCAGGGAAGCTGTTGAGCTGGCGGTAGGGACCAATCCGTGGGGTTCAGCTTCTCGGCTCACCTTGACTTCAAGCACGACGTCGCTGTATTGGGCTAATTTAGAATTTTTAATACCAGTAATGGCTATAAGTTTGACCCCGATTCTTTTGACAAAATCTAGGAGATCGATAATTTCTTTTGTATCCCCGCTGTAGGAGATGGCGATAATGATGTCTTCTGTCATTATCATGCCCAGGTCTCCATGCCCGGCCTCCGCTGGGTGAATAAACATGGCCGGTGTGCCGCAGCTGGATAGGGTGGCCGCAATTTTGCGTCCGATAAGTCCCGATTTTCCCATGCCGATGACGATAACTCGTGCCTTGGTCTGGGACAGCAGTTCAACGGCTTGAGCAAAATTTTCATCCAGTCGAGCGCCTATAACCCTGACGGCGTCGGCTTCGATTTCCAAAACGTTTTTTCCTGTTTGGACGATTTGATCTTTTTTTGTCATAGCTTCGATATTATACACTACTCGATGGAGTTTATCTCATCAACGGCAAACTTCAGTGTGAGGAGCTTTTTTAAAAACGAGCGTAATTCATTTAAATTCAACGAGTTATGCTTGTCAGAGAGAGCTTTTTCGGGATTATCATGAATTTCGCAAAAAATGCCATCGCATCCAGCGCTTATACCGGACCGGGCAATAGTGGAGATAAATTTAGCGTCTCCTCCAGAAGAGTGACCTTCTCCTCCGGGCAGTTGGACGCTGTGAGAGGCGTCGATGACAACTGGGAATCCCAGTTTTTTCATGATAGGTATAGACCGGACATCAAAAACAAGATTGCCATATCCGAAGGTTGTCCCTCTTTCAGTCAGAATAATGCTCTCGTTACCTTGGGCTGTGATTTTTTCAACGATATTTTTAACATTATAAGGGGAAAGGAACTGACCTTTTTTTATGTTTAGAGGCTTTTTTGTCTGGGCTGCAGCAATGATAAGATCTGTCTGCCGGCACAGGAATGCGGGAATTTGGATGATATCCAAAACTTCGGCTGCTGTCTGTATTTGGTTTGTTTCATGAACATCGGAAAGAACAGGGATGGAAAGTTCCTGTTTGATCTCAGAGAGAATTTTCAGGCCTTCTTTCAGGCCTGGTCCTCTAAAGGACTTGAGAGAGGACCGGTTGGCCTTATCGTAGGAAGCCTTAAAAATGAAAGGGATATTCAAATCCTGGCAGATGGTGTTTATTTCCCTGGATAGGAAAAAAGCATGATCTTTGCTTTCTAAAACACAAGGTCCTCCGATCAGAAAAAAAGGATTTTTTCCGCCGATTTTAATTTTTTCGTTGATGCGAACATCGGTAGGCATAGCTTGCTCCGATAAATGATTTAAAAAGAGGATGGGGTTTTAATGGTTTTGACTTAAATTCAGGATGGAACTGGCATCCCAAAAACCAGGGATGATCTTTCAACTCTACAATTTCTACCAGGTCATGCTCTGGATTTTTTCCTGAAATAACAAGACCTGCTGCTGATAGAATATCTTCATAGTCCGGATTAAATTCGTATCGGTGTCTGTGCCGCTCATGGATTGTGGATTTTCCGTAAATTTTCGATGCCAAGGAGCCTTTTTTTAAGTGGCAGACATACTTTCCCAATCTCATTGTTCCGCCAATAGTTTGAATCCCCTTCAATTCTCTCCATTTAAAGAAAATATTGTGTGGGGTTTTGGGGCCGAACTCTGTGCTGTTCGCCTCTTTGAGTTTGGACTTGTTTCTTGCGTACTCAATGGTTGCACACTGCATACCTAGACAGATTCCGAAAAAGGGCACCTTTTTTGTCCGGGCAAAAGTGACAGCCGATATTTTGCCTTCAATTCCCCTGACTCCAAAACCGCCTGGAACCAGAATTCCATCCGCTTCTTTAAGGAGATCTCTAGACTTTTTCGCTTCGAGTTCTTCTGCTTCAAGCCAGGATATATTGACCTTTAAATTGTGAGCTGTTCCGGCATGGTAGAGAGCCTGGTTGAGACTGATGTAGGAATCCTGAAGACCTGCGTATTTTCCAACTAAGGATATGTTGACCTCATCGGCCGGATTTTTCATCCGTTCGACCATGGCTTTCCATTGAGATAGATTTCTTCTTTTTTGAGGCAGGTTCAATCTTTTGAGAATAATATGGTCTAAGCGCTGTTGGGCAAAGATAAGAGGGACTTCATAGATAACCTCTACATCTTTAGCTGTAATGACCGCTTCTAAGGGAACATTTGTAAAGAGTGCGATCTTCCGCCGCAGGTCATCACTGAGAAAACGGTCCGTACGGCACAAAATAATATCCGGTTGGATTCCGATAGCTCTTAACTCCTTGACACTGTGTTGCGTTGGCTTTGTTTTCAATTCGCCGGAGGTTGGCATATACGGGACCAGGGTGAGATGAACGAAGAGACAGTTTTCGGGTCCCTGAGACAGCCGCATCTGTCTTGTGGCTTCCAGAAAAGGCAAACCCTCGATGTCTCCAACGGTTCCACCTAGCTCGACGATGACGACATCGTTGTCATTGGATGCTGAGAAAAATGCATTTTTTATTTCATCCGTGACATGAGGGATAACTTGAACCGTTTTCCCCAAAAAACTGCCTTTTCTCTCCTTCTTCAGTATGATTTCATAGATTTTTCCAGCGGTCCAGTTGTGGGCTTTGGATGTCTGAGTTGCCGTGAACCGCTCGTAATGTCCCAGGTCAAGATCTGTTTCTGCTCCGTCTTCAGTGACATAGACTTCACCATGCTGGAAAGGGCTCATAGTTCCAGGATCTACATTCAAATAGGGATCAAATTTTTGGCATGTGATCTTATAACCGTGGCTTTCCAGGAGTCTTCCAATGGAGGCAGCGGCAATCCCTTTTCCAAGAGCCGACAGAACTCCTCCGGTTATAAATATAAATTTAGTCATGTTGTTTTTTCCTCAGATAATTTTCAACCTTGATTATATCTTCAGGTGTATCAACACTCAAGATGGAATGTGGAGTGTCGACAATTTTTATCCGATATCCATTTTCTAAGGCTCTTAACTGCTCGAGTTTCTCAGTTTTTTCAAGCCTGGTTTCTTGAAGAGACTTAAATTGCAGCAGGAATGTTTTCTGATATCCATATATACCGATATGTCTCCAGAAGTAATCCGCAGAATTAAAAGGAATGGGCGAGCGGGAAAAGTACAGCGCAAAATTTTCTTTGTCTTTAACGACTTTTACGATGTTTTGGTCTTTCATGTCAGCAACGTGATTGTTTTTAACAGCCAATGTGGCCATGTGTATCCTTTTGTCCTGTAAGGCCCTAAAAAGATCCTCGATCATAGAGACATGGAGGAGAGGTTCATCGCCTTGGATATTGATGATAAGAGGAGAGTCCAGCTGGGCGGCAACCTCGGCTACCCGTGAAGTTCCGGAGCTGTGTGTGGAGGATGTCATGCGGACGTCGGCCCCAAATGACAAAGAGGCGTCGAAGATTCTCTGGTTATCGGTGGCGATAATGACATTTTCAAGGAATTCTGCCTGTTTTGCACGTTCATACACTCTTTGAATCATTGGTTTCCCGAGGATGTGGACGAGGGGTTTTCCAGGGAATCGCTGGGAGTCGTATCGTGCGGGGATAATGACAGATGCGTTCCTCAAGATAAAAATTTCTCCTGTGTATCCGAGACATCTTGTCTAGGTTCATTGTGAGGGCTTTTTGTTTTTGACGGCGTGCTTTTGTCTGTTGTGTTGCACTGAGCCTCGAGATTGGCCCCATCATTTACAATCAGGCTGGGAGTCGTGATCGTTCCAATCACCCGTCCCTTGGGATTAATTTCTACACGTTCTTTGGCCTGGATATTTCCGCTGACTTCCCCGTTGATGATGATGACACCAATTTTGATATCGGATTCAACTTTTCCATTTTCTCCAATAATCAGGACGGAGCTGGATTCGATATTTCCGTTAAAGTGTCCGTCAATCTGAAAGGAACCGCTGAATTTCAGAGTTCCCTCAATTTCCGTATTTTTGTCAAAAAAACCTGTAATTTTTCCACTCTCGACAATAGGATTTTTTTCTTTCATGAGTTTTCTCCTCTAGCCTTTTCGTAAATTCTCTCCAGCTCAGCGGTTGAATAGTAGAATATTTTAACAACACCCTTTTCCATGCTTCCTGCAATAGACACTTTGGTTCCAAAGATCTTGAGGAATTCCTCTTGAAGAGCCACCAGATCAGGATTTGATTCCTGCCTTTTCTCCTGTTCAGGCTTTTTTAAAAGTCTCTTAACAAGGTTTTCAACGGCTCTAACGGACAGATCCCTCTTGTTGATCTCCAGAGCGGTTTGGACCTGAAGGGAAGGATCTTCAATTGACAGCAGTGCCCGAGCGTGCCCCATGGACAACTTGTCTTCTGCCAGCATATTTTGAACTCTTTGAGGAAGCTTGAGCAGGCGGACATAATTGGACACCGATGCCCTGTCTTTGCCGACTTTATTGGCCACCTGCTCCTGTGTCAGATGCAGATCTTGCGTCATTTTTTGATAGGCGGATGCAATATCCAGAGGATTGAGGTCTTCCCTCTGGAGATTCTCGACAAGCGCTGCTTCTATCTGTTGTTCTTTGGTCATTTGGCGAATGATTGCTGGTACAGTTTTGAGCCCGATCTTTTGAGCAGCGCGCCAGCGTCTTTCTCCAACAATGATCGTAAAGTTGTCTCCGTTGGGCACAACAATTATGGGCTGGAGAATCCCTGTTTCCTTTATCGATTGTGCCAGTTCGGCCATGGATGCTGAATCAAATTTTGTTCTGGGCTGATGAGGATTGGGTTTGAGTTTGTTCATTTCCAGTTCAACATATCGATCTTCGTTTAAGATTCCATATTCTTCTGATAAAAACGCTTTTAATCCCTTTCCAAGTGCTTGTTTTTTCATTTCTTAAGAAACTCCTTGGCAAATTCGAGATAAGACAGAGCCCCTTTTGACTTAGCCGCATAAAGCATTATGGGTTTTCCAAAACTTGGTGCTTCGGCAAGTTTAACTGTCCTTGGAATAATGACTTCATAGACGATGCTTTTTAGTGAGGCTTGAATTTCCTGGGCTACCTGTTTTGACAGATTAGTCCGCTCATCATACATTGTCAGCAGAATGCCTTTTATCGATAAAGAAGGATTGAGGTAGATGCGCACTTCATCCAGAGTATGAAGAAGATCAGGCATCCCTTCCATACTGAAGAATTCTGTCTGGACTGGAATGAGAATGGACTCCGCTGCGGTGAGAGCATTGATGGTTAAAAAGCTTAATGAGGGGGGGCAATCGATGAAGATATAGTGGAAATTCTTTTTTTCCGGCCTAATTGCTTCTCTTAGTCTGGTTTCCCTGTCCTTTTCGTCATATATTTCGGCTTCGAATCCAATCAATTCTGGAGAACTTGGACAGATGAAAAATCCATCGATATCTGTGGGCAGAATATGTTCTGACAGAGAACCTCTATTCATGAGAGGAGGATAAATGCCTTTATTTTCCTCTTTTTTTTTACCCAATCCCATGGTTGCCATACCCTGAGGATCAAAATCTATGAGCAAAACTTTTTTTTTATTCAATGCGAGAGATGCCGAGAGGTTAACGGCGGTGGTTGTTTTCCCTACGCCCCCTTTCTGATTGGCGATGGCGATGACCGTGTGTCTCGAGGCTCTGTGTTCCACGTGAAACATTTTAAACGAATACTTGCCGTTTAATCAAGGAAGCAATTCCATTTCCATGATTTCTTATCACTTTTTGAACTCGTTCCTAAAATCCCCGAAATGGAATTTTTAATTTGAGTTAGAACTTTTTTTCTTCTGAAGGAGCTTGATGTGAATGTGTAGGTTTAAAATTGCGGCGGGAGTCATGCCTGGGATCTTTTTTGCGTCTCCGATCGTTTTCGGGCGTACGTGCGAAAGGTTTTCGACAACTTCTCGGGTAAATCCAGAAATGTCCTCAAAATGAATGTCTTTGGGGATTTTTTCTCGATTTATCTTGCTGAATCTGGCGATCTCCCGTTCTTGCTTTTTTATGTAGCCTTCATATTTGATTTCTGATTCGATATAACGGACTTCTTCTTGAGTCGGCAAGAAGTTCAAATCCATCTGATTTGTCATGTCTTGAAACAGTACATGAGGCTTTTTCAATTCGTCTTTTAGAAATATTGTCTCATGGTTTTTGCTTTGGGTCTTCTTTTCCTCGAGGCAAGTCATAACTTTTAAGATTCGCTCTTGTTTTTTTCTGTATTCTGAAAACGTCTCTTCTTCTATCAAACCAAGATCCCGGCCGTAGGGCATCAGTCTTTTATCGGCATTGTCGATCCTGAGCTGAAGCCTATGTTCGGCTCTAGAAGTAAAAAGCCGATACGGTTCTTTCACTCCCTGGGATATCAGGTCGTCAATGAGAACAGCAATATAGGCTTCATTCCTGCCCAAAATCATGGTTTTTTCCCCTAAGATCTTTTGGGCGGCATTGATTCCTGCCATTAGGCCTTGTGCGGCGGCCTCTTCATACCCAGATGTACCGTTTATTTGTCCGGCAAGATAGAGGTTTGCGACAGGATGGGTCTCCAATGTCCTTGTGAGAATCGTGGAGTCGACGGCATCATATTCGATTCCATAGGCCGGACGGAGAATTTTGGCCAAATCGAGCCCAGGGATACTTTGTAGGATTATATTTTGTGTTTCCAGGGGCAGGCTGGAGGAAAGCCCATTGACATAGACTTCTGGTGTCTCCAGCCCTTCAGGTTCGAGAAAAAACTGGTGGCGGCTGTGATGGGGAAACTTGACGACTTTATCCTCTATGGAGGGGCAGTACCGCGGACCAATCCCCGTGATAATGCCGCTAAAGAGAGGTGATTTGTCCAGATTGTTGTGGATCACTTCATGTGTTTTGGCGTTGGTGTATCCGATAAAACAAAGAACTTTGTTCTTCAGCTTTTTTTTTGTCCGAAAAGAAAAAGGGACAGGATCTCGGTCTCCAGACTGAGGTTTAAAGACGTCCCAATCGATGGTGTCCTTTTGGAGCCGCATGGGAGTGCCTGTTTTGAGTCGAAATAATCGGAGGCCCATCTTACCTAAGCTATGGCTCAACTCATGAGAGGCCGGCTCTCCGTCTCTTCCAGCCGAGTGGTGCTCCAGGCCAATATGAATAAGTCCATTGAGGAATGTTCCGGGTGTAAGAATAACGGCTTTCCCAAGCAGTTTTTCTCCTGTATGGATTTTGACACCAGAAGCGGAGGTCCCATTTTTGAGAATCTGTGTCACCATCCCTTGGACAAGGTGGAGTTTAGGTAAGGACCTGAGGAATTTTGTCATGTCTTTTCTATAGAACGCCTTATCGGATTGGGCTCGGGGAGCCTGGACTGCACCGCCACGACTGCTGTTGAGAAGCCGGAATTGAATTCCCGTTTTATCGGCTTGGAATCCCATAATTCCACCTAGAGCGTCGATTTCTCTTACAAGGTGCCCTTTTGCCAAACCTCCGATAGCCGGATTACAGGGCATTTGGGCAATCTTGTTTACATCTGCAGTTATCAGACAGGTTTCCAAACCCAGTTTGCTGGTGGCATGAGCTGCCTCACAGCCAGCATGCCCGGCTCCTATGACGATGACGTCACAATCTTTCATTTTCCCACACAAAAGCGGCTGAAGATTTCTTTTAAAATTTCGTCATTTCGGATTTCTCCAGTAAGCTCTCCGAGAAGAGACACGCCCCTCCGTATCTCTTCGACGTAAAGCTCTTCAGAGTATCCATCTAGCAAAAGTTTTCTCCCTTGCTTTAGAGCAGAACAAATGCTTTCCAGCAGCAGTTTCTGTCGGAGGTGGAGGATGACCTCCTCGGATTTACCTGTTGAGGGGACAAATTTCTTTCTCATGAGGTCCTTGAGAACAGTAATATTTTTCCCTGTCAGCGCTGAAATTTCTAGGGAAGTAAGTTTAGGATGTCCTTTTTTGAAAAGCTCCACATCTGTTTTTTTTTGGAGATCGGATTTGTTGAACAGGAGGATGATATTTTTTTCTTTGAATTTATAGATCAGGCGCATATCTTCTTTTGTCTGCGCTTTTGATGCATCCAGGAGAAGCAGAATTCCGTCGGCCTCGAGAGCCAATCTTTTGCCTCTTTTGATCCCCTCTAGTTCAATTGGTTGGTTGGTATTATCCAGGCCTGCCATATCTGTGAGGGTGAAGACAGAATCCTTGATGTGAATTTTTTCCTGGAGATAATCTCTGGTTGTGCCGGGAAAAGGAGTCACGATGGATCGCTCTCTTTCCAGCAAGGTATTGAAGAGAGTGGACTTTCCAACATTTGCCCGACCGGCCAGAACTACGGTTAAACCTTCAGCCAACGTTTTCCCCAATTTGTAGCTTTCAGCTAGGCTCAGGATTGAATGAATGGTCCTGTTTAGAGATTTTGTGATGGATTCTGGAGAGATTTTTAGGTTTTCTTCAGGGAACTCCAGGCTGGCTTCAATTTGACAGAGCATTTCAATGATTTGCTTCCTCAATGATAAAAGTTTCTGTGAAAGTTGGCCTTCGAGTTGGTGGAAAGAGATTTTTGCCTGTTTCATAGAGTTGGCATGGATAATATCATGGACAGCTTCTGCTTGAAGAATATCGATCCTGCCGTTTAAATAGGCGCGAAGAGTGAACTCTCCTGGATCGGAATGTCTAGCTCCGGCCTTGATTCCGAGGCGTACGACCTCTTCCAAAACTACGGGGCTTCCATGACAGCTGATTTCAATTACATCTTCCCGCGTGTATGTCCGTGGAGACGGGAAAAAAATTAAGAAGGCCTCCTCGAACATTTCATTTTTGTAAAAATCATAGATATTTCCTAGGTGCGCTTGTCGCGGCAGAAACGTTTGTGTTTTTCTCTTTGGCCTAAAGATTTGTTTTGCAATGTTTAATGCTTCTGCTCCGCTTAACCGGACAACGCCCAACCCCCCATAGCCAAGAGGAGTAGATATGGCAATGATCGTATCTTCTTGCATCTCTGCTATTTTAAAGTGAAGGAGCCGCGTAGTAAAGAGTGTTACTTAAGGAAAATAAGGGAGTAAAACAAAGAACGTGTTTTACTTCTTGTCTTCCTGTGAAGTGAGGATGGTCATTTTTTTTAAAAAGCCTTCTCCAATGCTTTCACTTGTAATTCCTGGCATCTGATTGGCTGCAATATGGATGATGCGCCGTTCGTAGGGATTCATGAAGTCGAGAGTCTCTGGCCTGCCTGATTCTTGGACACGTCGGGCGACAGCCTGTGCCTGCTCTCTCAAAGCCTGCTCCTTTTTCTTTCTATAGAAGTCACAGTCTGTTTGGACTTTTTGTGTTGAGATTTTGTTTAAGATGTGTTGGAGAGCCAGGAGGAGGGCTCCATCTTTGTGAAGAAGAAGAGACTTGTCTGGACCCTCAAAAATAATGTAAAGCATCTCGTTTCTGTTCTGGGAGTGGTAGCGGATATCGATGGGGTATTTTTGGAGAATGTCATCGAGAAACTTGAGAACCGGAGGTTTGTCAGAGGCCGTTTTTTCCCAAGCCCGGATGACCACTTCCTTGGTCTTGATTCCAAATAGTTTTGTCTTTTCTGTCACAATCTCATAATTAAATTTTGACCGCTGGAGCTTGAGTGTGTGCTCGGCAAGACTGATGGCGTCTTCCAGGTTTCTTCCCTTAAACTCTTGCTGAAAATCTTTACTTTCTTCGTTTTCCATGAGTTGTACTCTTTTTATTTTGTCGGATTCGATTCATGATGTACTGTTGGCCGATTTGGAGGACATTGTTAGTCAGCCAGTAGAGGACCAGGCCGCTCGAGAAATTCATAAAGAAAATGGTCATGACTACAGGCATAATGAGCATCATCTTCTGCTGTGATGGATCCGCAGACGTGGGGGTCATTTTTTGGCTGAGGTACTGTGTGATTCCCATCAATATCGGTGTGACGTAAAAGGGATCCTTAATAGAAAGGTCCGTGATCCAGAAGAGGAAGGGGCTGTGCCTAAATTCGATGGAGACCATCAACAGCCGGAAAAAACCCCAGAAAATGGGCATCTGAATAAGCATAGGGAGACAACCCCCTGCCGGATTGACCTTGTTCTCTTTGTAAAGCTTCATGGTCTCTTCATTCATCTTCCGGCGCTGTTCCGGGTCCTGCTTTGCCTTTTTATACCTGGCCTTAATCGCCTTAATTTTGGGCTGAAGTTCCTGCATCTTTGACATGGATTGGGAGCTTTTATATGTGAGCGGGAAAAATATAATTTTCACAAAAAATGTAATGATAATAATGCACAAACCCCAGTTTGGGATCGTTTTATGCACAGCCTTCATGGCACGCAAAAGAATTTCGGAAATCACCCCAAACAATCCAAAACGAACAACTCCCTTGGCGTCTCCCCCCAGCGCTACAAGACGATCATATTCCTTGGGGCCGATATATGCTTTTTGCGCATGATTCACAGAGAGGAAGTAATAGGGGGATGCCTCGTAATCTTCTTTGATTAAGATTGCGCTGGAGTTCTGTGGAGTGACAAAAAACATTGCAGCAAAATACTGATCGACGTAGGCGGCCCAGCTGACAAAGTTAAAGGCACTGGTTTCAGGGTTGTATTTCCTCGTGTCCAGATGAGTGACCCGTCCGGCAGATGAGAGAGCAATACCACTTGAGACGCCAATCCTGTTTTTCTGAGATGCAAGAGAGGGATTTCCAAGTCCAGGGCCCCAAACAAGCCGGGGATCGATGGGGGTGCCGTTTTTCCAGGCGTTTATCTGCAGGTCGAAAAGGTAGGTCCCATCAATGAAGGTGAAAAGCTTTTCGACTCTGGTTCCGTTTTCCTGAGAATATTCAAAACGTATCTCTCCCTCTTGTCCGTCACGCAGTCGAAGTTCTGGCTTTGAGACTGAATAGAGAGCTGTGTTGACGAGATTATCAAATTCTGGATCATCTGTACTTAAAATGAATGGGAACCGATTTATTGCGGCTGAGCGGCCTGAGATAAGTTCTAACGGTTTCCCTTCCTCATCAAAATGTTCTTTTAGCCTCCAGCTTTTGAGCACTCCACCCTTGTTGCTCCACACCGCTTTAAAAAGGGATGTCTCAATAACAATTTGCTGCTCTCTAGTCTCGGTGGTGGGGTCGAAATCCACTGGTGCCGGGGGCTCTGTTTCTTTGGGAGTAGGTTTTTGTTCTGGAAGGATTTTCTGCACGGGCTGTTGGACGGGTTCCGTTGAGCTCTCTGGAGTCTGTTCTGGTGGTGGAATTTTTTTAACAAAGACGGCCTGCCAGACAAAAAGTACGACAAATGACAGGACGATAGCCAGTAATAATTTTTTTTCCATGTGTTATCCTTTAGGGAACATGATCGACTCCACCGGAATGGAAGGGGTGGCATTTGAGGAGCCTTTTTGTTCCGAGCAAAATTCCTTTGAAAAGACCAAACTTTTGGATGGCTTCGTGCGTGTATTCTGAACAGGTGGGATAGAACCGGCAGTTTTTGCCCAGCAATGGGGAAATCAGAATCTTATATCCTTTGATAAGGGCCAATGCAATCTTTTTCATGAAATCACTTTTTGTGTTTTGGGAAGGAATTTAATGGCCTCGATGAACTCCTTCTGAACTTCACTCCAGGCTATGTTTCCGATGTGTTTCTCGGTGATGATCACCAAATCAAACGATCCCTGGAGCAAGTTTTTATTCGTTCTGAATAAGGCTCTAAACCTTCTTTTTATCCTGTTTCGGACCACGGCGTTGCCAATTTTTTTACTTGCGACAACTGCCATCCTGGAATAATACAGATTATTGGAAAGATAGATAAGGGTGAATCCTGTCCCTCGATAACGTGAACCTTTTCTGTATATATGTAAAAAATCTTTCCTTTTTCTGAACCTCTCGTGAGGTCTAAGGGTTTCCTTCATTAACCGGCAAGTCTTTTTCTTCCTTTTTGTCTTCGACTGTTTATAATCTTTTGACCGCCCTTAGTTCTCATGCGGACGAGGAATCCATGGTTTTTTTTTCGTTTTCTCTTGTTTGGTTGAAATGTTCTTTTCATCGTTCTCTTTTTTTGTTCGTGTGAATTTAGTATGTTAATAAACCTGCTCACCTCTGTCAAGTTTATAAAGGTCTTTTTTTTCATATCAGACTTAAACCATAGGTTTTATAGTGTTAGCTTATCTCTCGGAGTAGGTGTGGATTAGAGTTGACAATGGATTAGAGTTGACTCGCGTTATATTAATAGATATAATATTTTCGGTATGGTTTCGTTCAAGATTGGGGATACGATAGTTTATCCTAACCAGGGTTTAGGGCTCATAGAGGATATCCAGAAAGAAAAATACTACGGGGAAGAATTCATCATCTATCATGTCAGGATTCTTTCTAATGACACACTTGTTCTCGTCCCGTTTTCGAATGCTGAGGAAATTGGCATTCGGAAGCCCATTCCGCAAAAATCTGTAGAGAAGATTTATAAGTTTATGGGAAATGGTGGAGTCGATATCTCGATGAATTGGAAAGGCAGGTACAAGGAACATGTCAACCTTATGAAATCTGGCCTCCTTCTTGATCTTGCCCTTGTATTAAAAAGTCTGTTCTATTTGGATTTGATTAAACCGCTTTCTTTCCGTGAAAAAAAGATGATGGAAAAAGCCAAAGGGCTTCTGGTGTCCGAGATATCTGAAGTGAACGCCTGCTCCAATGTGGAGGTTGAAAAGAGAATATTAGACACACTCTCTGAATGCTTCAAAGATGTCACTCCTCGTGTTGAGCCCTGATTTATAGATATGCTGTTCCCTGCCCTTCGTTTTGTCCTGCCTCTGAAGATTTCAGATTTTGGATATCGTGTCCAGGGCGGTACTCCGGGTGAATCAACGCCTATCCCTCTCTATTATAGATGCAGGTTTGGATTCCACGATGGCCAAACATTACATCAGTCGTATTCTGATCTCCATTACGGTCGATAAGGAGACGTCTTCCTATGAGAGTTATTGCAAAGAATAAAAAAGCTTTTTTTAACTACGATCATATTGAAACGATTGAAGCGGGAATCTCCTTACTTGGAAGCGAAGTGAAATCTATCCGCAAAGGGAGTATCAGCTTGAAGGAAAGTTATGCCGAAATAAAAAACGGTGAAGTTTTCCTCGTTAACTGTTTTGTCAGCCCGTATGATCCTGCCAATGTTTTCAATCATGATCCTCTCCGGGAAAAAAAGCTCCTGTTGCATAAACGTGAGATCAAACGTTTGATCGGCAAAATTAAAGAAAAGGGATTGACACTCATCCCTGTGAAAGTCCTGCTCCATGATAGGGGAAAGGTCAAGGTAGAAATCGCTTTGGCCAAGGGAAAAAGAGTCTATCAAAAAAGAGAGACGATCCGTCAGAGAGATCGAGATCGGGAGATGAAGGCAGAATTAAAGCGATACCGATAGCGTGTTGGCAAGTTTAATGGCTTCAACCATACTTTTTGGATTGGCCTTCATTTTTCCAGCAATGTCGAAAGCTGTGCCGTGATCCGGGGATGTGCGGACAAAGGGCAGGCCCAGGCTGACATTAACTCCATCTTCAAAAGATTTCAATTTAAAGGGAATGAGGCCTTGGTCATGGTAGAGGGCAATCACGATGGTTCGGGCTTGCTTCTCGGCCATTCGGAAGACGACATCCGGGGGAAAAGGCCCCTGAATATCGATCCCTTTCTCCTGGGCATCCTTTATTGCAGGAGCGATTTCATTATCCTCTTCTGAGCCCATCAGGCCATGTTCCCCGGCGTGCGGGTTCAATCCAGCAACGAGAAATTTAAATCTGTCACCTTTCTGGGCGACAAGGCTGTCGAAAAGCCTGAGGAAGTAGTGAAAGAGCGCATTCCTCTCTATCCTTTCGAGTGCTTTCTGCAGGGAGATGTGATGGGAGAAGAGCGCCACCTTTAATCGTTTAGACCAAAAACACATGATAACCTTGGGATAGAATTGGCTGAGGTATTCTGTATGTCCTGGCCAATGGATGTCCGCCAAAGACCAAGCCTGCTTTGAAATGGGAGCAGTCACCAATGCGTGTATATGGCCTTCCCTGGCCAAATTGACGGCCTCCTCGAAATAACGAAAAGATAAAAAACCACTTTCCTTCTGGGGAAAGCCAATTTTGAGAGATTGAGGGACTGTATCTATGTCAACAAGAGATATTCTCTTTTCAGATGAATCGGAAATTTTTTGAATGGGTTCAATTTTCAGGAAAATATTCAGTGCCTTCATCTCTCTATGGATTGTGGCATAAGAGCCGAAGAGAACATAATGGGCTTTTGGAAGAGTTCGAGATGAATAGAGTGCTTTTAGGGTAATTTCGGGTCCGATTCCTACCGGATCCCCTAGGGATATTCCGATTTTTGGAAGGGAAGCTATTCCTTTTTTTCCGTAGATTTTGGCCGTCCTTTTTTTTCAGCAACGTCCATCTCTGAATCTTCAAGCTTATAGATGTACTTGATGCTTCTTTTATATATCAATAGATTGGGTGCATCGATACGGTTGAGTTTAATGCAGTTTCTGTCATACCATTCGATAACTCCATCAATGGTTTCTCCGTCTACAAAGACAATACGGACGTGTGTTTTTTTGTTCATCTGCTTGAGATAGTAGTAGTTTTCGGCATAGGTCTCGGACGGTGGATGAGGTTTCTTTTTCACTGGTTCACGACTCATTTTTTCTTTATATTCATTGAGATTTGGCCGTATTAGTTTCCTGTTCATAATGTTTTCTCCAAACTGAAAAATTGTGCGGGAGATTGAGTCTTTCTGTGATTCCAATTTTACCAAACTTCACATTAAAAAGCAACTTTTCCCCCTTTCCTTTCACCTCTTCTGGATTTTAAATATGAGGGCTTTATATCCGGATATTCTGCATTTAAGATGATGAAATTGTGGAGTTTGTAGAATAAACAGATATGTTGGGTATGATGATGCAATTAAGCTTGGAGCCAGTTAAGAAGGTTACAATGGATTGAAATGGCGAACTTTTATTGACATGATCCAAAAAAAACTCGAATTTCTTTCATTTTTTCTGCAAAAAAAATGAAGTATTCACAATTATAGCACTTTGCGACTTAAAAAGCGCCTATAATCTATCGATTTCCTAGAGATTTATTCAATGAAGACAATCTTGGATAGACCCTCTTTACTTTGTCAAAGGAAGGATAGCCTCGAACCAGTTTTGGGCGAGTTGTCTGTACCCTTCTTCAGTGGGGTGCACTTCGGGAAGAAGGTCGGGATTCTTAAAAAAAAGCGAGGTGTTGTCTACGACCTGGAGGTTTTCCTCTTTGCCAATTTTTAAAATAAGGGGATTGATGTCATTGATAACACGCTCCTGTGATTGAGTGGAGAAGGGGAAGGGAACTCCATCCGGTATAGGAGGGATTGTTGATAGAAGAATCCTTGTTCTTTTCCCATCCGGATCCTTGAACTGGCTGAAAATTTCCAAAATGTCTTTCAGATTGGCATAAACAAAATCGGAGGAGGTGTTGTCGTGGTCATTACGGACATCATTTGTTCCAAGGAGAAGGCAGACAAAGTCTGGATGTTTTTGGGCCAAAGATTCCCTGTTGTTGAGGAGGTAATTCAGGTATTCTCCTGTTGTGTTTCCTGGGCGGCCAAAATTGAGGACTTTGGCCCGAATCCCTACGGCAGTCAAATTGTTTTTTAAAAACCTCGGGTATGGAGATTCAGTCAGACTGTCTCCAGCACAGAGCACAATCACTCCTCTTTGGGATGAGGAACAAAACAAAAAAAAAGCAAGGAGAATCATTAGAACAATAGATTTTCCTGCGCTCCTTTTCATCCTTCGATTGTTTCTTTTTTTAAACTCTGGAAAATGAGAGGAAGGACGATAAGTGTAACGAGTGTGGACGTGGTGAGTCCTCCCACAACAACGGTTGCCAGAGGCCTCTGGATCTCTGCTCCCGGGCCCTGAGCGAGAAGGAGAGGCAGGACTCCAAAAATAGTGGTGAAGCTTGTCATCAGAACCGGCCGGAGTTTTGTCTGTACTCCATCCAGTATAGCCTCTTTCATAGACCGCCCGTCCTTTAATTTACGATGAAATGCAGAGATAAGCACAAGGCCGTCCTCTAGTGCGATGCCGAATATCGCAATAAATCCAATAGATGCGGGCACACTGAGGTAAAGACCTGAGATCTTTAAGGCAATGATTCCACCGGTCAATGCAAGCGGAATATTGATGAGGATGATCAAAACTTCTTGGAATGAATAGAAAATTGTAAACAGAAGGAGTGCAACTAAAGCGAGTGTAATGGGCATGATCAGTCCCAACCTTTTGTTGGCTCTCTGCTGAAGTTCAAACTGTCCCCCCCAGGTAGTAGAATATTCGGGTGGAAGAGTCACGGTATTTTCAATTTTTTTCTGGGCTTCCACCACGAACCGGCCAATGTCCCTTCCCCGGATGTTTGCCTGGATGGTGATAAACCGTTTGTTGCGTTCTCTGTTGATGGCTCTGGCTCCGAGGACCTCTTCCGCCCTAGCGAGCTGTTTCAAGGGAATTTGCCCACCATTGGGCAGATGGATCAGGAGATTTTCAATAAGCTCAATGCTTTGGCGGTAAGCTGGTTTAAACCTGAGAAAAATATCAAACCTCTTTTGTTCTTCATAGACTTGGCCCAGAGTGATACCTCCAAGCGCCGCTTCGATAGTCTCCTGAATGTCTTGAATGTTGACGCCGTAGCGTGAAATTTGTGATCTGTCCAAGACAATCTGGATATGATTCTGTCCAGTGAATTGTTCCACCTGGACGTCTGAAGCTCCCGGGATCGCGGCGAGCTGGTCCTTTATTTGAGTCGCTTTGTCTTTGAGGATTTCAAAATCTTCGCCATAAAGTTTTATAGCCAGTTGGGCTTTTACTCCAGTGATCAATTCGTCGAGGTTGTGAGCGATAGGTTGGGTCATATTCAGGGTGATGCCCGGAAAATCCTCAAGATGATGTTCGATCTCATCGATGAGTTCATCTTTGTGCTTGAACCGCTTCCATTTCTGAATGGGCCGGATTTGGATGAGGATTTCGGCATCGTTTATAAGGTGGGCATGACTCCCGACCTCGCCTCGGCCTATCCGGCTGAGAATCCCTGTGATTTCAGGAATGTCCATCAGGGTTTTCTCAATCGATGAAGTCATAGCAATGGTCTCTGTCAGGCTGATGTTGGGGTCGAAGGTGGCTCTAAGATGGAGCGTCCCTTCCTCTAAATGGGGAATGTATTCTCTTCCCATAAAAGGGAGAAGGGCGATGCCTATGGCAAACACAAAAAAGGTGACGAGAAAAACCCTTTTCCTATGTCTCTGGCATGCTTTAAAAAAAGGGATGTACAATTTTTTTATATTCCTGATCAGCCGTGGCTCTTGTTTTGCCACGCTCTTTTTCCGCAGAAGATAGAAGGCAAGAGGAGGGATGGACATGAGTGCAAAGATCAAAGATCCAGCAAGAGCAAATGCGATGGTGAATCCCATTGGACGGAACATGATTCCTTCCGTGCCTGTCAGAGTAAAGATGGGAAGAAAGACAAGTATAATGATGACAATGGCAAAAAACAGGGGTCGGCCAACTTCTTCTCCAGCAGTGATGATGGCCTTAACCTTGGATTCATGGGGGATCTGGAGATGACGATGGGTGTTTTCGACAAAGATGATCGACGCATCGGCGATCAGCCCTATCCCGATGGCAAATCCACCAAAAGATATCAAATCCGCAGCAAGATTGATCCTCTGCATCAAAATAAAGGAAAACAGGATTGAAAAAGGTAGAGAGAGGACGGCGATGAGTGCCGAGGGGATATTTCCCATAAAAAGGAACAGTACGAGGATGACAAGACCGATCCCGAGAATGAGATTTGTGGAAACTGTGGAAAAGGTGTTCTTTACCAGCGAAGCCTGGTTATAAAAGGGAATGATCTGGACACCTTCCGGAAGTGATTTGTTGATGCCCTCCATGCGTTGTTCGAGGTCTGCGATAACTTTTGCCGTGTTGGAGCCGAAGAGTTTGAGGACCATGCCGACGACTTTTTCTCCCTCTCCATTGACCAGCGCCGAACCTCTTTTTATAGCTGGCAAGATCTGGACTTCTGCGACATTTTTGAGGAAGACAGGTGTCCCTTCATAATTGGAGACCACAATGTTTTCCAGGTCTTGGATTGTTTGAATGAGCCCTAAACTTCTGACGATATACTCCTCTTTTCCCCGAGTGATAAATCCGGCACCGACATTTTGATTATTCTTGCGCACTCTTTCAATGAGGTCTGAAATGGTGAGATCGTATTTAAGGAGCAGTTGGGGATTCGTGAGAATTTGATACTGCTTAACGTCTCCCCCAATACTGAGAACCTGAGACACCTCTGGGACGGACTTGAGTTCGTACTTAACTAACCAGTCTTGGAGTGTGCGAAGTTCCAGCAGTGAATGCCCCTCTCCTTCGAGGTAGTAGAGATAGACGAGTCCCAATCCTGTGGCAATCGGCCCGAGCTCTGCGCTGTGGACCTGCTCGGGGAGAGTTTCCTTGGCTTCAATGAGGCGCTGGGCGACCAGTTGTCTAGCCCAGTAGATGTCGGTACCGTCCTCAAAATAGACGTTGACGATGGAGAGGGCGAAGGTCGAGACAGATCGGATGTTTTTGACTTTGGGCAGGCCAAACATTGCGGATTCAATCGGATAGGAGATGAGTCTTTCAATTTCCTCTGGAGCCATGCCGTGTCCTTCTGTGTAGACTTGAACAAGAGGAGGAGATGGATCTGGAAACACATCGATGGAAAGATTCTGGAAGGCCAACATTCCCAAGACGGCGACAATAACCGTCGTCATGATGATGAATAATCGCTGTTTGAGAGAGAATTGAATGATTTTGGATATCATGGATTATCCCAACTGATCGTGATTAATGGACATGTGTGTGTCCAAAAGTTGCTTTGGTCATTTCTGTTTTGAGATAAAAGGCGCCTTTTAAAGCGAGCTTATCGGTTGCTGCCAGTCCTTTTGTGATGACTCTACGATTACCAAATTTTAGTCCTAGAGAGACATGGCGAACGGTGAAAATATCGTCTTCCTCTAAAACAAACACGACTTTTTCTCCTTCAAGATTTTGGACGGCTTCATCCGGAATCACGAGAGTATTTTTAGTGTCAAAAAGATTCTCGACAGTGCCTTGGATGTACATGTTGGGTTTGAGCAGGCCTTCTGAATTATCGATTGCGATTCGAATTTTGATTGTTCTCAACTTCTCATCGATAAGGTCACTTATATAAGTGATTTGTCCCTTAAATGTCCTCTCAGGGTAGAGGGGAGATTCAATCGTGACTGTATTGTTTTTGCTTATATAAGGCAAGTCTTTTTCATAGGCATCCAGTAGAGCCCAGAGTGTATTGAGGTTGGAGACTGTGAACACTGTTTTTTCTGGATCGACATGCTCTCCCAGGACAACATCTCTGAAAACAACGGTCCCGCTGAGCGGGGAAAGGATCGGGAGATTGGGATCGGCAATCTCACACTTGTATTCCTCCTCTTTGATGGAATCACACTTTAAAATTAACGCATCGATGTCCGGGTGGGTTAAACCATAGGAGTGTAGAGTTGATCCGCGGGCACCATATTCAGTGACGAGTTTGTCGTACTCTGCCTCGCGTCTCAAAAATTCCTTTTCTTCTAAGGCCTTTTCTTGATACAGTTTTTGAGCCCGTTCGAAGTCTTTCTGGCTCAGATTCAGCCGGGCTCTTGTTTCCAGAAAATCCGCCTGGGCTTGAGCAAATTGGGGAGAATTGATAGTGCAGAGAGTTTGACCCTTTTTGACCTTTGTTCCCAAGTCGACAGCAAGATCCGTCACTTTTCCTGCAACATAAGAGGAGATGTGGGCTGTCTCATTCTGATTCAAAATGAGAACTCCAGGGAGTGAAACTCTTGAGACGATATTTTCTAAATCTGCATAGCCAACTTTTATGCCCCAATCTTTTTGTTTTTCAAACGAGACCTGCACATCCTCATGTTCGTGTTCTTCTGCTGCAGGCTCTTCACTGGAAAGCGTTTCATTTTCTCCATGACTGGAAGGGGTGGTATTTTTTTGCCCTCCACAGAAGGCCATAAGCCCTATTGCGAAAAAAATAATATATTTTTTCATTTGATGTCCTCACCAATCGTTTTTTCAAGAGCCGCCTTATCCATATTCCATGTGAAAAGAGAATTTTGGTAATCAAACATGATACTGAAAAAAGTCCGCTGCGAATCGAGGTAGTCCATGAGAGATATTTCTCCTTCCGTGTAACTCACTTCGGAGATTTTCAGGCTCTCTTCGGCCTGTTTGAGAAGGCCTGTATGAAAGAGTTTGAGTGTTTGCTCGGACAGATGAAGCTTGCTCAGCTTAGATTTGACTTCAGTGGAGATTTCGAGAAGCAGTGCTCTCAGCTCCGCTTCATGTTGTCTTACGAGGAAATTGGCTTCGGCAATATCTTTCATATCCAGGTTCCACAACGGGATGTCCAATGAGAGTCCAAAGCCTTTGTTCGTTCCATCCAATTCTTTGTTGCTGAAACCTGTGAGTCTGAAGTCGGGAAGTTTTTTCCACTTGAGACGGCTCAAGTTATTTTGTGCGGCTTTAACCTCATATTCCTTCTGTTTAATTAAAGGGAAAGAGAGCTGGGTTTTTGTTATGAGAGATTCTTCGTCCTCAGAAAAGGGCTTGTATTCCAGAAGTCCAAAAACGCTAAAATTTGAGGGGAGTGAATTGTTGAGGAGCGAATTGAGGCTCTCTTTGACAAGAGCCAGTTCGTTTTGGATTTTGTTCAGTTCGTTCTGGGCTTTGAGTGTTTCTACGCGGAGCTTGATGGCCTCCAATTCTTTGACTTCTCCAAATAGGGCTCTTTTTTCGATAAGGTTTTGGATTTCGGCGATGGAGTCGAAATTTTTCTGAGCCAGCTCTTCAATATTGTTGAAGAATAAAATCCTAAAGAATAAATTTTTTATCTCAAAAATGAGTTCAAGCTTTGAGTAGTCGGATAGACTTTCGGAAGCCTTCCAAATGTTCTCATACATAAGGAGTCGGTGATGCCGCTTCAAAGGATTTTCGATTGGCTGGCTGATGGCAAATCCGCTTGTATTTCTGGTCTCTAATCCGTCATAGGATTCTCCCCTTCCGGTCTGTAATTCGAATTCCGGATTGAACAGCCGTTTGGCCGCCAAAAAAGCTTGTTGATTTGCCTGGACCTGGCTTTGCCTTGCTGCGATACCAGGATTCTTTTCAAGCCCGATAAGGATGATGTCTTCAAGTGTGAACTCCGTTTTTTCTTGGGAAAAACTGAGAATAGAGAGGAATAGAATTAAAAGGAAGGGCAGAGACTTGAATTTTTTCATAGTTACACTCTATTTTAATGCTCCTCACATAAAATGCAAGGAACCGTTATTTCCCCCTTTTCCTCCCGTGGAGTTGGATGGATGTCGTGTCTCTATCTCCATGCAATTTATATGTGATAGAGGCAGAACTCCCGTGAGGATCACGGTGTCCGACCCTAAGATAAAAAAAAGGGGAAAAACGGGTGTTTTTTTTATATGCGCCACCAGTAGGAGAATTTGATGAAGACGTAGCGGCCCTGCTTGCGGAAGATACCGGAATCATCCTGTTCCTGGTTGTCATCTAGCCCTAAGTAAAATACTGTCCCGGGACGAAGTTCCCAGCTTAGAAGAATGCTGTTGTAGAGATCCTTGTAATAATCGTTATAATCCGTAATAAGCCTCAGGGATAAGGTGCGGGAGATCTGAAAGCTGAGGCGCTGGGAAATGATGTTGATGTTATAAACTCGCTCTCCTCCCCGCTGCTCAAAAAATTTATTGTTGGAGATCGTGAAATAAAGACGGAGGTTTGTCAGCGGTTTGAGGGTGAGGCGTACACCATAGGAGGTTTTATAACCTAGATAAGGTGTGTCGGAATAATAGATGCCGTCTCCAAAGGAGACATTGACGTTCCCGCTCATCCAAGAAAGGGGATCCGAACTGAGGTTAAGCATACAAGTTGTTGTCTTAAAATCAATCCCGTTGTACCGTTCAAAAGTCGACCTAAAATTCCCCCAGAGCATGGAATTTTTCCAGCCGGTGATGAATGCGGATAACGTGTACTGTTCATCCGTCAGAGTATTGTCAAAGTCGTAAATCCTTCGGTATTCAAAAGACGGCCTGATCGAGACGATAAAATCGTTTTGAGGCAGAAAAGTGTAGCTTATCCGTGAGCTCAAGGATTTAATGTCTTTTCGCCGGAAATAGCCCAGCGATGCCTCAAAGTCCGGCGGCAGGCTGTTGTAGTCGACGGATACCTGTAAATGGCGGGCCTGTCGGCTGAAGTTAAAACTTAAAGCTGGCACAAAGTCCGTCTTTTCTTCTCCCACCTTGCTCTGGGAACCGACAATCTGGAAGGACATCCTGTAAAAATCCTTAAATTTGAATTGACCGTCGATTCCTGCCACCCGATTAAAATTATTTGTGAGGGAATCCCACGATTGCCCCAGTTCTTTGTCGGTTAAAATTAAACCGATATAGGACTCCTCAAAAATGTCTCTGCGGATTCGTAGAACATTCACGAGGGATCTGGATTTATCTCCTGCTTCTACGTACTCAGCTCCGGGGATGTCGATGAATGTGGGGTATTCGTCATAGGCGCTTAAAAGTCCAATGGTCGTCTTGCCGATTTTTCCGGTGAGTTTTGTTCCCCAGAGGGGATTGACAATGGTTCTACTGTAGACCAGCTCAAACGGTGTGTCAAAAAAATCCTTTCCTTCCAAAAAAAAGGGCCTTTTTTCAGCATAGTAAAGCTTATATCTCTGGTTGACATCATTTTGGGGCATATCTGATTCAATTTGGCTGAAATCAGGATTTACGGCCACATCGGCCGTTAAATCAGAGGTGATGCCGTACTTTAAATTCAGGCCGGCTTCTGGAGAGAATTTTTCTCCAGATTCTTTGAGTCCTGTAACAACAGGCATAAATTCCAAATTCTTGCCATGCTCGATGTCTCCATCGATCTCTATTGTGCCCGCCTGAATCAGGAAGCCGTTGATATTTCTGGAACGGGGGGCCCAATAGATTTCCTCGTTTTTTCTGCGGATCTCTCTTTTGATCTGGATCCCCCAGGTTTGAGGGCTGCGGTTGGGAAAGCGCAGGCTTTTAAAGGGAATGGCCATCTCTACAGTGTATCCCTCATCGTCCTGGTTGGCGTCTGTGATCAAATAGGTGTCCCAATTGCGGTCGAAGTCGAAAAATCCACCTCCTCCTCGTCCACGGCCCCGCCGCCGGTTTTCGGTGTAGATGCCGTCCACTTGAACACCACAGGGATTGACCTGAAAGGCAAAAGCTCTTTTTTTATCGTTAAAAGTATCCAGAAATATGGTGATGCCATCGTCACCAGTCACTTCATCCCGTCTTGTCAAACAAGCCCTGACAGCCTTAGGATCTGAATCATAACATCTGACGCCGATGTAGAGATTCTTCGGATCATACCCGACATAGGCAATTGTTTCTTCTGTCGGGACACCTCCCTCTTGAGGTTCGTACTGGGTGAAGGAGTTGAGTACGGCCGCGCTCTGCCAGAATGGTTCATCCAGTTTGCCGTCGATTTTAGGGGGAATCCTAAATGGCGTGGCCTTGATGAGGTAATTAGTTTTGTTTCCCTGAACAGGGCCAACACAGGCTATCAGAATGAAGAGAATAAAGGCAAAGAACGGATGATTGTTTTTAGTCCTATCCAACGTCTTTCTCTTAATCCACCATGGTGAAGAGTCTTGTATTATAGGAGGAAAGAACGCCTATAGGAAGTTATTTATTTAAAACATCCATGACTGAAATATTCTTTTCCGAAAGCATCACACCTGTAGATCTCTGCAGGCGTGCCAGCGAGAGGTTGTAGTCCATGATTGATCGAAGTTCCATGATTTGAGCGTTGCGCAGGTCCCTTTGGTACTGGAGAACAAAGTAGGGAGTGGTTAATCCAACTTTAAGCCTTTCCTCTTCACCTTCCAGCTGCCGCTGGGCTAAGTCGCGGGCAATCTTATAGGCTTGAACCCTCTCCCAGTTTGTATCTACGGCTCTCACCGCATTTCGGATTTCCTGAAAAATCTGCTGCTCCTGGTTCTTTAACTGCAGCATGGCTCGCTCAAGATTGATTTTCGCTTGGACAAGGGTTGATTTAGTGAAAATAGAGTCCAAAGGGATATCCAGGGTGAGTGAGAATGAGAGGTTGGCATAATTGAGGCCAAAAGCATCCTTCCAGGCATCTGACGGAGATCCAGGAATGGTCTCAACGATAATTCCAGTAAAGGCGTTGTTGTTGAGGTATATAATTTGATCACCCGTGATTCCGGGGCTCCAGTAGCGGGCCGAAAGGTTTAACCCGGGAAGCAGCTGGTTTTTTGCCCACGTGACATTGAGTTCACTGTTCTGGATGTTCAGCTGTGTGGATTTCAGATCCGCCCTGTTATCCAGGGCCGTGGCCAGGGCTTGATCCAAGGTCACCTGAGCCCTCTCGAGGCCTGGCTGATCCGTAGGGATGATAGTCAGGAGATCGACATCATCTCTTTCGGCTGCAAGGTTGATAAGTGTTTTGAGATTGTCCTCATAGTTCTTGACTTGAGCCCTGGTTTCGATGATGTCGGCCCTTCGGGAGGCCGCTGTGGACTCGGCTGTGAGAATATCAATAGGGGCCATGGTGCCCACTTCAACGGCCCTCCTGTTTTTTTCCAAGAGATCTTCGGCCAACTGGAGAGATTGTTCTCGAACATTGAGGTTTTCGATGCTGTAAACCAGATTCCAGTACGCTTCTTCGATGCTGTAGATTGTATTTTGGAGGGTGGTTTTAAAGTCCAGTTCGGACATATCGAGGTTGTTCTGGGCGATGAGGATCTCTCTGCGGTTCATTTTTATGCCAAAATTACGCAGAAGAGGTTGACTGAAATTTAATGCCAGGGTTCTCCCGTATCTGGGGTTGATCGTCTGAAAGCTTCTATTGGAATCAGTTTTATCGCCATCTATAGACAATGTGACCGTCCCTCCTGTAGGCAGAAGTTGGCTGAAATCAGCTCCGTATGTGTTGTTGAGCGTGTTGACAGAATCAGCCGCGTCCAGGAAAGAATACGAAGCTTGGCTTGTGTCCCTTAAACTGTAACTGAATGAAAGATTAGGAAGCCATTTTTCTTTGGAGGCGACCAGAGAGTTTTCTGACAACTGTGGGGTGAGCACACTGATGGCCACGCTTAAATTGTTATCCAAGGCCTTCACTATACACTCTTCTAATGATAGAGAAATTGTCTTCTCGGCTGTCTGGCCGTGCATTCCGTTAAGACAAAACAGGCTCAATATGAGGGTCATTCCGATAGTGCGTTTTAACATTTTTTGTTCTCCTTGTGCGATATTCTCAATGATAATTTTTTATTCGTATCTTAATGCTTCTATGGGATCGAGTTTTGATGCTTTGCGGGCTGGGTAGAACCCAAAAAATACTCCAACCGATCCCGAAAAGACAAACGCCAAGATTATGGAGCCTATAGAGATAAGGGTGGCCCAACCGGCGATATTCGAGATCAATTTTGAGCTGGCAATCCCAACGAGAATTCCCAGAAGCCCTCCAAATATACTCAGGACGATGGCTTCAGTAAGAAATTGTAAAAGAATATCCCTTTCTTTGGCGCCTACGGACATTCTGATTCCTATTTCACGAATGCGTTCTGTGACCGAAACGAGCATGATATTCATGATGCCGATCCCTCCCACGAGCAGGGAGACCGATGCGATTCCCGCAAGAAGAATGGTCAGGATCTGGGTAGATTCGCCCATGGCTTCGGCAATTTCCGCCATGTCCCTGACGCTAAAATCATCCTCGGCTCCGGGGGCAATCTTGTGCCGGATCCTCATGAGTTCTTCGATTTCGGCTTGGGCTTCCTGTGATCTTCCCGTAAACGAACCGACTTCGATTGAACTAAGTCTAGCGGCTCTGCCCGTAAGTCTAGCGGCCGATGTATAGGGGACAACAATCTGGTCGTCTTGGCTGCCCCATCCTCCGGCCTCTCCTTTTGTTTTCAGTACGCCCACAACTCTGAAGGGAACGCGGTTGATCCGGATTATCTGGCCGATGGGATCAGCGCCTTCAAAAAGATTTTGGTTGACCTCGCTCCCAAGAACGGCAATTTTTTGTCCTGCCCGAACCATGTTCTTATCAAAGAACGCACCCAGGTCCATTTCCCAGTTCCGGATCATCGGATAATCTGCCCCGACCCCCTGGATGGATGTGTTCCAGTTTTTGTTGCCGAACTTGACCTGTGTTCTTGTAGAGAGCTGGGGAGACATATATTGAACGGGTTCGAGTTCTCCTATGGCTTCAGCGTCGGCCTCGGTAAGATTTTGAGTGGAGCCGGCCCCTCCATGAACTCCTCCCCTAGACCGGCTTCCCGCCCTGACGGTGAGGAGGTTTGTTCCCATGGATGTGAATCTGTCTTCGACAGCGGCTCTGGCGCCATTCCCGATGCTGACCATGGCGATGACCGCGCCCACTCCGATAATAATTCCCAAAGCTGTTAAAAAGGATCGCATCTTATTGCGGCCCAGGGCTCTAAATGACACGCGTGATATCTTAATAATGTTCATAATTTACTTCCTTTCCTCTCTCTCGATAAGGCCGTCACGGATAAAGATGCGGCGGTTTGCCACTACTGCAACTTCCGGATCGTGTGTCACAAGCACGACGGTGATATTCTGTTCCTTATTGAGTTTTATGAAGAGGTCCATGATTTCTATCCCTGTTTTAGTGTCCAAGTTTCCTGTAGGTTCATCTGCGAGAATCAGGGAAGGATTGTTGACCAAGGCGCGGGCAATAGCTACCCGCTGCATCTCTCCGCCGGAGATCTGGTTGGTTTTGTGAAGTTCCCGGCCTTCAAGTCCGACCTGAGCCAGAGCCTTCATGGCCTTCTCCTTGACTTTTTTCTTGGGAACATCGGAGTATACTAGGGGAAGTTCAGTGTTTTCTAAAGCTGTAGTTCTTGCCAGGAGGTTAAAACTCTGAAAGACAAAACCAATCCTTTTATTGCGGACCTGAGCCAGTTTGTTTTTATCAAATTTTGAAACTTCCTCTCCTTCCAGGAGATATTTTCCACTGGTCGGCTTGTCCAGACATCCGATAATGTTCATCAGCGTGGATTTGCCGGAACCCGAAGGGCCCATGATGGCGACAAGGCCGCCTCGTTTGATGTTGTAGGAGACGCCCCGTAGGGCATGCACTTCTGTTTCTCCGATCTTGTACACTCTTGTGAGGTCTTCGATTTGGATAAGATTGTTGTTATCCATTTTTCGTCCTTTTTTATATTTGTCTGGAGATCCGTCAGCGCATGAACATCCGCATACCGCCGCCCATGGGAGGGCCGCCTGGTCGGCCTCTGTTGTTTGAGCTGGAGTCCAGACCTGTGATAATTTCCTGGCCTTCAGTGATGTCACCTGAAACGATTTCTGTACTGGTGTTGTCTGTAACACCGGTAACGATCATGATCATTTTCAGCTTTCCGTTTTCATCTTGAATCCAGACACGAGGGATCTGCATCCTTTGTGAACCCTGTGTGCCGTTTCCTGCCAGGCCCATCATCATGTTGCCCCTCTCCCCTGATGATCTCTGCCTTTCGGTGCCTTCGCCGCCTTCTCTGCTGGCAGGTCTTTTTGAATCGGTTCCTTCTTGGCCGCCTCCCATCATCTCCTGCCAGAGGGCTCTCATTTCTTCGGCACTGATTTCAGGCGTAAAACGCAGGGCTGAGTTGGGGACCAGAAGAACATTCTGTGCTTCTCCGGATATGATGGAGATAGTGGCCGTCATTCCCGGCATTAACTTTACCTCCGGATTTTCTACGGCCACGATGGTGGTGTAGGTGACCACGTTCTGCGTGACCACGGGAGAGTATCTCACTTGGCTCACTACGCCTGTAAACTCGTCATTCGGGAATGCATCGACGTTGAAGCGGACTTTTTGTCCTTCCTTGACCCGACCTATGTCGGCCTCATCCACGCTGCATTCCACCTGCATCTTTGCCAGATCGTTGGCGATTTGAAAAAGGACAGGCGCTTGAAGGCTGGCCGCTACTGTTTGACCAATATTGATATTGCGGTTGATGACCACACCATCGATGGGGGATCGGATAACCGTATAGGTGAGATCGACTTTGCTGGTGTCGAGCTGTGACTGGGCCTGTTCCAACCGTGCTTCGGCCGATTTAAGGTCGGCCTGGGCATTAAAATAGGCGACTTCGGAGGAATCCATCTCTTCAAATGAGACGAGTTCTTTTTCAAATAAGGCCTTGGTCCGCTCATGCCTTTTTTTAGTGTTTTCCAGTGTCACTTTAGATTTTTCTAGCGCTGCGACCGAACTGTTGTAATTGGCTTCATTCTGCTGGACTCTTGTTTCGAGGAGCTCCTTATCGAGTTCGACAAGGATCTGCCCTGTGGTGACTTTAGAGTTGAAGTCCACATAGAGGTTTTTGATTTTGCCGGATACCTGGCTTCCCACATCGACTATTGTGACAGGATTCAAAGTTCCTGTAGTCACAACTAGTGCCTCAACATTTCCTCTTGTAACAGCCTCTTTTTTGTATATGATGCTGTCATCTTTGCCGTTTTTAAACACCGTCAATCCAAGGACAACTCCTGTGATTACGACAATGATAAAAATCCCTATAATAATTCTCTTCTTCATCTTTTTTCTCCTTTATTTTGTGCCTCTGGCTGTCTTTTTCGTTCATCTGATTCTCTTCTTCTCTGATCGAGATACTTTTTGATCATGGCCTCGTACTTAGCCTGCTGCTCTTCAGTCAGGACACTTTTGATTTCGTTCATGAGTTGAACGCGGATATTCCGCAAACCCTCATTCATGTCTTTCCGTAATGCTTTAAACCGCTCCTCATTGTTTTTAAAAATCTCTTTGATTTTTTCCTGCTGCTCGGCCGTGAGTCCCAATTCTTGTGCCATCAAGTCCAGAGTCGGGTACCGTGTTGTGCTTGTTCTTTTTCTATGATCCGTCCTCAATGTGGGACCTTGAGGCTTTTGATCGAAGATGTGTCGGTCGAGCAGGACTCCGCTGATGAGACCGGCAGCGAATACGATAATCAAAGAGAGTATCGTCCATAATTTGTAATGATTCTTCATGGAAGATTTCTCCCTATGTTACTTGTCTCATCGAGAGAGGAGAATATA
This sequence comes from uncultured Eubacteriales bacterium, assembly GCA_964633715.1. Classification (GTDB taxonomy): domain Bacteria; phylum Acidobacteriota; class Aminicenantia; order Aminicenantales; family Aminicenantaceae; genus JAUWVG01. The sequence continues at coordinate 124,888 of CAZWHQ010000002.1, forward strand.
AGTAAAAGGTGCTTGTTGATATCTCCTCCTTCAGATAAGAATGTCTGGGTCTCTTCCAGAGGATTTGTATTCTGCAAGAGAAGGACACCTGTTTGGCTCAATTCGAGCTCTTCCTTTGAGACGGGAACCAAGAGGAGTACAGCTGCTGCAAATAAAGCTACAAAAAAGACGGACAGCGGGATAGCTCGGAGTCCGAACTGTTTCCAGACAGCCCAGGGATTGACGGGTGTCTTTTCTTTCAGTTTGGGCTGCAGCCGTTCCCAAAAATAAGGTTTTATTTCTGGGAAACTTTTTTCCTTCAGAGTCCTACGGATGATGTGGTATTCGGATTGTTTTTTTCGGCACTTGGGGCAGTCATCCAGATGCTTTTTCAATCGAATCTTTTCTGAAGGATTCAGTCGATTATCCAATGACCTTAAAAATTGTTTTTCCGACTGTTTACATTTCATGTCCCTCTCCTTTTTGAGAGAAAAAAGGCTCGAGTTTTTTCCTGAGCATTTTTCTGGCTCTGTGCAGGCGGGAATCAACTGTTCCGGGTGATATGACAAGAATCTTGGCGATTTCACTGTAGGAAAAATCCTGGATATCTCTCAATGACAGGATGGTCCTGTATTTGTCCGGCAGAGCCTGGATGGCTGTGTGAATAACTGTCCGTCTTTGTGCTTCTTCTTGTTCTTTTTCCTCTGGAAGAGGTTCGTTCTCTTGGGCGGAAATTTTGCCAATGATATTGTCAAAGGGGATTTGGGTCATTCGGTTCTTTTTTCTCAGAAAATCTCTGCAGTGGTTGACTGCAATCCTGTAGATCCAGGTACCGAACTCTGATTGGCCTCTAAATTTGTCCAGCGCAAAATAGGCCTTGATGAACACTTCTTGGGCCAAGTCATCGGCGTTTTGTGCGTTTTGCGTTAAACTGTATGCCAAGTGATACACCTTTGTTTTATATTTCTCTACCAGAACACCAAAAGCATCTTCGTCGCCTTTTTGGCTGCGTTGAACAAACTCTTTCTCGTCCATTCCTGTCCACTTTTCTTGTCCCCCATACACTCTTTAGACGGAGGAGAGAAGAAAATCTTCCGCTTTCCCAGTCCGTTGATCCGGAAAGCCTGCTTCTGGCCTATTTTAGGACAGGATGGCCAAAAAGGCTAGACGAAAAACGCAAGCGACTTTGGTGTTTTGATGTCTGTAACTTATTTTTTCTTTGCCGTCCATGGACGGGGATTCATATTACCCATGCTCATCGCCATTTCACCGGACATGGAGTCACCGTCGACAGTGCCGGTGTAAGTCATAGTGAATTCGCCCCTTTGGGTTTCCCGGGTAACCTTCCACTCGATTTTATTGTCCATGATTGTGCCTTCTCCGGTCATTTCCCCCATCCGGCCTTCCATGGTGACGGTGATTTTTTCGCCGTCCTGGACGATTTTAAATGTCTGTGTCTGTGGACCCTGCCTGCCTTCGCTGGTCATTTCCCATTCGCCCGATACATCCTGAGCTAATGCTGAACCCACTAAGAGAAACAGAGCAGCTGAAAAGATAATAATGTGTTTTTTTAACATATTGTCCTCCAAGATTATTTTCATCTTCCTATTTTTTAAGAAGAATCTTAACCATCAATTAGTTTAGACGCGGTCGAACATAATTTCTTCCAAAAAGAAGAGGGATGGTCCCTGTGTTTATTTATAGGTTTTGTCTTTTTCTTGACAATTTGAAATGACTTTATTGTAATAGATGCTCCAGAAAAGGAGGTCGTCTTATGTTTGTTTGGATCTTTCACCGTGTCTCGGGCCTGCTTCTTATCCTCCTTCTTGGGATAAAGTTTCTCACGTCCTTCTTTCTGATGACTCAGCAGCAAAAGCCTGACTGGGCTCTTGTGCTTCACACGAACGCGTTTTCCGACTCACTCCTCATTGTCCTTGTGGTCTACCATGCTTTTTACGGTTTGAGGACTGTTCTCATCGATCTGGGGATGAAAAAAGAAAAATTGCTCTTTTGGATTTTTTCTATCTCTGGTTTTGTTATAAGTGTTGCACTTCTTGTGGTTTACTTTACCAGGAATTACTGAATGATAAGTCACGACATCTTAGTGGTTGGAGGAGGGCTTGCCGGTTTAGCTGCCGCCCTCACTGCGGATCCAAAACTTTCTGTAGCCGTCATCTCGAAAGTCCATCCCCTGCGCTCTCATTCTGTAGCTGCACAGGGAGGAATCAATGCGGCCTTGGGCAACAATCCCGACGGGAAGGATGACAGCTGGGAAAAACACGCCTTTGACACGATCAAGGGCAGCGATTATTTGGCTGATCAGGATACTGCGGAGTTGATGTGTGAAAAAGCGATCCCGGCCATCTATGAACTCGAACATCTGGGTGTTCCGTTCAGCCGGTTCCCCGGGGCTGTCATAGCCCAGAGGCCTTTTGGTGGTGCAGGATTTCCGCGCACATGTTATGCGGCAGACAGGACGGGATTGGTCATCCTCCACACGCTTTTTGAACAATCTCTGAGAAGGCAAGTCAAGTTTTATGATGAATGGTTGGTCACTATGCTTGTTTTAAGTCAGGGCCAGTGTCAGGGGGTGGTGGTCTGTGATATGACCACGGGTGAGATCCTTCCCGTTAAAGCCAAGGCTGTAATTTTTGCCACCGGTGGATATGGACGGGTTTATTTTAAAACCACAAACGCCTTTATTAATCATGGCAGCGGCATTGGGATTGCCTACAAAGCCGGTGTCCCTCTAAAGGATATGGAATTTGTCCAGTTCCATCCCACGTCCATGATAGGAAAAAACATATTGATCACCGAGGGAGCTCGAGGAGAAGGGGGGTATCTGCTTAACAATAAGGGACAGCGGTTTATGGCCGATTATGCGCCCAAAGCTATGGAGCTGGCTCCCCGGGACATTGTTGCCAGAGCTATTCAGACTGAAATCGACAACGGCAACGGTTTTAAAGACGATTATATACATCTCGATCTCAGGCACCTGGGAGAAAAAAAGATTAAAAAAAGACTTCCCGGTATTCGAGAGATTTGTATCAATTTTGGTGGGTTTGATCCTATTAAAAAGCCCATCCCCATTCAGCCTGCTCAGCACTATTCCATGGGTGGTATCGATGTGGATGTGAACTGTGCCACAGAAGTCAGCGGTTTTTTTGCTGCCGGGGAATGTGCCTGCGTGAGTGTGCATGGGGCCAACCGTCTTGGCGGGAATTCACTTTTAGATACAGTGGTTTTTGGCAAGATCGCCGGAGATCGGGCTGCAGAATTTGTTAAAGGTGGGGAAAATCCTTCTTCAAGTGAAAGAGCTCTTGAGGATGAGGCACGTAGGATAAAAGAAAAAATTAGCACCTGGAGCCAACGGGATACTGGGATCAAGATCCATCTGATGATGGAAAAATTGAAGTTGGCCATGAGTGATAAGGTAGGAGTTTTCCGAAAAAAAGAAGACTTGATTGAGGGCTTGAAGATCATCCTTGGTTTAAAAGAAGATTATGGGCACACCTATTTGTCCGGAAAAAGTGTCAAATACAGCCAAGAGATTGTCAATATCTTTGAATTTGAAGCCATGCTGGACCTGGCCGAAGTGATTATTCGTGGCGCCCTCAACAGAGAAGAGACCAGAGGATCTCATTTCCGGCTGGATTTCAAGGAGCGGAACGACAAAGACTGGCTCAAGCATACTCTTGTAGTCAATAAAAACAATAAACCCGAAATAAGCTACAAGGACGTAAATATCTCTAAATACAAACCTGTTGCGAGAACGTATTAAATGGAATACACATTCAGGATTTTCCGATTTGATCCGCAGGCAGATGAAAAGCCCTATTTTCAAAACTTCATTTTCGAGTCAGATTTAAATAAGTCCATTCTAGAAGCGCTCATGACTATTCGCAATGAGCAGGACGGATCACTGTCTTTCAGGTACAGCTGCCGTGAGGCCATTTGCGGATCATGCGCTATGGTCATCAATGGACGTTTTGATCTGGCTTGCCGGACAGAAATCCAATCTCTCAATGCAACACAGATCGTCATTGAACCTCTGGCAAATATGGAGATTCAGAAGGATTTGGTTGTCGACATGGATCCATTCTGGAAGGCTCTTCATGCTATCAAACCCTATGTGGAATCAAATGGAGATATTCCTAAAAACGGTTACAGAATCGAAGACCGTGAGATAGATAAAATATTTCAGTTTGTCAATTGTATCCTGTGTGGCTCCTGTTACAGCGCCTGTCCTGTCGTATCCAGAAATGAAGATTACCTGGGTCCTGCCGCCTTGGCCAAACTCCTCAGATTTGTCAAAGATCCCAGAGATAAACGACTTTATGCTGACTATGCGGGAGTCAGTACTAAGGATGGAGTTTGGGGCTGCCACACAATCTTTAAATGCAATGAAGCATGCCCTAAAGATGTCCGCCCTGCGGATGGGATTGAAGCATTAAGACGGAAAATGGTCGTTGAAAAGGTCAAAGCTCTTTTCGGGATAAATCGATGAAACTCAAACACTCTCTTTTTAGCCGACGTCAATTTCTCAATGGCCTCATCGGAGGCTGGTTAGGGGCGATATTGGCCGCCCTCGTGTATCCGATTGTGAGGTTCGTTTTTCCTCCCTATAAAGAGCCGGATGAGGTCAGACTTCTCTTAGCTGATTATCAGGATCTCCTCCCTAACTCGTCCAAAATATTCCCCTGGGGCAGCAAACCGGGCATCTTAAAGAAAAACGATGATGGCTCGCTTTTGGCTTTTGTCGGTGTGTGCACTCATTTGGACTGCAATGTCGAGTACAAGCCCCAACAGAGAAAATTTTTCTGTGCATGCCATGATGGATGGTATGATGAATTCGGATCCAATATCAGTGGACCTCCTCCCAAACCTCTTCGTCGGCTCTTTATTTCAATCGAAGGGGAAGAACTGATTGTCAAAAAAGAAGAAGGAGTCGAGTGAAAAAGACAAAGAACGGAAGGTGGTTGAAGAGCTGGTTTGATGAACGGTTTGGACTGTCCACTATCACACAGTTTTTAAAAAATAAACCCATCCCTATGCATAAGCACACCATCTGGTCCTATACCGGGAGCGCTGTTCTTCTCTTTTTTGTCATACAGGTTTTGACCGGCTTTATGTTGGTATTTTACTATAAACCCATTCTGGAAGAGGCCAATGCCAGTGTGGGCCGGATCATGACCGAGGTCCCTCTGGGTTGGATCCTCCGATCTGTCCACAGCTGGTCGGCCACGTTTATGATTGCTGTTCTTTTTGTTCATCTCCTCAGCATATGGATCAATAAAGCCTATCGCCGGCCTCGTGAATTAACTTGGATGACCGGTGTTTTGCTTCTCGTCTGTTCCCTGCTCTTTGGATTCACAGGTTATCTTTTGCCATGGGATGCTCTTTCTTTTTCGGCCACAAAGGTGGGAACGGATATCCCGAGGGCCATCCCCATCGTTGGCGAGTGGGTGACCAAGCTGCTGCGGGGAGGCGAGGATGTGACGGGGGATACGCTGACCCGATTTTTTGGAATTCACGTGTGCATCCTCCCTATTCTTCTTTTGATTCTCTTGGCGGTGCATATCTATCTCATCCAGAAGTTGGGGATGAGTATTCCTCTTGGGGATGAAAAATCGAAAAAAAGGATAAGAGAGATCCCGTTCTGGCCGAACTTTGTCTACAGAGAGGCCATTGTATGGCTGATCCTTTTTGGCGTTTGTCTCACAGTGGCCATCATTTTTCCGCCTTCGCTGGATAAGTCAGCAGATTTGATGGCACCGGCACCTGAAGGCATCAAGCCCGAATGGTACTTTTTGTTCCTTTTTCAGACTTTGAAGATATTTCCAGCTAAGCTCCTTTTTATTAAAGGGGAAACAGTGGCCGTTCTTCTCATCTTTTTAGGAATTGTCCTGTTCTTCTTTTTGCCGGTGATCGATAATAAACCTGAAGAGAGGAAAGGGAAGATTGTGAAAGCAAGCGCTTATCTATTTATTCTTTATGCCTTAATCCTGTCTGTGTGGAGTTTGATGTGAAAAGAAGGCAAGTCTCAGTTTTAGGTATGATTGTTCTTCTGCTGCTGATTTTCACTTCTGTCCAGGCGGAATGGCTGGTCTTTCATAAAAAACCTTCGCCTCAAGAAAAACAGGGAGAGCCGCTTATGGGAGAAGAAGAAACGATTGTGCCGGCACCAAAAAACATTGTAGAGGCCACAGCCGTTTATATTTTTTTAGGATGGATTTGGTTGTCCATTGTGATCCTCATCTTTTTTCTTCGTCTTAAAATCAAGGAAGTCGACCGGCTTCATGACCTCGGCTATTTCTCAAAAGACAAAGATTAACCTGAATTATAAATAATAACTGCCGAAACCTTCACTGCGAGTGAGCGGGGCCATCTCACAAACCGAATTGCTTTGCTGTGCTCGCGATAACCAAGTCAGCTTTTCATTCTCTCTGCGATCACTCGTTGCGAGAAGCAAGGCACGTGGCAGTCTTATGATCCACTGCCTTGCATCTGCACGTGAACCTTGGCTTGTGAATAATCCAGGCTAAGAAAAAAAGCTGGTGGGATGCGATTTTTTCTTTTTTTCTTCGTCTTAAGTAATGGGAATATGATTTCACCTGTGAAAAAAAACAGATTTTCCTCACCTAATAAGGTCGGGGAGGGGCATCGGTCACGGCTCAAAGAGAAATTTTTAAATGCAGGCTTAGAAGGATTTTTAAATTACGAAATCGTCGAACTCCTCTTAACCCTGGGGACACCCAGGAAAGATTGTAAGCAACCTGCAAAAGACGCCCTAAAAAAGTTCAGGACACTGAGAGGAGTATTGGAGGCTCCTGCCAAGCAACTTCTGGAGATCAAAGGCATCGGAGCACACAATGTGTTTGGGCTCAAACTCATACAAGAGGTGTCGCGGAAGTTTCTCAAAGAAAAGATGATGGCCCGGGCCTACTGTCGTTCCTCCAAAGAGGTTTTCGACTATCTTTATCATTCACTTCGGGATTCTAAAAGAGAAAAGTTTAAGGCGCTCTTTCTGGATGCAAAAAATCAGATTTTGGAGGAAAAAACAATATTTGAGGGCACTGTAGATTCCAGCGCTGTCTATCCAAGGGAGATTATTAAAGAGGCTCTTTGGCGTGACGCCTCTTCGCTGATTTTTGTGCACAATCATCCGTCGGGAGATCCCACTCCGTCAGAAAGTGATAAAGAGATCACCCTTGAGCTGGTTTTTGCTGCCAATGTGGTTCAAATTAGAGTTCTCGATCACATCATTATTGGAAACAATCTTTATTTTAGTTTTGCCGACAGCGGACTTCTTGCTGAGTGCGAGAATTCTTTTCAGCTCAAAACAAAATGAATCTATATAAATTGGGGACAGTCCCCACTTTTTTCAAAAAAAGTG
>CAZWHQ010000003.1:0-126519 GCA_964633715.1 uncultured Eubacteriales bacterium
CGGCCAAGTTGTAGTCGAAAACTAAAGTCTTTTATAAGTGACTATTGAGAATAAGAACTTTATTCCAAATACTTAACACTCATGGATTGCAAGAATATGATGCTTGTTATAAGGAAAAATATTTTACAATAAGACCATATTTGCTGATAGAATATGAATCCAGGCTAAACAATCAAGGAATGCGGAAGAAATGGTGTTAATAATTGCGCAACAGCCGATCCCTTCCCTTCGAGGAAGAAGAAAAAAATGATTTCAGTCCATAAGTTTGTTTTAAAAAAAATTTTTGAGTACTAAGGGAGGCTAAAGTGAAAGAACTCGTTGAATTGATCGCCAAATCATTAGTGGACAATCCGGAAAATGTGCAGGTTTCTCAACTAGACGGGGAACAGACTTCGATCCTAGAATTAAAGGTTGCTCAGGAAGATATAGGCAAGATTATCGGAAAACAGGGCAGAACCGCTCAGGCTATCAGAGTTATTCTCGGTGCTGCTGGAATGAAACTGAAAAAGAGATTTAACCTTGAGATAATCGATTAGGGACAATTGGTCAGCCAAGGGAAATGATTATCTATTATCGTTTGTTAACGTTTTTCTGGAAAGATGCTGACCCGGGTTTCCCTGCAGTTGATGATGCAAAAAGAAGAGGCTGGCAGGGATGAGAAAAGAGTAGAGAATCTGAAGATTCTGTCCCAAAAATCTGCTATAATTGCCATACAAAAAACGGTGCGCCTGTAGCTCAGGGGACAGAGCGACGGTCTCTGGAACCAAAAAAGCGTATTTTCTAACCTCCTGAAAATAAAGTAATAGTCAGTCTTATCAGAAACTTACAAATTATCTGTAGGTATATGGAAGTATACCTAGGTATTTGGAGGTATATCTCAGATGGTCACAATATGGTCACAATCTGAGAGCGGAAAGAAAAATCGTGAAGTTCACGAAGTTGAAAGGCAGATCTTCGGTCCCATCAAAACTAGTGGGCCTGATAGTTTATTTTTTTTTGGCGGATTTAAATAGAATAAAATCCTTCATCTCCTGTAAATTTTTTGTCAGATACCACCATCCATTTTTAAACGCTGCATAATCGGGACCCATCATGGCTGATCCGTATCGTAAAGAATTTGCATAAAACAACCACTGAGAAATCCATTTCTGCTCAATGCTTTCGTCGAATGGATTGGATTTGTCGGCTATTTCGTTGTTCCACGCCTCGAGCATAAGCTTTGTTGCTGCTTCCACCATCATGTCTGCCTCTTTTATAGTGGAATCAAATTTTTCAAAATGGCCAATGACCAATGAAGAGCTGTGGCAGGCCAGACATACTTTTGTCATCTTCGCTTTTCGATGTTCCTGATCTTCTGAAGAAAGTAAAAATTCTTTGGCTGTTTTTCCTGAAAACGTGGTAGGAAGAGGCAATCCATCCTGATTTTCGATGAAGAACGTCTGGCCGTTTCTGGGTTGCGGGTGGGAATAGATGAGGCCGAATATCCTAATCCAGAGTCTAGCAGCAAAGTCATGACTCCTATTGGCCACGATATCGCCTTCAGGATTTACCAACAGGCTATTGTGACAGCTCGCGCATGTAGGAGCTGTGAAATCCTTACCTATGACCCAAGGTATGTTTTTCCAATTCCATTCGGATTCTTTCGAGTAATAAATATTACCGTGTTTGCTTTCCCTGTAGACGTTCCATGCTGGAACATCAGGCTGGAGATGACACTGAGAACATGTTTCGGGCTTCCGGGCGATTTCTATGGAAAAACTGTGTCGAGGATGACACGATGTACACGAACCGAATGATCCATCCGGATTGATCCGTCCCACTCCTTGATTGGGCCAGTTGGTTAAATTTGGAACTTCAAGCTCTCCGAGTTCAGTCTCTATCGTCCGAATACCTTTCACCTCCACCAAGGTACCATGACAGGCATAACAGGTTTCGGTTTTAGCATTTGCAGATGAGTCGAGCAACAAGATGTTTCCATCTTGGACATCTTTGACACTTGTAATGGTCTCGACCAGCATGTGATAAACCGGATTCTTCTTGAGATTAAAATGAGCATTCGCCTTTTTGCTTGGAAGATACTGTTCAACCTCATCTTGGTGGCATGTCTCACAGTCTCTCGGTGATACGACCACATTGATTTGGTAATCAAAATGTTCAAAATTATCCTGATGGTTTGAAGCATTCAGGCTGTGGCATTCGTAACATCCTACCGCAACATTCAACAGGTTATCCGGTACAGATTGACTTGATAATTCCCTCTCCAAGTCCGGTTTTTTCATCGCCTCTGCAGGAATACCATGAGCATGTTCACTTGACTCCCAGTCCTCGACAATTCCTGGGGTAAAAACACGATGACAATCTAAACATTCCTCAGTCTGATCGCTGCGAGGAACCAAGATATCTTTTTGTTTCTTTGTTGTAATTGTTCTCCCAAAAACAAGAGCAGACAGACCGATAAGGATGAAAATAACAGGAAGAAGTTTTCTCATTCCCATCCTCCGTGCTGTATTTCTTGGATCTTCTCTTGGTATTTTCCTATCACTTTTGTCCACAGTTTTCTGAATAAAAGCGGGGAGTGCCAAATGTCACCCACCACCTTGAAGACCATCCCAAAGGCCAAAATGGTAAAATAGTTGATATCGACATTTTGCATGGTCAACCTCCTTCAATTTGCTTTTACCACAAGAGATGAAGAAAATCAAAAAAAGATCCGGCCTTTTATCTTGAAAAAGAACCAAAATCCGACTAGAAAAAATTTTTGCCAATTCTTCTAGAAGGACTCCTTTTCCGGTTTCCTTGAAGTTGATGATGCAAAAAAGAGGCTGGCTGAGTGGAATATGTATAGATTATTTTTTATAGTATAAATTCTTAAATTGGCTTAATATATAGAAACGATTCTTCATCATCCGTATAGAGGAGTGTGTTATGTCAGAGAAAAATCTACCTGAATGGTATCTTTCAATCAAAGGAAAGCATGAGAAATATATAAATGCTCTTGATGAACTTGGAAAAACTATCAGGCAAGAAGGCCCATTGGAGGAAAAAACTGCACATCTCATTCAGCTTGCAGCTGCCGCAACAATTCGATCTGAAGGCGCTGTTCACAGCCATGCGAGAAGAGCTCTTGAAGCAGGAGTAAAGCCTGAAGAGATTTACCATGCAATTATCCTCCTTACAAGTACTATTGGATTTCCAACCGTCTCTGCGGCTCTGAGTTGGATAAAAGATGTCATAGAAATAAATTAATATGAAAGCTTGATTTTTAAGACCATAGAAAGAAAAATTTCTATAGAAAACACATAAGGAATTCCTCTCCCTCTGGAAAAATGTCCATCCCGGTCTCCCTGAAGTTGACATGGCAAGAAGAGGTTGGCTGAGTAGAGGGGGGAGTAGAGATTCTGAAGATTCAATCCCTTAAATCTGTTATAATAACCTTCTAAAATAGGTCCACCTCCTTGGCTAAAGGGACAGAGCGACGGTCTCCGGAACCGTAGGCCGCAGGTTCGAATCCTGCCAGGCGCGCCATTCTTCCCCCCATTTCTTGCATCCAGCTCAATATCATTGAAAGCTGGCAACGGCCCCTTCAATGAGTCTGATGGTGGTTTGACATGAGTTGTATTCAGGATCTCTCGGCCGTTTGGGTGGAAGAATTGCAGGTGATTTTTAATTCATGCCGATCTTTTTCTTGTAGGCAGAAATGAGGACAATTAGGCGGTTGTAGCTTTTAAGCCCCTCTTTAATCCCCTGTGATTTGAGGTATTCCGCATAGACTTTTTCGCTGACCTTTTGAAGTCGGCCTTCATATTTTCTCCAGTTTTCGGCAACAGCCCTGAGATCGGATTTCATCCCGATGGGGAGAGTCTCCCAGATATCTCTATATTTATCGGGAAAGGCCCGGCGAAATTCCCTGGCGATAAAATTCCAGTAAACGAGATGTCCAGAATACTGCACGGCCGGATTTCCCGTGGCCTTACAAGCGAGCAAGGCAAGAAAGTTGCACGTGCCCTCCTCTGTAAAACCATAACCGTGGCTCATTTCGTGAGCCATATTGAAAGGACGGGAAACGGGAAGAAGCCCTGAAGATGTGTACCCCTCGAAGACAAATGGAATATAGATGCCTGATCCTCCAAAACCCATCAAAACTGTGGAGGGCCAGAGCTTGCGGACTCTGACTCTGCCTGGAGTGGGATAATCCATAGAATGAAGGACACCTTTTAAGGCACGTCTTAAAACTGACTCCAGATTCTTGGGAAAATTCTCAGCGGTCAGGACTTCTTCTCCAGCCCCGGGAATGGCCTCTCTTGCCTCTGTCGCCTTATCAACAGCCCATTCCATTTCTTCCCGGATCGCTTCAGCGTCGAGTGGTATTACGTCAAGGTTTAAGGATTCCTCGATACGGATACGGTTGTAATTGAATCCCCATAATATATAGAACAGGAAAATAATTATACCCAGAGTCTCGATCAAGCCGAGAAAAAAAACAGCTAAGAGGCGCTTCTTAGATTTAATCCATATAAATCTTTCTTTCCAATTCCTGCTAATCCAAATTATAAACCAGATAAGAAGACCAGCCAAAAAAAGATAGATCCAGGGAATGGGCGAAAAACCGAAAGTGAAATCCCAAAGAGTGCGGAAGACAGGGAAAATCCCGCGCGCATATACATTTTCCATCAGAATGGAATTCGATCCGAAAATGCGGTGAAGTGTGTAGGCCAGTGCGCCCAGGGCTAACCAGAACGAAGTCCGCATCAAGCGGGATTTAATGCTCTTCATGGCTAATTTGATAGCAGGAGGGAATCGGGACCTGCTTAAAGAAGTGTTCAGGAATTCGTCTTATCTTTTATAGGGAAATTTCTTTGAGACATGCCGCATCAAGGCTCTGGTTAAATTTTCAGACGAACTGCCTAAACTGCCGGAATAGGAATGGTTGTATTTCCAGAGCAGATTTCCGTCTGTTCCGTTGTGAATGGCCACACCCACATCGATTTTATTCGTCACGCCCCCCCAATTAAAGATGACGGCTGTCACTATGGCCGCCCCCGTAGACATGGGCCTTGTCCGGTGAACCGTTCCAGATAACACAGAGTCGACGTTGAGTAGTTGAGCGATTTCTGACTTTGGATAATTTCTGATATTTTCAAAAGAAATTCCTTCACGGAGCAATCGTGCATTGGTTTCATCAATATCTTGGAAATTTATGGTGTAGGCGTTTCGACTCATCTGCCTTAAGAAAAACCTGTAGATTTCACTTTGGATGACATAAGCTTCGTCCTTTTCCATTTCTTTTATCATGTCCATTGTGACATTCTTCGGCAGCCGCCTCACTTCGATAGACACATCAAAGGGCAGTATGGCTAAAATTCTATGCTGGTTTCGTGCGGCATTGAATTCCGGAGTTGTATAGACCGTCGCACAACTGCTCAGAAACATGACAAATACCAGAGCGAGCAGAGAGAATTTAATAAAATTGTTTTTTTTCATAACTTGTTTGTTTCCTTTATTTGGTCTAATAAAAGTATCTTGTTTTTTAGAGGGATTGTCAAGAATTTACATTGAGCTGGAGTTTCATTTCCTCTTTTTTACGCCTTTTACGGCACCTTCGATCAGTCTGATGGCGGCTTGGCGTGATTTGTGCTCGGGATCTCTTGGTCCGTATGGGGTAGAGGCAATGCCTATGGCCGCAGCTTTTTCATAGGTGAAGATCTCCTCAATACACGCTGCAAGTTCCCAGCTTGTGGGGCCGTTGGGAGCTGTCAATCCGTGCCCGCGAACTTCTTCAGGAGCGAGGACATCCATATCCACATGGATATAGATCATGTCCACTAATTGGCTCATCCATTCCATCTGTTTATAAACCTTTGGAGTGATTTTTCTGATGTCATCTGTAGACAGAATTTCCACATTCAAACGGTTGATGAGTTCCATTTCACGGGGATCGGTATCTCTGACATCTCCCAAGACAATATAACTGGGAGGAAGCGGTGGATCTAAACCGGAGACAAAACGATTGTTTGGATTGAAGAGTCCTGCGGCTAGAGCGACATCCATGCCCCCATACATGCCGCTGAGTGTTGTTTCGGGGGTATTGATGTCTGCATGGGCATCAAAATAGATCAGTCCCACCCTGTGGGGAACATTGGCGGCGAGGTGATAGATCTCTTTTTCCTTACCCGGTCCCATATGCTGTAAACCTCCCAATATTCCCGGGAGATTGGCGCAGTTGCTCAAGAGCGCAACGGTAAAAAATTCGTTTTTACCATACATGGAAATCAGATTCCCCATGTGCCTTGCAGCCAGTGCATCTCTAGCCCATCCCCGGTATGCCTGCTCTTCCTGAGTCAATGAAAATATTTCGTTACGCGATATCTCACATCCCAAATTGAGGAGGTGCTCTATCAGGCCTTCGGCCATAATGCTTTCTGCAGCACCAAATGGATTTTTCGTTATGGCCACCTTTATCTTTTCCCCCTCCCTGTATTCCTGAGCAAAAACCAGTGTTGGGAGCAGCATGAATGTAATAAGACAAAGACATTTCATTTTTTTCATTTTTATATTCCTCATCTGTTTTTTATGCCTTGAATGGCACCCTCAATCAGGCGGTAGGCTGCTTCTGTTGTGATTTTTTCGGGATTATCTGGGCAAGAGGCGATCCCGAGGCTGGATGCTTTTGGGTAGCTGAACATCACTTCTAAAGAGGCGGCAAGCTGCCGGCTTGACGGTCCATCTGGAAACGCATGTGGATGACCTGGGATTTCTACGGGATCGAGAACACTCAAATCCACGTGAATATAGATGACATCTGTAAGCCGGCTAAGACGGTCCATCTGCTTTCTGATATTGTTGGATAGTCCGATGAGGTCCTCGACGGTTAGTTTTTCAATGAAGGAATTGTCAATAAGCAAATCTTCGTATGGATTTGTATCACGGACACCCGCCATGACAATATATTTTGTCGATAGAGGAGGGTCGAGCCCCGCCTGAAGCCTCAGGTTAAAGTTGCTCAATCCAGCAGCTACAGCCACATTCATTCCACCCATGTTTCCTTCGATAGAAATATCTGGAGTGTTAAAGGCGGCCTTGGCATCTATCCAGACCAGCCCCACTTTTAAGGGTTTGTTCTCCCTAAGACGGGGAAGGCCGATAATATCCCGGCCTCTGCTGTCTTTGAGTGGTTGTCTGTCTGGCCCTAAATGCTGAAGTCCGGCCGACATCCCCACTAATGATTTGCTGCCCGACAAAAGCCCGATAAAAAAAGCTTCATCCTTGTTGTAGGATGATATTATTTTTCCCAGGGTTCTGTTCGTGAGTGAAGCTCTGTTCCACTCTCCGTATTCTCTTTCAAATTCCTGAGGCATTTTAACATCAGAAATTTTTACTATTGTACACCCAGCTTTTTCCAGGACATCGATAAGCCCTCCTGCGGCCAGTTTTTCAGGCCCAAGAACAAGTTCCGGTCCTGTTCTAGAATCGGAGTAGGGATCTTTAACGATAACCACGTTCACTTTTCCCGATTCATCGACATAATTTTGAGAAGGGGAGATAAGGGGAAGCAGCCATAATAAAAAAGTGAGACAGCATATCAATTTTTTCATTCTTATTTCTCCGTATCTGAGTTCGAATTGAAATTAGCTTTTCCACTATATCACGGCATTTTCTTGTGTGGAAGGGGGAGTTATACTAATATGATTCTTTGGAGCTAAATCATGAAACAAAGTCTTGTCTTCGTTTTATCACTTCTCTTCATCTTTCCTATTTTATACGGGCAAACGGGAGTCAAAGAAGCAAAAGCTCTCAAAATCGAAGACAGCATCACTGTGGATGGCCGTATAGATGAAGATGTTTGGATCAATGCTCCCCAGATCGGTGAATTCATTCAATTTCAGCCAGATAGAGGAAATCCCTCTCCATATAGAACTGTTGTTAAAATCCTCTATAATGCCCAATATATCTATTTTGGATTCATGTGTTACGATCCTGAACCGGGAAAAATTGCCGCCAGCGTAACAAAAAGAGACACGGATATCACATCAGATGATTCTGTTTATGTTTCGCTGGATACCTATTTTGACAAAAGAAGGTCCTACTATTTTGGAACGAATCCTCTGGGGACACAGTGGGATGGCAAGATTGGAGATAACGGCCTCAATATCAACAGGAATTGGGATGGAATCTGGAAATCGGCGGCCGTAAATACTGATTACGGGTGGAGCGCCGAGTTTGCCGTCGAATTTGCCACTCTCAAATATGAGCCGGGTATGGATAAAACCTGGGGATTGAATGTGGGACGGGGGATCCCTAGAAGTTTTGAAGTCAGTTTCTGGGCAGGTCCCCTGGAATCTCCATATAAGGTTTCACAGTATGGGGATTTAAAGGGATTAGATCTGGAAAAGGCCCAAAAAAAAGTACAGGTCATTCCCTATGTGATCACCAAGCTTGAACAGGATCAACGTACGGAATTTGATCTTGGTGTTGATGCCCGTTATGCCTTTTCGCAAACAGTATCCGGCGATTTAACCATTAATCCTGATTTTGCGACCATTGAGGCGGACCAGGAGCAGATCAATCTGACTCGCTTCGAGTTGAATCTCCCGGAAAAAAGGAATTTTTTTCTCGAGGGATCTGAAATCTACAGCCAGAGAATCCGTCTGTTTTACTCAAGGAGGATTTCGGATATCTATGCAGGAGCCAAAGTCTACGGAAAATCTGGTGGTTTTGAATATTCCGTATTAAGCGCCCAGACACAGAAGAATGAAGAATTAGGCGAAGATTCAGCTAATTTTTCTGTGTTTCGCCTCAAAAAGGATGTGCTGAAATCGTCTTCGATAGGCTTACTAGCGGCCAACAAACTGGTTGATGGAATGAATCGAGGAACAGCAGGATTTGATACGTCGTTGTATTTTTCTGACACCTTTAAGTTCACGGGACAGTTTGCTCTCAGCTATGGGGATTTTAAAAAGAATAACATCGCTTTTTTTCTGCGTCCCAGTTATGATTCGGCCACCTTTCACATCCATTTACGATACACGCAGCTGGGGAGTCATTTTGCCGATAATGCCAATGCTGTGGGATTTGTCCGGGATGACAACCGACATGAGTTTGATTCGGCCATCGAAAAGACCTTCTGGATAAAAAAATGGGGTTTTGAACGTTTAGAATATGGCTCCAATTATAATATTTACTGGGGGATGGATTGGACACTGCGCAGCTGGAAAATTGATCAAAGCCTTGAGTTCGATCTAAAAAACAAGCTTTCACTGGAAGTCGATCATACGCAGGAATACAAGCTCTACGAAAAAGAATTCCGCAATCACCAGACGGCCTTTGGGCTGGGTTACAATACAAGGGAATGGCAGTCGGCCGAGATCTCCTATGAGTTTGGGCGCAATTTCGACTTGAATTTTCATCTTATAGAGGGCCGCTTCAACTACAAAATTACGGAGGACTTTTCCATTCAGTATGCTCTTGAAAGAGTCATCTTTGATCCCGATCCAGAAGGGGAAAGCACCTGGATCCATGTTTTAAGGGCCACAAATTATTTTACAAATGATCTCTTCATTAAACTCTTTTATCAGATCAATTCCACTATCGATAAGAAAAATATTCAAGTGTTGTTTGTCTACCGATTTCAACCTCCCTTTGGTTTTATCCAACTCGCCTATCAGAAGGGGACAGCCCAATTCGGGGAGAGAGGGAATCAGGGCCACACGCTCTTTATTAAACTTGCATATATGTTTTAGGATTGTGTGCCTTTTTTAGGTCATTTCAAAAACTCATGAGGATTGAAAAAATTTGTAATCTTGAGAGGCTGACCGAGGTCCGGATAGAATGGAATGTCCTTGTAGAATCCTCGAGCCAAAATTGTGTTTTTCTAACAAATGAGTGGTTTTGTGCATGGGTTGAGAGTTTTGGCAAATCCTCTCAACTTTCTGTCCTTTTGTTCAGGGATTCTAACGGCCATTTGTATGGGGCAGCGCCCCTTATGGAGACAGGGGAAGGGTTGAAGTTTATCGCCAACCATGAGGTGACGGATTACTGTGATTTTATTGTCAAAAGGGGACAAGAGGGGCTGTTTTATAAAAACTTTCTTAAATTCTGGCAAAAAGAATTTAAATCCAACAGCAAGCTCCACTTGATAAATATTCGTGAAAAATCTCCGACACTATCTGTTCTCCCTCAAATGACGGATAAATCTACCTTAAAATACTCAATCCTTGAAACGGAAGTGGCTCCAAGCCTGGACCTTCCGCTAACCTATGAGGCCTATCTGAAGAATCTTGACCGGAAGAACCGGCATGAACTGCGCAGAAAGAAAAGGAAGATTGAATCACAAAAAGGACTTCTTCTTAAACGGGTGAAGGATCCTGAAGGAATCCGAAAATATATCGATCTCTTTATAGGCCTGCACAAAAAGAGCCATTCGGCTAAACGGGAATTCTGGAAGAAAAAAGGGATGGAACAGTTCTTTCGCAGTCTCACAGCTTTTTTTTCTGAAAAGGGCTGGATCGAATTCAATGTTTTGTATCTTGAAGAAGACCTGGCTGGTATACTATTAAATTTTAGTCATTCAAACGAAATTCATTTCTATAATATAGCCTTTGATCCAAAATATGCTGCCTATAGTCCGGGAATCTATCTTTTTGATCGCTCTATCCATCAGGCTATAAAAGACAAAAAAAAACGCGCTGATTTTTTAAGGGGGAAAGAGAAATATAAACTTGATTTAGGGGCAAAAGAGTATAAAATAATGGACTTCTTAATGACTGAAAAAGAGAAAAATTCATGAAAATATGTACTCTAAGCTTTCACTGCTGCCCGTTAT
Organism: uncultured Eubacteriales bacterium; assembly: GCA_964633715.1. GTDB lineage: Bacteria > Acidobacteriota > Aminicenantia > Aminicenantales > Aminicenantaceae > JAUWVG01. The sequence continues at coordinate 10,820 of CAZWHQ010000003.1, forward strand.
CTTCCTTAGGAGGAGATGGTGTCGGTGGAATGAATGTCTATCTGAAAGAACTCGGCTCTGCTCTGGCAAAAAATTCCAGCACAGAGATCGATATATTCACGAGAGAACAGCATCCGGGTATATATGGAATAAAAAAAGTAATGCCGAATGTAAGAGTCATTCATCTTCCTGCCGGTCCAAAATGTTTTGTAAACCGCAAATTGCTCTACGACTATCTCCCTGAGTTTGTAGACAACCTAAAGGGATTTATGAACAAAGAGAAAAAGAACTATGATGTGATCTACACCCATTACTGGCTGTCGGGTTTGGCCGGGGAATACATGAAGCAGTATTTTAATATCCCTCTTGTTCATACCTATCACACACTGGCTTTTCTAAAGAATCGTGTTTCGAAAAAACCTGAACACAGGAACCGGTTTCTGGCAGAAAGGCATCTTTCCGTTGCAGCAGATTTGATCATCTCTTCGTCTTCTGAGGAAAAAAAGAACTTAATGAGGGAATACGGCATCTCCACACAGAAGATCAAAGTTGTCTATCCCGGCGTCAACCATCATTTATTTTATCCCTCTAAGACAAAATTTGTCTATTCGGAATCCGGTTTTTCTGAAGACGACAAAATTCTTCTCTATGTGGGTCGAGTAGAACCGATCAAAGGCCTTAAAACGATAATTGAAGCCATGGCTTTACTCAATAAATCCGAAAATCCTCTAGGCAAAAAACTTAGGCTTGTAGTTATTGGGGGAGGCAAAAAAGGCGTTGAGCTCTCTAATAATAATGAGGTCAAACATATCAAGAGAGCCGTAGAGAAAAATGGTTTAACGGATAAAATCGTTTTCCTGGGATCAAAAGAGCAAAGGGCCTTAAAAGACTACTATTCTGCTGCAGACACCTTAATCGTTCCTTCGATGTATGAATCCTTTGGATTGGTTGTTGTTGAAGCGCTGGCCTGCGGAACTCCAGTCCTTGTTTCCAATGTTGGGAAAATGAAAACGATTGTTAAAGAGGGTAAAAACGGATTTTCCTTCGCGCCGGGTTGTCCTGAAGCTTTGATGAATAGACTTGAAGAATTTTTTCAGAAAAAGGAGTCTCTATGGGGGGATGCAAAAATCCGGCAGGATATTATCGATCGATTTTCATGGGAAAAAACAGGGAGAGAGACTCAGCGGATTTTTGCCAACCTCAAGCAGGAAGACATCCGATCTACCACCAAATTTCAACCCGATGAAAGCCCTCAGCTAGCTTGAAGTCCTCCCCTTTAGCCATATCTTTGGCCCTGGTACACAACCATTTTTCCATCTCGGCGGCAAAAGATTGTTTGATTTGGCTTTTATGGCAGTGCAGGGCTTTTAGTTTGATGTCGAATGTATCGGTAATATCGGAGCGAAAATTGATATCGCTGTCTTCGGAAGCCCAGAGCCAAAGCTTTTTCACATTGTGGGGTTGAAGGTCTTCTTTGATAAGGTCTGGATAGGCCCACACATCTCTTGCGTAGGGAAAAGCGGCATCCAGAACCACACGGCCGACAATCCGATGGTCTCTGTGCCAGACATACCGTCGGTAAGGATCTGAAGTGATTATCAACTCAGGCCTGTAGGTTCGGATTTGTCTGACAATATTTTTTCGAAACTCCGGAGTTTCATCGATGTTTTGGTCCTCATATCCAAGGAAGATGACGTCTTTGACTCCCAGTATCTTGGCCGCTTTTCTCTGTTCTTGCTCTCGAATTTTGACCAGATCTTCTGGCCGAACATTGATGTCATCCGTGCCCTTGCTTCCATCTGTACACACGATGTAAACAACTTCCTTGCCCTCTCTCACCAAGTTAACGACTGAACCGGCTGCACCAAATTCGGCATCATCCGGATGAGGAGTGATCACGAGAACATCCGCTCTTTTTTTGTTCATATTTTCCTAATCAGGGAAAAGGTCTGCAAAATTGTATAATATCTTTGACTTTGATACAATGCGTTTCCCTCATGACTATTGGCATCCGCAATTATTCGAGTTCCGATTTTAATCGATTGACCGAATTTTATGGAAAGACAGCTGAACATATTTCTCTATTAGGGAATAGTGATTCTGAGTTTTTGATACAAAAATTGAAGCGTCCCGGATATGATCCATTTGAGAATATTTTTTTGGCTGAATATAAGAATAAACTTTTCGGGTATGCAGATTTGGTCTATGAAGAGGGGATCAAACGGGCCATAATTGATATTTTTGTGGATTCCCCCCATCGTCGCCAGGGAGTAGGAAAAGAATTTCTGGATCGCCTGCTCCGGCGAGGTCGCGAATTAGGGGCTCAATCTCTCCAAGCCTATATCCCTGAGTTCAATCAAAAGATGTCCTCCTTTCTTCTCCATCAAAAATTTTCTTTTATTCGCTCTGTCCACACGCTTCAATTGGAGATATCTAAAAAGATGTTTGGGGAATGGGATTTAAAGGGCAGGCGATTAAAGACATTTAAAAAGGGGGAAGAAGACAAGCTTGCTGCCCTGCAAAACAAGGTCTTCTCCGGAACCTGGGGATTCTGTCCGAACACGGTTGAGGAGATCAAATACTATCTGCAGTTGACAGGCTGCCGGATTGATGAGGTTTTGTGTCTCGAGGACAAGGGAAATAAGATCGCATATCTGTGGAGCCATTCTCTTCCTCAAGATTCTGGAGCAAATCACTTGCGGATTCACATGTTTGGTGTAGATCCCGAATTTCGAGGCAAGGGCTTTGGAAAAAAACTTCTTCAAAAAGCCCTCTATCAAATGGAAAAACAAGGCACTAAAACTGTCGAGCTTTCAGTCGATTCTGATAACATGCCTGCTTTTTCTCTTTATGAGTCGTTAGGATTTAAACTTAAGTCTATAAGCACCTGGTATGAAAGAAAAATCTAAAATTAAGTGGAAAAAAGAAGGGTTGTGATGTCAAGGAGAAGTGAATATAATAGTGTCTATTTTTGCCAAGGAAAATGAGCAAAAAGCGGCAAGATGGAGGATAACTATAATTCATCGGGAGGAGGGAAAGTTTTGAAGAACAAAACCGAGGCTCTAAAAAAAATCGCTCAAAAATTACGAATTCATGCCTTCAGGATGACCACTGAAGCCCGTTCCGGACACCCGACAACATGTGCATCCTCAGCCGAGCTGATGGCCTGTCTGTTCTTTGATGAGATGAAATACAACATCCACAATCCGAACGATTGGGCGAATGATGAGTTTGTGCTTTCCAAAGGACATGCGGCACCCATTTTATGGGCCGCATATGCGGAGGCAGGCATTATTTCTTCTTCGAGTTTAAAGAACCTTCGAAAAATCACGAGCACTCTTGAAGGGCATCCCACTCCACGGATGAAGTGGGTTAAGGCTGCCACGGGTTCGCTCGGGCAGGGTTTGTCTGTGGGTGTAGGCCTGGCTGCCGCTTTGAAACTCGGGAAATGCTCCAGAAGAGTGTACGTTCTTATGGGAGATGGGGAGTGTGCAGAGGGTTCGGTCTGGGAAGCAGCCAATGCGGCATCTAATCTCAAGCTCCAGAACCTCTGTGCGATAGTCGATGTCAACAGGTTTGGGCAATCCGCAGCAACGATGCTGGAACATAACACCAAAGCCTATATCCAAAGATTTAAGGCTTTTGGTTGGAATGTCGTTAAAGTGGACGGCCACAGAATTAAGGATATTTTGGAAGCCTTTCTTTATGCCAGAAATAGTGATAAACCAACGGCCATCATTGCTCAAACACTCAAAGGGAAGGGCGTCTCTTTTATCGAAGATAAAAACGGATGGCACGGAAAACCTCTAAGCAAGGGAGATCTTCAAAAAGCATTGGAGGAATTAGGCCCTTTCCCTGAGATCGACGCAAAAAAATACGTCCAAAAACCCGGGAAAGTCAGCGGTCCAAAATTTGAAAAGAGAATGAGGTTTAAAAGAAACGTCTATGAAAAAAACACGGCCACTCGACGGGCTTACGGAAACGCTCTCGTTAACCTCGGAAAAGTCAATAACGCGGTTGTCGCCATTGATGGGGATGTTCAGAATTCAACGTACGTTGAGGATTTTTTTAAGGCCTTTCCGAAAAGATCCTATCAGCTTTTTATTGCCGAGCAGAATATGGTTGGAATGGGCATTGGAATGGCTGCCAAAGGATTTATTCCCTTTATGGCCACTTTTGCAGCTTTTTTGACACGCGCCCATGACCAGATCCGCATGGCGGCCTATTCTTTTGCGAACATTAAACTAGTTGGTTCTCATGTCGGTGTGAGCATCGGAGCCGATGGGCCCTCTCAAATGGGGCTGGAAGATATCGCTCTTTTCAGACCCATTCCCCATTGTGTTATTCTCTATCCTTCCGATGCCTATTCTACAGAAGCCTGCGTGGAGTCTATGGTGAGGTACAAAGGGATGGCTTATCTGAGAACCTCTCGGCCAGGAACTCCTCTTCTGTATAAAAAAGATGATAAATTTCCTATCGGCGGTTCAAAAGTGATCAAAAGGAGTTCCAAAGATCAAGCGGTTATTGTTGCCGCCGGTATCACTCTGTTTGAAGCCCTAAAGGCGTATGAAGAATTAAGGAAGGAAAACATAAATGTCAGAGTGGTCGATGTTTACTCTATAAAACCCTTTGACAGGGATGCTATATCCAAACATGCGGCCCAGGCCGGAAATAAGGTTATTGTCGTCGAAGACCACTATCCGGGCGGAGGATTGGGAGATGCCGCTTCAGCTGCTCTTGCAGGGAAGGCAGAAATATCTCATTTGGCAGTCTGTGATCTTCCCCGTTCGGGAGAACCGGAGGAACTGTTGGAAAAATACGGGATCAGCGCCAAACATATCAAGAATGCCGTTAAAAAAATCATTAGAAAAAAATAGCCATAATTCCATCGGACTTTTTATAATGCCATAGTATCCGCTGTCCTGTTCAGCTTATGGGCGTGACATATGTCTAAATTTTCGAATAAATACTTCTGGATTATCTGTGTGCCTGGATTCCACCTTCTTTTTTTTGGGTTTTCATGTGAAAAAGGGTTACAGAATTCACAAGATATCCTCGAATTAGAGCAAGATAGGGGAGTTGTAACGATTGTCTATGATGGGGATACCGTTGGGATCGAATTTCTCGATGGTCGAAGAACAAAAATTCGCCTTATCGGTATAGATTCCCCTGAAACCGGACATTCCGACGAGCAGGTGCGGCTTCTGGCTCAATTGTCGAAAAGATTTACTTTTTATTATCTTTATAAAAAGCAGGTCACTTTGACTTACGATTGGGAACGGGAGGATAAATACGGGAGACTTTTAGCCTATATATGGACGGAAGAGAATGGGTTGTTTAATGAATTCATTCTGAAAGAGGGATTTGCATCGGCCTACCTTCGATTTCCCTTTAAGGAAGAATACAGACAGAGATTTGCTCAGGCAGACAAATTTGCGCGGCTCTCAAATAAGGGGTTGTGGCGGAAAGAGCCCTATCAAACCATTCCTTTTGATTTGATTTTCAATCATGTTGGCCAGACGGCGGCTGTTCAATACACGTGTCAAGATGTCCAAAAAAAAGGGCAATTCTATTTTTTACGTGCTGAAGCTCAATTATTTTCCACTCTAATCCCAACAAACCGAGAGAACCTTTTTTCCGATGTGAAGGGTTTTAAAGACCGAGTTATACAGGTTGAGGGTTTTGTCGAAGAATACAATGGTTTGCCTCAAATAATGGCTTTTTTCCCGAGGCAAATCGAGGTTGTCGGGATCCATAAAGAAAAATCTATCCAGGGGGAGGAACCAAAATGAAACGTCTATTTTTTCTATCTTTACTTCTTTTTTTTGGGATTTTATTTATCAGTTCAGGACTTCCAGTTCAGGCTTTGTCTTTACAGCAGGTCAAGAGTATAGACCAGAATCTGTATAAAGCTATGAACTGGCGTTCCATCGGGCCTTATCGCGGGGGGCGTGTGACGGCGGTTGCCGGGATACCCGATTTGAAATTGACTTATTATTTCGGAGCAACCGGAGGAGGTCTTTGGAAGTCAGAGGATGGAGGCCTGAGCTGGAGAAATGTTTCCGATGGATATTTTAAAACGGGATCTGTAGGGGCCATCGCTGTTTCCGAGTATGATCCCAACGTTGTCTATGTGGGGATGGGAGAAGCGCCCATCCGTGGAAATGTTTCCCATGGGGACGGGATCTATATATCGACTGACGCTGGAAAGACTTGGTCACATTGTGGCCTTGTGGAAACAAGCCAGATCTCCAGAATAAGAATCCATCCCAAAAATCCTGATCTTGTCTATGTTGCCGCTCTCGGTCATGTCTATGGACCAGATGAAGAGAGGGGCGTTTTCCGGTCTAAGGATGGAGGGAAAACATGGGAAAAAGTTCTGTTTAGAGACAGTAAAACTGGTGCTATAGATATGGTTCTTGATCCTCTTAATCCGAGAATTATTTATGCCTCTCTCTGGGAAGCCGGACGGACACCGTACAGCTTAACCAGTGGCGGGCCTGGAAGTGGTCTGTTCAAATCAACAGATGGAGGAGATACCTGGACGGAAATTACCCGGAACAGGGGCCTTCCTGGAGGAGTTATTGGAAAAATTGGCGTCACGGCCTCGCCGGCAAAATCCGGTCGCGTTTGGGCTATTGTTGAAGCGCTTAACGGCGGTGTTTTCCGCTCAGACGATGGAGGCGAATCGTGGCAAAATGTCAACTCAGACCGCAGTCTGAGACAGAGGGCATGGTATTACAGCCGGATTTATGCCGATACTTTATCTCCGGATACTGTTTATGTGCTCAATACAGGATTGTACAAATCGGTCGATGGGGGTTTAACCTATAGTTCACTCCGTCCTCCGCACGGAGACAATCATGATTTATGGATAGATCCTCAAGATCCAAAGCGGATGATCAACAGCAATGACGGCGGAGCCAATGTGTCCAACAACGGCGGTCTTTCATGGACAGGGCAGGACAATCAACCAACTGCTCAATTTTATCATGTTGTTGCAGACAATCAGTTCCCCTATTGGGTTTATGGAGCCCAGCAGGATAACAGCACAGTCAGGATTGCCAGCCGGACTTCTGGAGGTGGAATCGATAAACCGGACTGGCATCCCGTAGGTGGAGGAGAGAGTGGTTTTGTCGCTCCCCGACACGACAATCCCGATATCGTCTATGCCGGAAGCTACGGTGGTCTTATCACACGATGGGATTACACCACACGCCAGCAGCGGATTATCACAGCCTGGCCGGATAATCCCATGGGTTGGGGAGCCGGTGATATAAAGTATCGCTTTGGGTGGACGGCCCCTATTCTTGTCTCCCGTTTTGACTCCAACGTCCTCTATCACTGTTCTCAGGTGATCCATAAGACTACAAACGATGGGCAAAGTTGGGAAATAATCAGCCCTGATTTAACCACAAACGACAAGTCCAAACAGCAGAAATCGGGAGGCCCCATCACAAAAGATGACACATCGGTCGAGTACTACTGCACGATTTTTGCTGTGGCTGAATCTTTTCAAGATCCTCAGATTCTCTGGGTGGGATCGGATGACGGGCTTGTTCATATCACCAAGGATGGTGGACAAAATTGGGAGGATATTACTCCTGAGCAGATGCCAAAATGGAGTTTGATCAGCATGATAGAGGCCTCAACTTTTGATGCGGAAACAGCCTATCTTGCTGTCGATCGGCATGAATTGGATGATTTTGGCCCCTATATCTATAAGACAAACAATTCCGGTAAATCCTGGACTTTAATCACAAACGGACTTCCATCAAATACTTTTGTCCGTGTGGTGCGGCAGGACCCCAAGAGGAAAGGACTTCTGTATGCCGGAACAGAAACAGGAGTATTTGTATCATTTGACGATGGATCCAATTGGCAGTCTCTTCAGCTCAATCTGCCCGTAGTTCCCATACATGACATGGTTGTCAAAGACGATGACCTTGTTGTCGCCACCCACGGACGTTCCTTTTGGATCCTGGATGACCTCACGCCTCTTCATCAGATTACAGAAGAAGTGGCAAAAATGGAGGCGTTTCTCTTTAAACCCAGAGACGCTTACAGAATGAGGGGAGGTGGACGATCCGGACAAAATGTCGGGCAAAATCCACCGAGCGGATCTGTGATCTATTTCTATTTGAAAGAAAAACCAAAAGGTTCAGTCTCTCTGGAACTGATCGATGCTTCAGGTCAAACAATCCAGACTCTCTCAAGCCGTACTGCAACTGCACAATCTCCAGAACAGCCCCGGGGGAGGTTCAGCGGATTTGGATCCCGCCGTTTGACGGCTGAGGCCGGGATGAACAGGTTCATCTTTGACATGCGCTATCCTGGAGCGGAACGTGTCCCCGGAGCTATTCTTTGGGGTGGAAATCTGAGCGGCCCAACGGCAGTTCCAGGAACCTATGAGGTCAAATTGACGGTTGAGGGAAAATCTTTGTCTCAGACATGGGAATGGAAAAAAGATCCGCGTCTGGAAACCACACAGGCAGAATTCCAGGAACAGTTTGATTTTCTGATGAAGATCCGTGATAAAATCACACAAGTCAACAGTTCAATCAATAGGCTGCGTGATGTTCGCTCTCAAATCGAAAGCCTTTCGAAAAAAGTCCAGAATTCAGAAGAGGGGAGGGAGATTGTTGGGGCTGCAAATTCATTAAAGAAGAAACTCAAAGAAGTTGAGGATGTGCTGATTCAATCCAAATCAAAAAGTGGTCAAGATCCTTTGAATTACCCCATTCTTCTGGACAATAAAATCGCCGCCCTTGCCGGAACGGTGGCCGGGGCCGATGCCAGGCCCACAGATCAGTCCTACGAACTTTTCAAAAACCTTTCCACTTTGGCAGATGTGCAGATTGAAAAATTGGACAACATTCTAAAATTGGATCTTCCCGAGTTAAATAAAAAAGTGAAAGACGCCGGAATCCCGGCGGTGATAATAAACAGATAAAAATGACTGTGTACAACTCTCTCAATCACAAAATTCTTGTTGAGCTAGAGAATATTGTTGGAAAAATCAATTGTATCCAGCAAGAAGAAAAAATGGAGGACTACAGCCATGATGAGTTCTCCCTTGCAGATATAACACACATGCCTGATGTTGTCGTGAAACCAGGGACTTCTGACGAAATATCAAAGATACTGGAGCTGGCCAATAGAGAAAAAATCCCGATAACTCCAAGAGGAGGAGCTACGGGACTTTGTGGGGGTTGTGTCCCTTTATTTGGAGGAATTGTCCTGTCTCTTGAGAGGATGAACAAAATCATTGAAGTTGACATTGCCAATCAAATGGCTGTCGTTGAATCGGGTGTTAGGCTCATGGATTTTTACCACGCTGTTGAAGAAGCCGGGCTTTTTTTCCCTTCTCATCCCGGAGAAGAAAGCGCCATGATTGGAGGAGTCCTGGCCAATAATGCTGGAGGAGCAAGAGCGGTAAAACACGGGGTATTCCGGAATTACGTCCGGGGAATGGATCTTGTGCTTCCATCTGGAAAAATCATCAGTGTTGGCGGAAAGATCATGAAAAACAGCACAGGGTATAGTCTTCTGAACCTGTTCATCGGTTCCGAAGGGACGTTAGGAGTTATCACACGGGCAACCATACAGCTCATGCCTTCTCCTCAGGTGATCCGGTCTCTGATAATACCCTATGAAAAGTTGGAAAAAGCGATCGATACCGTCCCGTCTCTTATTGACCAGAAGATACTTCCTTTGGCCGTTGAGTTTGTTCCGCGGGAAGTGATTCGGATTACCGAAGAGTTTCTTCATAAAAAGTGGCCCAGTTCCATAGGGAACACCTATTTGCTGATCATCTTGGATGCCTCAGGGAAAGAAGAAATCGACCGGCTCTCCCTGGATGTGGCTGAACTGTGTTTAGCCTCTGGGGCCCTTGATGTCTTTGTTGCCGACAGTGAACAAAAACAGCAGCAAGTTTTGGAAATCCGCAGCAAAATTTATGAAGCCATTAAAACCCACACACTTGAAATCATGGATATCGTTGTGCCAAGAGCGGAGATTGCTGAACACGTGAAAAAAATACAAGAGGTTTCAAAAAAATATGACATCTGGCTGCCAACCTTTGGCCATGCGGCCGACGGGAATGTCCATACACATATTATGAAAGCCAGATTTGTCGATGGAACGATTATTCCAATCAGTGAAGATGAAGCCAGAATAAAACTCGATCTTGTCCGCAAAGATCTCTTTCAGGACTGCACGGAACGGGGGGGGATGATATCCGGGGAGCACGGCATTGGCCTCGTTAAAAAACCTTATCTCTCTCTAGTGCTCGATCCTGAAGAAATTGCACTTATGAAGGGGATCAAATCTTTGTTCGATCCAAACAATATTCTCAATCCAGGAAAAATCTTTGACTGATATAACGAGACAAGACAAGGAGTGAAAAATTATTTATAATGGCTTTTTGATATCTGCGATTTAAGGAAAGGAGCAATGAATGTTTGATTTATCGACTCAATATATGGGTTTGAGACTTCGGAATCCAATCATTGTATCGAGCTGTGATCTGACTAGATCTGTGGCCGGGATAAAAAAATGTGCAGATGCCGGGGCAGGTGCGGTTGTGTTGAAATCGATCTTTGAAGAACAGTTTTTAGTGAAAGGGGAAATTCCGGAGGAAGGACATTCCATTCATCCTGAAGCCGTAGATTATTTGCGGGCAGGAGGTCTCCTTGAGTATGCACCTCAAAAAATATGCCAGACTATTCAAGATGCAAAAAAAGAAGTGGATATCCCTTTGATTGCCAGCATCAACTGCCAAACTCCAGAATTGTGGCCGAGTTTTGCCAGACAGTTTTATACGGCAGGAGCCGATGCGCTCGAATTGAATATCTATTTTCTTCCTCTCGACTTGGAAAAGCCCGGATCTAGCTACGAACAAAACCATGTTGAAATCTTGAATAGAATTAAGGATGAAGTGCCTATTCCCATCTCGATCAAATTGACATCACAAATCACTTCCATTCCAAATTTAGCTCATAGACTTACCAATGCCGGAGTGAGTGCCCTGGTCCTGTTTAACTGGTTTCTCGAACCTGATATAAATGTGGACAATCGGACGACAAGGGCCATCAAGGGCAAAGGCAACTTATTTCAGTCTTTAAGATGGGTGGCGATTCTGGCCGGCAGAGTGAACTGTGACATCTCCTCTTCTGGAGGAATTAAACATTCAGATGATATCGTAAAGTTGATTCTTGCCGGAGCTTCTGCTGTTCAAGCCTGCAGTATTTTTTATGAGAAGGGATTGGGCGAAATCGAATCGCTCCTCAAAGGTATCCAGGATTGGATGAAAAACAACCATTTTATGTCTTTGGATGAATTTAGAGGAGACCTGTCTTTTTTCAAACAGGATTTAAGTTTCAAGAATTTAGGAGAAGCTGAAAAATATTTTAGAGCCCAATATTTAAAGACATATACGAAATTTAGCTGAATCGATGGAAAATTCCGCAAGAATTCGATAATATAAAAATAACCTTGAATCCACAAAGAGGGAAAATAACATGGAAAGAATCAGTGAGATCTTTGTCGTCCTTGAAAACAAACCATCGACCTTGGGAGATATGTGCAGTCACCTAGTAGAAAATGATATCAATATTGAAGCCATCGGTGTGTTTCAAGACACGGCTAAACTCTTGGTTAAAAATGTCAACAAAGCCGTAAAAATCCTTTCCAAACTGGATTACACTACTGAACTTAGGGATGTTCTTCTCGTGCAACTCGAAAATCTTCCCGGGGCTCTGGCAGAAATGGCTACTAAATTAGGAAATAAAGGGATCAACATCGAATACTGTTATGGGACACTGAGCAAGAAGAAAAATTCAACGGCCGTGATTATCGATGTGTCTGATATCGATAAAGCTGTGAAAATTCTCAAGGATTGATTTTTTAAGCAGAGTATCTTTCCCCACGGGAGAAGACCCGCCGTTTTATAAATTAAATGAGATTTGTGGTAGTATTTGCACCTGTGATTTTGAAAAAGGAGGTTAAACCACCTATGAAAAAATTGAGAAGCGCGGTTTTATTATTTCTATGCGTATTTTCGTTATTTCTTACAGCGAATTCGGGTGAAGTCGAACAGATTCTCAGTGAAATTTTTCCTGTCGCCTCACCAACGGGTTATGAAGAGAGTATGGTCTCGGCGATTCAAAAATTCCTGCCGGCCGATTTTTCTTTTGAAAGAGACAGCCTTGGGAGCCTCTATTCTGCGTTAGGAGAGGGAGGTGAAGGTTTGGCCGTGTTGACTGGGATAGATGAGATTGGCTATATCGTGAGTGGATTCGATTCCCGCGGTTATCTGCATTTGGACAGGATTGTATCCATACCCACTCCTCTTTACGACTCCTTCCAGTTCGGCCATCCTTTGACAATCTGGTCTTCGACTGGGCCAATATCAGGAGTTCTCACTCTTCCCTCTCTTCATATTGTCTCGCGTGAGATGAGAAGTGACCTCCAAAATGTATTCTCTCTTGAAAATGCTCTTGTGGATATAGGAGTGCGTTCAAAAAAAGAAGCCCAATCAAAAGGGATTGAAATGCTTGATCCTGTTACGCCCTTGGCCAGGATAAGCCGTCTTGCCGGCGAAAGGAAATCTGGGCCTTCCTTGGGAACAAAGGTCTGTATATCTTTGCTTTTGGATGCTGCGGCAAAGCTTTCGCTCAAGAATCCGGCTCAAAAAACTACGTTTGTCTGGATGGCGCAGACAAAGTATCCTGCCCGTCGTTCCAGGCCTAGAGCTGCGTTGGGAGCGGTGCTGGCTAAAAGGAACCTTACGGCGAGAAAATTCCTGATTGTGGGAGTCTATTCAATGGAAAGCCAAGTTGATAATCATGTGTCTCTCGGTGCAGGTCCGGTTCTTGTGACATCGGAGGATTCGGATTCAGAATTAGAGAAAAAAATTATAAATATCGCATCCCGTATAGATATACCACTGCAGAGTGCCGATAATTTCGGATCCATGCTCCTGGCTCCATTCCTTTCCGAAAAGAATTTTTCAGGTTTGTTTGTACCTGTGAAATTTTCAGGTACACCCAACGAAGTTGTCGATTTCAGAGATGTCCAATCGCTAACAAATCTTATTCTTTCACTTCTTCAATGAGGAGGACATTATGAAAGGAAAAACACTCTTTATTCTAATAACAATAGCCGTGCTGGTTTCGAGTTCGTCTCAGCTATATGCAGAGAATAACAGCTCTTCATGGGAATTACTCAAAGAACTCATTCTTTTGCCGGGCGTATCGGGGGCAGAAGAGAAAGTGGCTAATTTTGTCCAATCCTCACTTCCCGAATCGCTTGAAGTTCAAAGGGATGACATGAATAATATCTGGTTTACGGTGGGGAAGGGGCACCCGCATCTTCTTTTTTTAGCCCATACGGATGAATTGGGATATGTTGTGGAGAGCATCACACCTTCTGGGATGCTGAAGGTCAGTGGGAGAGGAGGATTTTTTCCCCTGATGTATGAAGGTCATTCCATTGTGGTGCACACAAAATTGGGCCCGGTTGAAGGGATTGTCTCTCCCAGGAAGAATTATATACAGAGGGATGCCCGATCTTTTGAATTTTCTAATGAAATTATAGAAATATATTTGGGCGTTTCAAGCGCAGCAGAGGCAAAAGAATTAGGTGTTTCTGAGGGAGATTCCATAACAATTCGAAAAGAAATCGTTGAACTTTCGGATGAAATATTGGCCTCCAGAGCTGTAGATGATCGAGCCGGTTGTGCCGCTGTGCTGGCCGCAGCCCTCCGTATCGACTGGACAAAAATTCAAGGGAAAACCATTTCGTTTGCTTGGGATGTTCAGGAAGAAACCGGCCTATATGGAGCCTCCCGTTTGGCTGAGACAATGGAAGTGGATTACGTTTTTCCAGTGGATACATTTGTATCTTCCGATGGGCCGTTCGATTCTAAGCGGTTTGCTTTTGTTCCACTAGGATCGGGAGCGGTGGTGCGGGCTATTGATACCAGTATGATTGCGCCACAAATCGAATTTAAAAAGGTGATGGATATAGCCCGTTTGAACAATATTCCTGCCAACCTCGGTAATACGCGGGGCGGCAATGATGGATCTGTATTTGTTTCCAAAGGAACTGTGGATGTTCCACTCTCCTGGCCTGGAACGTATTCACATTCTTTTATCGAGAAGATCCACCGCGCCGACCTCAATGCCTTGACCGAGCTCATTTTAGCACTGGTTAAAGACTGGTGATCTGACAAAATCACACACAAATTATATTTCATTTTTTTTTAGAAAAACTCGACTAAAATGGGAAAGAGGGATGGAAACTCTTTTTATTGATCCTGAGATGCGTTAAAATCAAAAATTGAGCGTAAAATGAAATTATTTGTGGGCAATAAAAACTGCTGTTATCTAATCATATGTATGGTGCTGATATTAAATACGTTAAGTCCAGCCCAGGAAAGAGAGCCAGACGTTCAACTTCCAGAGCTTCCTCCCGACAGCACAGAGGGAAAATTTGAGATCGATTTCCACTATTCATTCTGGTCGGTCAACTTGATTAAAAGCTGGTTTGCCACAGAATTGAACGATACGTTAGCAAGAGAAATCCGTGATGAAGTCTTCTATCAAATCCGTGATACGTATCCAGGCATCTCCAATTCAGACTATGAACACAGTCTGGCCTTTGATTCCAAGGGGAATAATTTTGGAGTGGAGTTTAGAATTTATCCCAGAGGGAGGGGATCTCGATTCAGCTTTGGAGTGTCTATCGAAAAAAACATGATGACTCTGGTTGCTCAGGGGACGGTCAAACAAAATTTTTCAAATGGAAGTTACGCAGAAGTGGAATCCGAAGTATCCCTGGAAATCAGGCCTGTCTTGGCGAATTTGAGTTTCCGATGGGATTTGATTCCACAATGGCCGGTTTCTCCGTATTTTGTGTTGGGAATTGGTTTGAGTGCTTTAAGAGGTGATTTCGGTTATAATTATACAGGAACATATACTTGGGATGGTCTTTCAGAAGAGATTGAGGATCAAGTTACCCAAACTTTTAATGAGGCGGAAGAAGAATATGATGTCAATCTTCCTAACGTATTTCCGCTTCTTCATGTTGGATTAGGTCTGCGTATCGAGCTCTTGCCGGCCCTGCATCTCAAGGGAGAGGCCAGCTTTTGGAATGGTTTTATTTTACGAGCTGGAGCCGCATTAAGGTTTTAATGCGGTCTTGTTCTTTTAACAAAGTATAAAAAAAGAGTCAAAAATGCTGGACCGTGCTAGATGGGGAGCTAGCGGTGCCCTGTTATCCACAATCCGCTACAGTGGAATTGAATTCCCCCCCGAGGCTGAGCTTTGTCTGGACTGTGTCTGAGAAAGTGGTGATGAGGGTGTGGGCCCTGCGCAAGGGTCTTTCTGTTAATCCCGTCAGGACCGGAAGGTAGCAGCGGTAGCAGGGTAGTATCCTGTGCTGCAGGTCAGCCTTGCCTGAGCTAACTGCTTGGATAACGCAGGGTGAGTGCAGTCGAAGTGGGGTGCACGGTCCTTTATTATACAAAGGAGGTTTATGTTAAAATGAAGAAAATTGTTTGGTTTTTATGCCTTGGACTATTAGTGGGTTTTTTCAGTACTTATGCACAAGCTCAGGAACAAGTCGATCCTGTCAATTGGAGAGAACTGGTCCCGTTCCTTGTGGATTTGCAGGGCTGGGATGCTGATGGTGATGCCGAAGGTCAAACGATGTCGATGGGGACATTTTCAATGAGCCAGGCAGAAAGGAGCTATTCCTCTGGAGATAAATCTTTCACCATTAATATTGTTGATGGAGGATTTGCTCCTATGGCCTATGCCGGGATCAAGATGGCCATGAGCATGGAAATCGATACATCAGACGAATATATTAAAAAGATCACAGTTAAAGATTTTCCAGGAGTGGAAAAATACGAACGGCAAGATAAAGCTGCCTCCGTAATTATTTTGGTTAATGAGAGGTTTATTGTTCAAATTGAAGGAGAAAATTTTGAAGACGGCTCTGTATTGGTCGACGTAGCAAAAGAACTAGATCTGGCTGGCATGGCAGAGCTGGGAAAATAAACCATTCCTTTTTAGATCCTATCCAAGAAGGTTGAGTTTTCTGAGGATGGCCTCCATGTCCTGTTTTCCTTTCTCTTCCAATGAAGGGAGAGGGGGCCTGCAGGGCCCCCCGTTATAATCCAGCAGGTCTAGAGCATATTTTGTGGCGGGGATCCCATAGGTTTGGATAATCGCTTTGTTCAGAGGGATGAGCTTTAGTTGAAGCTTCACGGCTTCGTTCCATTCTTTTTCCAGGTACAGGGAATAGAGTTTGAGACACAGCGATGGGGCAATACTGGACAGTGTAATAATTCCTCCACTGGCACCCATAATGAGGCCGGGAAGGAATACACTTGCTGCTCCTAAGAGAATATCGAAATTTTCATGTACCTGGGGGATTGTTTCGCCGAGAAAGGCCACGTTTCCTGAACTGTCCTTGAGCCCTGCGATTTTTGGGTGATGGGAAAGATCGGCGATGAGTTTTGAGGAAATTGAAAGACCTGTGCTTCTGGGGATGTGATAGATGATAATTGGGATTTTGGATGAATCCGCTATCGTCAAGTAGTGTATACGCAGAGCTTCCTCATCCATTAATGACTTCATGTAGCTTGGAGTCCGGATTAAAGCGGTATCTGCGCCTTTATCGGCTATCCTGTTTGTAAATTCCAGCGTTAATTGTGTGGATTCTTTAGCAGTGCCGGCAATGATTGTTTTCTCAGGAGCCGCTGCCTTTTTAGCTGTTTCTACGAGTTTCTCAGATTCTGTATCCGAAAGATACACACTTTCACCAGTCGAGCCTAGGACCACATATCCCGATAGATCGTATGCGTTATATTTTTCGATGTTTTCTCTCAGTTTCTCCGGAGAGATGTGTTCATCTTCATAAGGTGTCGTAAGGGGTGTAAAGATTCCTTTGAATCTATCGGTCATTTTAAACCTCCATTAAAAGTTAACGGCCCTCTATTTCCTTAAGATCTTTTTCTTTCAAGCCGAAATAGTGCCCCACCTCATGAAGAACAACTTCTTTAATTTTAGCCTTAATCTCTTCCTCTGAGCGGCAGATGTCTTCTATGGATTTTTGATAGAGAGTGATCACATCTGGGGCCGTATTGCCGTAATAGGGGCCCCTATGTTTGTAGGGAACTCCATGGTATGTCCCCAGAATCAGATGGTGGTGTGAAACGCCTGTTTGTTTATGCACGTCCTGGGGTGCTCTATCTTTAACTAAAACAGTAATATTGCTAAAAAGTTTAGTGAACTCTTCCGGGATCTGCTCGAGGGCTTCCTCGGCCAATTGTTCAAATCTCTCTCTTTTCATATCTTATTTTTCGATACCTTTTCTCGCCGAGACTCCTCTTTCGTAGTAGTGCTTGATCTCTTTCATTTCTGTGACAAGATCGGCTTTTTTAAGGAAGGAATCCGGGGCGTACCTCCCTGTGAGGATGATTTCAACATCTTCTGGTTTTTGATCCAAAACAGAGAGAACATCTTTTTCTGAGAGAAGGTTGAAGTGAACGGCGACGTTGATCTCATCAAAAATGATAATCCTGTACTTTCCCGACAGCATGGCCTTTTGGCATTTTTTAAGTCCGGTCTTTGCTCTCTGGATATCTTCTTTATCTGGATCCTTGGTGACATGATAGAAACCCTTTCGACCGTACTGCTCTATGGTGATGAGTGAAGAGAGTTCTTTAACCGCGTGGAGCTCGCCGTAATCCTGGCCTTTGAGAAACTGTCCCATAAAAGTTTTTTCCTTATGTCCGGCAGCACGAACAGCCAAACCCAGGGCAGCCGTGGTCTTCCCTTTTCCATTGCCCGTATAAACTTGAATGTAGCCAAAAAATTCTTTTTTCATGGACTTATAACTATATTTTAATGCCCTTCTAGAGTCAAATCTGAAAAATTTGCCTGTGTTCAATTTTTTTAATATAATTTGCGGCATGTTGGATATTAAATTTGTTCAAGAAAATCTCGATCTTGTATTCAAAATGATGACTTCCCGGGGGATGGAGCTCAATCTCGCCCCCTTAAAAGACCTCTTTTCGGAAAAGAAAAGACAGCAACAAAAAGTCGAAGCCCTCCGTTTTAAATTGAACAAAACCTCTAAGCTCATTGGCCAGATGAAGAAGAATAAGGAAGATGCTTCGTCTGAAATCGCAGCAATGAAAATTGTTTCCGATGAGATAAAAACTCTCGAAGAAAAACTTAAAACGGTCGATGAAGAATTGAAGTCTATCCTCCTTAATATCCCGAATATTCCACATGAATCTGTTCCCGAAGGCTTGACCTCAGTGGACAATTTAGAAGTGCGCAGATCGGGCGATAAACCTGAATTTTCTTTTCCACCTAAACCGCATTGGGAAATAGGGAAAAAACTTGGAATCCTCGATTTTGAACGGGCATCTAAGATAACGGGATCTCGATTTGCTGTGTATCTGGGAAAAGGAGCGCTTTTAGAGAGAGCCTTGATCAATTTTATGCTGGATATTCACACAAGAGAAAAAGGTTATAAAGAGGTGATTCCTCCCTTTATTGTTAATGAGACAAGCTTAACCGGAACGGGGAACCTTCCCAAGTTTGAAGACGACCTGTTTAAACTCTGCGGTTTGTCCTGGTATTTGATTCCAACAGCAGAAGTCCCCCTGACCAATTACTACCGGGATGAAATACTCGAAGAACAATCCCTGCCCCGAAGGTTTGTTGCCTACACTCCCTGTTTCAGGAGTGAGGCGGGATCATACGGAAAAGATATCCGGGGTTTAGTCAGGCAGCACCAATTCAATAAAGTCGAACTGATGACATTTTCTCATCCTGAGAATTCCTTTGAGGAGCTGGAAAAACTCACTTCAGATGCTGAAGAAGTTCTGAAAAGGTTGGGGCTGTTTTATCGCGTTGTGGTCCTCTGTTCAGGCGATCTGGGATTTTCAGGGGCCAAAACTTATGATCTGGAGCTCTGGATGCCGAATAGAGACAGTTTTCTCGAGATTTCCTCCTGTACAAACTGTGAGGCTTATCAGGCACGCAGAGCCAATATCCGTTTCCGAAGTGAAACAAAATCCAAACCCCAGTTTGTTCACACCCTTAATGGATCGGGTGTGGCTTTGGGACGGACGGTCAGTGCTATTCTTGAGAGCTATCAACAGGAGGATGGCAGTGTTGTTGTGCCCAAAGCTTTGCGGCCTTATATGAATGGATTGGAAAAGATCGAATAATCCTTTAAAATAGGACTCCCTATTAAAATTATCTCCCTAGCGGAGGGATGGCCGAGTGGTTGAAGGCGGCGGTCTTGAAAATCGCTTCACGAGCAATCGTGACGGGGGTTCGAATCCCTCTCCCTCCGCCATATTCAAATCAGTATCTTTATTTATAAATATAGAAAGTTCTGGGAAGATGATGGAGAAATCCGTTTGGAGGACGAGCGGGCATGGTTCCTCCCCTGGAGGAGAGCGAGGACGGAGATCGAGCAAGTTTTTCTCGCTGGGAAAAACGTAGCGTGATTTCTGATCACTTCACGGAATTTCTATATTTATAAATGAAGATTCTGATATAGGCACCATGATTTGAAAAAGGTGGAAAAAATGTTAGAATGAGCGAGAGATAATCTGGCAGGTGGAGAGGTGCTGGAGTGGCTGAACAGGGTCGCCTGCTAAGCGATTGTGCCGACAAAAATCGGTACCGTGGGTTCGAATCCCACCCTCTCCGCCATTCTTTTAAAAATCAACATTAGGTTGAATCCCCTTTGATATATCCTCTGCGCGGGAAAAATCTATGGCTCCCAGAACAACAACGATGTATCTTTCAACAGATGTAAAATAAAGGAGAGTCTCTTTATCATCCTGCATGGAAAAGGCTGTATCTGACGAATTCATATTATTATATCTAGGGTCACGAGCAAGATATTCTTCTATTCCCTTTAATCGTTTCCTGGACTCTTGTGGATCTGAGTACTGGATAACGTAAATGCTGTATCCCTCTGTGTAGGCTCCGCGTGCGCCCTCCTTGATGTTAAAAATATCCTGCTGGGAAAAGGGATAGCTGTTGAACAATCCCAAACTTCCCTTAAAATACTTTTCACTGCCTGGAACTAAATCTATTTGAGGGAGCAGAGACATTAATCGAGGTTTTTGGATATCTTGGGCTGCAGGAAGCTTGGTGGCAATGGTTTCAGCTATGGACTTTATTCCATCTATTGTCTCCTCTTCTTCGTCAAAACCAGTGATTGTTACCAAATATAAACCTTTCCAGAAATTCAGATAATATCCCTCCAGCCTGCCCTCATGAGCCCTGTCCCAAGGAAAACCCTCCGGGCTTTTTTTAAATGAATAAATGCCGTACGCAGCTGCAGGATCTGTCATTTCATAAATTTCAACCGAAAGACACCTTTCATTTGTTTTATTATAATCCTGGACAACGACCTGTTCAAAACCGTATTCATGATAGATTTCAGCACCTCCATTGATGTATGAAAAAAGGTCCTCACCCATATAGGATAGGAGATCTCGTTCCCTGTCCCAGCCTTCGATCTCCCCGGATGCCGGGAGATAGAGAGAGAGGTCTGGAGTGCTGGATGTGGACTGTTGTTTACAGCTGGAAAAAAGTAAAAAAACGAGGAAGACAGGTAATATCCAAAAAATTTTCCTACTCATCATGTCCTACGTTCTCCTTGTGTTTTTTTTTAAGGTCCGCGAGAAAACGGACGATCTTAGCGCTTCCTGAGGGGAGGGGATAATGGTGTATGTTTTTAAGAGTGGCCCAACGCTGATTTTTTTTATCGAGCCGGGGATTTTGTTCCAGTTCGCACTCAAATGCATGGAGAGTGACCTGGAACTGCGTGTAGGCATGCCGTACTGTAACAAGAAAGCGGAGTGCTTGAACTTCACAAAGTAATTCCTCCCTTATTTCCCTGCGCAATGTTTGTTCTCGAGTCTCTCCGGATTTCATTTTACCACCTGGAAATTCCCAGAGCCCTGCGAGAAGTCCATGGGGAGGTCTTTTCTGGATCAAAAATTTATTCTCTTTTTTAATGATGCCAACGACGGCTTCAATTTTTTTATAGCTTTTTTTCTTTGGTGTGGGAATAATTTCCTGTTTTCCCTGAATAAAGGCCTTACAGACATCTGGGAAGGGACAGAGCAGGCATGCTGGATTTTTTGGTTTGCATACAAGAGCGCCGAGTTCCATCATAGCCTGATTAAAAGTGCCCATATTCTTATTGGGCAGAAGAGGAGAGAGAAAATTGAGAAGTTTATTGTCAAAACGGGCATTGGCCTCTTTAGCTAATCCCATCAACCGCATCAGGACGCGGCGCACATTTGCATCGATGACAGGATAAGGTAAATCAAAGGCCAGGCTCAGAACAGCTGATGTTGTGTATGGGCCGAATCCGGGAAGTTTTTTTAACACATCATAATTTTTTGGAATTTGCCCTCCGTGCGATTTTACGATTAATTTAGAAGCTGCGTGAAGGTTCCTGGCCCTCTGATAGTACCCTAATCCCTGCCAGACTTTGAGCACTTTTTGGAGAGGAGCTGAAGAGAGAGCGGTCATATCGGGAAAAACCTCCACCCAGTTTTCGAAGTAGGGGATGACGGTTTGAACGGTCGTCTGTTGAAGCATAACCTCTGAAATCCAGATAGAATAGGGATTTTTTGTCTGTCTCCATGGAAGCTGCCTATAATTTTTTTTATACCATTTGAGAAGTTTTGTTGGGAAGGATTCTGGTGATAAGTTGGCTTCTCTCATCTGAAGGATAATTGTCTATACCATGAATGGATGGGTTTTGGCAAAACAATCACAAAACTTCTTTTGATTATCCATTTAGTGTAGAATAGAAATACATGTGGAGACCAGGGAGAAGTCAATGAGAAAAGTTGTGGCGGTATCGGCGATCATTTTTTTTACCGCCGTGAGCATGTTTGCTGGATCGCTTTTTTTAGAGGTCAAGGGAAGTTATTTTTTTCCCACCGAAAGGGCGTTTCAAGATATCTACGGAGGCGGCTTGATGTATGGAGGAGAGATTTCTCTAACCATCTGGAAAAATCTTGATATTTGGATTGGAGGATACTACTTTTCTCGATACAGTGGATTGACATATACAGGCGAAGAAACGTATCTTCAAATCATGCCTCTTGGAGGGGGGCTCAAATACCGGATAACGACAGGTTTATTGAGTTTGTATGGAGGTGCCGGAGTCAATTACTTCGATTATCAGGAATCAAATGTCATTGGGGATGTTCAATCCGGAGCTGTAGGTTATGTTGCAAAGGCGGGTGCTTATCTGGAGCCTGTGGATAAATTTGTTATAGACATCTTTGTTGAATATTCCACCTGCACGATGACTCCGGCTGATTATACTATCGATATAGGCGGAATCAAGGCTGGAATCGGAATTGGAGCCCGCCTCTTTTAAGATGTTGGTTTTTTCTTGACATTGAGCCGAGACTTTTATATTTTTTCAATCATAGATGAGGTCGACTTCTAACCTTTTTTTAAGAGAATGTTTCTGAATATATTTAATCTGGCGGCACTTCGAAAATGGCAGAAAAAGACATAGAAAAAATCGGAAAGTACAAGATCATCGAGATGTTGGGAAAAGGGGCTATGGGAGTTGTCTATAAAGCTCTAGATCCGGATATCAATCGTGAAGTCGCAATCAAAACCATCAGGTTTGATCTATCCGATGGTGACGATGAAGAAATGATGGGGCGTTTCATTCGGGAAGCACAGGCTGCAGGAAAGTTGGATCACTCCAATATTGCCACTATATATGATGTCGGGCGTGAACAAGATCTTACTTATATCGTGATGCAGTATATCAAAGGCCAAAGCCTGCAGCAGTTGATCGCAAAAAAGAAAAAGTTTTCTCCAAAAGAGATTAACGGCATTTTAATCCCTCTCTGTGAGGCGTTGGAATATGCCCATCAGCATGGTATCGTTCACCGCGATATCAAACCTGCCAATATTCTGATGGATTTAAACGGAAGGCCCCAAGTTGTCGATTTTGGCGTAGCGCGTGTCGAAACATCCACTTTAACTCAGTCAGGAACGACGGTTGGAACACCCTCATATATGTCCCCTGAACAAATTATGGGGAAGAGGGTGGACAATCGAGCGGATATTTTTTCTATTGGCGTGATCCTTTATGAACTGGCAGCCGGCCAAAGGCCGTTCAGCGGAGGAAATGTTTCAACTCTTATGTATAAAATTGTCAATGAAGAGCCCCCTCATATTACAGAAGTGGAAAAAACCCTGCCATCAAATTATGAAAACATCATCGAAAAAGCATTGGCTAAAGATCCC
This sequence comes from uncultured Eubacteriales bacterium, assembly GCA_964633715.1. Classification (GTDB taxonomy): domain Bacteria; phylum Acidobacteriota; class Aminicenantia; order Aminicenantales; family Aminicenantaceae; genus JAUWVG01. The sequence continues at coordinate 34,144 of CAZWHQ010000003.1, forward strand.
AAGGACCGCTTCCAATCCTGCCTTCATTTTATCGCTGCTCTGAAAGGAGAATCCATTGACGTGGATGCGACAATTGCCTACGATTTCGCCCAGGATGAAACGATTCAGGTAGAGAAGCCAAAAAAGAAAGGCCGTGGTCTTATCCTGGGAGGTTCAATTGCGGCGGCGGTTTTGATTATATTTGCCGGAATTTACTTTTTGGTGATCAACCCCAAAAGTAAACCGGACGAACAAACCCAACTAAAAGCTCAAGTGAATACTGAAAAAAAGATTGAAGAATCTTCAAGCCCCCAAGAACCTACGTCCGCTTCTACAGAACCTGCAGAAAAAGAGACTGCGGCTCCGGATCCCTTAGAGGAAAAATTGACTCAGCTCAAGACTGTTTTCGACAGCGGGCAGTTTGATGATGTCATAAAACTCGGAGAGGCGATTATTGCGGAAGACAGTGAGAATGCCGCAGCTAAAGACTTTATAAAACGGGCAAAACAGAAAAAGACGGATATTGCCCGTGCCTACAATGCCAGAGCCACAACACAGATTAAACAGATCATTGAAAATCAAAGGCAGGCCGAAGAGGCCAAAGACCTTCTTCTACTCCTCAATGATATTGGGACACAAGCTTTCTCAGAACGCCGAAGGGAAGCGGCGACCTTTATGATTAACAATTTCGAAGATATAAAATCTGCCTATTCCAATATTTCAGTGATGATTTTAAATACAAAACGTGCCGAGGCCCGGTTCTCCTTCCTGCTATCAGGTGTGAATAAAACGACAAAGCGGAGGGGGATCATTGACGAAGGTGAAAAAACCTGGCTTTTTGAGAAACAGGGGAATATGTGGAAGATTGCAGGAAAAAAATAGTGGATAAAGAATGTATAATCACCATTTGGGGGATGAGATATGCTCGTAAAAATATTTAATTCAAGATTAAAACTGTTTTGTATCCTCTGTCTTTGTGTGTTTATGGTCTCTCTATATGGAGCTGCCATAAAAGTCAAAGTTATTGTCGATGGAGCCAGCATGAAGGGCACACCCGATATCGGAGGGCAGACGCTGGCCCGTGTGGCTCTCAATACGATTCTTGATGCCGAGGAAAAAGAAGGATCCTGGTACAAAGTCTATATGGAAAATGAAGGAGTCCAAGTAACAGGATTTATCCATGAGATGCTTGTTGAAGAATACACCGGAGAAGATATTCCGGAAGATGCGGCTGCCCCTGTGGCCCAGGAAGCTTTCCAGGCCGAGTTGATCGCAGAAATCGAGCTCAAAATAGAAGAAAATAAGAACCTGATCAGGCAGGAAAGGGACCTTGAGGTAGCTGTAGATAAACTTAGCCCCTTGATCGCAAAAGCGTTTAATATTTCAGATGTTTCGCGACAAAAACAGATAGCGTCAGAGATATATCTCTGGATGGGACTTGCTTATTCGAACAAGGGCGACCTTTATGCGGCTTTAAAAGAGTTTAAGAACATGTTCGAAGTGGAACCCGCTTATGCCAAGGAGATGACACGTAATCTCATCGATCCCGAGGTGATGGCTCTAGTTCAAAACGCGGAAAATGAGTACAAGGGTATGATCACAGAATACTCCTTTGAAATTTCAACTGATCCAAAGGAAGCAACTATTACAATCGATGGAAAAGAAATCGGACTTTCGCCTGAGGTGTACAGGACTCCGATTCCGAAGTTTGTTTTGGATATCGAAAAAGAAGGTTTTAAACCCATAAATGAAGAGATTTTTCTTACACTCCCCAGTTCAAAAAAAGAATATGTCTTAGAGAGGGCGGGAAAGAGTGTTTTTGTGAGCACCAATCCGCCAGGAGTTCAAGTGTATCTCGATGGACAAGACACCGGGATGGTCTCGGACTGTGAAATTCCCCTGGTTCCATTTGGTAATCACAATGTGTTCCTGATGAAAGATAATTACGCCTCATGGGAAGGAATTGTCGATGTTTCGGTTGGGCCCGATCCAGTCAGAATCGATGTCATCCTGACCGGCAACAAATATGGATTCCGCCGAAAATGGGGAGGACCCGGAAGTGAACTATTTGTTCAACCCTTGGGGATAGCCCTGGACAACGAGAACAATTTTTTTGTTGTGAATATCTCGGACATCAGCCTAAAGAAATTCGATGCGACAGGAAGGATTATCCCTGGTTGGGGAGATGGAGGACGAGAGTTTAGAAAAGTCAAAGCTCCTGCAGGAATTGCTGTAGACAGCAGGGGAGCAGTTTATGTGACCGACCTCAAGACAAACAGCATTTTCGTATTCAGCAAATCTGGAGCTTTTGTGAATAAATGGGATAAATCTGTGAGCGGAGACATCGCTTTTAATACACCTCTGGGGATTGCTGTGGATAGAGCTGGAGATATTTATGTGGCAGATTCTGGAAACCACCGCATTATGAAATTTTCAACCGCTGGATCTTTAAAAAAGACCTGGGGGAGACAGGGGGCAGGCAACGGTGAATTTGTTAATCCTGTGTCTATAGCTTTTAGTCAGAGTAATGAAGTTTATGTCCTCGATAAAACCCGTGTGCAAAAATTCAATTCTGAAGGACAATTCCAGGGAACATTTGGAAGAGAAGGTACTGGAGATGGGGAATTCTCAAGGCCTATGAGCTTATTTCTCGATGATATGAACTATGTCTATGTTGCGGATTCGGCCAATAACAGGATCCAGAAATTTGATCCGAATGGAGAATTTGTGACCAAATGGGGGACCAAAGGCAACGGGGATGGTCAGCTGAATTATCCTGTTGGTATCGTCATCAGCAGGGAGGGCCGCATATTTGTCGTTGAACGGGACAATAACCGTGTCCAGGAATTCGGTATTGGCGGTCGGTAAATACTAACAATAGTTCACAAATTTCTTTTTTCATGAAATACTCCAACTGTATTCTACACAGAATTTATACACATAAAAAGCATGTCTAACCCGATGATAAATAAGTAGTTTATGTGTTTATATCTCTGCTACATGCGCTGCGGGCTGGGGATTCCCATGAGTTCCAAAACTTGTCTTAATGTTTCTCTTATAAAATAAATGGTTAAGATACGGATGTTTTTTAGCTGTTGGTCCTCTTCTGCAAGGATCGAGTACTTGTGGTAGTAGCCGTTAAATTTTTGACAGAGAATAAAAGCAAATTTAGCCAGATGGGAAAATTCAAGAGCCTGGATGGAGTGAAGCACTTCCTCATCCATCTTTCCTGCATAGAGCACCAGTTCCCAGAAGTCGGAAAGCTCTATCTCTTCGAGAGAGGAGAGGGCCAATTCTTTGGAGGATATCATGTCCACAATGGATTTTTCTTCAAAGTTCTCTTTCTCCTTGAGCTTTCTGAATATGGAATTGATGCGGACAAGTGTGTACTGAAGATAGGGGCCGGTCTCTCCTTCGAAGCTCAGGGCCTCTTCAAAGTCAAATACGATGAGAGAATTTTTAGTAAATTTGAGCATAAAATAACGCAGGGCGCCACAGGCAATATTTTGTGCGATTTCAGTTTTTTCCTCGATGGATAGCTCTGGATTTCTTTTATCCACTTCGACGAAAGCCTTTTGCTCCAAACGATTTATAAGGTCATCGGCCTTGACTCCCAGTCCTTTTCTTCCGGAAACTTCAAGAAAACTTTTATCCTTATCCTCTTCGGAGATTTCCATATCCAGTTCTTTGATGCTTTTAGGGGACAGGGCGACCATCTCGTAGGAGAAGTGGATGGATTTTTCGGCTTGTTTGTCGTAGTGGAGAGATCTGAGCCCCTGTGCCACAATTTTTTGAAGGTAGCTCTGCCGGGTATCGATGACGTTATAGACCTGACTTCCACTCCCAAATTTAACGGCGTGTGACGTGGGCTCTGCCGTTGTGATCCAGAGTGTATGTCCGTTATCCTCGGCATAAGGTTTGTAGTAAAAGTCTTTTTCTAAGAGACCGAATTTCCAGAGCTGGTAGGCGATATCTTTCCCGACATAGGTCACCGTACCGTCTGACCGAACTATGATTTTTTCCTTTTCTTCCTTTGTTTCGAGCTTCATGACCCAGCAGCCTTGATTGATTCCTGTGTCGATGAACTCGATAGCTTTTTTTTCTTTAAGCAGGGCAAAAGCTTTATCCCAGAATTTGAGGGCCAGGATAGAGCTTTCTCTGGGGAGGATGTCGTAATCGATGCCCAACCTTTTCATTGTCTGAATATGGGCATCCAGAATCCGGAGCGAAATGTACTCGGAGATTTGAGCTTCGGGATTTATCCCCTCTTCGATTTTTTTTATAATGCCCGATCTAATCTTGGCGGCATCCGGATTTGAATCCATAAGAGTTGAGACACGCGTGTAGAGATCCCAGCAGTAATAGTCAAATTTTCCTTCGATTTTTTCGATGTTGGATAGACTCTTCTGTTCCAATTCCATAAAACCGTATACAACGTCAACGACCTGGACTCCGGTGTCATCGATGTAGTTTTGAATTTCTACATTTTCTCCTTTGTATTTAAGGCAGTGCCCAAGTGTGTCTCCTAAAACAGCATTCCGGAGGTGGCCAATATGAGCCGCTTTATTGGGATTGATATTGGTGTGTTCGATAATAATTTTGTCTTCTTCACGAACAAGAGTTGAGCGGTCCAAATTCTGAAGTTTAGAGAAGAAAAATTTCTGCCGGTCCATAAAAAGATTGATATATCCTACTCCTGCGACGTCGACCTTCGTGATCCCGTCGAGAGATTCAAGTTTAGGAGCGATTTCGACAGCGATTTCCCTGGGAGGCCGTTTCATTTTTTTGGCAAGCTGAAATGGGAATGCCAGCGCGATGTCACCCATGTCTATGTTGGGAGTATAGGAGATGCCAATATTTACCGGCTCTATCGGATAGGAATCTTTTAATATCTGGAATATGGATTCAGTCAGAAGTTTTTTGATTTCGATCATTTTTATGACTTCATTATAGCAAATTTATAGGGGCAAATCTTTATTTCTAAATCTTTCCTCTCTCATTTCGGATCGAATCCCTATTTTGTGATTTCTATCACTTTACAGAACTTTAAAAGGTCAAAAAATAGGGGATTCGATTCAAATTTCGAAAATATTTGACCCCAGGAAAGATATGTGATAGTTAAATACTTTTAAAGAGTAAAACCATGAAAAAAACCCGTTTATTTGAATGTCAAAAATCTCTCGGTGGGAAAATGATAGAGTTTTTCGGATGGAATATGCCTGTCGAGTTTAAAGGAATCATCGATGAGCATATGACCGTTCGTAAAAAAGCCGGGCTCTTTGATGTCAGCCATATGGGGGAGATATCTGTCAAAGGACCGGAAGCTCTTGAATTTTTGCAGTATTTGACTCCAAATGATGTTTCACGTCTTTTCCCTATCAAAGCCCATTACACGGCCCTGACTACCGAGAAGGGAACATTTGTAGATGATCTTTTGATTTATTGTATTGGAGAAAATGACTACTTGCTCGTTGTCAATGCCGCCAACACAGAGAAAGATTACGAGTGGATTCTCAGTCACAAGGCGGAATATAATGTCTGGATAGAAAACGAGAGTGATAAGTACACCCAAATGGCCCTTCAGGGCCCTAAAGCCCTGGATGTCCTCCAGCCCTTGACAGACTTGAAACTGGAAGAGATGAAGATGTTTGGTGCCAATTGGGGAAGTATTGCAGGTGAAAAAGTTCTCATCTCACGGACGGGGTATACCGGAGAGGATGGATTTGAAATCTACACTCTCTCCTTAAAACCTGAACGGATCTATAATCTCATTATGAAAAAAGGGGAATCCTTTGGGCTTCTCCCCATTGGGCTTGGAGCTAGGGATACGCTGCGTTTAGAAGCCACTCTTATGCTCTATGGCAATGATATCGATGACACCACAACTGTCCTTGAAGCCGGTCTGGGTTGGCTGCTGAAATTTAAGAAAGGCGATTTTTTGGGGAGCAAAACTCTCCTCAAGCAAAAGGAAAAAGGTCTTAAAAGGAAAATAGTGGGATTTGAGATAACCGGAAGGGGAATTGCCCGCTCCCATTATCCTGTTTATGTCCAGGGTGAAAAACTTTCTGAAGTGACATCGGGAACATTTTCTCCCTATTTGAAGAAGAGCATCGGTTTGACCTACCTTCCCGTCGAGTTTATGGAAGTGGGGACGGAAATAGCCATAGATATAAGAGGAAAACAAGTTCCGGGAAAGGTTGTCCCTTTACCTTTTTATAAAAGAGAAAAAATTTAGTCAAATACGAAATAGAAATTTTATTTAACACAGAGGAGGTTAAGCATGTACCCGGATGACTTTTTTTACGCTGAAAGTCACGAATGGATAAAAATCGATGGAGATACGGGCACGGTGGGCATCACAGACTTCGCCCAGAAACAGTTGGGAGATGTTGTCTATGTCGAACTCCCGGAACAGGGAGCCGTGTTTGCTTTTCATCAATCTTTTGGGGTCGTGGAGTCTGTCAAAGCGGTCTCTGATATTTATTCACCCGTTGCAGGAGAGGTTGTCGAGGTGAATTCCGGACTTAATGACTCACCGGAACTTGTTAATGAAGATCCTCACGGAGAGGGTTGGATCATGAAGATTAAAGTCAAAGATGATTCGGAACTCCAAAAGTTGATGTCTGCTTTGGACTATGAAAAATTCTTGGAATCTCAGGAGGATTAGTTTCAGAAAGGTTATATTCAGATGAGCTACATATCTCTCAGTGATAAGGATATCAAAGAGATGCTGGCCCAGGTCGGCATCACATCGATAAAAGAGCTGTTTAGTTCTATCCCTGAGGACATCAAGTTGAAAAGAAATTTGAATGTTCCGGGGCCACTTGCGGAATCCGAAGTGATAACTTATTTTGAAAAATTGGCAAATAAGAATTCATCTCAAAATATCCGGTCTTTTTTAGGCTGCGGTGCATACAGTCATATGATTCCCTCTGTTGTTGACTACCTGAGTCAAAGGGGAGAGTTTGTCAGTCCCTACACACCTTATCAACCGGAAGTCAGCCAGGGAACGCTGCAGCTAATATTTGAGTTCCAAACTCTAATATGCCAGTTGACCGGTTTGGATATTGCCAATGCCTCTTTGTATGACGGGGCTTCAGGTGCGGCAGAGGCTGTTCTCATGGCTTTTCGTTTACGAAAGAAACCGAAAATTTTAGTTGCAAGATCGCTCCATCCACAGTACAAGGAAACCATTCAAACTTATGCCCATAACCTGCATCTCAATATTTTGGAGATTGGATTTGATGAATCCGGCTGCATAAATCCTGAAGAACTGGAGTCCACAATAGACGAGGAGACAAGTCTCGTGGTTATTCAATCTCCGAATTTTTTCGGAGTAATCGAAGATATCCAAAAAATTTCAGAGACGGCCCATCAATATGATGCTTTATCCGCGGCTGTAGTTGCAGAACCGGTTTCCCTCGGTATTTTAGAAGCCCCTGGAGTTTTAGGAGCGGATATCGTTACGGGTGAGGCCCAATCCTTTGGCATTCCATTAAGTTTTGGAGGCCCCTATCTGGGATTTATGTCGTGCCGAAAGGAGTTTATCCGTCAGTTCCCGGGCCGTATCGCCGGCGAAACTCAGGATGTCGAGGGAAAGAGAGGATATGTTTTAACATTATCCACAAGAGAACAACACATAAGAAGAGAGCGGGCAACATCCAATATCTGTACCAATCAAGCCCTGTGTGCCCTCCGTGCAACGATGTTTTTAGAGACTCTTGGTTTAGAAGGCTTCAAGGAGCTCGCATCGCAAAATTTGCATAAGTCCCATTATGCAAAGGAACAACTCAGCCAAATTGATGGAGTATCTATTAAATTTAGCGGCCCTACCTTTAATGAATTTGTCTGCGAATTTCCCAACCCATGGGTGGACATCGAAGCCAAACTTCAAGAAAAAAAGATTATTGGTGGATATGGATTAGAAAGGGAATTTCCCGAGCTTAAAAACTGTGCCGTGATCTGTGTGACTGAAACACACAAAAAAGAAGATATCGATTTTCTGGTATCCACTCTTAAGGAAAATTAGGGAAAATAAAATGATTCGTGAGCCATTGATATTCGAAATAAGCGGAGAAGGGAAGAAAGGATTCCGGCTCCCTCCTCTTGATGTTCCTGCAGCAACAGATCTCCTGAATGAAGTTCCTACCCGTGAGAAGGTTGAGGGATTCCCACAAGTATCAGAAACAGAGATTGTCAGGCATTTTACGCGGCTTTCTCAAACAAACTACTGTGTTGACCTTGGTTTTTATCCCCTGGGCTCCTGCACCATGAAGTACAATCCAAAAATCAATGAGAAAGTGGCTGCCATGGCTTCATTTGCCAACACACACCCATTCGTCCCTTTAAAATTTAGTCAGGGGAATCTTGAAATCCTGAAGACAACAGAGGAGCTGCTGGCCGAAATTACTGGGATGGAGGCCTTCACTCTTCAACCAACAGCTGGTGCCCAGGGAGAATTGACCGGAATGCTCCTAATCCGGGCGTATCTAGAGGATATGGGTAATCCGAGAAAAATTGTCCTTATTCCGGATTCGGCTCATGGAACTAATCCATCCAGTGCTCACCTTAGTGGTTATAGAGTTCAAGAGGTAAAATCAAATGAAAGGGGGACGGTTGATGTCGACGACTTAGCCCAGGCTATGTCTGAAGATGTAGCGGCACTGATGATCACAAATCCCAACACTCTTGGAGTCTTCGAAGACGAAATAAAAAAGATTGCCGAAATTGTCCACTCTAAGGGTGGCCTGGTCTATATGGATGGGGCCAATATGAATGCTCTGATTGGGCACAGCCGTCCCGGGGATATGGATGTCGATGTTATTCATCTCAATCTTCACAAGACGTTTTCAACACCTCATGGGGGGGGAGGCCCTGGTTCAGGTCCTGTGGGCATCAAGAGCTTTTTGGAACCTTATCTTCCCATTCCGTTGATAAAGAGGAAAGGGGAGGTTTTGAATCTGAATTTTGACCGTCCTAAAACTATTGGCAGAGTCAGAAGCTTTTATGGAAATTTTTTAGTGGTCGTCAAGGCACTGGCTTATATTCTCTCCTTAGGCCCCAAAGGGTTGAATGAGGTGGCGGAGATGGCTGTTCTTAACGCCAATTATATCCGGAAGAACCTGGAGAAAGAATATTTTCTAAAATACAATACGCCCACACTTCATGAGTGTGTTTTCTCTGATAAATTTCAAAAAGAAAACAATGTGCTGAATATTGATATTGCGAAACGTCTGATTGATTACGGAGTGCACCCACCGACGATGTCCTTTCCATTGATCGTGCATGGGGCTTTGATGGTAGAGCCGACAGAGACAGAGAGTCGGCGTGATCTCGATATGTTTATCACGGCCATGAAGAGTATTGCCAAGGAGGCCAAAGAAGATCCTGAGGTACTCAAATCAGCGCCCCACTCTTCTTATGTCCGGCGTTTGGATGAAACAACAGCCGCACGCCAACCCGTTTTAAAATGGACTCCAGAGAAAACAGATTAAACATGTCTTTGCAAGAACTTATCTTGAATCTCCAAAAATTTTGGGCCGGTCAGGGATGTTATATTGCTCAACCTTACGACGTGGAGGTCGGTGCAGGCACGATGACTCCTGATACTTTTTTTAGAGTTCTGGATGACCGCTCGTGGAATGTGGCCTACATCCAGCCTTCACGGAGACCTGCTGACGGCCGGTATGGTGAAAATCCCCATCGTGTCCAGAAACATCACCAGTGCCAGGTCATCATGAAACCTTCTCCCCAGAACATTCAGGATATCTATTTAAAAAGCCTTGCGGCTCTGGGGATCGAAATCCAGGATCATGATATCCGCTTTGATGAGGATGACTGGGAGTCTCCAACTATCGGTGCCTGGGGTGTGGGATGGCAGGTTTTACTTGATGGCCTGGAAATCAGTCAGTTCACTTATTTTCAGCAGGCTGGTGGTATTGACTGTTTTCCTGTGCCGGTGGAAATCACATATGGCCTGGAGAGGCTGGAGATGTTCCTGGAAGGAAAAGATGATATGTATGACCTCCAGTGGTCAGAAGATGTCACTTACAGGGAGCTCCGCTATCGTGAGGAAAAAGAATTCTCAGAGTATAATTTTAATCAGGCCGACATAAAGCTCCTCCGGAAGTCTTTTAATATGTATACCAAAGAAGCCCAGAAACTCATTGAAAAAAATCTTCTTTTACCGTCCTATGATATGTGCCTGAAGTGTTCTCATCTGTTCAACCTTCTGGATTCCAGGGGAGCAGTGAGTGTAACCGAAAGAGTTAAGCTGATTGCCGAGATCCGTGGACTTGTCAATCAAATCGCTCAAAAATTCACGTCTAAGGAGCCCAAGCTCTGATGGAATTTCTGCTGGAAATTAACACGGAGGAGATCCCCGCATCCCATGTCCATGCGGCCCTCTCTCAGATTGAAGAAAAACTTCAGAATGAGCTTCGGTCTGCTGGCATCCGGGTGTTTAAATTAGAGACATACGGAACATGCCGGAGGCTTATTGTGATGGGGAATTTTGGGGAACACCAGAAAGATAAAGTCGATTTAGTTGTTGGACCACCAAAATCTGTGGCCTTTTTGCCAGATGGCAAGCCGTCTCCTGCGGCCCTGGGATTTGCTAAGTCCCAGGGAGTGAATATCAATTCACTTGAAGTGGTTGCGACAAAAAAGGGCGAATATATTGGCCTAAATAAAGTCAGCAAAGGAAAAATGACAAAAGACATTCTGGCAAATGTTCTGCCTCGGATTGTCGAGTCCCTCTCTTTTCCCAAAATGATGAGATGGGGGAGTAATCCGATGCGTTTTTCACGCCCCATAAAAAATATCTTGTGCCTTTTTGGTCATAAACGACTGAAATTTTCTTTGGCTGGGATGGATTCTTCAGACTCAACAACAGGTCATAAAATTTATTTTCCACAAAAAATAAGGGTAAAAACCATATCTCAATACAAGGAAGCGTTAAGAAAGAAAAAAGTCATCATTGATCCCCACAAACGAAAGAAAATGATTGTGGACCAATCGAAGAAGAAATTGGCCTCTTTGGATGCTCAGCTGTTCGAGGATGCTCAGCTGATGGACAAACTCTGCTATGATGTCGAGTTTCCCTATGTTTTTTTGGGTTCGTTTCCTCAAGAGTACCTCCGTCTGCCTATTGAAGTATTGAGTACAGCCATGAAAGTTGGCCAAAACCTTTTTTCCGTGGTCAAAAATCGAAGGCAGATCCCATATTTTCTGGGAGTGGCAGATGCCTTTAAGGATGTGAAAGCTCTTATCAAAAAGGGCAATGCTCGTGTCTTAAAAGCCCGGCTGGAAGATGCCAAATTTTTCTGGGATCAAGATATTAAAATTCCCTTAAAAAAGAGGGCTGGAGGATTGCATCAGATAATTTTTCAGGAAAAACTGGGTACTTATGAGGAAAAAGTTGAAAGACTAAAGAAAATCGCTGTTTACATTGCAGGAAAGCTGGAACTTGGCAATGAGAAAAAAGCGGTCAATGAAACGGCTGAACTGTGCAAAATTGATCTTCTTACAGAAATGGTCAGAGAGTTTCCCTCGCTTCAGGGGCGTATAGGAGGTTTGTACGCAAAACATGAAGGTTATTGCCAGGAAGTATGGAAAGGAATTTATGAACATTATATGCCCCAAGGTCTGGAGGAAGCTTCCCCCTCCAGTTTAAGTGGTGCAATCCTTTCTTTGGCTGACAAAATGGATTCAATCGTGGGTGTATTTGGAATAGGTGAAGAAGTGTCGGGATCAAAAGATCCGTTTGGACTGCGGCGGAATGCCCAGGGTGTCTGTAAAATTATTCTTGATAAAAAGCTGAATTTTTCTTTTTATCGGCTGTGCGATAAGGTGATCGCCGTTTATGGAGAGAACCTAGAGAAAGGAAAGAAGGAACTCAGAACACAATGTAGTGAGTTTTTTAGAAATCGGCTGCAGTATATTTTTGAAAAAATGGATTATCGCTATGACCTTGTCAATGCTGCGCTGGCAACGGGCATCGACAACATCTATTTCACTTATCTTAAAGTCAAAGCTCTGGATAGTCTTAAGGACAGCCCTCAATTTGAACCTCTTATTCATATCGCTAAAAGAGTCAACAACATCCTTCGAGATCAGCCGAAGTACAAGGTGAATTCAGAGATTTTATTTGAAAAGGAAGAAAGGGAACTCTACACCACATTCACAATAATAAGAGATAATGTTCTTCCTCTGCTGACTGTGGGCAATTATTCTCAAGCTCAGAAGATGATTTTTCGTATCCGGTCATCGATTAATACGTTTTTTGATGAAGTGATGGTGATGACTGAAGATAAAAGAGCCAAGCGGAATCGACTTGCTCTCCTTCAAGAAATCAGCAAACTTTTTTTCCGTATTGCCGATTATTCCAAGATAGTCATCGAGGGATAGAGACGGTTTTTTAGTCGTCGTGGAAGGATTTTTTCGTCTTTAATAGATCATCGATGTCGACAGTCATAGTCTGTAGGCCGTCATCCTGATCTAAAGTGACAAGTTTTAGGACGATCTCTCCGATCTGAAACTCATCTCCAGAATTGATTGCCTTTTTTCCCTTTTTTAGATGAATTTTTGGTTTTATGACAACACCGTTTGAACTTCCGAGGTCTATGATCGTATAGCTTTGTTTGTCATAGCTGACCTTTAGGTTGGCATGCTTTCTGGACACTGTGCCTGAGTTGAACCGAATTTCACACAGAGGATCTCGTCCCATAACATTGTTACCGCATTGGAGGTCAAAGATTTTTCCGGTTGTGTCTCCAGTATCTGCGTTACCGTGGACTATCATCAGCTGAACGATCTTGTCAGACTCACACGTTTCCGCTTTTTTCCTGAAAAGTACCATAATCACACTCTATTTATAATAATTAGATATTTAGTTCTATTCATACTTTTTCTTTCGCTGAATGTCAATGTAGAGTGAGATCAGCATCGTAAAGAGAAGAAGAACAAATCCCAGTCCGAACATGATCTCTCCCATAATAAAGAGTTTGGATATCCAATGTGTCGGGGTTATATCACCGTATCCGACTGTTGTGATTGTGACAAAGCTGTAATAAAGCATGTCGAAGTAAGGAAATACAGAGGGGGCCTGGATGACAAAGGCTTTTCCGTTGAGGAGGATTTGGAGCCCTCGAAAGATGGTGGCAAAACTGATCACACCGCCCATATATTTTATGAGTGCACCAATTATCTCTGCACGCATTTCCGGCACGGTTGTGATGTCGATCATGCCACGTTTTTTTTCCAATTTTTCGTGACCGAACACCGACAGAAAAATATCTCCAAAAAGAACATAGATATAGAATATCGCGATACAGATACTTAGAACGGATATGTATTTAAAAGGGATATACAGGAGGAGGATGGGTACGATCCAGAAGATTAAAAAATGGACAATGATAGCAGCAATTTCATTCAGTTTATCTGCAATTTTGAATTCAAATTCTGACAGTTTGTTGAGGACTGAGACCCAAATGTTCAGGATCATTCTTCATCCTTCTTGCTATACTTCCATTCCAATGTTTTGAGCCTATCAAATACTTCAGAACTATTGAGCCCATCCATATCTCCATAGGGATTAAACTGAATGCCAACTTGATATTTGTAACTGAATCCCGGATTGGATACGATCCATTTAACTTTTCCGATCATGTGAAAGGAGCCGTCTTTTTCATGGTAGGACACTTTTATATTCAGCTTAGTATTAACTTTAAGATTTTTTTGTGTTAGAAATCTCAGCCCTCCAAGGCTTATATCCAAGATGGGACAGTATTCATCTTCATAATTGGGAGAAGAGAAGAGGAGCCCGGATTTTTTATAGCTCAGTGTGGCTCCGGGGATTTCAAATCGATAACATTCTCTTTTTTCTTTCCCTTTAAAAACCATAGTTTTATTTATCTGACTTCAGAAAAACCAGTATCTCTACTCAAGAATAAATGAAATCAAGACTTAAAGTCAAATAAATACGAAACCCCTAATTACCAAAAGAATTAATTGGGGACAGTCCCCACTTTTTTCAAAAAGTGGGGACTGTCCCCAATTAATTCTTTTAAGCGAGGCTCCAAATTTTTATCGAAGGGTGCCTTCATAGCAGGCGGTCAGCTGTCTTTTCCTCACATCTTCAGGGGTGTAGGAGGGGAGAAGAACAGGGGCGATCCGGTCTGTTTTGATTTTTGCTTTTTTCAGTTCCGATTCGTATGTGTTGATGTGCTCCAAACTGAGTTTGCCGAGTTTGACCTTTTTAGCGTATTCCGCGGCAAATTTTCCTGCTCTGCGGCCGAAAACATTATAGTCGAGGACAGAATTGCCCATCAAGCGGTTCCGTCCGTGGACTCCCCCTGAGGCTTCACCAGCCACATACAATCCGGGAATATTGGTTTCGCATTTAGCATTGCTTTCGACACCGCCGTTTTGGTAGTGAAGAGAGGGGTAAATCAACATGGGTTCTGTTCTGATATCGATCCCGTAACGGATGAACTGGCGCAGCATGGCAGGGAACTGCTTTTCAATATATCCATCGCCTTGAAGCATTTCGATAAGTGGAGAATCTAACCAGACTCCTACTCGACCGCTGGGCGTTACAATGCCATTGTTTTTTTCAACACATTCTCTAATGATGGCCGAACTTTCCACGTCTCGGGGTTCTCGAGGGAAAACAAAAAGTTCGCCGTTTTTGTTTAGAGGCTGGCCTCCCGCGCCACGAATCTTTTCTGTGATGAGAAAACCGGCGATCTGTTCAGGGAATACAGAACCAGTGGGATGGTATTGAACGGAATCCATAAACAGAAGTTTACCCCCTGCTCTGTAGGACATCATCAATCCATCACCCGTAGCGCCGTAGTGATTTGTGGTGTCAAAACCTCTGATATGGAGCCGGCCGTATCCGCCCGTGGCATTGATGGTGGCCTTGGCTTTGACAATAAAATATTCTTCAGTTTCCATATTGTACAGAATTCCACCCGCACAGCGGCCGCGGCTATCTAGAATAAGTTCGACAACCGGCATGAATTCGAGTACATTGATGTTTTTGGGATGATTCCGTACTTCGTCCATCAAGGTGCGCATGATGATAGCGCCCGTGTAATCACGGCAGGAATGCATCCTTTTTCTGGATGTCCCGCCCCCGTGAAGGACCATCAGTGATCCATCTTCAAGCTTATCCCAAACAACGCCCAAATCTTCGAGCCACTTGACAACTTCGGGGCCGTCTTCAGTCAGTGCTCGTACAAGTTCGGGTTTGTTGTCGAAATGACCACCTCCCATGGCATCAAGATAGTGTTGGGGAGGGGAATCTGTGGCAGAAACAGCGGCCTGCATGCCGCCTTGAGACATCATGGAATTGGCATCACCAAGTCGGAGTTTTGTCGATATAATCGAATTGGCTCCATTCTGCATGGCGATAATCGCGGCCGCACAACCGGCACCACCACCGCCGATAATCAAGAGGTCTGTTTCATAATCGGGATTGGTGAGATCAAACATTCCAGGCTTGATCCGGGAATGGGATTCCAGCATCTCGGCCACTTCTGTCGTAAGAAGTTCTCCTTTATTGGGGCCAATGCGGATTTTTCGTTTAGATTCAGGCTTGTAATCCGGATGAAACTTCGAGAGGACGACCTCTCTTTCTTTTGCATCCATAGCAGGAAATACAGGTTTTCCCGTCTTGGCAAGCTCGAACCTCTTGTTGCGGGATTTTGTGACTTTGTCGAGTGAATCTGTCATGTATTCTGGATACATCTGAAACTCCTTATCGAGGTAAGTGAATTATCATAGAATTTATTCCGTATCTCGGGCATAATAGAGCTTTCTTAGCTCTTTTTCTTCCATCTTCATCAGTTTTTTAAGCTCTTTGTCAAATTTTTTACTTTTAACTTCGCGAATTCTCTTTTTCAGTTGTTTGCTCTCTGGGGCAAGATAACGTCCGTAGAGCCGTTTAGCGAGCATCCCAACGTTGTATTGGACGATCTCTGCAGGGCAGCGGATTGCACAGAGGCCGCAACTCAGACAATCAAAGGACAGATCCATACAACGTTCGATATCTCCCTGCATGGCGGCCTGGATGTAGTCCATGACTTCCAGATCCTGCGGGCAGGCTTTTGTGCATGTGTTGCATGCGACACACCGGAAAACTTCAGGGTACAGCTTCTGTATAGTGGCGACATTCGGTTGGATTTTTTCTAAATTGTAGATGGCCTTTTGTCCGGGGAATGAGGGAAGCTGTGCCAACCACATTTCGTCTTCCACTATTGTTGTGCAGGCCAATCCCGTATAAATTTTGTAATCCCCAGGAAGCCTGTAGACGGTTGCACAGGCTCCACAGAATCCTTCTCGACAACCGGCTCCTCGTTTGATCAGGTATCCCGCATATTCGATAGCTCCCATGATGGTGGCGTCGGCAGGGACTTTATGAGCTTTTCCCATGATATAAACGGTTGCCATTTTCTTTTCGGGAGTAGTAGTTTTTGCCTTCTTTGTTGCTGCTTTTTTTGTTGCCATCTTGCTGTCTCCTTTTTAATATTCCTGAGGCAATTTTTTCAGTTCTGCCCATGAGTAAACCGGGCCATCTTTGCATACATAGTGCAGTCCAATGTTGCATCGTCCACATTTTCCTATGCCGCATTTCATCTTGTTTTCAACTGTGGTGTATATTTGATCATCCTTGAAGCCTAGAGCCTCGAGATTCTGTATGACAAATTTGATCATAATGGGGGGGCCACACGTGATCGCGATTGCATTTTTTGGAGAGGGTTTTTTCTCGAGAACATTGAGCGGAACGAAGCCGACATACTCATCCCATCCCTCTTCTTCTTGGTCAATGGACAGATAAACGGTCATCTCCTTTTTTAAGGCACCCAGTTCCTCTTTATAGATGATATCTTGAGATGTCCGTGCCCCGTAGAACAGAGAGATTTTTCCATAATCTGATTTTTTTCCAAGAGCAGTTTGAAGGACGGACCATATCGGTGCCAGTCCTATTCCCCCCCCGGCAAAAATCAGATTTTTCCCCTTCCACTTCTCGATAGGGAAGCTGTTGCCGTAGGGGCCTCGAACTCCGATAATATCCCCTTCCTGCATTTCATGGATGGCTGTGGTTACTCTTCCTGTCTTTAAGATGCTGAATTGGAGATAATCTTTGACAAGGGGAGTGGATGAAATTGAAATCATTGATTCGCCCTTCCCAAAAACGGAGAGCATGGCACACTGTCCACATTTGTGAGAAAATCCGTTGCTGTCGACAAATTGTGTCCGGAATGTCTTGATGGCTCGGCCGCCACCAGATTCTTCTTTGATTTCAATAATTTTTGAGAGTTTGGGAATGTAAGCATTGTCAGACATGGTCTCTCACCTTCTCGAGAACTTGGATGATATCTATCCCAACCGGGCATTTCGAAATACAACGGCCGCAGCCGATGCATTGGTAGTTTTTATAATTTTCAACGAAATATTGAAATTTATGCATGATTCTCTGTCTCAACCGGGAGGCTTTATCCGGTCTGGGATTGTGACCTGAAGAATGCATTGTGAAATCCGGGAACTGACAGTTATCCCAGGTCCTCACCCTCTTCCCTTCGACGGGCGAATGTGAGGTGAGTTCATCGTTGATATCGAAACAGTGACAGGTGGGGCAGAGATAAGTGCAGATGCCGCACCGGATGCAGCTCATGGCTTCTTCATCCCATAGATCGTCTTCGAAGAGATTTTTCAGTTTTGGGGGGATTGTTTTTGTGTCCTTCAGAGTTCTTGGCATGGCTTTAACGGCAGCTTTAAAAATTTTGTCCACATCCGTCTTATCTTTTGGTTTAGGTGCCGTAAAGAGACCCTTGGATGAGTTGATAACCTTGTCGCCCTTTTTTGTGAATGTCTGGATAAAAAAACTGTTTCCAATATCCGTCAGCAGAATATCCAGCCCCTCTGATGAGTACGGGGAGCCATCGACCGATACGCAGAAACAGTTGGGAGAAGGGGGTGTGTTGCAACTCAATCCGACAAGGATGACCTGATTTCGTCTTTTCCAATAGTAGGTATCCTCAAAATCTCCTCCAAAAACCTTGTCCATGTGGGAGACACCTTTGGCATCACAGGGTCGGACACCAAAAATCATCGATTCTTGTTCTTCTGGAAGAAGCTCCTTGACTTCAGGAGTTCCGTTTTTGTCCTGCCTGAATTCAAGAAAAAATTCTCTCTGGGGAAAGATAATTTTTTTGGGAGAGAGGACTGTGTTGGTGTATTCAACGGTGAGCTCATCTGCTGAAACGATTTCATAGCTCCAGAGATCGTCTTTTTTAACAGGTGCGTATATCTGGTAGGTGGCTAGATTCGCGACCCATTTCGGGAAGGATTTTTTTGTCAATATCTTTTGCATTGTCTCACCTGATAAAGTCTTCTGGGTCTTCATCCTTAAAGGATGAAACAAGGGAAAGTTGGTCGGGATCAAATCCAACTTCGAAATCAAAGAGATTTTTAGCCTCTTTTTCAAGTTTCTTGTTTAAAAACCGGATAGGAATGTCGAGGGGACAGACACGTTCGCACTCACCGCAGTCTATACATCTTCCAGCAAGATGAATTGCACGGATCATATGGTAAATAAAGGTTTCTGAAGTGACCGGGGATTTATCAATCCATTTGATTTTATGGGCTTTTTCTTCGGCTGAAGTGTCTGCTGTGACCGCAAACGTGATTGTGTCGACAACACATTCGTCGCAGTAGCACATCGGGCAGACCGAACGGCAGGCATAGCAGCGGATGCATTTGTCAAACTGCTCTTTCCAGAAAACCCATCTTTCTTTTTGGGAGAGGTTTTCGATTTTTTCAACGGATTTGAATCGGTCATCCGGACTGCGTTTGATTTTATCACCAAACAGAATGTCATAAACGACAGGGGACTGAGCGGGGCACTCGAGGCACCTCTCGGCGAGCACATCATCGGCCTTAATTTTTGATGGGCCGTCTTCTGTGGTGACAACTAAATTTCGACCGCTCTCCCACTGGTAGTCAAGCACTTTTTTGCCTTTGAGTTTACCCGCCAATTTTTTCTCGTCCACAACTCCAGAGTCTTCACAGGAAACACCCAGGATAAAGACATCTTCTCTGGAGATGTATTTTTCCTGAAGCAGCACATTGATCGCTCGGCTGTCACACCCTTTGACGAAAATCCCTACAGGTCTGTTATCGGGATGTTTATCTCTTGCCTTCCTCTTTTTTTCGTCTCTGAGAAAGCGTGTCAAATTGTGAATGCAGGCGGGATTCCAAACCAGATTGTCTGTATCTTCAGGATTCTTTATGAAAGCAGGAATGGCGGGGAAACCATTGGATCCCTTTGAATAGCCGATGACATATTTGACTTTATTTTCCTTGAGGATTTGTCGGGCTTCTTTTTTGATGTCGTCAAGGTTAACCATCATAAACTTCTCCTCAGCTTTTTTTGAGGTCCAAGGGGTTTGAGGATATTTACAAAATCCTTGATGATTTCTGTATATTTTACGCCTTCTGCAGCCGAAACCCAGGACATCTGAAATCGTTCGGGTTCGAGTCCTGTGTATTCAAGGAGTTCTTTAACAAGGGCGATTCTTCTGCGTGCATAATAATTGCCCTTGATATAATGGCAGTCCCCGGGATGACACCCAGAAACAAGGACCCCATCTGCCCCTTTGTTAAAAGCGGACAGGATATACAGAGGTGACACACTTCCCGAACACATCACTTGAATAGGGACAACGTTAGTCGGGTACTGCATACGTGAAACTCCGGCGAGGTCGCTTCCAGCCGAAGAGCACCACTTACAGAGAAAAGCGACAATTTTTGGTTCAAATACTTCTGCCATAATCAGCCTCCGAGGCTAGCATTAATCATTTCAAAAATCTGATGTGGAGTGATATTTTTCACTTCTATGGCGGCTCTCAGGCATGTTGCCGAACATGTCCCGCAGCCTTCACACAGGACTGCATTGACTTCGACTTTACCATCTTTAAGAGACAGCGCTTCATAGGGACAGACGTCCACACACATCCCACAACCTGTGCAGAGATTGGGGATACTCTTAGCCACCTGAGGAGAGTGGAAGAGCCTTTCCTGAGATAGAATAGCAATGGCCTTTGCTGCAGCGCCGGATGCCTGGGCGCATGCTTCAGGAATATCTTTGGGGGCCTGTGCGGCTCCAGCCAAAAACATACCGGCGGTGACACTTTCAACAGGCCTGAGTTTGGGGTGGGCTTCCTGGAGGAATCCATCCTTGTCGAGACCTATCTTGAGAAGTTTTGCCAGCTTGTCAGCATCTTTGGAGGGCCGCATAGCCTGGGCGAGGACGACCATGTCCGCATCGATTTCAATGTCCTTTCCTAAGAGAGTGTCGACTCCCCAAACCCTGATTTTCCCTTTGTCTTCGAATATTTTCGACACTTTTCCACGGAGATAGACAACCCCATCTTCTTCGACAGCCCTCTGAACAAATTCTTCGTAGCCTTTTCCCCCAGATCTGATGTCGATGTAAAAAATGTAGGCCTGTCCATCTGGGACGTGATGTTTATAGAGCATGGCATGTTTGGCTGTATACATGCAGCATATTTTTGAGCAGTAGGCACAGTGTTGTTCCGGATCTCTGGAACCCGAACACTGAATAAAGACAACTTCCTTAGGCACCTTGTGATCTGAGGGGCGAAGGACTTCTCCTTGTGTCGGTCCGGATGCAGAACAGAGCCTCTCAAACTGCAGCCCGTCCAGAACATCGGCGTATTTTCCATACCCATACTCAGCCATTTCTTCTTTTCCATAGAGATCAAATCCGGTGGCGACCACAATAGCTCCAACTTCCTCTTCGATAATTTCAGGAACCATATCATAATCGATGGCTCCTGGATCACAGACATCTGCGCATTTTCCGCAGGCAATGGGAAGGAGTCCAGGACAGAGTTTGTCATCGAGAGTAAAAGTGGCCGGGATGGCCTGTGGAAAGGGCATGTAAATGGCTCTCCGTCCGGTCAAACCGAGATCAAACTCGTTGGATGTGACAACAGGGCAGACTTTTGTGCATTCGTCACAGAGCGTGCATTTGTCGGGATCGACAAAAGTGGGATTTTTCTTAATTTTGACTTTAAAATTTCCAACGTATCCAGAGACCTCCTGGACTTCACTGTATGTTAAAAGCTTGACATTCTCATGTTTGGAGACTTCCACCATCTTGGGTGACAGGATACACTGGGAACAGTCAAGAGTCGGGAACGTTTCTGAAAGCTGGATCATATGCCCGCCAATGGAAGGATTTTTTTCAACCAGAACAACTTCATACCCTGTGTTAGCCATATCGAGCGCAGCCTGGATACCGGCGATGCCGCCCCCAATGACCATTGCTCTCCTGGTGACGGGGAAGCTGATGGGCTCGAGAGATTCATTCTGGTTGACTCTTTCCACCGCGCTCTGTGTGATCTTTTCTGCTTTGACTGTGGCTTTTTCTTTGTCTTTGTGGACCCAGCTGCACTGTTCACGGATGTTCGCGATTTCGCTTTGAAATTCGTTAATGCCACCGGCCTTGGCGGCATTCCGAAAAGTCTTTTCATGAAGAGTCGGAGAACAGCAGGAGACAACGATACTGTCCAGATTTTTTTCTTTTATGGCGTCGATAATGAGGTTTTGACCGGGATCAGAGCACATGTACACGTAATCTTCACTGTGGGCGACTGCCTTATGCTTGCTCAGTTTATCGGCAACTTTTTTGACATCGACTGTTCCAGCGATGTTTATCCCGCAGTGACAAACAAATACGCCCGTTCGTTTCTTCATTTTATATCCCTATACATATTTATTTCTTTGATTTTGTTTTTGATTTAGGAGCTGCAGGTTTTTTTGCTGCGGCTTTTTTGTTTTTCTCTAAAGCTTTAAGGCCGTGACTGAACCCTTTGTCAAATGCATCGATGTTTCTATCGAGGAATCGATCCGGCACAAGCCCGGGGAGCGCTTTTTTCATCGCTTTGGGTGTGACAACTTTTGTAATAGCTGTAAAAAATCCGAGCATGACAAGATTCGCAAAAACGCGGTTTCCCAATTCTTCAGCAAAACGAGTGGATGGGACAGTATACATCTTAATTTTTCCTCGCACAGGTTTGGGCTTAACTAGGTCGGTATCGATGATAAGAGTTCCCGTATTTCCTAACTCCGGTTCGTATTTGTCGTATGCTTCCTGGGACATGGAAACAAGAACGTCAGGGGTTGTGATGTAAGGATAGAGTACACGTTCATCAGAAACGACCAGCTGAGAAGAGCATGCGCTGCCTCGGGCTTCTGGGCCGAAGGCCTGGGTCATGGATGCATGTTTATCATCAAAGAGAGCGAGTGCTTTGCCTGTAATGAGTGCACACCTTATGATTCCTTGGCCCCCAAAGCCGGTAAATCTGATTTCAGTCTTTTTCATGGTTAATTCTCCCGTAGAGTTGATAATCATCACCAAGCACAGTTGAAAAATGATTGTTCATGGCAGAAAGATAATCCGGTTTTTCTTTTTCGACAAATTTTCCTACAATGAGTTTTCCCTGGTAACTGATATCAACAGTCCTTGTGTCTGCACCGTGTTTTATCTCGGCTTGTTCGTAGTAATACTTGAGCAAGTTTAATCCATCTCCAAGCCGGTTTCGGCGTGCATATAGGGTCACACAAGGTGTGATCACTTCAATAAAAGAAAATCCCTTTCTATTGAGGGCTTCCTGGATCGATTTTGTCACCCTTCTGAGATGGAGAGCCGTCCAGCGCGCCACATAAGTTGCCCCTGCGGCTTCAGCGAGATAGGGAAGGCTGAATGGGTACTCATAGTTCCCATAAGGGGCTGTGGATGCATTGGCTGTCAAAGGCGTGGTTGAAGCGACCTGTCCTCCGGTCATAGCGTAATTGAAATTATTGACACAGATGACAAGAAGATCCATATTTCGTCTTGCGGCATGAATGAGATGATTTCCTCCTATTCCTGAGAGGTCTCCATCTCCGCTAAAAACAACGACCTTGGTGTCCGGTTTTGCTAGTTTGAGACCCGTAGCAAATGGTATAGCACGGCCGTGTGTAGTGTGGAAGGAATCCAGTTTGACATAACCCGCTACGCGGCCGGTGCAGCCGATACCGGAGACAACAGCAAGTTTATCCAGATCTTCCTTGTTCTTTTTTATGGCTTCGGCAAAGGATGTGACTACGGTTCCAATCCCACAGCCGGCACACCAGATGTGAGGAATCCTGTCCATTCGCAGGAGGTTTTCCATCGGATTTTTGAGTTCGCGTTTTTCGACTTTTTTCATTTTACAGCCTCCTTGATGGCATCGAGAATGACTTGAGGATCGTGGACCCAACCGCCGCAGTGGGGGACACTCACGACTTTACATTTATTTTCGGCCGAACGCTCGACCTCTCTGACCATCTGTCCGTAATTGATTTCTGGGACAACGAGTGCCTTGACTTTTTTAGCGAGCTGTTTGATCCGTTTCTCAGGAAAAGGCCATGCTGTGATGAGCCTGAGTGTTCCGATTTTTATGCCTGCTTTTTTGGCCTGCTGGACGGCACGTACGGCGACACGTGAGGTGATGCCGAAAGAAATAACAACAACTTCAGCGCCTTCTGTATCGTTTTCTTCAATCTTAATAATTTTATCGCGGTTCCTGCGGATCTTTTCTATTATATTAGTCACATTGACTTTCTGGCAATCGGCGTTGATAACTGGGTAACCACGTTCATCATGAGTGAGGCCGGTTGTGTGGAAACGGTAGCCGTCACCGGCTTTAACCATGAAGGGGATGCCATCTTTGTCGTTTTTGTAGGGCTTATAATCTTCAACCGGGCCTGTGTACCATTTTCTCTCAACGACCTCGATTTCTTCGGCGGGAGGAATGATCACTTTTTCGTGCATATGCCCGATACATTCGTCTATCATAACAAAAACAGGAACACGATAGGTTTCAGATAAATTAAACGCTTCAACAGTGAGATCAAAGCATTCTTGTGGAGAATCAGGACAAAGGGCGATGACTTCATAGTCGCCGTGTGAACCCCATTTAGCCTGCATCATGTCTTGTTGACCAGTCAAAGTGGGAAGTCCAGTGGATGGCCCTCCTCTCTGGACGTTGGCAACGATGAGAGGTGTTTCCATCATGCATGCCAGTCCGATGTTTTCCATCATCAGTGAAAAGCCAGGTCCTGAAGTTACGGTCATCGCTTTTTTGCCACCCCAAACGGCTCCGATTAATGAAGCCATTGAGGCAAGCTCGTCTTCCATCTGGATAAAGATTCCTCCAATTTTTGGAATTCTTTCAGAGAAGTGCTCTGCTGTTTCAGTCGAAGGTGTTATGGGGTAGCCGCCAAAAAATCGGCATCCGGCTGCCAAGGCTCCTTCTGCGATTGCATAGTCTCCATCTAGATAATGGGCACCTGTTAAAACTCCCTTAGGGTCGGCTTTGACTTTTTTCACCGTCTTCCTCCTCATCTTTGAGTGTGACAAATATGGCAAATTCAGGGCAGATCGTTTCACACAGTTGACAGTAGATGCATTTGTCTTCATCCTTTATATATGGGGGATGATAACCCTTAACATTAAATTCTTCTGACAATTCGAGCACATCGTGGGGGCAGTATTCTACACAAAACGCACACCCTTTGCATCTGTCTTTGTTGATGTGTATCTCACCCTTCTTAGGTTTTAAATCACCAAAATAGACCATTGTTTCCTCAGATTAATTTTTTATCTTTTAATAAAGGCTTTGGATCGATGTAGTGCAGATCAAATCCCAAGCTGTCCTTTGGACAACCCAGGGCGATCGCCAACAGTTGAGAAAAATACAAGATCGGGACAGACTTAAAATCTGGATATTTCTCCAGAGTCTTTTTCTGTCTCTGATCAAGATTGAATGCACACAATGGGCAGCTGACAACCACAATTTCAGCACCCAATTCCTGCGCAGAAGTGAGAATGCTGTATGTTCTGTCGGCAACAATTTCAGGTTTGTCGACAGTCTGATAAGAAGCACAGCATTCGGTTTTATAGGGAAAATCTACGGAATCTGCACCAAGTGCTGACATGAGATCTTCCATTATGGTGGGATTTTCCATATCATCAATACCAATCTCTGTTGGGCGCACAAGCAGACAACCGTAATAATTGGCGACTTTTAGTTTTTTTAAAGGTTTTACGACCTTTTTGGCCAATTTTTCGAATTTGATTTCATCTCTCAAGATTTCGAGGAGATGCAGAATCTTCACATCTCCTTCGTATTTGATGTCTTCTTTGTACATGAAATTATTGATCTTCTCGAGGTCTTCGGGTTCTGACTTCATGCGTAAGTCGGCGGCCTTTAAAGTGTGGAAACACATGGAACAGAGAGTCATTACACTGTCTGATCCTGTTTCTTTTACGCGGATAAGATTGCGTATAGGGGCAAGATGGTGCATCAAGTCATCGGTGGCGAGGGAAAAAACGGTTCCGCAGCAGTTCCAGCGAGGAATTTCTTCGACGTCTATACCCAGATGTTCTAAGGAACACAGTGTGGAGTCTTCAAAGTTCTTAGCATGGTTTTTTAATGTACACCCAGGATAATAGCTTAATTTCATAATGATGATTCCTTATGATATTGATATAAAGGTTTAAATCAGGCATACCACTAATTTTACGAGGTGAATTTCCTCATGCTGCTGATGAGGGCAATGGGAGGGATATCTTCTTTTTCAACCTCAGTCATTTCTTTAACTTTAAGATGGTCCTCTCTTTTGCGAAGAAGAATCTGCCGGAGGGCTTCGATCACTTCCGCAATATTGATTCCCTTCGGGCAGCGAGAATTGCACATGAAACAGGACTCACAAATCCAAATCGATCGGCAATCAAGGAGTTCGTCTTTAAATCCGAGTTGAGCGAAACGGATGATTTGGTTCGGGAGGATATCCATTTGGTCCACCGCAGGACAACCTGCCGAACATTTCCCGCATTGGTAGCAGGCGAGAAGATTTTGGCCGCTCAATTCTTGGACTTTTAAAACGAAAGGATCTTTAATCTTATTCTTGGAGATATTTACTCTCATAAGTGCGTCTCTTTTTTTTGTTTTTTCTTATAACCTACTGTAATTATAGGATTTATAATAGATTAAAAATACATTACAGTATAGCACACTCAATCCCGCTGTCAAGAAAATTCAAATAATTATTCAGAGATAAAAAAAGAGAAAAAAAACATGGGTATTTTTTTCTTTTTTTGCTCGAAAAATAGTTAAAAAGCTTTCAATTTTGAGCAGTGAAATCATCCCGATGAAGCGACGTTAACCTATTGGACTCCTTTCTTGAAACCCCAAAAAATAAAGATCAGACAGAAAGAGTTGAGGAGAAGAATATACTTGATGAGATGTGAAAATCCCAGAAGCGGGATGAGGAAAGCCGATGTCGCGATAGCCCCCACAAAGGATCCCAATAAGTCTAAACCATAACCCAAGCCCAAGTTCCTTTTATCTCGACAGTACAATTTATTGGACATAATAAATAAAAGGCCATTTAATAGACCGAGAGAAAAAAGGAATAAAAAAAACAAGTTTTCAGCGGGTCGGTATTGAATGAAATAGGAAAAAATTATTATAGCCACTACAAGTCCTGCTTGAATTTGGATCATATGTCCAAAAAATATCTTCATTTTACGACCGACAATTGCTCCCCCAAAAAGCCCAATCATAAAAGAAGCCAATAGCAGGGATATCTTGAAATAGAAAAATCCATAGACTGTTTGATAGAAGAGTATTGTGATGATCTCGACAATAAGAGTCGTCAATCCCATTACAAAAAGGGGTGTAAGGGTAAAGATTGATTTTTGTTTCCTCTTCAAACCCAGGACAAAGAGGATCAGCACAAAAAGGGCCAAGGGGATATCTAGAAGCCAAAAAGAGGGCAGTTGGGATAACCAAGATAATAGCTTGGATTCAGCTGACCGGAATTGCTTACTCCAAAGGACTGAGCTGTAAAAATAACTTATGGGAGCCAAGTCTAAATTCAGTCTTTTTTGCCCCGACAAAACCGTCTCTTTAAGCGTGAAAATCCGCAAAGGATTTAAGCGTGAACGAAGGAGTTCCGGAGACACGAATACATTGTTAAGACCTAAAGAAAGGATGCTTTCTATCAGATCTTCTGCATAAAGCGGAGGTAAAATGGAAGATGCCAGAAATATATTTGTATCTCCGGGGATGATCTCAACGGCAGAAAAGACGCTTGCTAACGTGCAGTATAGGGATGACAGAAAATCTTGCTGCTCCCGGCTTATATAATTTTCAGCCGAAGAGACACGAAATGTGAGAATCCCATTGGGGCTAAGTTTTTCTTTAGCCGAGAGAAAAAACTCCCTCGTATAAAATCTGTTGATCAAGGCAGAAGTGGGATCAGACAGATTGAGGATAATCACATCATACTTTTGTGATGTCCGGTTTAGAAAGGCTCTCCCATCCTCATAAAAAATTTGTACACGAGGATTCTGAAATAGACCTGAAATATCTTCGGGAAGAAAACGTATGGACAAACGAATAATCTCTGGATTCAATTCTACACAATCCACCTTTGTGTGAGGGTACTTGAGGATTTCCTTGATTTCCTCTCCCGATCCTCCTCCGATCAGCAGGATATTTACTGCATCTGGCTTATTCAGGAGTGCGAAGTGAGTTATTTCTTCCGCAGACGCAGGATTTGGGTAACTGTAGATGGGAACACTGTTGCTATATAGAGAAATCTGTTCCCCTGTTTTTAAAACATGAAGTGTGCCATAGGCGGTATCCTGACTTTCGATAAGAGAGAGGGGTTTCCAGTAGATTTTTTGACTGGGAAAATCTGCAAACCAGAGGCCTGCCATTAAAAGCAATGAGACGACAAAAAGAGGAAAGGACCTCAATTTTTTAAAGGAAATGAAAAAAACAAAGGCAATTAAAACTCCCAGGATCGATCCCATCTGCCAGTTTGAAAAAAAAGGAATGAGGAGAAAATTGACAAAGAGCCCTGCAAAGGCCGATCCCAGGGATTCAAGAATATAGACTGTGGAGAGCTGTCCTTTTGTGTAATAAATATTGAAGACAAAGAGCAGTCCTAGGGGAAATCCAATAAAAAACGATAAAATAAAGGCGGTGATAAAGATGGAAAAAGTGCCTGCTGGTTCCCCCGGCAGTGCTTGAAAAACGAAGCGGGACAAGCGAAGACCAAAAAGACAGAAAGCAAATAAGATAATGAGAATAAAATTAAAGGAAAGCAGCTTTATGGAGCTGAATTTAAATTTGTATGCAATTATACTTCCCAATCCTCCCCAGAATAGCCATGTTCCCAAAATAAAACCAAAAGTGAGTTCGTTTCCAAAAAAATGGATGGTAAATTCTCTGATAAGGATAATCTGGAAGGAGAGGGCGGAAAATCCCAAAAGAAAAGGAGGGACAGCTTTTCTCACTGTATTGTTAATCTAAATCCATATTCCAGGAATGGTATTCTGGCAGAATTTGCACAAACCTTTGTCTATCTTTATATCCTTTATCTCATAACCTCGGCGTTGGATGACGATGTTATGACATTGGGGACAATATGTATTTTCAGCCGGATGACCGGGAACATTTCCGATGTAAACATAGTGCAGTCCTTCCTCCTTTGCCGTATCGTGGATTTGCACCAGGGTAGAAAGAGGAGTTGGAGGCAGATTTTTCATCAGGTACATCGGATGGAAACGGGAGAAATGTAATGGAACATCTGGCCCGATTTCTGCTTTTAGCCAGCGGCACAATTGTCTGATTTCTTCCAGGCTGTCATTCAAACTGGGAATAACGAGATAGACGATTTCCAGCCAAACTTCACTTTTAGCAATCTCGGTTATCGCATTCAGGACTGGTTTCAGTTCTCCCCTGACATACTTGGTGTAAAACTCCTGATTAAATGCTTTTAAATCCACTTTTATCCCGTCCACAACTCCCAAAAGTTCTTGAAGGGGCTCAGGGTTAATATGTCCTCCTGTGACGACGACATTCCGGATGGTTTGTTGAGAGGCCTCTTGAGCGGAGTCTACCATGTATTCAAAGAAGACAACTGGTTCAGAATAGGTGTAGGCGATTATAGGGCTGCCGTATTTTTTGGCCTGAAGCGCCACCGAAGCCGGAGGCAGATCGATGTGGCGGATTTGTTCCGGCCGAACTTGGGAGATCTCCCAATTTTGGCAGAATTTACAGTTGACATTGCATCCAGCTGTAGCAATAGAAAGAGCCTTTTTTCCGGGAAGGAAGTGGAAGAATGGTTTTTTTTCTATTGGATCGATGTTGAGGGAACACGCTTTTCCGTAGACTAAGGTGTAGTAAATGCCATCATTGTTTTCTCGAACGCCGCAGTAGCCGCGTTCTTTATCTCCCAATCGGCACGCCCTGGGGCACAATTCGCACTCTATTTCCCGGTCTTCCAATTTTTTATAATACCGAGCCTCGACATGAGACAGATTTGCAAATTCTTGAAAAGCGGAGAGGTCCTCGAGAAATATTGGAAGACCGGAGCAGGCAATAGCTCCTGTTCCTCCAAGCATCTTGAAGAACTGTCGTCGCTTCATGATTTTTTTCTTGGTGGTGTGTCCATCATTTTATACTTCATCTTCGAAAATCTTTATTTCATCATCCGCGTTCTTGCCTAAACCCATGTTTGCAGCTGTTTTAAGATAATCCGGTTCTCTCTGTTCTTCTTTCAGAGAGGGGAGACCGTTTTTTGCTCTCAGTTTTTCTATTATCTTCCAGCCGACAAAATCAGCTGCGACTGGATCTACGCTAAAAATGAAGGCACCATAGTGGGTGGCCCATTTAGCATGATAGGAGGGTCCTCTGTGGAACTGCACAGTCAAGGCGTCTATAATGGTCAATTTGTGAGTTTTTTTTATAGGAGCGCTATCGAAAAGTTCTGCCACGAAGGGATTGCAGTGAAAATCGTGATATTTATTCGGATTATGAACAGCTCCATAATAATTCTTCATACCACCTGTAACTCCCGCAAGTCCGTGATCTTTGAGAATAGCCAGACTGATTGATGCTTGGGTGTACCGCGTTTGAATATTTGAAAACAGGCTGCCGATATTGAGATGTGAGATCAATTGAGTCCCGTATTGAATTCCATTTGAATCAGTCCCGAATATTTGAAAACTGTTTCCTTGAGTATTGAGACGGTATCCTGCATCTTTAAGTTCTCGGTTCGTCCGGTCCCATACAAAAATGTTGTTCCTTTTCTTTCCACCCGCAACCAGAGTTTCGGCAAGTGCCAGAGAGGTCTCGGGTTTTGTAGAGATATTTTTTCCTCCAATTGTGTTGATTTTAATTCCGATTTTATCTTTGCCAAGAAAGATTGAGTTCAAGCAATCTGTCGTTGCTTTTTGATCCGTGAGAAGGGACAAACCTCGAGTAAACATGGCTTTTATTTTTGCCGGTGGGACAAAACCTCTCGAGGTCCGAGTTCCTTTGCTTCGGATGATGACAACCCGTGCTTTGGCCATTATTTTAAAGTTACTCCACTGCAAAAGGGTTGTCAATGGAGCGGAAGGTGAGAAATTTCTTGTCAATTAAAAGGGGAGGCATTATATTTAGGAAGCAGATTTGTTACATGGAGAGAAATAATGGAAAAGATAAAGAACAAACGAATGAAGCCTTTGATTCTTGGCCCGATTATAATGCTCTTGATGATGTCGGTCTCGGGAATCGGAGCAGAGAGATATGATTCTCCCTCGAATCAAGCTCTTCTACCTGAATTGAATAACTGGACAAAAACCGAAGAACCCTCCACCTATTTTCCAGAGACACTTTTTGAATTCATCAACGGTGCAGCCGAGATTTATATTGCATATGGTTTTAAGGAACTGACTGTCACTCAATATGGCCAGAAAGGCAGTACGGCCAGTATGGCTGTGGAGATTTATGAGATGTCCAATGAGACGAATGCCTTTGGGATCTATGGAGCCGAACGTTACCCCGACAACAATTTTGTCCCCATAGGTATTCAAGGGTATGTTGAAGAGGGGATGTTGAATTATCTGATTGGAAAATACTATGTCAAACTCCTGTGTTTTGATGGAAAGGATCGCTCCAGAGAATATTTAGATCTTTTTGCAAAAGCGATAGCAGAAAAAACTCAAGGCCAAAGGACTTTTCCCACTCTGCTCAGTCATTTTCCAAAGGAAGGGCTGCTGGCCAATAGTGAAAAGTTCATTTTAAAAAATGTTATGGGATACAGCTTTCTCCATGATGGGTATTTATCCAATTACACAGTGGGTGATTTTGAGTTCGACTGTTTTATCATTCAGGGCTTTGATGAAGAAGATGCCCAAATGATGTTGGATAAGTATTTGGAAGCGAAAAAATCTTTGCCCATCCAAAAAATGGGATCCATGGTATCGATCCAAGATCGATATTACGATTTAATTTATTTATCCCGTGTGGGCAACCATATTTGCGGAGTGATGAAAGTAAAGAAAGGCAAGCAGGATATCGGTCAAGAGTACTTAAAAGCCCTGGTGGATTCATTTAGCAATAAGTAAATTTTCATCTCATTTTTTTTTGGGAGTATCTCAGGTTTATTCATGCTGGATATTTTCCAGAAAGAGTTCGAGTTCCCTCACATTGAGACGGATTTTATCCCGGTCGTTGTCCTTGGCTGATAACTCAATTTGTCTTCCCAATTGACTTATTCTCTCGAATCCATAACTTGTACCTGATCCCTTCATTTTGTATGCAAGAGTTTCGATGATCGAAATATCACCAGCTTCTAATGCATTATATATTTTTTCGATATCAGATCTTCGATTTTCGATATATGCCGGCACAATATCCTTGATCGATTCCTGGATCTTTATTTTATCAGAATTCTCTTGGGGATCGTTTTTCTCCCTATCTTCAATACTAATTTGGTGGTCCTTCGAATTTTCGTCCATTTGGGCTCTGGATTCAAATGAATGATTGCGATTTTCCCAGTAAGATTTCAGTTGGTTGAATTGAGTATAGAGAAGATCGATTTTATTTTGGGCATCGAGAAGATTGTTGTCACGCCCCGCCATCTCTAATAGAAAAAACGTTTCTTGAAGAGGCTTAAGTCCTAGGTTGGCAGACGATCCCTTGAGGCTGTGGGCAAGTTCTCGAAGCCTCTCGACATCTTTTTGATAAACAGCGTCTTTTATGGCCGCATATTTTTCTTCAAAATCTTCCATATACATATCGACAAGTTCTGAAAGAAAATCCATCTCTCCACCTGTTCTTTCAAGTGCAGAAGCCAAGTCTATTGGGGGTGGTTCGTTTAAATCGTTCAACTTAAGTCTCCTTACGTGTTGAGCCGCTCGGCGCAAGCTCCTTGTTTTTTATATGCTCAATCGTATCGAAGAGTTCTTTTGGATTGAGTGGTTTGGACAGGTAATTGTCCATTCCTGCATCAAAACATTTTCTTTTATCTTCATCCATGGCATGGGCTGTCATGGCAATGATGGGGACATGTCTTCCTGTTTTTTCTTCCTTTTTTCTGATGGCTGTTGTGGTTTCTAGACCATCCATTTTTGGCATTTGGACATCCATTAGGATAAGATCTACAGAATTCATTTCCCACATGGAAAAGGCTTCCCTGCCATCATTGGCGACAATCACTTTGTATCCTTTTTTTTCTAGCAGCCTGACGGCAAGTTTTTGGTTTATTTTATTGTCTTCAGCAAGAAGGATTCTGAAATAAAGAGGCGATTCATGGAGAGAATGTTTTGTGATCAGTTGTCTCTGTGCTTTTAATTTTTTTGTAGGATGAAGAGATAACATGATGGCATCCAGAAGGTCGGACTGATTAACAGGCTTTGTGAGGTAGGCTGAGATACCCAGTTTCCGGCAGCGGGTTGCATCCCCCGGCATCCCAGCGGACGTTAGCATAATTGTTTTTATATCTGGGACATTTGGATTTTTTTTGATCTTCGCAGCGAGCGAAAATCCGTCTAGCTCGGGCATGTGGGCATCGATGATGATCACCTTGAATGGTGATTCTGTTTTTCCGGCTTTTTCTAGAAGACTAATAACAGATTTGCCGTGGCTAGCAGTTTTGGGTTTCATTTTCCAGTTTTTAAGCATATTTTCAAGGAGGAGCCGATTGGTTGCGTTATCATCAACAACAAGAACGGGAAGGTTGCGAATACTTTCCAATTCCAGTGAGATTGGTGATTTTTCTTCAATTTCTTGAAGTTTCAAATGGATCGTAAAATAAAACGTACTTCCTTTTCCTTGTTGGCTGTCCACCCAGATTTCTCCATCCATCAGCTCCACCAGTTGAGATGAGATGGCCAATCCCAAACCTGTTCCCCCGTATTTGCGGGCCATGGTGCTGTCTGCCTGAGTAAATGCATCAAAAATGACCAGTTGTTGGGCAGGTGAAATTCCAATTCCTGTATCCGATACAGAAATTTTGAGTGTAATATCGTTTTTTGTTCTTTCCTTTTCTTTGACCCGGACGAACACCTCCCCTTTATCTGTAAATTTGATGGCATTGCCTATGAGATTGGTCATGATCTGTCTTATCCGGCCTGGATCACCGGTAACCTCATTTGGAATACTTGAGGGTATATCCAGAAGAAGTTCAAGCCCCTTCTGATTGGCCAGTACAGCATGAGAGAAGACCATCTGCCTAATGGATTCATGAAGTTTGAAATTTAGCGATTCCAACTCGATTTTTTTGGCTTCAATTTTTGAAAAATCGAGGATCTCGTTGATGAGTTTCATCAAGGTGAGTGAGGATTCTTTCACAGATTTCAAATATTCCCGCTGCTCAGAAGCGAGTTGTGTATCCAGTGTCAATTCAGTCATCCCTATGATGCCGTTCATCGGTGTGCGAATCTCATGACTCATGTTGGCCAGGAACTGGCTCTTTGTTCTGTTGGCCTCCTGGGCCTCCTGCTTTGCTCTCACCAAT
The DNA here is from genome assembly GCA_964633715.1 of uncultured Eubacteriales bacterium. GTDB lineage: Bacteria > Acidobacteriota > Aminicenantia > Aminicenantales > Aminicenantaceae > JAUWVG01. The sequence continues at coordinate 68,044 of CAZWHQ010000003.1, forward strand.
TCCGTCACATCGATGAGATTAAATATCACACCATCGTAATGTTTTCCTCTATAGATGGGCTGCAGGCGAAAAATGGCTTCAAGATCACCAAGCGGCCGTTGAATCGCAATGGGTTTGGAAAAAGGCTTTTTTTTAAACAGATCGATGTGGTTCTTGAGCTTTTCTGCAATTCTTTGATCATGCAATTCCCAGAGGGATTTTCCGACAATGTTATTTCTTTTTTTGTTCGTAAGTTTGAGAAAATAGTCGTTGACCTCTATGATGATGTCCTCGTTATCCGCAAAGACAATGCCTTCTTCCATCCCGGATATCATGGAGGACAATTTGATGGCTTCCTTTTCAATGATTTCTTGAGCTTTTTTGCGATCGGCTTCTCTTTCTATTCGAGTTGAAATATCTCTCGCTACAGCAAGGACATGGTCTTGGCCATTGAATTTAAAGACATGGGCATTGATTTCAGTTGGGATTTTGGTCCCATTTTTTGAGACTAAAGTTCTTTTGTAAAGCAGTTTTTTGTCTTGTCTTAATCTCTTTATCTGTTCTGGATTGATTTTTTCCTCTGGATCGGTGATGTCTTTTGGAGAAAGTTTTGAAAATTCATCCTTTGTGTATCCCAGCATTCGGACAGCGACATCATTGACTTCAATAATTTTGGCCATTCGGCTACTCTTTTTAAACTCATGGACAAAAATGGCATCATTTCCTGAGTTAAAGAGAAGTTGAAAGCGATTATGGCTCTCTCTGAGTGCCCGTTCATCGTTCTTCTGTTTTGTGATATCTCTATAGATGCCATAGACAGCGATCTGCTCCCCATCGATGACTATAGGGGAAGCCAAAACAGAAACATCAATAAGTGTTCCATCTTTTTTTCTCCTTTTCGTCTCTATAGCGACATTTTTTCCAGCGGCGGCACTCTGAGTGATGGTTTCTGCGCCGACTACATCTTCGTTTAATGCTACAAGAGAGTCGATGTTTTTGCCGATCACTTCTTTGGGGGAATACTTGAAAAGCCGGTAGAAATCCTTGTTGGCCCGGATAACACGGCCATCATTCTCGGAGAGTACGATGGCCTCCTGAGCGTTTTCGAAGAGTTGGTCGAGATAGGCTTTTTCAATTTGTAATTTATCCTCGGCGATTTTTGTCTCTGTGATGTCTGTCCCTGAACTCATGGCTCCTGTGATTTGCCCGGAATCATCATAAAGGATTGTGTTGTGCCAGGAGATAATGCGTTCCTTTCCTCCTTGAGTGAGTATTGGATTCTCATAAAACTCGAGAGTTTTGATTTTTCCTGTCATTATTTGATTAAATACTTTCTTTATCTCAAACCGTTTCCTTTTTGGAAGGAAATTATCGAACCAATTCTTTCCAATAATATCTTTTTTTCTGTAACCTAAAATTTCACACCCCTTTTTGTTGATCATGGTCACGATCTGTTCTGTGTTTATAGCGATATAAAATATGTCTGCAAGATCAATAATTTTTTGTGTGAGATAGGAGTCACTCGCTGCCTTACCTTTTTTAGTGACATCAGAATCACGATGATTTCTCATATGGAATGTTCTCCGTTTTTGAATGTCTTTCTATTAAAAAACCTCATTTTTATTTGGTTCTGTCACAACAGAACAATTACGGCCTTTCTGTTTGGCCTGGTAGAGTGCTTTATCACTGATTTCGAGTAATTTTTCGTGTGATATCTCCTTGATATATTGAGTGGATACGCCCCCTAGGCTAATGGTGGCCTCTAAATTTCCAGCCGAAGTTTTTATTTTTTTAGAACAGATGACCTGTCGAAGCCGTTCTGCGATGGAGATCACATCGTTATGGTTACAATTCGGCAGGACAATGAGCATTTCGTCTCCGCCATAGCGTCCGATTTTGTCATATCGACGAAGAGAGTGTTTGAGACGAAACGCCACTTCTGAAAGAATCTTATCTCCGACACTGTGTCCAAAGTTATCGTTGATCTTCTTAAAATTATCGATGTCTATCATGATGACCCCGATTAAGATGTGTTCTCGTGTTCCTCGATCGAGTTCTTCTTCAAAGAATTCAAAGATTTTTCTCCGGTTCCAAAGATCAGTCAAACTGTCAGTAGTGGCCAGTTGTATACTTTTATCTTCTAAATCGATGATGCGGCTGCCATTCAGGAGGCGCACTTTAAGTTCGAGAAGATTTGCGGGTTTGGCCATATAATCGTCCGCCCCCGATGAAAGCCCCTCGATAATATCCTCTTGTTGATTCTTTCCCGTGAGCAGAATAATATAAACATACTCTGATTTAGTCTGGGTGAGTTCGTTACGAATTTTTCTGCAAAGATTGATACCATCGATTCCAGGCATCATCCAGTCTAAAATAGCTAAGCGAATGCTGTCTTTTAAAACGAGGTTCCAAGCGTCCAAACCATTTCGAGCAGTGACGACATCGTATCCCCAATTGGAAATATTTTTGGAAAGATTCCGGCTGAGAATGAGGTTATCCTCTGCAATCAAAACTTTCAAGTTAAGCGCTCCTCTTTATGTTCGTATTCGTATTCGCTTTTTTGTTCAATTTTTGTAACACCTCTTCTTTTTATAGTTTAATTATAAGAAGATCCCGAATTTCGTAAATCGCCTTTTTCGATGAAGGGGGGGGGGATATTCGATACAAAAGAGTCCTCCTTTGGGGTGACATGACTCCTCTCCAGCGGTGATCCAGAGGAAAAAAATTAAATTTCACATTCGATTGTGATAAACTATAATTCAATAGAATGGAATCAAACAGAGTAACCACGGCCAGTTTACTCATTCTTGTCGTTTTCATTATTGGTGTTGTGCTCAAACTGGCTCGTCCTGTACTTTTCCCCTTCTTTTTAGCGATATTTCTCTCTTTTACTCTTTATCCGGTTTTAGATTTCTTGACACGTTTTAAAATACCTCGAGCCGTAGCCATTGTGTTTATTCTTTTGGCCACATTTTTTATCGTCTACCTTTTTGGATCTCTCCTTTACTCCAGCGGGAAGACCTTTGCGGCGGAGTTTCCGAAATATGGGCAGAAAATCAATGATATATTGACATCCATTCTCGAGAGGTTGCCTTTTCCATCTGAAGACCTTGAATCATTCAACTTATTGGAACAGCTGAATTTCAATAAAATCGGGAATCTGATCCTTTCAACACTCGGACCTTTCTTTTCATTTCTGTCAAACCTTTTTCTTATTCTCATTTTTCTTGTTTTCATTCTTGCCGGGCGCGGTGAAACAGAAGCAAAAATCTTGCGTTCTTTTAAAAGAGAACAGGGAGAAACGTTTATTCAGATCAAAAATAACATTGATGCACAAATCCAGAGATACTTAGGTATTAAAACAATTATCAGTTTTATCACGGGTCTTCTGGCGACGATCGTTCTGCTTATTTTTGGTGTCGATTTTGCTATACTCTTTGGTTTTTTGACTTTCATACTCAATTACATACCAAATATTGGATCGATTTTTGCTACGGCTCTTCCGCTGATAATTGCCCTATTTCAGTTTGATACACTCTGGTCGGCCTTTTGGATCCTTATTATATTGGGGACTATTCAGATGACTCTTGGCAACTTTATTGAACCAAGGGTTATGGGGCGAGGTTTGGGATTGAGTCCTCTTGTTGTTCTCTTTTCTTTATTTTTCTGGGGATGGTTGTGGGGACTTCCAGGAATGATCCTTGCTGTCCCGATTGCGGCCATCATAAAAATAGTGACCAGCAATATTCCTTCCTTGAAGTTTATCTCTGTCCTTATTAGCAGGGAGTAGCTTCGTTTTAAAAAATCCGGGTCCCTACTTTTTCTTAAGTAGAAATGTATCCGTATTGAGTGCTTTAATCTTTCTTCCCCAAAGGCTCTTGAGAGCTTTCTGAGCCGCCTTTTGCTCTGCTATTTTTTTGGAGCTTCCCTTTGCCTTTGCGAGCGGTTTTTTCTCAGATGATACTTCGACAGTAAAGCTCATTTTGTGGTTGGGGCCCCTTTTTGTGATAGTTTTATAACTGGGAGCTGGAAGGTTGGCTTTCTGGAGATATTCCTGAAGCGCGGATTTATAATTATTGATGAGGAATTTATCGACATTGATTTTTTTAAAAAGGGATTGAACTTGGGAAAGCAGTAAATTCCTGGCATCAGTGATTCCCGAATCTTGATAAATGGCAGCAATGAGAGCTTCGAAGGCTCCGGCGAGAATGGTCTTTTTGTTTCTTCCTCCGCTTTTTTCTTCTCCTTTGCCTAAAAGGATGTACTTGTCGAGATTGATGTTTTTTGCAAAACTATAAAGAGCTGTTGTGCTGGCTGCTTGAGATTTGAGCTTTGACAGTTCTCCTTCTGACAGTTCAGGGTAGGAGCGACAGAGATAGTCTGCAATGATTAAACCGAGAACTGAATCTCCGAGAAATTCCATCACTTCATTGTCAGAGTGAATGTCCTGAGGATTCTCATAGGCAAATGAGCTGTGAGACAGGGCCTGGATAAGAAGATCTTTGTTTTTAAACGAATAACCGATTTTTTTTTCGAATCCAAGGAGCTTTTTTTTTGCTGGTGTCATCGATGTGATCCCTTCCCTCTAACTTGAAAAAACAACTTTTCCCCCCACAATTGTTTTTTCAGGTTTGCCTTTTAACTTCCATCCATGGAAAGGACAGTTTCGACTTTTTGATTTGAATGTATTCTTATCGATAATAATCTCTTTGCTGAGGTTCAGTATTGTTAAGTCCGCATCCGCTCCAACGCAAATTTTTCCTTTGTTTGTCAGGCCAAATATTTCTGCTGGACGCATGGACATCATTTGGACAAATCGTTCAAGAGAAATAATTTTCTTGTGGATAAATTTATCTAGAAGCAGAGGCACGGCGGATTCGAGCCCGATGATCCCAAAAGGAGCCCGATCGAATTCAACAGCTTTTTCATCAGATGTATGAGGAGCATGATCGGTGGCAAAGATGTCTATGGTTCCATCCTGTACGCCAGAAATGAGTGCTTGGACGTCTTCTTTACCTCGAAGAGGGGGGTTCATCTTTAGATTTGTGTCATAATTCTGAAGAGATTTGTCGGTCAGAACCAGATGGTGGGGAGTCACTTCAGCTGTAACCTTAAGTTTTTTCTTCTTTGCCGTTCGGATGAGGTCAACGGAACCTTTTGTGCTGACATGGGCCAGATGAATGTATGCATCTGCCTTTTCTGAAAGGATGATATCCCGGGCAATCATAATTTCTTCAGAAGAGTCAGGAATGCCCTTAACTCCGTATTGATTTGAATAATATCCTTCGTTTATAGTTCCCTGAGCACTGAGATTCTTATCTTCACAGTGATCGATGATGACGGTATCGAGAAGCTTGGAGTATTCGAGCGCTTGCCGCATGATCTGGCTATTGGAGACGGGTTCGCCATCATCAGAGAAGGCCACAGCTCCAGCACTGGAGAGATCGGACATTTCAGTCATTTTTTCCCCTTTGAGTCCAAACGTGATAGCGGCTATGGGGAGGACATTGACTACGGCATGTTTTTTCGCCTCAGAGATAATGTATTCAGTGACTCCAGGCGTATCATTGACAGGGGAGGTGTTGGGCATACAGGCAATCGTTGTGAAACCACCTGCTGCAGCTGCGAAGGCTCCGGACTGTATCGTCTCTTTATCTTCAAATCCCGGTTCACGTAAGTGGGTGTGCATGTCGATAAAACCAGGAGTGACAACAAGACGAGCTGCATCAATGACTTGGGCATCATCGGAGCTAATATTTGGCTTTATATCGATTATTTTTTTCTTGGAGATCAAGATATCCAGGATTGAATCTGTATGTGAAGAAGGATCAATAACTCTGCCATTTTTAATCAGTAATTTCACTTCCTTTTCCTCCTAAAAAAGATACAAAGTGGGCATTCTAACTGTTATTCCGTTTTCAATCTGTTTGAGAATAACGGATTTTCACTGAATCTGCAAAATCTGCTGAGAATTCAATACTTTGTATTTCTCCTAGTTTATTTCAACCGGCTCTGTGATAAGGACTTCCTCTGTCCCGTCAATTTCTTTTAGCCGGACTTGGACGACTTCTTTTCGCGAAGTGGGGAGAAATTTTCCCACATAATCAGCTCTGATTGGGAGTTCCCGATGACCTCGATCGACGAAGACAAGGAGTTGGATGGTCTTTGGCCGGCCAAGATCCATCAAACTGTCCATAGCTGCCCGGATGGTCCGTCCTGTAAAAAGAACATCATCTACAAGAAGAATATCCTTATTCTTTATGGAAAAGTTGATTTCTGTGGTCTTGACGACATGCTGTGCTTCAAGATCAGAAAAATCGTCTCGATAGAGAGTGATATCCAAAGCTCCAATGGGAACGTCTATGGATTCCAAATTTTTGATATGTTTAGCGATTCTTTTTGCCACATAAACTCCTCGGGTTCTGACTCCGATAATGACCAGATTATTCAGATCCCGATTACGTTCGGTAATTTCTGTGGCAATCCTGATAAACGCTCTCTTCATTTTGGGGGCATCCATGATTCTCGCTTTTATTTTATCGTCCATTAAGTGGCTCCTCATCTCTTCTGTCGCTTTTATATTTATAAGAAAATGCACTATTTAGGGTAAAATGTCAAGAATCACGACAATAAGAAAAGTCTAAAGTTTGAAGAAGGTTTTGGCGGCGGCAAGGTCCTTTTTAATTTGATCGATCAACAGATCAGAAGAGCTGAACTTGATCTCGTCCCTCAGTTTTTTCAGCAAATGGATTTTCTGCGTTTGTCCATAAAGATTTTCAGAAAAATCAATGAGATAAGATTCAATTTGTGTATCAGATAGGCCAAAAGTGGGACTGGTCCCGATATTTGTTAATGCCGGCCGTTTTTGTCCTTGCAAAAAGACATATGAAAGATAGATTCCATGGGGAGCAATTTCGTTGTCTGTAGATATGTTAGCTGTCGGAAAACCTAGTCTTTTTCCTCTGGAATGACCTTTGATAACTGTTCCTTCGATGACATAAGGATGTCCGAGTAGAGCGTTGGCTTCTTCAACAGCACCTTTTTGGAGAAGAGAACGGATGAGGCTGGAGCTAACAATACGGTCGTTTCTTTTTTCAGCCGGAATAGAAAAAAACTTGTAACCGCAGAGCGATGAGAGTTTTTGGAGAATCCGCACATTACCGCTCCTGTTCTTCCCGAAACGAAAATTATTTCCAACAATAATGACCTCAGCACGAAGTGTATCTATCATGATTTTTTTGATAAAATCCCGGCTGCTTAGATTGGCAATTGCTTTACTGAAAGGCAGGACAAGTGTTTTATCTATTTTGTTTTTTTCGATTTCTTTCAGGCGCTGGTCCAAAGTCTGGATCATCTTAATAGCTTTTTTCCCGAAGTATCTTTCTGGGTGAGGGGAAAAAGTCAGGACAAGGGAAGATGATTTGTGTTTTTTGGCTTCTTTAGTGAGAAATTGTAATATTTTCTTGTGTCCGAGATGGATCCCATCAAAATTGCCAATGGCCGCAACAGTGCTCTTTGTTTGAGATGGGAAGTCTTCGAGGCAGCGGATTATCTGCATACCGTTAAAGCTTAATGATTTTTGATTTCTCCATGTACAGCATTTTCAACTGATGGAGTCCGTTATTGAGCAGGGTCTCTTCTTCAGAATCTAAATTTCCTGAAGTTTTTTCTTTAAGGAGATCGAGAAGATCGATGAACCTTTTGGCGAGATCAATGTTTTCATCGATCTTTTGGGAGATAGGATCTATGGCAGCTCCAAGTTTGAAGAGAGCCTGAGTGTAAAATGGGAGGAAAATTGAGCTAAAATCCAAGGGCGGAAGAACGTCTGTCTTTTGTTCAGATGTTTCCTTGTTTTCTTCTTTTGGCTTTTCCTTTTTTATTTTTTTATCTTTGTCTTTTTTATCTTTATCTTTTTTATCTTTGTTTTTGTCTGTCATAATGGTCTCCAGAATTTTTGATAATTTGAATGGAAAAATCTCCGCTAAATAAAATGTTGTTTTCTTGTAACGGAAAAAAATAATACAATATTGGCTGACTTTATTCAAGTTAGAGGTGAACATGGACGAGATCTACGAAACAAATAACTCTTTTGAAAAGCTCGTTGAGATTCTGGATATCCTGCGCAGTGAGAAGGGGTGTCCTTGGGATAGAGAACAAGATGAAAATACAATCGTGAATTATTTTTTGGAAGAAGTCTACGAAGCAGTCGATGCCGTTTTATCGGGAGATCCACAATCCTTAAAAGAGGAATTAGGGGATGTTCTTATGGAAATCGTCTTCTTGACAAGAATATTCAAAGAGAAAAATGAATTCACAATCCATGACGTTCTTGAAGGTATCAACCAAAAAATGATTCGACGCCATCCTCATGTCTTTGGTCCTCAGCGGATAGAAGATTCTGCCAAAGTTGTGGATTTATGGAATCAAAAAAAAAAGAAAGAAAAAGAAAGACAATTTGTCTTGGATGGATTGGCGACCCATATTCCTTCACTCCTCAAAGCATTTCAAATAGGGCAGCGTGTCTCTTTATTCGGCTTTGATTGGAAATCTCCCTTGGATGCACTGGAGAAGGTACGAGAAGAGCTTGATGAATTTGAAAAAGCTCTTCAAACAAGGAATGGAGAAGAAATTGCTGAAGAAATTGGAGATCTTCTGTTTTCTCTAGTAAATATTTCTCGTCTTTTGGATGTCAATCCCGAGATTGCACTCCGGCAGACAAATAACAAATTTGGTAAACGATTCCGCTATATTGAAGAGAGGCTTAAGGAACGAGGAGATGAAATAGGGAAGGTCAGTCTCGATGAATTGGATGTTCTGTGGAATGAAGCCAAAACAAAATCTAATTCAAAAAAAGAATAAAACTACTTGGCCTGGAAGGTAAATTTGGCCGACCTATTCTTAGAAAAAGTTTTGGAAAATGTTTCAATTAAAATGGAGCTAGATGAATCGACTAAAAGGATGATAATAATGAACATATATCTCGGTGTCGGCTAAATTTATGAATAGTTCAGGTTAGATGGGCCTTCATTTTTTCTTAGAAAGAGACAGGCCTTGATGAATTCGTCGATATCGCCATCGAGAACTTTTTCGACATTTCCAGTCTCTGTATTTGTCCGGAGGTCTTTAATAAGTTTATAGGGATGGAGAACGTAGGAACGGATCTGATTACCCCAAGCGATTTCAGACTTTGTTTCCTCTAGTTTTTCCTGCTTTGCCTGCTTTTTCTTTTTTTCAAGTTCATAAAGTCGGGCCTTCAGCACTTTCATAGCAGAGGCCTTGTTTTTATGCTGAGACCGTTCATTCTGACATTGAACGACAATTCCAGTGGGGACGTGAGTGATCCTTACCGCAGAGTCTGTAACATTGACATGCTGTCCCCCTTTGCCTGATGCCCGGTAGGTGTCGATCCTAAGGTCATCGGGATTGATGTCCACATCGATATCTTCGTCCACTTCGGGGTAGACAAAAACAGCTGCAAAAGATGTATGCCTTCTTTTATTGGCATCAAAGGGAGAGATTCTGACCAACCGATGCACACCGGATTCCTGGCTGAGATTTCCATAGGCAAAATCTCCCAGGATCCGAAGTGTTGCGCTTTTTATCCCTGCTTCTTCACCTTGTTGGGTATCCAGAATTTGGGTTTTATATCCCTTTCTCTCAGAAAATCTCAGGTACATGCGGAGGAGCATTTGAGCCCAATCCTGGGATTCTGTCCCTCCTGCACCAGGATGGATGGTTAGAATGGCATTTCTGGTATCGTCTCTGTCAAAAAAAAGAGTCTGAAGTTCGGCTTCGTTTAACGCAAACGTGAAATCGTTGAGGATATGAACTATCTCATCTTCCACGTTTTCACCCTCATCGACCAGTTCCAGACAAACATCCAGTTCATCCTTCTTTTCCTCGATTTGAGAATAGGATTGAAGTGTCCGTCCCAGTCTTTTTTTATTCTGTTGAAGTGTTTGAACCCGACTCTGATTTTTCCAGATATCTGGTGAAGCAAGATCTTGATCTATTGCAGCGATTTCTTTTTTTTTCAAATCGAGGTCAAAGATAACCTCGGAGCTCTTCAAATTTGACAATGAGGTCTTTTGCCTTGGACTTAAGTTCAGAAAGATGAGCTTTTGATGGTTCTTTTTTTGTCATTTTTTTCTTCTAACATACGCAAGAATAAGAAATAGAAAGGACAAAGTCAAGCTGATGTAGGCAAGCACATCTCCAGTTAATGAATACAACGTCTTGGCCGAAAGTGGAGTGATCTGACCGGATAAAAAAGTTTTAGTTTCCAGCTCTGACTTGGCCAGAATCCGGCCATAGGGATCAATGATTCCACTAATTCCCGTTGTCGCAGCCCTAAGTAAAAAGCGGCGGTTTTCCACGGCTCTTAAAACGGCAATAGCAAAATGTTGATAGGGAGCAGAACTTGTCCCATACCAGCCATCATTTGTAAGAGTAGTGAGGAAATTGGCTCCCTTTTTTGTGAATTTTCGGACTAGATTGGGAAAAATGATTTCATAACAAATGGGGGATCCAAATTGAGTCGTTTTAAACGAATGAAGACGGTGTTCTTCTCCCGGAGTGATTTCTCCTATGGCGTGGGTCATTTTGTTAATAAAAGAAAAAATCTTCCTATAAGGAGTGTATTCTCCGAACGGAACGAGGTGCATTTTGTGGTACTCGGTGGTGGAGAGATCTGGGCTGAGGCACAGGGCTGTATTGAAATAGAGGTTTGTATCTAAATAGGGCAGCATCTCATTTGTACCCAAAAGAAGAGTTCTTTGTGTCTCTTGAACAAATTGAAAGAGAATCTTCTTGAAAATTTGATAGAACTCGCTTGGACAGCTGAAGCAGAGAGGAACTGAAAATTCTGGCCAGATAATCAGTTGAGAACCTGAGTTAGAGGCAGCCTTTGTTAGATCCATATGTGTGTCAAAGATCTGTTGAATTTCTTCGTAAGAAATCTCCGGCCAATAGATGTCTGAAGAGACGTTGCCTTGAATGACGGATGCTTGGAAGGTTTCTGAGGAGGGGGTGATCTTTTTTAGACTTATAAATCCTCCCAGATGAATGCAGAGGACGAGTATAAGGCCTATAAAAAAGTATGTTTTTTTTCTGGATTGGATAGAGAGGACAAAAAGACTTTGGAGCAGAATGATGAAAAAAGAGAGGCCATAAATACCAGTCAAGGACGCCAGTTGAATGAAAAAGATGTTTTGGTATTGGGCATAACCGACAAGTCCCCAAGGGAAACCAGTGAGGGTATGGGCAAGGGCAAATTCGAAAACTACCCAAAGAAAGGGCACCAAAAGAAAAGCGACACGAGGAAAAGATCGTCGGATTATAGCAAAAGCGAGAGAGAAAAAAGCCCAGAAAAGGGATAGAACAAGCATAAAAACAACATAGATCAGGATACTGAAACCAATTGAAAGATCTCCGAAATGGGCAGGGACGTCGGGAATCCAGTAGAGAAGAACGGCATAAAACGAAAATCCGGCAATCATTCCCAGCAGGAAAGACTGTTTTGGTGTTTTATTTGAAATAATGAACAACAAGGGAATAAGCGATATCCATATAAAAAAAGACAGGTTGAATTTAGGGAAGGCCAATCCTGAGAGCAGGCCGCTCAAAAGTGCAAGCAGAATATCCTTTAAGCGGATTTTCATTTCTAAGGTGACGTCTTTTTTCTGGCTTAAAGCTTATCTCTGCCTGATGACAAAATAGTCTTTAGCCTTTGGATCAGTTCGAGCCAGTTCGGTCTTTGCGCGCTCGGCAAGGTCTTTTGTCGCATATCCACCAATCCTCACTCTGAAAACGCTTTTCCGGTCTGAGGAATAGGGATCGAGGACAATAACATTGAGACCTCCCTCTTTTAACTTATCTGCTGTAGCCTGTGCTCCAGCGCGGTTGTTGAATGCCCCGACTTGGATAAACCAATCTAAATTCAAAGCCTGATTGGATGGGGCCAATTTTTCTTCTTGAGGCGTACTTTTTTGTTGACTGGGTGTTTTTTCAGCGATCTTGGTATTTGGATCTTCGATAGAGACTTTTTTTTCTCCGGAAATCTTTTCCGAAACCTGTTCTGTCCCCAATTGGGAGGCCAATACAATCTCTGTCCTCTTTTTTCCCACTGAAATTCCGAGAAGGAAAATGATGACACCGAGGACAATGATTGCTAAAAAAATGATGACAAGCTGTGAACTTGAAAGCTGCAATTCTCTGTAATCTTTGCTGCTCATTCTGTTCTATTCTTTTTTCTCAGTTTTATGCATAAATGCCTTGAGTAGATCAATAGGAATAGGGAAAATGATGGTGGAATTCCTTTCTGTGGCGATTTCTGAGAGAGTCCCTAGAAACCTTAGCTGTAAAGCTTGAGGATTTGTCGATATGACATCAGCGGCTTTTATAAGGTTGGCAGCGGCTTGAAATTCACCTTCAGCATGAATGATTTTAGCGCGCCGTTCTCGTTCGGCTTCGGCCTGTTTGGCAATGGCACGGATCATGTTCTCTGGGAGGTCGACATGTTTCATTTCTACAAGCGTGACTTTAATTCCCCATGGATCGGTGTGCTTGTCGAGAATTTCTTGAAGCTGCGCATTGAGTTTTTCTCGTTCTGAGAGGAGTCCATCCAACTCAACTTCTCCCAGGACACTTCGCAGCGTTGTTTGGGCCAGTTGGGATGTGGCAAAGAGATAATCCTGAACTTCCAAAACAGCTTTTTGTGGTTCCAAAACCCTAAAGTAGACAACAGCATTGACTTTAACAGAGACATTATCCCTGGTGATAACATCTTGAGAAGGGATATCCATCGTGACGATTCTGAGGCTAACCCTGACCATCCGGTCGATTGGCGGGAAGACAAGTATCAGACCAGGGCCTTTGGATTTATCAAGCACTCTCCCAAGGCGAAAGATGACACCCCTTTCGTACTCTCTTAATATTTTTATCGAATTTAATAAATAGAGTACGACAAGTGCAGCAATGATGATTGGATACGTTACCATTATTTCCTCCTCTACGTAAAAGATCCTTTAAATTTTTGTGACTTTTATTCTTAAGTTTTTTAGAACTTCCACAACCTTAACCCGAGTGCCGAGTGGGAGGTCTTCTGTTGCCTCTGCCTGCCAGATTTCCCCATGTACAAAAACTTTTCCCTCTGGAGATAGGTCTGTCTGAGCGACGCCTACCTCACCGATAAGCCCCTCTTTTCCTGTTGAGGCTCTCCGTGCATGTGCTCGGATGGTAATGAAAATCAAGAAAATAAATATTAGAGAAAGGCCAAGAGCCATAGGGATGATAAATTTGAGACTGGGCCTCAATTCCGGTATGGGAGCGTTTATAAGCATAATAGAGCCAATAAGCATTGCGGCTATTCCTCCTAATGATAAAATTCCATAGCTCTGGATCTTTATTTCAAGGATAAAGAGTCCAACAGCCAGGATGATGAGGATGAGTCCTACATAGTTTATGGGAAGTATTTGAAAGGAGAATATTGCCAGTAAGAGGCAAATCCCTCCTAATACTCCAGGAAGAATCGCTCCGGGATTGGAAAATTCGAAGTAGAGTCCAAGCAAACCGATCATAAGAAGGATATAGGCGAGATTGGGATTCGAAATGGTGATGAGAAATCTCTGTCTGCCTGTCATGGGGATAGAGATGATCTCTTCATTCTCTAGGTCGAGAATCCACTCTTCTCCTGTGAATCTTTTTATCGTTTTTCCATGATAATGTTGGATGATGTCCTGGTCATCTTCTGCAATTAAATCGATCAAATCTCCTTTCAACGCATCTGTTTCTGAATAAGACGCGCTTTTTCTAACGGCATCTTCAGCCATCTGGATATTTCTTCCTCGTTTTTCTGCTATGGATTTAATGTAGGCTACCGCATCATTTGTGACTTTATCCGACATGGTCTCATCCATCTGCTGGCCGGTAAGGGATACACCAACAGGATGGGCGGCTCCAGTGCTTGTTCCTGGAGCCATGGCAAAAATATCACAGGCTATGGAGATAAAAAAACCGGCGGATGCAGCTCGTGACCCACTTGGGCTGACATAGGCTGCAACAGGTACTTTTGAATTGAGGATTCTTTCCATGATTTCCCGCATCGAACTGTCTAAGCCCCCAGGGGTATTTAACGCTATTATAATGAGCTTGGCGTTTTCCTTTTCAGCCCGGTCGATGGCATTCTGTATATATTCCGATGTTACGGGATGAATGGCTGTGTCAATTGTAATTTTGAATATGGAAGAGTAGCTAAATGCAGATAAAACAAAGAAAAGAAGACAAATAACTAGAAATTTTTTCACTTTAACTTCATTATAGGAGTGAGCCAAGGTCAAGTCAATAATTTATCTTGACTTTTTATTTTCAATAAATTAGGTTTTATTTATTCGTGCTTTCATTAGGAGATTTCAATGATCAAGAATGATATTGCCTTACTGATTGAAGAGAAGTCTGAGCTCAATCGGGTCAAATCATTGCTTATGGTAGATACCATTCTTGCATCTTTAAGAGAAGCACTTGCCAATGAAGAAAAAATTGAAATAAGGGGATTTGCGAGCTTTAAAGTTGTTTCAAAGAAAACCGGATTTGGCAGGGACATTCGACGCAATAAACAGATCAAGATAAAAAGGGGCAAAAGGATTAAATTCAGGCCAGGCCAGGATCTGAAAAACATCCAATCCTAGCTTTTACTCCCCTTGTCCGTCTGTTCAACCACAATGAGTAAATACAAAATCAAACCTGCAAAACCTCAAGGCTTAAAAACCACTCCCCATAGGTCAATAAAAGGAAAAGTCTCGACTTCTCAGTTCGCAAAGCCGTTTTTGACTTCTGGATCTTTTGAATCATTTTTATCAGGTCTTCCTGATATTTTAGCAGCAAAAAATTTGAAAATTCTGATTTCGCTCATGAGTCAAGCAAAACAGAGGAAGAAAGCCATCCTTTGTGCTCTTGGGGCACATCCTATAAAGGTTGGACTCAATCCTGTACTCATAGAAATGATGACAGACGGTTGGATTTCTGGATTGGTGTTAAACGGAGCCGGAATTATCCACGATTTTGAAATTGCCTATTCTGGACACACATCTGAGGATGTGGGAAGCCAAATCAAGGATGGGGATTTTGGGATGTCACGTGAAACCGGCGCAAAACTCAACGAGGCGATTACTGCAGGCCAGGACAATTTTGGTCTGGGAGAAATCGTGGGAAAATTGATTGCTTCTTCAACTTATCCTTTTAAAGAGTTGAGTCTGCTTGGCGCTGCTTATGAATTGAATATTCCCGTGACGGTTCATGTGGCCATAGGGACCGATACCATTCATTTTCATCCGAAGGTGAGTGGTCAGGCCCTTGGGAAAACCTCTCTACGGGATTTTTTCCTTTTCTGTTCTTTAGTGAAAGGGCTGCATGACGGGGGGGTTTATCTGAATGTTGGATCGGCCGTTGTGTTGCCTGAAGTTTTTCTCAAAGCGATTTCATTTACCCGGAATAAGGGATTGGACCTTAACGGATTTTCTACAGCTGTGTTTGATTTTAATCGCCACTATCGTCCAGATCAGAATGTTGTGAAAAGACCATTGGGGAAAAAGGGGAAAGGCTTTTATTTTTTAGGTCATCATGAACTTATGATACCTCTGCTTGCAGCTGCCCTGAAATCCAATTCATAAAAACTGACGACACTTTTATTCTAGATGTTCTGTTTTTTATCGTTGTTTTGGCTGCGTAAGTTTTCATAATCCGACATCAAGATTCTAAACACTTGTTCTGAATGTTCGATGGTCTTTGCCAATGTGCCTGAAGTGTCGATCGTGTAATCGGCATATTCCAATTTTTGTTCAGTGGGCATTTGACTTTCTATTCTCTTGAAAGCTTCATTACGATCGATATGGTCTCTTTTCATCAAACGGGTTATCTGAATATTTTTTTGGCAGTATGTGATGATTATCTTGTCGAAATATTTTGCGTACCCGGCTTCAACAGTTAACGCGGCCTCAGATATAAAAATTTTAAATACTCCTTCCGCATTCAGCTTTTTTATCTCTTCTTCTTTTTTTTTAAAAACAAGAGGGTGGAGGAGATTGTTGACAAAAAGGCGTTCCTCCTTGTCAGAAAAAACAATGGATCCCAATTTGATTCTGTTAATGGTGTTGTCCGGTTTTAAAATGAAGGAGCCAAAACGGTCGACGATTTTTTCCCAGGCAGGTTTATGGGGTTGCATGAGCTGGTGGGCCACGAGATCAGCTCTGTGGATGTAGCATCCAAGTTCTTCTAAGATTTGTGCGACAACGGATTTTCCTGTTGCGATCCCTCCAGTGAGAGAAACAATAAGCATATCAAAATCCTGTTTAAGGAAAGAGAGATTGGCCGGAAGCTAGAGCTCTTCGGTTATAAATAGAACTTCTTCACTGCTGAATTCTTCGTCGAAGTTGAGAGCGACTCCCTGTTTGTCCTTATCCATGCCTGACTTTTCGAGACGGACAACCTGTCCTTTAAGACTCAATTTCAATTTTTTGCCTTCTGATAGAGAACTTGGCAGCTCTACTTTAAGAAGCAGTTTTGTGCCCACTGTGATAAGTGCTTCAAGTCCGAAATAGGCACCTCTTGAACTTATGTTTTCAAGCATTGTTTTTTCTGAAAAGTTCTGGCCGTTGACACCAGTTCCTTCAATGATGGCTGAAAGTGGGAGTTCGAGCCGGTATTCTAGACGACGATTATTTTTTAAAAAACTTGTTTTTTTGTTAGTCATCATTACCTCGAAATATTTCCATGATCCTTGTGTTAAAACAATGCTGAATTGATGGCATAAAGCGCCAATTGAAGTCGACTGTGTGTATCAAATTTGGCATAGATGCTTTTGATATGGGATCTCACCGTATTTTTGCTGATAAACATCGCTTCTGCAATTTCATCATTGCTCTTGCCTTGTCCAATCAATCTGAGAACTTGAAATTCTGTGGGTGTGAGTTGATCCAATGTTTTTTCTTTTAAATCACGTCCGACAACAGAAATGATTCGATCCATAATACTGCTCATCTTATCTCGAGGCAGCCAAATTTCTCCTTTGAGGACAATGCGGACGGCCTCAACGAGCTGATTCGACGGGTCATTGAGATCAAAATAACCTCTCACTCCTGCATTCATTAAACTGACGACTTCTTCATGGGATGGGATGTTTCCGAGAAGCATTAGCTGTGATTTTGACTGCTCATCAGATAGGTCTCGGATAGCCTTGCAAATTTCACGGATATTGGGCAGTGGTTCTGTATTGGCAAAAAGAATGATCTGTGGTTTGAGCTCTTTTATGGATTCCATAAAGACGTCAATCGTACTTTTTTCAATATTGACAACTTCCAGCTCTGCTGCAGGCTCAAGGGCTTTGAGCATTCCTGAAAGGATCAGGTCTGATGTGCAGTAAATAAGGATACAGACTTTTTTTTCTTCTGAAGCTGGAGTTTTCTTTTTAGTCATGGATTACTCTTTTTTTTTTATCCCGTTGAAAATAGTCAAATTCCATAAGTTCCAATTTTAAATTATGTTATATAATCGAATTTCCCTTGTCAAGCGTCTATACGCTTTTAGGGACATGGGGGGAGGGGAAAGAAAAAATTAGTTTTTGATAGGAAAGATCTTGTATGTTTTGTCCAAATTTATGGAAATCAGGTGTTTGCTTCCGACGTCCTCATCTGCCTTGGCGACGACAACATCTCCGGAAATGCGCATTTTTAATTGACTTTCCAAGATAAGAGTTTTCGGGATATTTAGGATAACATTGAGTTTAGTCCCGATTGTGACTTTGGTTTTAAGCCCAAACTGAGCTTTTAGGGAGCTCATGGAAGACAGTTCTGTTCTTTCGGTAAATTCGATCCCCTGTGCATCGGTTCCAGACACCACTGCCGGGAGAAAGAGATCAAAATCCTTTTCGTCAGCAGGATGCGGCGGATGGGAAGAGACCTGATTTGAACTATACGCTTCACTCATTGTCAGTAAACATTTTGTCAGATTCATTTTGATCGTTCAATCCCTCTTTTGGATGATTCAAGGGGTGATATTTGATTTGTTTTTATCATCGAAAAAGGTGAAGCGGCTGGTTAATTTTCCTTTTAGGAGCACTAGTATCAATTCAAATCAATTGTCATTTTGAATAATATATTTATTTTCAAACTTAATTGAAATGCGCTGTTTGGGAATTTGATCTGTTGCCGCCTCAATAAAAATGACTGTCCCCTTGATAATGAGCTTCAGATCTTGATCTTGGGCAAGTTTTGGAGGGAGATCTACGATGACCTTAAGATCTTGACCGATTGAAATCGGTGTTCTCAACCAAAATGACGATCCTTGATGACTGATATAAGATAAGGATGTCTTTTCATTAAAAAAGTTTCCTTCCATATCAAGACCTTCAACCCGAGTCGGGAGACTGAGATTGAAGCCTTTCTCCTGGACCGTTTGTTCAAAGGATTTTTCCCCTAAAATGTTGTCTGGCATTTTTACTTCCTTTTTCCTTGGCACATCTAAAATCTCATATTTTTTTATTTGGATCAATCACCCTTGTGGATGAATTTTGGGGTGATAATTTGGGGCCGATTTTATAACCTCCCAAATTTTGATTTGCCTGATGATTTCTTGGGTAGTATTTGACAAAGATAGAGGGAGAATTTAGAATAGCCGTTAGCTGGAATATGGAGAAAACAGTGAAAAATGATGATCGATTTGTTAAACAGATAACGCCGAAGAGTGAGGATTTTTCTAAATGGTATTTGGAGATGATTCGCAAAGCGGAGCTTGCTGATTATGCCCCAATGAAAGGCATGATGGTCATTCGGCCCTATGGTTATGCTATTTGGGAAAACATCCAAAGACTCCTTGATGAGAGAATAAAAAAGACGGGCCACTCCAACGCCTATTTTCCACTTTTTATCCCAGAGAGTTTTCTTCAGAAGGAGACGGAACATCTAGAAGGATTTTCTCCGGAAGTCGCTTGGGTGACATATGGTGGAAGCGAAGAACTCGAAGAAAGGCTTGCCGTACGGCCGACTTCGGAAGCCATTATTGGAAACATGTATTCTAAGTGGATCAAATCTTGGAGGGATCTGCCTGTTTTAATAAACCAGTGGGCCAATATTGTAAGATGGGAAAAAGTGACACGTCCGTTTTTGAGAACGACAGAATTTCTCTGGCAGGAAGGACATACGGCTCATGCTACAGAACAAGATGCGGTTGATGAAACAAAAATGATCTTGGATATGTATAAAGAGTTTGTCGAGACAGAATTGGCCATACCTGTGGTGTCCGGTAAGAAGTCAGAGATGGAAAGATTTGCAGGGGCATCGGATACCTACGCCATCGAGGCACTTATGTCTGATGGAAAAGCCCTGCAGATGGGGACATCTCACTTTTTAGGCCAGCATTTTTCAAAAGTTTTTAATATCCGGTTTGAGGATAAGGAACAAAATCTTCAGTATGTGTGGCAGACGTCATGGGGAGTCTCAACTCGTCTGGTTGGGGCTTTAATCATGTCTCATGGAGATGATTCAGGTCTCAGATTGCCGCCGAATGTGGCGCCCATTCAAGTGGTCATCGTACCGATCTCGATAGGAAACTGGAAGGAAGATGTTGTTCCAATAGCTAGGGACATTCAAAACAAGCTTATTCAATTAGGATTAAGGGTTAAAGTTGATGACAGGGAGGAATTTACACCGGGCTGGAAGTTTTCGGAGTGGGAGATGAGAGGAGTTCCGTTGAGGCTGGAAATCGGACCCAGAGATATTAAAAATAAGCATGTCATTGCCGTCAGAAGGGATAGGCTAAAAAAAGAACAAATTGGATTTGAAACATTGGCTGAGCAGATTCCAACTCTACTTCAAGATATCCAAAACTCACTCTTTGAGTCGGCCGTGAAGTTTCAGGCTGAAAACACACATGAAGTTCAAACGTATGAAGAGTTTCAGGATATAATGGAAAATAAACGAGGCTTCATCAGGACTTTTTGGTGTGGTGAATCTGTATGTGAGAGAAAAATCAAAGATGAGACCATGGCCACTATTCGGATTGTTCTGGAAGAAGAACCTCAGGGCAAGACAAATGGCTGTTGTGTTCTCTGTGGGAAAGAGAACAGCAAAAAAGTTCTTTTTGCCAAAGCTTATTGACTAGCTTTTAGTCCATATATTCTCTTAAGTTTTCAAGAAAAAAATGAGTGAAGAAAATCTTAAAGAGAAAAGACTGAGGATGGTCGAGGAGCAGATCACAGCGAGGGGGATCAAGGATAAGAGAGTGCTTGCGGCCATGGAAAAGGTGCCGCGGCATAAATTTGTCCCTGATAAGATCAGGTTTCACGCCTATAATGATGAACCCCTCTCGATTGGTGAAGGCCAAACAATATCACAGCCCTACATTGTCGCTTATATGACAGAGGTCCTCCAATTGGAGGAGGATATAAAAGTCCTCGAAATCGGAACTGGATCAGGCTACCAGACAGCTATTCTGGCTGAGATTGTCAAAGACATTTATTCTGTAGAGATCATTGAAAGCCTTTCAAAAAAAAGCCAAATCATCTTGAAGGAATTAGGATATACAAATATAAAGTTTAAAATCGGAAATGGATCATATGGATGGAAAGAGTTTGCTCCTTTTGATGCCATCATTGTCACGGCCGCACCGCGCTCAATCCCTCAACCTCTTCAAGAACAGTTGTCCATTGGAGGAAAGCTTGTTGTTCCCGTAGGGGAAACATTTCAGGACCTCATGCTTATAGTGAGAAATCAAAAAGGATTCACAGAAAAAAAACTTATATCCGTGCGGTTTGTTCCGTTAGTTTCAACGCATTAATAATATGAAAAGAAATACAGTTGTTGTATTATTGCTGATTCTGGTTTTTATGTCTTTGGGATCAAAAGGGAGCTATATACGCATTTTTTTTCCCAATGGAGATACAATTATTGCTGACTTGGCAAAAACCGAAGAAGATCGCATGCGGGGACTCATGTTCAGGAAAACACTCAATGATGATCAGGGAATGCTGTTTGTCTTTGAAAAGGAAGGACTTTATTCTTTCTGGATGAAGAACATGAATTTTGCCATCGACATCATCTGGTTGGACAACTTTAAGAGGATCGTTCATCTCGAACGTGAGGTCCCACCCTGCGAAAAAGATCCTTGTCCTTCTTATGTCACGGTTCTTCCTGCAAAATATGTGCTTGAGTTAAAAGCCGGAAGTATAGAAAAGCGGAAGCTCAAACTATATGACCAAATCGATTTCATTCAATGATTGAGGCCAGGCCCCAATCCTTAGCGGATTTCGAAATCCATCACTTTTGTGACAGATTCACCCCGCAGCCTGTCCTTTAAAACAGCCTTAAATTTGTATTTCCCAGGGGGAATGGATCCATCGAAGTCGAGGCTGTTTTGAGCAAATACATCAATCACAGGTTGATTAGCCCGATGGTGAAACTCGAGAAAGTCAAACCACTCTGATATAACAGTTCCGTCCTGATTCAAGAGGGCCATATCCTGTGTATACCAAATTTCATAAATTCCATCCTCTATTTTAGTGAAAATATTGAGGGGTTCATAGTAGATAAGGAGGGTTCCTGTTGTTCCGATAATGGATTCAGAGAGGGGAGCATAGGATCCAAAAGTGACAATTGAAGAGCAAAGAGTGAAATTTTGGAAATCCAATTCTCCATTATTTTGCAGTTCGATAATTTGTTCTTTGAGTTTCCTTATCTCATTCTGCTGGCCAGTGGCTCCTGAAAAAAAGAGGAGGGCAACAAAGGTCAAAATCAAAAGTTTTTTCATTGTTCAGTTTCTCCTGTAAGTTTAGCTAATTCTAAGGCCACATTTTGGGGAGCGTTTTTTTCTCCAAGTTGGTCTTTGATTTTTTTAAATTGACGGATCATTTTTTCCTGTTTGTGTTGGGATCCAAGGATATTTTGGGTTTCTTTGAAAATATTATCGGGAGTAAATTTATTTTGGATCAGTTCAGGAACAACTTCAACACCGGCCAGAATATTGACAATGCTGTAATTTTTCAACTTCAAGAGGTGGATTCCAAGAAAATATGTCACTGAGGACAGCCTGTAAAATGCGAGAAAGGGAGTTTCTAAAAGCGCCAATTCTAAATTGGCGGTGCCGCAGGACGATAGGGCCATGTCACTGTAGGCCATAGCGTCATAGGGATCCTCTGAAAGAGCTATAATGTTATTCAAATTGGACGGGATATGCTTGATCACAAGATCTTTGTCCAAATTTTTTGCGAGATTGAGGATGAACTGAACATTCATATTTTGGTTGATTTTTTTTATGGCGTTTATAAGGACTGGCATGTGATATCTGACTTCTGTACTCCGGCTTCCCGGAAGGACACATACAATGGTCTTTTCAGGATTTATCCCATGTTTTTTGAGAAAATCTAAACGGGACATAGAAACATAAATTTTTTTAGCAAGGGGATGGCCAACATATACCGACGGAATATCGTGTTTTTTATAAATGTCTTCCTCGAAAGGGAATATGAGCATCATTTTTTTTACAAATTTTTTAATGATTTTCAACCGCCACTTTCTCCAAACCCAGACAGTGGGACTTATATAATAGAGAACGGGAACGGACAATCCCTTTAATTTTTTGGCCAGACGCAGATTAAAATCAGGAGAGTCGATCAAAACTGCAGCGACAGGTTTTCTTTTATTCACTTCATTTATAATGGAGTTGAAGATTTTTTTTACGCGAGGGATATGTGACAAGACCTCCAAAATTCCAACAAGTGCTAAGTCCTGAACAGAATAAAGAAGCTGAACACCTTGGTGCTCCATCTGACTTCCCCCGATACCGAAGAATTCGCTCTGAGAGTATTTTTTTTTGTACTCTTTTACGAGTTCCGCACCATATCTGTCACCTGAATTTTCGCCGGCAATAATGAGCACAGTGTTCATTAATCTCTTTCTTCCTGACCAAAATAGATGATTTCAGGCATATTTTTAGGGTCCTGCCCAAAGAAAAAAAGCCATTGGTCATAGGATTCCTGTTCATTATATATTTTTATTGATTTCTGTGTCGAAGCACTCACGACTCCAATAATCTGCGCATTGTTAATAGCTCCGAGCAGACTGGATGGAACAACAAGGACTCTCTGGAGTGGCCCTTTTCGTTTTGCTGAAATTCCCTGATAGGTCACAATAACATTCCATTCGCCATGCCTTGTCATAGGATCTGTATAAAGGCGCCTGATGCATTTTTCTTCTATCAATTCGTCCATTGTTTTGGGAAAAGTTCCTGGTTTTTTCAACTGGAAGAGGCGGATGGCTTCAACGTACTGTTTTCCGCGAAAGAGGAGTTCTTCCTCCTTTTCTCTCTGTATTTGAGTTTGCCAGACCGGCACTGCGACCAAAAGACCAATAATCAATACAGATACGGCAAAAAGGAGAATGATAAGAGTATAACCTGAAGAAAAAGTTTCGATGTCCTGGCTTTTAGTTACCATGTACTGAAAACAGTTCCGTCCGTTGCTGTTCGTTCTGAACCGGAACGCACATCGACAATCCCTGGAATTTCCATCCCTGAAAGCATGTCTTCCGGCATGAGTATCTCCGGAACGACGATCCATGTTTCAGTGGATTGAGTAATAGGATCCACGGGAATTTCCCGAAGGTAACCTTCATCGACCAGTGTCTGCAGAGATGCGGGGTATTTCATCTTATCTGTGTAATATTGATTAATGAGAGTTCTCATAACATATAAATCTTCCTTTAGGACAGCTTCACGCGCTCGCCGTGTTCCGGTTTGGTATTGTGGAAGAGCCAGGCCAACTAAAATTCCTATAAGCGTGAAGACAATGATGAGTTCGATAAGAGTAAAACCTTTTTGAGACTGTTTGAAAGGTCTTTTTTTTTTCAATGCCCTACCACTCCCTGTATTTGGACCCATCGAGTGCAATTCCAGGGCTTTTTGTGTAGACATCATACACATTTTCTCCTCCCCATACATCGGAATCCAGATCATCCTGGTAAGATCTCAATCCCCATTCTAGAGAATTTGTCATGGGATCTTTGGGGATTCTGCGCAAAAATTTTTGAATTCTTACGACTTCGGTCCCCTCCACTGATTCTGTGATTTCAATGCCTTCTACAAGGATATCAAGATTAGGAGGATAACCTTCTGTTTCTTCATCAAATTCGAATTTCTTCTCATCGGCCATCTTTTTGTACGCATCAAATGCCTCTCTGAGCAGTCTGAGATTCCTTCTTAATTCAATTTCCTTTTGACGTTTGACGGTAAATTTAACCAGAGGAAGTGCTGCACCTGCCAGAATGGCCACAATAGTGAGGGTTACAAGCATTTCAATGAGAGTAAACCCCCGATCTTTTTGTCTGAATATCTTCATCTCTGCCGTTATAAACGCTTGAGATTAATGTCTATTCTTATCATTCCTATTTCGATAAGAATGAGGTCTTGAATCCCTTGAGCGGTCGTTAAAGCTTTCGTTATGGCGAGGTCGTTCCTCCAGAGCTTTTTTGCTTACTCTGACTTTGTTGTTTTCGTCGATCGAAATGACTTTAACTCGGATGGCATCACCCAACCTCATCACGTCTCTAACATTTTGAGTGTGTTGGTGGGCAATTTCGGAAATATGCAGCAGGCCAACAACGTTGGGAAGTATTTCAATAAAAGCTCCGTAATCCTCAATCCGGATGACTTTCCCTGTATAATCTTTTCCAATCTCAGCTTCTACAGTAATGTCTCGGATCATCTCTTTGGCTTTTTCTGCCGCGGAAGAATCGACAGATGCAATCGTGATTTTACCGGACTCATCGATATCGATTTTAGCTTTTGTTTCGGCAATGATTTTTTTGATGATTTTTCCCGCCGGTCCAATCACATCTCCTACTTTTTCCGGATTGATAAAAATGTTGATCATACGGGGTGCATAGGGGGAAATGTCTGGACGGGATTCTGGGATGGTTTCTCTCATTTTTTCAATAACTTTCAATCGAGCCAATCGAGCTTTTTCTACGGCTTCTTTAAGCACATCTATAGAAAGATGCGGAATTTTTAAATCCATTTGGATGGATGTGATTCCTTTTTCAGAACCGGCAACTTTGAGATCCATGTCTCCCAAGTGATCTTCAAGACCGGCAATGTCCGTAAGGATTGCATAGCGGTCGCCTTCTTTAACCAATCCCATAGCCATTCCAGCAATGATGGACGGCATAGGAACGCCCGCATCCATGAGTGAAAGAACCCCTCCACAAACAGTGGCCATTGAAGAGGATCCGTTCGATTCCAGAATGTCGGAGACAATTCTTATGGTGTAGGGGAACTCTTCTTCATCCGGGATGGATGGCATGATAGATTTTTCCGCTAAAGCACCATGTCCGATTTCCCGGCG
Source organism: uncultured Eubacteriales bacterium (assembly GCA_964633715.1). Classification (GTDB taxonomy): domain Bacteria; phylum Acidobacteriota; class Aminicenantia; order Aminicenantales; family Aminicenantaceae; genus JAUWVG01. The sequence continues at coordinate 93,404 of CAZWHQ010000003.1, forward strand.
GCCTGGACCTCTGAGAAAAGACACTTCTCCAACGCTAAAGGGAGGAAAGTTATAGTGGAGCATGAACCTTTTATCTGCCTGCTCGATCAATCCGTCGACTCGTTGGATATCTTCAAAGGTTCCGAGTGTAACTGTAGCGAGGCACTGGGTTTCTCCACGTGTAAAGAGTGCAGATCCGTGTGTGCGAGGAAGAATGCCCACTTCGATGGAGATAGGCCGGATTTCGTCGAAAGCTCTTCCGTCGACTCGTTTTTGATCTTCGATAATCAGTTTTCGGACCAAATTCTTTTGAATGGCATAGAAGATGTCTTTTGTCTTGCTGGTTTCCTCAATATCTTCTTCAGGTATTTTTTCCAGCAAGGATTCAAGGATTGCGTTTGTCTTTTCATCTTTTCCCCTTTTCGTTCCAGGAGCCTGAATGGCTTCTAATAGGGAAGAGGAGATGGCTCCCTCTATGCGATTGTACATATTTAAATCGATCTCCTTAGCCTTGAATTCACGTTTATTAATATCGAGCTGGCTGAATAGATTCTTCTGCAGGTTGATGATCTCAAGTATTTTGGTCTGGGCTAAAGTTGTCGCTTGAATGATTTTCTCTTCCTCAACTTCAGCGCACGCTGCCTCCATCATGACTACTCCCTCTTCCGTGCCTACAACGATCATATCAAGAGGGCTGTTTTCAAGTTGGCTTCTCGTTGGGTTGATGACATATTCATCGTTGATATAACCAACTTTGACGGCGCCAATTGGGGTTGAGAATGGGATGTCTGAAAAATAAAGCGCCACCGAAGCGCCAATTATTCCGAGAGTGTCGGATTCATTTTCAATGTCGGCAGATAAGAGAAATGCGACTATCTGAGTGTCGTTAAAATATCCATCTGGAAACAGTGTCCGAATGGGTCTGTCAATCATCCGGCTGATGAGGATCTCTCTCTCTGAAGGTCTCCCTTCTCTTTTAAAAAAACCTCCGGGGATTTTTCCAGCAGCGTATGTGTTTTCGCGATAGTCGACGATAAGAGGAAAAAAAGGTTTTGGTTCTTTTGCTTCCTTTTTTGATGTGGCCGTTACGAGCATTATTGTCTCGCCGTATCGGATAAAGGCGGACCCATCTGCTTGTTTCGCCATTTTCCCGAATTCGATAGAGAGGGTTCTATTGTTGATTTCTAGGTCGATTTTATGAACAGGCATGTTATCCTCTTGAACTAGGTGCTACTTTCTGAGCTTGAGCTTTTTGATCAAGCTTTCATATCGCTTGATATCTTGTTTTTTTAAATATCCAAGCAGCCTTTTCCTCTGTCCAACCATTTTCATGAGGCCTGTTTTTGAATGGTAGTCTTTTTTATGAGTGTCAAAATGCGTACTTAAATTATTGATTCTGTTTGTGAGCAAAGCAACCTGCACTTCTGGTGATCCCGTATCTTTTGGATTCACCATGTGGTCTTTGATGATCTTTGTTTTTTCCTCTTTGTTCAGCACCTGTATCTTCTCCTTTTTTATTTTTTATCTGTCCTTGTTGACTTTATTACTAATTTTTTCAATATGATACCAAAAAATCTGAAATATGTAAATCTCGTGCTGGGCCAAGGATTCTCACTTTAAGATGTTTTTCAAAGGAGAATCCTCCTTATTGGGATTTAGGAAGAAAGAGTTTTTTTCCTCTTCAAGAGCTGGCGAGCATAACTGGAGTCGAAACCACCTTGATGTTCTTTAACAGTTTTTAATTTTTGTTCAATTTCTTCCAGGGTCATTTTGTTGATCTTTTTCTTCCTAGGAAGCGAGGACGGGGGAACTTCGGCCTCTGTCTCGGGTTCTTTGGATATTTCTTTTTTTGTCTCGGTTTTTTTGTCTTCCTCATCAGTTTTTGGTTCTTCTTCTTTTGTTTCTTCTGTGGGTTCCTTTTCAGCCTTCTCTTTGACGTCTTCCTGAGTCTTTTCTGGTGGAGTTTTATCTTTTTTTGGTTCCTCGGTTATTTTTTCTTCAAGAACCTCTTCCTTGCTCTTCTCTTTGTCTTTAGTTTCAGTTTTGTCCTCAGTTTTCTCCTTAATTTTTTCCTCTTTTTTATCTATTTCTTCTTTTTTTGGATCGGGGGATTTATCAGACAGTTTTTTTTCTTCTTTTTTTTCGCCGTCTTTTCCAAGTCGGGTGGTCTTTTTTTTCTTGTCTTCTTTTTTGGATTTAGCTGTTGTTTTTTCCTTTTTTGTGTTTTTATTGTCCTTACCGGATTCAGTTTTGAGTTCTTTTGTCTCAGTGACTTCTTTTTTCTCTTCAGCCATTTTATGTCCTCGTATTAGTTTTTATACAACCTTTACTTTATAAATTCGATAACCACCGTAGCTTAACAGAAAATGAGTCGAAAATAAACTGTTTCATTAGGAAAGAGAGAGACTGAAGGATGTTCCTGAATCTGGACTATCGTTGCTAATTTTAGTAAGCTTGGGCACATGTATTTTTTGTATTCTTTTGTTTTGACGCTCTCATGTGTTTTCTACTTTCCACTTTATTTTTTCAAACTGAAAGTTGCGAAAGGAGAGAGTCTGTATCTGAAAGAAAGGCTCGGGATGACCTTGCCACCAAATAGTCACACAGAGAGATCAGTGTGGATTCATGCTGTTTCTGTTGGAGAGGTTCTCTCTCTTCAAAAACTGATCCGGGATCTAAAAGAGAGGCATCCGGAGTTCAAAATCTATTTTTCTTCCTTAACAAACACCGGCCTTCGGATTGCTCAGGAAAGACTTGTTGGAGTAGAAAAAGTCTTTTTTATTCCTCTTGATTTTCGTTGGATAGTCAAGAAGTTTTTCCGAATTCTCAAGCCGGAATATTTTATTCTTGCCGAGTCGGAATTTTGGCCCAATCTGTTGAGAGAGGCGAAAAAACACACAAAAGGTGTCCTCCTGATCAATGGGAGAATATCTGCACAGTCATTTAAAAGGTATTTCAGATTCCGGTTTTTCTTCAGAAGAATTTTGAAAAACATTGATTATTTTTCAGTGCAGACAGAAAGAGAAAAGAATTGTCTTGAAAAAATCGGAGTCCAAAAAAACTGTATTGAAGTTTCAGGGAATCTAAAAACAGAAGTTGTCCTTCCTTCATTTACTGAAATAGAGGTTGATCAATACAAAGAGAATCTAAATATTTTCAAAGGCAACAAGGTTATCCTGGCTGGAAGCACACGAAAGGGTGAAGAAGAAAAATTGATAGAGGCTTTTGCTCAAGCTCGAAAAGAAAAAGAAAACATAGTTTTTATCCTGGCCCCCCGGCATCCTGAAAGAGCAAGGGAAATAGAAGAACTGTTACAAAAGTTTTCTTTTAAGGTCAAGCGTCGATCAGAAATTAAATCAGATCAAACTTGGGATGTGCTCATTCTTGACGCCCTGGGAGAATTATCACGGCTCTATTCTCTGTGTGATATCGCATTTATTGGAGGAAGTTTGATCCCCTGGGGAGGACAGAATTTGCTTGAACCAGCCTTTTATGGTAAACCCATCTTTTTTGGACCTCATATGGAAAATTTCAAAGAACTTGCCGACAGGTTTGTCCAAGACGATGCCGCTCGGGTCGTAAAGACACCAGAGGATGTAAAACAAATTTTTCTTCTTTCTGATAATGAGGAGACGCTGAAAATGGGGGGAAAGGCCCGAGAACTTCTCAGTCAATTTCAAGGAGTGACGGAAAGAACTCTGAATAGAATCGACATCTTTATAAAAAAGGATAATATATAATCACATGACTGAACAAAACATCACAAAAGACAAATCTTTATTTTTTGTTTTTCTATTGGCCATTCTGGTTTTCATTTCTTCTGCAGGAAATCTGAAAGGAGAAATCCCCACTTCTGAGAATAAGCTCAACCTGAATTATTTGAAACGTTTCGGTAGAGATACTGCTGCTGTTTTCAGTTCACCTTTTCATTGGAAAAATAAAGATTTTTTTACACTGGCCGCTGTCGCAGGAACAGGGGCTCTTTTTTTCGCTTTTGATCAGAGCATAAAGGAATGGATTGATTCGAACAATAAGGGCTTGTTCGATGATATCTGGGAATCTATCACAAATGCTGGAAATGGAGTCTTTTTAGGAGGTCTGCTGGCCTCACATTACATTGTTGGAGAGATTTTTAAACTGGATAATATGAGAAAAATTGCCTTGTTGGGCGTAGAGAGTTTTGTCATCTCAGGGGTTTTGGTTGGGATATTGAAGTATTCGATAGGACGGGCCAGGCCTTTCACTGAAGAATCAACAACAAGTTTTCATCCGTTTTCTTCATCTTCGCGTTTTTATTCTTTTCCTTCGGGCCATGCAACGTCAGCGTTTTCGGTGGCAACCGTCATCGCTGAACACTCCAAAGAATTTCTTGTCGATCTGACTGCATATGGTATGGCGACTTTAGTGGCCATGTCCCGGATTCACAGAAATAAACACTGGGCCTCCGATGTGTTTATAGGTTCAGCGCTCGGATTTTTTATTGGAAAAAAGATATCGAAATTGAATCGAGGGGACAAGACAGAACGGTTAAATATTGGATTCCAGATAGGGCTTCAAAAACAAGCGTTTTCTTTCAGCTACACCTTTTGACCTGAAGTATTTATTATTGAAATAGACCTTCGGTACTCAGGTATCTCTGTCCCGTATCTGCAAATATGCAAAGGATGAATTTCCCTTTATTTTCAGGTCGATTTCCCAGCTTTAGCGCAGCAGCTGCAGTCGCCCCCGATGAAACTCCAACGAGAATTCCTTCTTCTTTTGCCAGTCTGCGGCACATGGGATAAGCTTGATTTTCGGCATCGATTAATTGAATCTCATCTAAAAGATTTGATCTAAAGAGAGAGGGGACAAATCCGGGACTTGTACCCGGAAGTTTATGTGGAGCCCATTTGCCCTTAGAAAGCATTGGAGCTTTCTTAGGTTCTACTCCAACAATTCGAAGAGATGGTTTTCGCGGTTTAAGTGCCAAAGCGATGCCCATCGCTGTCCCAGTAGTCCCAAGGGCTGCCACTAAAATATCTACTTTCCCTTCGGTATCCCTCCATATTTCTTCAGCTGTTGTTTTACTGTGGATTTGAGTATTGGCTGGATTGCTGTGCTGGTTCAGGTAGAATGAATTTGGTATTTTTTCACTCAACTCCAGAGCCCGTTCCCTTGCTGCGGTGGTGTGCCTTTTGGCTGGAGTCAGTTCCAACTCAGCCCCGAATAATCGTAAAATATTCTTTCTTTCTTCGCTCATTGCTTCATTCATGCAGGCAATGAATCTATATCCTTTGACTGCACAAATATAGGCAAGAGCGAGGCCTGTGTTTCCACTTGTTGCCTCGATAATTGTTGTGTCTTTGTTGATTTGTCCTTTTTTTTCTGCTTCTTCGATCATGTGAAGCACGGGGCGGTCTTTAATGCTCATGGGATTAAACATCTCAAGTTTAGCCATAAGGGTGGCATTGCTGTCGCGGCTCAGTTTCTGAAGATGAAGGATTGGAGTGCAGCCAATCAAATCTAAAATGGATGAGTTTATGCGCATGACTTCCCTTTATCCAAAAATTACTGAGGATTTATAATTTTACGCGATAGAAGAGGATTTGAAGAGATCAGGAGTTTATAGACAGAAATTTCGGCGAGTTGGGCCACATCAAAGGCAGAAATTGATATTTCCCCTTGTCTTCCAATAAGAACAGCTTCATCTCCTTCGGATACGGATGTATCCTTGGAGAGGAGGACTTCCATATGGTTGGCTGTAATACTGGCAATAATGCGATGGCGTTCACCTCGAATCAAAACAAAGCCTTTATTTGCGACCGAAGTAGGATACCCATCCGAATACCCAATGGGAAGAACGGCAATTTTCTCTTTCTTTTTTGCTTTATAAGCACGATGATAGGAGACGGAATCCCCAGAACGCAGTTCTTTTACGGCAGCCACACGTGTTTTGAGCTGGAGAACAGGTCTTAGGGCCAATTTGTCTTCGGCTTGTGTGACATCAGAAGGGTAATAGCCATAGAGAGTGATTCCTGGTCTTACCATATCCAGATAAGCTGAGGGCATAGTGAATATGCCTCCACTGCTGGCTGCATGCTTAAGGCCAAGGGAGATCTCTTCTTTTTCTAATGCTTTACAAATATTTTTGAATCTATCGAGTTGGATCTCGTCATATTTATCGTCCTCTGTGAGTGTTGTCGAAACTCCCATAATCTTTGTGCCGGAGAGTCGGGCAACCTTATTGATATAATCAGGAGCTTCTCGATAGGGGATCCCCATCCTTCCCATCCCTGTGTCGATATGGATATGAACGAGAGCCTTTTTTCCGAACCGAAGAGCTGTGGAATCCAGAGCATAGATTTTATTGGTAAAGACCGATTGAGAAACTTGGTGTTCAACAAGCCAGTGTGGATCTGTTTCAGAGATAGGTCCAAAATTGTGGATAGGGCAGGATATTCCCTCGTTTCTCAGCTGCACGGCTTCTTGAAATTTTCCGACAAAAAGTGAATCGATACCCATCTTTTCGAGATAGCGGCCCACCTCTATAATTCCATGTCCATATGCATTGGCTTTGATGACGGCCATGACAGGGACTCCAACGACGTTCTTAATTTGTTTCAGATTCCATCCCATGTTATCGAGATTGAGTTCGATCCAGGCACTCGGGCTGGCAGACAGAGGTGGGATTGTGGATGATTGACTGGATTTTTGAGAGCCTTGTATCCTTGAAGTCCAGAAAGACATTGAACCTATTCCTGTGATCCACATGAAATTCCGTCGTGTTAACTTCATTTTTTTTCCTTTGAATTTGGTTTGATTAAAATGAATTTACATGTTTAATATATCTCATTTTATTTATTGAGTAAATTCCCAATTCGTTCTTATAGGCATCCCCATTTCCGAGATACGGGTGGGCTATTTTTTATGGACTTTGTAAGAATGATTCTATATATTTTACAAAGAAACTGGATAAAGAGGTAAAATCATGAATCGACGTTTTACACGAAGAGAGTTTCTCAAAAAGTCATCAAAATTAGCAGCTGTGTCGAGTTTGGGGGGATGCGGTCTTCTGCTGAAAGGATGCAGCAAACGTCAGGAATTCGACCTTGTGATCAAAGAGGGAAAAGTTTATGAAGGTTTAGGAAGAGAGCCTGTGGTCACAGATATAGGGATAACAGGGGAAAAGATTTCTGCTCTTGGAAGAATATCTCATATGAAAGGGAATATTGTCATCGATGCCAATGGACTAGCTGTTTGTCCTGGTTTTATCGATGCACACGACCACTCTGACATTGGCCTTTTGGTCAATCCTAAAGCGGAAAGTGCAGTCCGGCAGGGAATAACCACTCTCGTCAGTGGAAATTGTGGTTCGTCTCCTTTCCCCATTGCTGAGGAGATCTATGAGGAGACAAAGGAAAATCTAAAAGAATTCTATGATATTGATTTAACATGGATGGATATTAAGGGCTTTTTCTCCAAACTTGAAGAAAAAGGTTTGGCCTTGAATTATGCGACTTTTGTGGGACAGGGGACCATCAGAGGGGCAGCCATGGGTTTTAATGATCGTCCATGCAAGCCTGAAGAAATGGAAAAAATGAAAGCTTTGGTTGAGGACAATCTCAGGCATGGCGCAATTGGCCTTTCCAGCGGTTTAGAGTATGCCCCAGGAAGTTATGCCCAATCAGATGAACTCATTGAACTGTGCAGGACTGCAGCAAAGAATAGAGGGCTCTATGCGACTCATATGAGAGACGAAGGAGATTTTTTAATCGAGTCTTTGGAAGAAACTGTAAATCTGGCACGGCAGACTGGAATCAGAATCCAAATTTCCCATTTTAAAATTGCGTATCCTCGGAACTGGAATAAGATTGGTGCAGCGCTTGCCGCAATCGAGGATGCCGACAAAGAAGGGATCCCACTGTTTTGTGACAGGTATCCTTATATCGCCGGATCTACGGGGCTGAGCTATTATTTTCCTCTGTGGGCCAGGCAGGGAACAACATCTGAGTTTATGGCAAGACTGAAAGATCCCACTCAAGAAAGCAAGCTGCGGACTCATACGGATGAACAGGAAAAAAAGTTGGGATCATGGGATAAAGTCCTGATATCTTCTGTTAAAACAGAAAAAAATAGGATTTTTGAGGGGAAGAGTGTCCTTCAAGGAGCCCAAGAAACCCAGAAAGACTGTTTCGAATTCATGAGGGATCTTTTAATTGAGGAAAATAACAATGTGGGGATGGTGACATTCATGATGAATGAAGAAAATTTGAAAAGAATTCTCTCTCATCCTTTGGTCGGTATTGGATGTGATGGATCTGCACTTGCACCCTATGGTCTGTTGGGAGGAGGGAAACCTCATCCCCGGAATTATGGAACATTTCCCCGGGTCTTAGGAAAATATGTCAGAGACGAAAAAATTCTTCCAATGCCGGAAATGATAAAAAAAATGACATCCATACCTGCGAAGAATTTTGGTTTTTCCAACCGGGGTGTTATAAAAAAAGATAATTTTGCCGATATCGTTGTTTTTGATGAATCCAAAGTTATAGACAAAGCCACCTGGACAAATCCACACCAGTATCCTGACGGAATTGAATATGTAGTCGTCAATGGTAAAACGGTTGTCCAGAGGGCTGAGCATACTGGTCAACTTCCGGGATTAATTCTGAAAAAGGACAATAATACCTAATATTCTTTTCTCCCTTGTGTAAAAATATTTTCGTCTACATACAATGATACAGAAATTTAAAAAACAAATAATTCAGGGAGTCGTTTCATGACAGGGACAAAGATAATATTAATCTTAACAGCCATGATATTCTATGTTCTTTTGTGTCCTCCAGCAAGTCTGTTGTCTTTGGATAAGAATGGGGAGGAGCCTCCTCAAATTGTGCTGGATCTCAATTCCCGTTCATTTCAACCAGGGGCTGTTATGAAAGTGACTCTCAACGATTCTTCTGGATTTGTGAAATATGTGCAGTTGCGTTTCCAGGATAAAAAGTTCCCCATGGTAAAAATAGGGAATTTTCCCAAATTTATGGCTTTTATCGGTCTGGACTTTGATATAAAACCAGGAAATTACTTCGTGTATGTGACTCTTCTAAAAGAAGATGGTCAGCAGCAATCAAAAAAAGAGCAGATTATCATTTTGCCCAGAGAGTTTCCTACCAAAAAACTATGGGTGAATGAAAGATTTGTGACTCCACCAGAAGATTCCCTTGAGCGAATAAAGAGAGAATCTGAGCTGCTCAGTGCAGTTTATGGGATGTATACACCGATGTGGCTGGGGGAAGGGGCATTCATCATTCCTTCAGACGGAGAATTGGCACCAAATTTTGGGGAAAGACGATTTTTTAACAATCAACCACGTTCCCCTCACAGTGGAATCGATATATCCTCTCCGTTCGGCTCAGATGTGAAAGCCTCTAATTCTGGGAGTGTCGTTGTGGCCAATGATTTGTATTATGCGGGAAAAACGGTTGTTATCGACCATGGCTTAGGTGTGTTTTCCCTGTATTGTCATTTTTCTAGAATTAAAGTCCGCATAGGTGATCAAATCTCTAAAGGGGATGTCATTGGAGAAGTTGGTGCCACAGGCAGAGTGACAGGCCCTCATCTTCACTGGGCATTCAAAGTGTCCGGCAGTCGAGTGGATCCAATGTCCCTCCTTGATTTAGATTTTTCAAAGGATAACAGCAATGAAAGATGAGTTGAGTCCGATGGTTTCCGCAGTGAAAGAAGCTTATGCTAGAGGAGAAGAAGATGAAGCTTTAGAACCGATTTTTGCGGTTGATAGGGATGGACAACCTTTTGGCCGAATAGAACAAGGCGACAGCGTCATTTTCTATGATATCAGAGGTGAACGTGAAGTCGAACTTACAGAGAGTCTTGTAAACGAAAATTTTTCTTTTTTCCCAACGGCTGCGGGGATTGATTTGAATTATGTCACAATGATTGAATACAGCCCTTCCCTCAATGTAAAAGTTGCTTTTCCTCCGGAAGAAAGAATTGCCAATACACTTGTCGAAGTTGTGACGCAATGTGGATTCCGTCTGTTGAAAATTGCAGAATCTGAAAAGGCCGTCCATGTAGGTTTTTTTATGAATGGAAAGACAAATACCCTTTTTCCTGGTGAAGAAAGAATCATCGTTCCTTCACCACAGGACATCGATAATTATGCGTTAACTCCAGAAATGAGTGCCAGTCAAATCACAGAAGAAATTATCAAGAATTTTAAGAATTCAAAATACGATGTGATTTTTGCCAACCTGTCTAATGTGGATGTGGTTGGTCATATAGAAGATAGAGATGCTGTTCTTAAAGCTGTAGAGTTTGTGGATGTCCAGCTTGGACGTATTGTTGAATTCTGCCAAAAGGAAAATATTACAGTTGTTATTACGGCGGACCATGGAACAGTAGAAGAATGGCTCTATCCAGATGGAAAAATCAACACCGGTCATACAAAAAATTTAGTGCCTTTTATTGTATTGGATAATTCGCTTCACTCACAAAAAGAACTCAAAATGAAAAAAGCAGGAGAGCTTTCAGATATCGCTCCGACTCTGCTTAAACTGCTGAATATTTCTCAACCAGAGGAGATGTCTGGTCAAAGTTTAATTCAGGAAAAATTCAATTCCCAGAGAAAAAAAAGAAGGATTCTTCTTCTCATTCTTGATGGATGGGGGAAAAGAGAAGAGGAGCATGGAAATTTGATAGTTGAGGCCAAAACCCCTCATTTTGATAAATTGTGGTCCGAGTCTCCACATGCACTCTTGAAGGCTTCAGGAGAAGCCGTTGGCATGCCTGCTGGGACTGTCGGGAATTCAGAAGCGGGACATCTTCATATTGGAGCAGGTCGGAGGATTCTTCTCGATCGGGTCAGAATAGATAAAGCAATTGAAAAGGGAGTTTTCTTTCAAAACCAGGCCTTTCTTTGGGCGATAGAATCGGCCAAAACCAAAGGCCGATCCCTTCATCTTCTTGGTATTGTGTCCCATTACAGTTCCCATGGGACCATAGACCATCTTTTTGCGCTCTTGCGGTTAGCCAAAAAAAGAGGTTTAAAGCAAGTTTATATTCATGCATTAATCGGAAGGAGAGGAGAGAAACCGGAGAGTGGGGCCGTCTATATCGGAAAGGTCCAAGATAAATGCCGATCGATAGGGGTGGGACACGTGGTTACGGTTATGGGACGTTTTTGGGCTTTGGATAGAGAAGAAAATTGGGATAGGATACAAAAAGCCTACAGGGCCCTGGTCTTTGGAGAGGGCACACCTGTAACATGTTTTTGACTCATATGATTTATCGACTTCTTAAAAAATGAACTTTTTATGAATGTGGTTCGTATGAAAGAGAAGAAGATGGCCACAGAAACATGAGTATCGACATACAAAACATAACTTTTTCTTATGGGGATACAAAAGCCCTGGATTCTGTAAGTTTAAATCTTTCTCAGGGCGCCGTAGGGCTTCTTGGGCCAAATGGAGCAGGGAAAAGCACTCTTCTCCGAATTCTCCTTGGATTTCTTGCTCCCGATAAGGGGACGGGCTCTGTTCTTGAATATGATATCCGTCAACAGCAGTCAATGATTCGGAGGTATGTAGGTTATATGCCCGAGGATGACTGTCTTATTCCTGGGATGGATGCGGTTTCCTTCACGTCCTATCTGGGAGAACTTTCTGGAATGCCAAAACAGGAAGCTATGAAACGGGCTCACGAAGTCCTTTTTTATGTTGGCCTGGAGGAAAGCCGCTACAGAAAGTTGGAGACTTACTCCAGCGGAATGAGACAGAGGTTAAAACTGGCCCAAGCGATTGTGCATGATCCAAAGTTGATATTTCTCGATGAACCAACAAGTGGTCTCGATCCGAATGGAAGACAGGAAATTCTTGAGTTGATCATCGACATTTCCTCTAAAAAGGATATACAAGTTCTCATCTCTTCACATATACTTTTAGACATTGAGGCCACATGCAATGATGTTGTGATTTTAAATAAAGGTCAGCTGGCAGCTCAGGGAAATATCAGCGAGCTCAAAAAAATCAATTTTTCTCTTTTTGAACTGAAGGTCAAAGGGGACACGGAAAATTTTTTTAAAAAACTGACAGATCTGGATTGCCAGATTGAAAAGACTGAGGATGGATTGCTGAAAATTTATATGCCTCCTCAGTTGAATCCTCAGAAAATATTCAGATTCGGGGCGGATGAAAATATTCAGATTCGCCATTTTGTGAAGAGCCAGAGTTCTTTAGAGGATCTCTTTGCCAATGTCGTGGGAGTGGATTGATGTCGATTAGAGAGAAAGGATATTTTCATTGGGATGGAGAATTTGTGCAAAAAAAACTTCTTTGGTGGCCTATCACTCGGTATGGAATCAAATTAACTTTTAAGAAGAAGTTTTTCAAGTTTGCCTATGCATTAGCTCTGGTTCCCGCGATAGTCTTTTTGGTTGGGATCTATCTGGCAGAAAGGATCGAAGATTTTCGTTTCATGATGGATGGGAATTCCCAATTACTAAAAGTTGATCCCGCTCTCTTCAAAACATACCTGAGTAATGAATTCCTGATGTTCATGATAATCATTATCCTGGTTTTTGCAGGAGCAGGCCTTATTGCAGATGACCTAAAATACAATTCCCTTCAGCTTTATTTTTCACGTCCTCTTCGAAAACTGGACTATCTTTTAGGAAAAGCCTCAATTCTTATTTTTTTCCTGTTATTCCTTACTCTAGTTCCTGGACTTATTCTCCTTTTCATGAAATTGATATTTTCAGGCAGTTTAAAACTATTCGTTGATTTTCCTTTGTTGCCTTTTTCGATAATTGGATATTCGATTTTTATAACGGTATTTTTTTCTTTTTACACACTTCTTCTCTCATCAATCAGCAAAAGCAGAAGGTATGTGATCATTTTGATTGTCGGGATCTATTTTTTTTCAGATATCCTTGCCGCTATTTTTTTAGAATTTTTTCGAAGCCCCTACCTCTCTCTTTTATCTTTAAAAGTCAATCTGCAGCAGCTGGGTGCCGCATTTTTTGGAGTCAAAACGCCTCATAATGTGCCTTGGATTTATTCACTGCTTATTCTGGCCGGCATTTGTTGTCTATCAGGGGCTGTTTTATTCAGGAGGATCAAGGGTGTGGAGATCGTCAAATGACATTGGCTGTGATTGAAACTGAAAAGCTCTCGAAATGGTATGGAAATGTTCTCGGACTGAGTGATGTCACCCTTAAAATTGAATCCGGAATCACAGGTATTTTAGGACCTAACGGAGCCGGGAAATCGACTTTTCTAAAACTCATCACCGGACAAATTACGCCAAAAATTGGATCTGTCAAAGTGTTGGGAGAGGACATCAGGAACAACTATGCTCTTTTCTCGACTATTGGTTTCTGTCCAGAACAGGATTCTTTTTACGAGGATATGTCGGGCTGGGTGTTTCTGAAACATTTGCTCCATCTCTTTCATTTTTCTTTGGATGAAAGTGAGGCACGTGCGACAAAAGCCTTGGAATTTGTTGAGCTTCTAGATGAAAAAGACAGGAATATAAGGTCTTACAGCAGGGGAATGAGACAGAGGCTTAAGTTTGCTCAATCCATCGCTCATGATCCCGATATCATCATTCTGGATGAGCCCTTGAACGGTTTGGATCCATTAGGTCGAAGAAAGATCATCCGACTCGTTAAGACATTTGCCCAGGAAGGAAAAACCATCATCGTCTCCAGTCATGTTCTTCCAGAAATTGAATCCATGACCCAAAAGATCATCCTCATCCATCAGGGAAAAATATTTGCACAAGGAGACATCCACTACATCAGGGATTTGATTGATACTCATCCCCACATTATTTCCGTAAAATGTGATAATCCGCGGCTGCTGGCATCAAAATTCATCCAAGAGGATTTTGTTTTGAAGGTTCATTTTGGAGACGAAGGGAACTTAGTTCAATTAGAAACAACGAATAGAGATAAATTTTTCAGTCTTCTGCCTTCACTTGTGGTTGAAAACAAAATTGATGTCTTGGAAATAACCTCGCCTGACGACAACCTTCAGGCTGTATTCGATTATTTGATAGGAAAATAAGATGGATTCGAAAAAGAAAGGTGACTTGTCCTTTGTGCTGAAATCTGTCGGCCGAATATTCACTTTTTTCTTTTCGAATGGAAAAAAAACACGCCGGACAAAGATCTTCTACTTGATAAGTTTATTTCCTGTTTTTGTAGCCGCCGTTATTAAATTATCTCAAATATTATCTGGGGAGCCATCCATTACAGGCATTCAAGTTTTTTCAGAAATGATCATGACTTTTTATCTCCAGTTTCTTATTCTTTTACTCTCCCTTTTTTTTGGAACATCAATTTGTTCAGAAGAGATTGAGAACAAGACCTTGACCTATTTGACGACACGTCCAATTCCCAAATCAGCCGTTATTCTTGGAAAGTACGCGGCCTATTCTTTGTTGATTCAAATCATGATTGTTTTTGGTGTGGTGGTATCTTTTTTTATCTTAAACTTTGAAAAACTTCTGGATTTTTCCCTTTATTCCATTTTGTTAAAAGATGTGGGAGTGTTGGGACTTGGAGTTTTTTGCTATATGGCATTTTTTACCTTAATTGGGACTTTTTTGAAGAGGTCTGTCATTGTTGGACTTCTATTCAGCTTTGGATGGGAGAATGTTATTCAGTATTTTCCAGGCTCTACGCAAAAATTTGCCATCATTCACTATCTAAAATCCCTATTGCCGACTCATTATTCAGGAGGAAATTTTTCCATCCTTTTCTTTCAGTTGGAGCCCACATCGACAGGCATGGCGATTTTTGTGCTTGTCCTTTTAACCGGAGTGTTCTTAGCTCTGGCCTGTTCTGTATTCTCCCGGAGAGAATACATTCTTGAAGACTAACCTTGTCATCGAGATCGTTGCGAAGCGATCTCCATGGTTCCTTGTCTTGACATACACTACTTGATTTCTTCTTCGCTCTCTTCTTCTTCTATTTTGCTCTTGAGTTTGTTTAGAAGCTCTTCAGGAATATTGGCAGAGATTTGCACGTTTTCAGGTCCGGAAGTGATGGAAATGGCGTTCATCAATTCCCCGATTTCGGGACTTTCAGCGGCCATCATTCCTGCAAATCCCTTTATTCCTGTTAAGAAATCTGCAAGGTTTTTATTTTTAGTTTCATCCCCACCCATCAATTTGATGTCGGCGAGTACAGCTTGATTTTTATAATCAAATGCAATGGAGGCGGCCTGAAGGTTCTTGAGATCCTCTAGCATAGGATTGTCAGCTGTCATATCATCGAGTGAATCCGCTGCAAACTGTATGGCTCCCCATAAAATAGCCTGTTTATCCGTCTTGCTCACAAGGTCTGCAAGAGTTTCATTGCTGTAAAAGTTTTCTTTTTTCTTTTCGATGACATCGATGATCGCCTGAGTTTGAGTTTTGTCTCCAACAAGGATGTTTGAATCGTCGATAAATGAAAGACTGACTTCTTTGTCTTCTTCCCACATCGCGTATATTGTGTGGCCCTCGTAATCGGATTCAGTAATTTCTTGATCTTCTTCCTGGGCTTTCTCCCGGATAAGATTAAGCATTTCATCCTTAACGTATTTTAAATTCAGAATAAAGGCGACCTTCTCTTTTTCTCCTTCCCCTTCTTTTTGTGTCAGGGCTCCGGCGAGATAGAATAGATCTTCAAGAGGATCTATGCTGGTTTTTTCGATAAAGGCCTGTATGTCTTCATCCTCTGTGATCGCTTTTTTTGCGAATTCCGTATCCATGGCACGCCCCAGATCGATGAAGAACACTCCATCTGCACTCACCGGAAGAAGTTTGAGCATATCTTCTGCCTGGGCATTGCCCGCTTTGGGTCCTACCGACTTTCCGCATGAGGTAAAACCGGCAATCACCATAAAAGCGATTGCGAAAAGAGTGATAATTTTTTTCATGATATTCCTCCTGAAACAATCTTCATGTATCTTTTAATCAATCTCTCAGACTATACCAGAAATTGCAGTTTGAATCGAGGCCATATTTTTTTTGAGAAGTTTAATGAATCCAATCTATTTTAAGTATTTGTAAAGTTCCAATTGACTGGAGTAGAGCCAGCAGCGGATCCAGATAAAAGAGCAGATAAATATCTGCTGGATGATAAATATCGCGGTGATGCTGACTGCAGATGTCTGAGGGAAAATCTCTTTGATGAGGATGTAAACGACTGTGAAAACAAGATTGGTTAAGAGCAGGAGATAGAAGAGTCCCATTGTCGAGCCAAAATTTTTAAACACAAAAATAAAGGCATCCTTTGTTGTTTGCAGGACATTCCGGCTGTCTTCAATAACCGTTTTGATACGGGCGTAGTCAAAAACCATCTGGAAAAAAAGGAACAGAACATAAATAAAAATGCTGGAGATCAGACTGAGATAAAAGGGAAAAATTTCCGATCTTGCCGTATCGGACACGCTGTTTACTAGAGTGGAAAGAAAATCTCTGAATGAGATAGTTAAGAAAAAAAAGACCCAGGAGATAATCATAAGAAGAAAAAACCTGGCGGCAAACATACCTGCTCCGGAAAAAAAACCTTTAAGCGAAAAACCAGGATGATCCTTGCCCAGAATTGAGATAATTCCTCCAGAGAGAAATGTGTGGAGCATAATGTAGAGAGCCCCAAAAACAAGGAAAACTGTTGGCAAATGTGTCTCTCCAAAATGGACAAGATGAACAAAATTGTCGAGGGCAGCCCCCTTCCCAATAATTGAAGGGGAGAAGGATGTCTCAATTCCTTTGCTCTGATCTCTGAATTCTTCCCACCAAATATAATCAAATCCTTTCACCAATCGGTCTCCGACTTCGCTCTTACCTATGGATTCTTCAAGTGAGGTGTACATCGGAATGGCTAGAATAAGAGAAAAGAGAAGATTGACCATGAGCAGAAAAAATACCATTCGAAAGTTTTTTCTGCTTGTGTGAAATCCTTTGACAAAGTTTAATAAAGTTTTCATTCTATTTTTCCTCCCCGATTAACCACCAAACAGAGTAAAGAGCTCTAAAAAATGTTGGAGCCATAAAAGCCAGGCAGACACACTTTTAACAGCAGCCAGTTTATTGGGTTTTATTTTGAGGCTGTTGTTTGTTCGGTTAATATCAAGGACAAGCTTAAATTCCGGATCGACCACGGCTTTAACGATAGGGAAGGGACGGCTAAAATTAAATTTTTTCCATCTATACAAACCGTCCCAGTTTTCAACAATAGTTTCACCGTCTTTAAAAACAATATGCACTTCAACCGGAATTTTAACTTCTCCTAAACGCCTGACCAGCACTTCGGATTCAAAGATGTTTTGTTCTTGATTGCCTGTGTCGTCGCTGTATACTCCGTCGAGCATACCTTTAAGCTGAGTAGGATTTTTATTGGAGATGTCTGCAATTGAGTAATCTAGTTTTTCCGATCCGTAAACAAATTGATCCAAGAACCAGCTCATATCTTCTCCAGCATATTCCGATACAACATCATAAAAATTTTTGGGTTGAGGATGTTTAAACCACCAGCGCATGGAATAATCTTTGATCATCGCGGCAAATAAATCTTTTCCCATGAAGCGTTTGAGCGTCCTGAGCATCAATTCGGCCTTCGAATAGGAGTTGGCGCCGTAACTTCCGCCTTCCATAAATTCCCAGGAATATCTCTGTAATTGATCCATATTGTATGTCTGGCGGTGCCTGGAAATTCCATCTGATTCAATTGGAATTTTTACATCCTTAAAAGTGACAGGAATTCCAAAATAGGATTTAGAGTACAGAGGCTCTCCATAGGCAGCGTAATACACCTCAGTGTCCAAGAAGGATGTGAAACCCTCATCCATCCAGGGGTTTTCGAATTCATTACTTCCGACCAGACCATAAAAATATCCGTGTCCAAATTCGTGTATGGTCACACCCTCCGGTCTAGAAATGCCTTTCCGTGTCAAAAAATATGTTCCTCCTGTAAAAAATGTTGGGTATTCCATACCTCCCGAACGACTGTTGTAGCCAGGATCGACACACGTGACTGTCGTGTACGGATAATCCCCATAAAAAAGACTCGAGTACTTGATAGCATTTTTAACCGCATTCATATATCGTTCTTTTTGTTTTTTATGTTCAGGCTGAAGAAAGAGCGATATTTCCGTGGATTTTCCTGAAACAAACTCATAATCTTCTTTGTATTCGAGGAAGCGGGGGCTTGTTGTCCAGGCAAAGTCATGGACGCTGTGCTGATAGAAAAAATGAGTGGTTGTTGCATCTTCATTGATTGTTTGAGTGCGGTGTTCGCCTGTTGCACCGATGACAAAAGAAGAGGGGACAGTGATTCGAACATCATAGGTTCCATAGTCAGCAAAAAATTCCGAGGAAGAATGGAACTGGTGGCAGTTCCACTGTCCGTTTTGAAAAACCCCAATTTTTGGGAACCACTGGGCAATAAAATAGTTGTCTTTATAGACTCCGGTTCTCGAAATAGGTCGGGGAATCTTTGATTGAAAAAAGATATGGACTGTTGTGGACTGGCCAGGCTGAATTTCTTCAGGAAGTTTCACACGAAATACTGTTCTGTCAAAAGGATTTCCGTCATCAGGAGAGCGAAATTCCAAACCCGGAGTTAAGTCAATCTCTTCAAGGTTCTCCTCCTGCATTAAATCAATTTTTTCGATGCGGCAGTATCCCCAATCATTCCTCTCAAATCCTGCTGTTCTGCTTCCAGATGATTCCATAGAATAGGTGCTTTTGTTGTTTTGAAATGCATTCCAGTATAGGTGAAACCAGAGCTCATCAGTCGTATACTCTGTATCATTGGTCCATGTAACCAGCTCTTCTCCAAAGATCACATGTTGCTGGGTATCGAGTAAGATATCCATGGAGTAGCTAGCTATTTGTTTGCAGAAAGGAACATCTGCTGCATGGAGGTAGAGACTGCTGGATAAAATAAATGTTAAAGCCCAAATCCAAAGTTTTTTGTTCAAAGGATCCTCCTTTTTATTTTTTATCAGCCACCATAATCAGTCTAAGATCCATTACATTTGTGAACGTAGGGCCTGTAAAAATCAAATCACCTAAAGCTTTAAAAAAGTGATAGGAATCGTTGTCCCATAGATAATTTGCCGCATCCATCTGTTTTTCCCTAGCCCTGTTCAAGGTTTGACCATCAATAACGGCACCGGCTGCATCCGTCGGGCCATCTGTGCCGTCTGTCCCACAACTCAGAAAAACAGTGTTGTCTAATCCATCGATTTCAATAGCTGCTGCCAGTGCGAATTCCAGATTGCGGCCTCCCAAACCCTGTCCGCGAATGGTTACTGTCGTTTCACCACCGGATATAATGCATGCTGGTGAAGGGAGAGGATTCTCTGTGTTGATGATTTCTTTGGCGATAGAGGCATGTATTTTGGCTGCAACTTTGGCTTCTCCCTCCATGGACGATGAGAGAATGAGGCTGTGGTAACCCAGTGTTTCTGCCCTCTGCTTGGCTCCTTCAGCGGCTTGAATGTTGCTCCCTATGATGACATTCTGGACTCGCTGAAAAACAGGATCTCCAGGCTTAATGGTTTCTTCTTCTTTCCCTTTATGCCCGGATATGAAAAAATCGAACACTCGCTTGGGGATCTTAAGCCCGATATTGAACTTGTCTAAGATGTGAAGACAGGAAAAATATGTGCTTTCATCTGGTGCTGTGGGACCCGAGGCAATGCTGTCGAGATGATCTCCAACAACATCAGAAAGGATCAGGCTTATAACGGTAGCTGGATAGGCTAGTTTAGCCAAACGTCCGCCTTTGAACCGGGACATGTGTTTTCGAATGATATTGATTTCATCGATATTGGCTCCAACCTCTAGTAGTGTTTGGGTTGTCTCTTGGAGATCTTTGAGAGTCAGTCCTGGAGCCGGCGAAGGAAGCAGTGCGGAGCCTCCTCCTGAAATTAAAAAGATGACTAAATCCTGTTCTCCAGCAGATTTGAGAAGGCGGGTCATAAAATCGCTGCCCTGTAAACCGGCAGCATCAGGCACTGGGTGTCCTGCTTCCTGGACAGTGATGTATTTTAAGGGACGAGCGTGCCCGTATTTGACATTGATAAATCCATCCGTGATCCGCTTCGAAAGGACCTCTTCGACAGCTTGCGCCATGGCTGCAGTGGCTTTTCCTGTTCCTAATACAAAGATGTTATCGTAATTTTTTAAGGGATATGTCGTCCCGTTGACAAATAAAACGTCCTTTTCGATAGAGAAATGTGCGTGGACAGCAGAAAATGAGTTAACAGAGTGCAGACCGGCCTGGAAGATGTCTAATGCATCGGCTCTTAAATTCTGTTCCATTCCTGAGCTCCAAGCTTATAGTATTCTCTGAAATTTTTCAATTCTCTGTGATTTGTGGTATATGAATAGAAAAGAAAAATGGTCTTCTTATATGCTCAGCTGAATAGTCTGTGGATAAAAAAATGAGGGAGGGAGATTATGCCTAAAATAAAAAGGATTGTCCTATTCCTATTGATTGCTGTATTTGTAGGCGGCGGGCTGAGAGCAGATGAAAAACCTCTGGCAGAGAAAAGGCTGATTCAAGCATTAGTCCAGGATATATCTGGAGATATCGCCTATAAATTTACGGAACAGATTTCTCAATTCGATCGTATTCAAGCTTCAGAAGGATGGCATGATTCTGCAGTTTGGATCAAGGGTGAGTTGGAAAAGATGGGGTATACGGATGCCACAATTGAAGGCTGGCCGTCAAACGGATCCACATACTATTACACCTATAGAACTCCTATTGGATGGAGAGCAAAAAGTGCTGAATTGTGGATGAAAAGTCCGGAAGAGAAGAAGTTGGCCTCGTATGAGGAGATTCCTTTGATTCTGGTGAAACACAGCAATGCGGCCGATGTCGAAGCTGAATTGGTGGATGTCGGGACTGGAATTGGAGAGCTGGCCTATTCGGGAAAAGATGTCAAAGGGAAGATCGTCCTGGCTACAGCTTATACGGGAGATGTGATGAGAGAGGCAGTCCTCGATAGAGGAGCGCTGGGTGTGATCACATGGTACCCTCCCGAAGTCCGGCCTGGATATCCCCACATGATTCGCTACACGGCCATTTGGCCAACATGGGAGGAACGGGATAGAATCGGATTCGGATTTAATGTTACGAAGAACCAGGGCTGGTATCTCAAAAAAATGCTGGAAGAGGGAAAAAAAGTAAAGCTCAGGGCCAAAGTCGATGCTGAATATTATGAGTCTCAGGTTGAAATCCTCACAGCCTCTTTTCAGGGAAGCTCAAACCCTGAGACAGAAGTTTTAATTATCGGCCATCTCTGTCATCCTCTTCCCAGCGCCAACGATAATGCTTCAGGAAGTGGAGGTATGATGGAAATGGCAAGGGCCTTGAAAAAAATGGTGGATTCAGGCCTTGTCGAGCCGCCAAGAAGGACTATACGGTTTCTCTGGGTTCCGGAATTTGCAGGGACATACCCTTATATCAAAGCCCATCTTGAGAGAACTCGCAGCACATTGGCTGTCATCAACTGCGATATGATTGGAGAGGACTTGCATTTGACTGGGGGGACATTTAATATCACGTGTACTCCTGATTCAATACCCAGTTATCTAAATGATGTGGTTGTCAATTTTACAAGGCTGGCAGAAAGCTTGAACTTGAAAAGTGAACGTGGAAGCCAACATCCTTTTGCCTACAGGATCCAGCCCTTTGGAGGGGGAAGTGATCACTATGTCTTCAACGATGGGGCTCTGCGGGTTCCCTCTGTGATGTTTGGACACGGCGATACATTCCATCATACAAGTCTTGACACGATGGACAAGGTCGATGCGTCCGAACTGCGTCGTGTGTGCTTCATTGCCCTTGGTTCATCTTATTATATGGCCCATGCCGATGAACGTGATGCTATGAACATGTCTCGAATCATAACAAGGAATGGTTTTGCGCGGCTTTCTTTTGATTATTATGACAGTCTGGGACTGATGTTGGATGCTAAAAATCCTCACGATTTACTGGATTTTTACAAGCAGGTTTTAAATGTCATCGAACACTCGACAAAAAGAGAGATGCAGGCTGTTCTTTCTACTATTGTATTTGCCAATGATGATTTAGTTAAAAATTGGATAGAAAATTCTACTGGCAATCTGAGGACACTCCGTTCGACTTTTCAAATAGAAGCCCAGAAATATTTTAAAAGCCTCAATCAACAATTTCAAGTCGAATCCCAAACCATTCATTTGACTGCCGAAGAGAAGACCTTGAGCCGGATAGTCCCGATTCGAGAGGAAAATTTTGTCGGTCCTTTGCAAACGGATTGGCTTGCTGAAAAGCTGGGTGAAGAGGCGCTAAAGGAAATCAAACTTCAAGGCACCACCTCCTATGAGGCATTAAATTTTGTAAACGGCACCCGGAGTATTCTCGACATCAAAAAAGCCGTTTCTGCCGAATTTGGACCGGTTAAACTCCCTGATGTCCTTTCTTTTTTTCGTGTTCTGGAGAGGGCTGGATTAATAACATTAGAAAAAAAATGATAAAACCATTTCAGCAGCTAGTACAGAATAGACGGAGCATCCGAAAGTACTTGGAAAAACCTGTGGAAAGAGAAAAGGTTTTGACCTGTCTCGAAGCCGCACGGCTGGCCCCGACCGCCGATTTTGTACAACCCTGGCGGTTTCTGGTTATTGATGAACCTGAACTCAAAAAAAGATTTACTTCAGAGGTATTTTCGGGCATCTATTCTTCCACTAAATTTGCATCGAAGGCTCCGGTTATCATTGTGATGCTGGCAAAACTTGATGTGGTCGCCAACAGAATAGGAAAGCAGATCCAGGGCATCCACTATTACTTTATCGATATGGGAATTGCAGGTGAACACATCGTGCTTCAAGCAGAAGAGCTGGGATTAGGGACGTGTTGGATCGGTTGGTTCAGTACGCGAAAAACCAGAAAACTGTTGAATATTCCCAGGAAATATAAGATTGTCTCACTTATGTCGATGGGGTACCCGGAAAGGCGTCCTTCTCAAGAAAAGAAAAGAAAAAGACTTTCAGAAATTGCCTGGTTCAATAAAATCGGAAAAGGGGAGTGAGGAACTTTTTTATTTTCTGATTTCGTTAAGTGCTTCTTCAACACGATTAAGAGCTTTGACGAGGGACTCCTCTTTCTCTCCGAATCCAAAACGGATGTATCTGTCCATTTCAAAGTGATCACCTGGGACGAGGAGGACACTTTTCTCTAAACGAAGTTGGTCTATCAATTCTGTAGAGTTGATATTCAGAGAATAATGGGGGAAAACGATGGCTCCGGCTTTTGGTGGGACGTAGTCAAAAATGTCTCCCTGTCTCTTAAACCATTCTTCAAGAATAGGAAAATTTTTATTCAGGATATCTCTTGTTCTGTTGAGTATGGCTTTTCGCCTTTCAGGTTCGAGCACGATTTGGGCCAATTTGTCACTCACTGCACTTAAGGAGATTGTTGTGTAGTCATGATAAGCCCAGATTTCTTTTATAACCTCGGCTGGGCCCGCCATCCAGCCTGTGCGCAGTCCTGGAAGTCCATAGGCTTTCGACAGACCGCTGGTTACAATAACTTTTTTATAGCTGCCCCAGAGGCTTGGGGTTACCGGCCCATCCAGCTCCGCTCCTTGATAAACTTCATCGGAAAATATCCAAGCACCGATGCTGTCGGCCAGCTCGATGAGTGTATTCCGGGATTCTTCGCTCAGTTGTCCACCAGTAGGATTGTTGGGATTGGTGACAGCAATGAATTTTGTTTTAGGTGAAATTTGTTTTCTGAGTTCGGCGGGATCGGGATTCCAGTCGAGATCAGATCTCAGGAAAAAGGGTTTGATGCTGGCTCCAAATGTTTTCATGAGTCCCCACATCTGCATGTAATTGGGAAACATGATCATCGCTTCATCACCTGGTTCTAAAAATTTCCACATCAATAGAAAATTGGCCTCAGCCGAACCCGTCGTGACCAGTATATTGTCGATATCGGATCTAGGATAAAGGTGGGTTAATTTTTCCCGGAGTCCTTTAGTGCCGTTTGTTTGGAGATATCCCAAAGAAGTCTTTTTTATGTGTTCAAGCTGGTCGGGTGGAACAAGTTCTTCGAAAGTTATGGGGTAAACGCCGCTTTCCGAAAGATTGTACTCGACGTGAAACTCCCATTCGGACTGCATGCGTTCCATTTTGAATTTTGTAATCTTCATTTTTTTCCCTTCTATATGTCCACTTTAAAGAAGCCTTTAAGAGAAAATCCGATAATGATAGAGAGGACAAAATAAACGATAAGCCAATGGATGTGAAGACCGAACAAATTCATTTTTTTGGAAGGATAGGTGATCTCGATGTCTTTTATCTCCGATTTCTTCGGTAGGGGAGATTCGATCGGGTGGAGGAATTCTCTAAAAAAGTTTTTTCTTATTCTCAGCGGAGATATCCGTATTAATTGTTTTTGTCCGACCGAAATACTTTTTGTGTACTCCTGACCATCAGATGTGATGGTGATGACATGTTTACCGTTTTCTTCAGCTCTTATCCTCCAGTTGATTTCGTTATTTTCTGTAATCCTCAAAGGAGGTGTTTCGAGTATAATTCCTGAACCAGTTTTTATATCTATCTCGGTGTCCATCAAGGGAACTCCTTCCTCGAGTTGAACACGCAGAATTGTTCTCTGTCCTGGATTGAGTGATTGGTATGCAAAACGGGCATCGAGTTGTATGAGTATCAGCACGACAGGAATAATCATAACAAGAAGAGGTTTGAAAGCGTATCCGATGTATCTGAAATTTGCACGGAGGATATTTCCCTGGGCTTTCAGAGAAATGCTCAGGCTGTCTTTGTAGAGACGGAGCTCGAGGAGGTGAGCCTTGATTTTATCTTTGATTTTTTTGATGCCTTCCTGGTTGGACGTGTATTTGTAGATAACCAGCATGAGGAGCCCTGTGAGCAGCGAGACGACGGTCATCGAAATCCAAGGATTCATGTTTTGAAAGGGGAAGAAGAGAATTTTAAATATTGTTCCAATAATCGAGTTAAAAATCCACATTTTAGTTATGAAAAGTTTTTATATCATTCCTATGAAATATAGCCCAGGCCTTTGAGTTTTTTTTTGATTTCCTCTTCAGAGTCGGATTCCTCGAGTTTAGAAATTTCCTTTTCTAAACAATGGGTGATAAATTCTTCGGGAGAGGAATATCCGGATAATTCTGCAAACTTTTTGACTTTATCCACCAGGTCCTTTTCAAGTTTTACTTTTGCCTTTCCCATTTTTTCCTCGTTTTTTCCTATTTCTTAAAATATTGATTGTCCGATCATGTCCTTGGCTTTTTCAATGCCGAAGATTTGAAGGATCGTTGCCGTCAGGTCATAGAGTGCCGGGGATTCAGCGGCAATTTTTCTGTTGGTGACAACGCTTCCCGGGATGACCTCAGGTGCCATACAGTGGTCCCCGCTCCATTTCTGCATGTTGTCTTCGAGAATATTTTCGGGGACGCTTCCCAATGGAGTTGCCCAGGAAGCGCGGTAGCCCCGATTATAGCCGATAATAAGCTCAGGGGCCTTATCGACATTGGAGCCTTGATAGATCTCCTTGGAAAGAAAGGCTTTAAGAACAGGTTTTTCTCCTGTTTCCGGGTCTTTGAATTCCTCGAGTTTGCGGGCAATTTCATACACGAGGTTGTCCTTTTCTGTGCCGTTGTTGATGATCCCTTGAGCTTCTCGTCCTTTTTGATTGATATAAAGGCTGTTGATGCCGAGGGCATAGGCTTTAGTCCTTTCCCAGTCTGTATTATCAAAGCCCTCATTTCCTGGTTTCCAGGGATTGACGAGGGTGTGGTATCCGTTTTCTTTGAGCCAGGTATTGAGGTTAAATGACCGCCGGAAAGACGTGAACCCGTGGTCGGACATGACCATAAGAAGGGTATTTTTATCTGTTTTTTGCAGAGCTTTGTCCAGAATTTTATCGGCTTCAATATAGATATTTTCAATGGTGTTTCCATATTTTTCTGCCAGATCTGGATCGTACATGGGGTGTTGCTTGTCAAGAAGACGCCAGAACATATGCTGCCTTTCATCGGTGCTGGAGACATAGTAAAAGAGAAGGCCTGAGTCAAATCTGGAAAGCTCATATTCGAACATCTCTTTTCTTTCTCTGAGGATGACATCTTCCAGAGTCAGAAATTCTCTTTCATCGAATATACCGCTGTCGAGTCCTGCCGACTCTGCTGGAAATCCTTTGGTATGAAAAGATCCGAATTTTTTCCCGAGTTCTTTGGCATAACTGGGAGGAGTCGAGATGGGGAGTGCCGGAGCTTCTGGATCGATGTTGATCGATGAGACATAGAGTTTGATCATGTCTGGGCCGACCTGCTGGAGATAGAATTTACAGATTCCGTTCACAGACTGCGTCGGGATCATTTTGTAGCTTATTCTTTTCCAATCGCTCCATTCCCCCCGGTTGAGGATAAAAATATGATCCTGGATATGAATTTTAGCCACCGGGTTAACGGGATCGATGTAGATCTGGAATTCGATTTGGGATTCTGGCTGATCCAGTTTAAAACTGTTGATCGGCCCGGGCAAGGCTGCGTCCACTCGATTTCCGCTCACAAAGACATTATGAATTTGTCCGCCTCCGAGTCCTGAATTGATTTCGGCTCCTTCTGTCGTAAAATAGTGAAAACGATTGGGATATCCCTGAATTTCAGGAGTGCCCATCCCTGAAAGAGTGCGCTGTTTGGAAGGAACAGGCGGGTAGTTAGCCGGCATCTTGAAGACCGTAGCCGGGATGTCATAATCTTCAAGAATTTGCCAGAAAGCTCTCCCCTGACGAAGATTGATGATTTCTCCTCCAGAAAGAGGAAAGACGGTGTTGCCAATCCTGATGGTTTTGGGCGTGCCCACGGATTTTGTAGCCGAGAAATCAGGGAAGTACGTCTCCGGATCCCGATGAAGAAAATCAAAAATACCGTGACCTCCGGGATTCATTCCGGTGATAAAATTAGACCAGGCCACCGGGCTTTGCGGCGGGGCACTGGTGGCAAGAGGCTTAAAATCTCCCTGACTGCGAAGACGTGAAAAATTCGGTAGTTTACCCTGATTCATGAACATACTGAGAAGTTGAGGATCCAGTCCATCGAGTCCCAAAACGATAATTTTTTTCTCTGTGTCGGTCTTTCCCATTCCTTTCGAAATAATGTGTGAACCTGTTCCTAAAGCCATCAGAGATCCGGCTGTTAGGCCCATTTTAATAAAATCTCTTCTTTTTATTTCAGCCATTTTTTTATTCCTTCATAAGAGACTGGCCATCTATGTATGTCGGGGGTTTGATTCCAAAAAGTTCGAGCACTGTTGGTGCAATATCAATGATAGACGGTGCGGACGTCGTAATTTTTCGATTCGAAAAAAAGACTCCTGGCACTATTCGAGGATCGATGCAGTGGTCTCCACTCCAGGCTTTTGTGTTGTCTTCAATAAGGGAGGAATTGACCTTGCCTGTCACGGAATCCCATGAAACGCGGTAACCCTCACTGTATCCCACAATAAAGTCGGGACAATTATTTAGGTACGGTCCCTGTGGAAGTTCATCTCGATCAAATATTTTGTTGATGGTGTTTCTACCATTGTCCCCATCTTTGAGTTCACTCAGTTTTTGGATGATTTCCTGCTTCAGCTTCTGTGTCTCCTCTCCGGGATCAACGATGCCTTGGCTTTCCCGTCCCTTTTGATTGATATAGATTCCACCTAATCCTAAACCATAGGCTTTTGTTTTGGACCAATCGACATCTTTGAACCATTCCTCGCTGCTTTCCTTTCCCTCTTTCAGAGAAAGATAGCCGTTGAGGTAAAGCCAGGAGTTGATATTGATGCCCCTTCGGAATGATTTAATTCCATGGTCCGACATGATGATCAGGCAGCTTTTTTTATCCAGCTTGGCCATAACTTTTCCGATAAGGTCATCCATCTTTTTATACAGATCTTCTATGACTCGGGCACTCATTTTTGCCTGGCCTGTTTTAAGGGAGGGGTGTTTTTCATCCAGATACCGGTAAAACATATGTTGAAGGCTGTCTGTTGTTTCGAACCAGCTGATCACAGTGCCTTTCTTGGTCTTGTCTATGGCATTAAACAGCATCTCTTCCCATTCACGATGGTTCGCATAGGACAGTTCTAGAAAAGCTTCTTCCGATAGAACGTTCTCATTAAGGGCCCATGTATCGTTGGCTTCTCCCAGAGTGACATAACTCCCTAAAAGTTTGGAGAGGTAAACGGAATAGATATAGGGGTGGGAGATAGGTAGGGCCGGTTTTTCCGGATCGATGTTGAGTGGTGTGACATACATCTCAAAAAAAGGGTGGATTTGAGACACATAAAAACGACAGATAGCCCGGACTTTGATTCCCAATCCCGGACGGAAAGTCAGCTTGATCCAATCGGAGAATGTCCCTGGTTTAAGATTGAATTTTTGACCGGAGACCTCTATTTGGACCTGACTGTTTTCTCCTCCTTGGATGGATATCGTCAGAGGGAGACGGAGTTCTTCGACGTTTTTGAGCATCGTATTTTCTGGGCCGGACAAGTATGTATGGACAACATTGTTCTCTTTTGTGATGGGAATGTTTTCCCCGCCCTCACGCTTTTTTAATTTTTCGCTGTCTTCAGTGTAGAAGAAAAACGTTCCCTGGCTTCCCTTCAAGTCCGGAGCACACATCCCCGAAAGAAGATGACCTCTGAATTTCTCTGGGGGGAATGTGATGGGAATCCTCAGGATAGTGCTGAATATGCCGTTATCTCCAAGTATTTTCCAGAAGGGCACACTTTTGCGCAGACCTTTTATTTCCGGTTTGGACAAGGGAATATTGTATTTTCCCAGAGAGAGGACTCGTTTTGGTTTTCCGATCCGGGCAGAAGAAAGTTCGGGAAGATAAGTTTTAGGATCACGGCTGAGGAAGTCGAAGATATTGTGTTTGGCCGGATGACATCCTGTCATAAACGAAGACCATGCGACGGGTGAGATTGAAGGGATGGTTGTTTCCAGAGGAGCATAAGAGCCGGTTTTTTTCAGATTTGAGAAATTCGGAAGTTTTCCTTCAGACATGAACTGTTCTGTGAGTTTTGGATCCATACCATCAAGACCGACAACAACCAATCTGTCAACAAGACTTTTTTTATAGGCTTTCTGTCCTCTAATTAATCGGAAAAAAAATCGAAATGGCCAGGATAAAAAAGAAAAAATGGCCAAAAAAAACGTGAGAAAAAGGACGAGAAATGACGAAAGAAAGGCAAATCCCGCTCCTGGTCCCACATAGGAATGGAGCGGGAGAGAGAGACATAAGAGAACTAAAATAAACAATCCACTTTTTTTACGAAATGTTTTGAGCAGGGTTAACCCGTTCAGTTGTTTATTTTTATGTTTTAAAAAATTTATTTTGTTCATACTCAATTCAGATAAGATGAGACATTATAAGTGGTGCAACCTCTGATATAGAGAGGTCGGATTTCTCTTGCTTGCTCGACCAGAAAAAAGCATCGTCCCAGGTGTGCATACCCAACAAATTGGAGCGGCCAAAAATATTCTTCTTCTTGATCGAACCTTTCATGTCGAATCCATGTTCCGAAAGAACAATCAAATCAGGACCCTTTGAACAAAGAGGTCCTGAGTAGATATCTTTGGAGTCGAATACCTTGCGTATTACTTTATGTCCCAAGTGCTCCAATTTTTCTAATTTTTCTGCAATTTCGATTTTTAACGAATCCTTTTCTTTGGAATTGACACATCCATTCGGGAATTTGTCTTTATCATGAAGGTAGATCCGATTGGGATCCATGGCAAATGCCCTGGAGGAAGGGGCGATATCATTGAGACTTTCGGGGGCCTGAGTTTGAAAAGAGAGATACCCCTCTTTTTCCAGCCAGACATTGAGATACACCTCCTGTTTTATGCCTGTAAATCCATGATCGGAGAGGAGAAATAATCCATCTGAGTTTCCATTCAAACTTTGGAACGATAAAATAATTTTCCCTAAAAACTGGTCTATTTGACTGTAATAATCGAGAAATTTTTGGTGATAGACATGGTTTTTTTCGGCATAGGCATCCCAAAGAAAATGATGGAGCCTGTCCGTTCCAGTCATAACGATTTCAAAAAAATCCCAGTCTTGCTTCCAAAAAAAATCAAAGGCTTTTTGACGTCCGGTCAGAGTTTTTGATAGTTCGGTCCACAGAAAATTTTTGTCTTCCCGCGATTTTAGGGTGTCGATATCGATCTGGTAATCCATTTGATTAAGGGTATTTTCGAGAGTTCGAGGAAAGACAGCTTTGGATAACTCCAGGGCAACAAAACCGGATATCAGTACACCATTAATCGGGCGGGCAGGATAGGTGGACGGTTGGTTGATAATGATGCTCTTTTTTTTGTTCTGGCCAAGTCTATCCCAAAACGTATCTTTTTTCGTATCAGAAAAGTTGGGGAATTTGAGGTCATAGGAGTTATCTTTTAAATCCGTAAAACCGAAAATGCCGTGTTCTCCGGAATTAGTGCCTGTCATAAAATCTGTCCAGCTTACGGAGGATATTTCAGGTAAACTGGCCTTCATTTTAAGGAAGGATCCATTCTCGATGAGTTGAGCAAAAGCCGGCATCACCCCCCTTTGGGTGAGATCTTGTATCAAAGAATAGGGGACTCCATCTAATCCGACGACGCAGGCTTTGTTTTTTTTAGTTTTTTTAAAGAAGCCCATAATATCACTGAATTTCCAGCTGTCAGTTCAATCGTTTTTTGAAAAAACCTAGAAAAAAGACAACACTTATTATAGACGAGGTTTAGGGAGTAAGCAAGCAGATGTCCTTTTCATAAGTCGAGTGGATAAAGATTTTTGTTGGTTATTGAAAGAATGAATTTAGATGACCGTGCTCAGGACAGGATGATTCGTGCATCGACAATAGAACACCCTTTTCCTTTTTCGTATACGATTAGAGGATTTAAGTCCAGTTCTTTGATATTGTCAAAGTCTGTTACAAGCTGAGACAGTCTCTTCAGACAGTTAGCGATGGCCTCTGTGTCATAGATAGGATCCCCACGAAATCCCTGAAGAAGTTTGAAAGTTTTGGTTTTTTGGATCATGTGATCGGCTGTCAGTTCTCTGATGGGGGCAAGGCGAAATGTGACATCCTCAAGAGCCTCAACGTAGATGCCTCCCAGTCCAAACATCAAGGTTGGACCAAACTGGGGATCTCTGTTCATGCCTAAGATGACTTCTTTTCCCTGTCCGGCCATTTCTTCAACGATCACTCCAACAATTTTCGCCTTTGGTCTTCTTTTCCGGACATTTTTGATGATGTTCTGATAGGCTGTCTTGACTTCAATTTTGTTTTGCAGGTTGAGTTCAACCCCACCAAAGTCTATTTTATGGAGAATGTCGGGAGAGATGATTTTAAGAACAACAGGAAAACCGATGTTTTGGGCGGCCTCCTGTGCTTCCTTTTCACTTGTAGCAATTTGAGAACGGATCACAGGGAATTTATACGCTTTCAGTACATCATAGGCTTCCTGTTCGAAAAGGAAAGATCGGCCGGCTTTTTTGACCGAATCAAAAATCTCTTTCGCTTTAGATTTGTTGACTTTAAATTTTTTAACCTCTGTTTTGGGCCGACTGAGCCATGCTGTAAATTTTGTCATTTCCGACAGGACGCGTGCGGCGGATTCGGGAAATCTGTAAGTCGGGATCCCGTTTTCTTCAAGGATATCGATACCTCCTGTCACATCATAGATTCCAAGAAAACAGCAGAGGATAGGTTTGCGGTAGGTTCTGGCTGCCTCGACTATTGTTTTTGCAATTTTCTCTACATTTGTGAAGGCTGTAGGGGTGAGAATTATAAGAGCGGAATGGATGTTTTTTTGAGTGAGTGTTTCACGCAGAGCCGCTTCATAAAGTTCATGTTGGGCCTCTGCGATAAGATCAATGGGATTGTTAATATTGGCCGTCGGCGGCAAGATTGTTCGGAGCTTCTTTTTTAAATTTGGTGAAAAAGGAGCGATATCCAGTCCATTCTGGATGAGAGCGTCTGTCGCTAAAATCCCAGGCCCTCCGGAATTCGTTATAATCACAACATTACTTCCCTGGGGTTTGGGTTGACTGGAAAAGGCTTTTACGATGTCAAAGACTTCTTCGAGCGAGTTGCCCCGAAGCACACCGCACTGTTCGAAGATGGCATCATAGACCTTGTCCGAACCTGCCAGAGATCCGGTATGGGAGGAAGCAGCCTTAGCTCCAAGAAGTGTCCGTCCAGCCTTTAGAGCGATAATCGGCTTGGGATTTGTTGGGTGGCTGGTGATCTCTCTGGCTATGGACATAAATTCTCTGCCATTCACAAGATCTTCAAGGTACATCAGAATGACATCAGTGTTTTTGGCTTCTTTCAGATAGAGCAGGAGCTCATTTTCGTTGACACCTGCCTTATTTCCCATACTGATAAACATAGAAAATCCAACATTAGCCTCTTTAGCATAATCCAGAACAGCGACACAGAGGGCCCCACTCTGCGACATAAAGGCAATATTTCCCTCTCTGGGCATCTGGGTTCCAAAGGTGGCATTCATGGATGATTGAGGAGACGTGTTCATCACACCCAAACAGTTGGGTCCGACAAGTGAGATCCCGTATTTTTTGCAGATCTTGGTGACATTATTTTCGGCCTCGATGCCATCGCCGCCTATCTCTTTAAATCCAGCGGTGATGATGATCACACCCTTAATCCCTTTCTTTCCACATTCTTCCAAGACTTCAGGGACAAATTGAACCGGAACGATGATTACGGCCAAATCCACTACATCTGGAATTTCGATTACATTAGGGTAACATTTGATTCCCAATATGCCTTTAGCTTGGGGATTGACGGGGTAGACAATACCCTGGAAACGGCTGTCGATCAAGTTAGCCAGAAGTGAATGCCCTACGCTTCCAGGTTTCCGTGAGGCTCCGATAATCGCAATTGATTTTGGATAAAAAATGGCATCGAGTTTATTCATGGTCTTCCTCAAAAAAGAAGATTCTGTATTCTGCTGCATTGTAATTCTCTGGGCTAAAAAAAGCAAGAATTGGCCCCAGGCCTTGAGATAATGAATTGGGGACATTAATTGGGGACAG
>CAZWHQ010000004.1:0-76589 GCA_964633715.1 uncultured Eubacteriales bacterium
TGGGTTGGAATCGGGGGGAAGTAGGAGTGATCCTGCTTCTCT
Source organism: uncultured Eubacteriales bacterium (assembly GCA_964633715.1). Classification (GTDB taxonomy): domain Bacteria; phylum Acidobacteriota; class Aminicenantia; order Aminicenantales; family Aminicenantaceae; genus JAUWVG01. The sequence goes on from CAZWHQ010000004.1 coordinate 43, forward strand.
ACCTAATAATCATCTCGGATAACAGAAAGGAGGGCTTCTTATGGGCGAATTTTCAGATTTTCGCAGCGATACAGTTACACATCCAACAGAAAAGATGAGACAGGCCATGGCTGAGGCTATTGTGGGGGATGATGTCCTCGGTGATGACCCCACTGTACAAAAACTTGAGGAAATGGCCGCAGACATTGTTGGGAAAGAATCGGGTTTATTTTGTCCGACAGGCACCATGGCCAATTCCATTGCTGTAAAGGTCTGGACACAAGAACTGGATGAAGCTATCGTTGAGTCCCGCTCTCATATTTACAACATGGAATCCACACACATGACATTTATCTCCAGAGTCACTCCACGCCCGATCCCTTCTGATAGAGGGGCCATGCCTCCAGATGTCGTGGAACAGAGCATCAAGAAGCCTTCTGTGCATATCCCACGAACATCTCTTATCTGCGTGGAGAATACGCACAACAACTGGAGTGGAGCCGTTGTCCCAATGGATAACCTGAAAGCCCTCCGTGATATTGCAGACCGGCACGACCTCAAGATTCATCTCGATGGTGCGCGTGTTTTTAATGCCTGTGCGGCCTCAGGCGTTTCGGTCAAAGACTATGCAGCGATTGGGGATTCGATCATGTTCTGCTTGTCCAAGGGGCTCTCTGCTCCTGTTGGCTCGCTTCTCCTCGGACCTAAGGATATTATTGACTACGGCCGTAGACTCAGGAAAGCTCTCGGTGGTGGCATGCGCCAGGTGGGGGTTATTGCTGCACCTGGTATTGTGGCTCTTGCGGAAATGAGGGACAGGCTGTATGAAGACAATACACGTGCGCGGAGATTGGCCGATATAATTGCAGAATTTCCCGGAATAACACTCGATCCAAACCATGTTGAAACAAATATCATTATTTTTGGATTCGATCATCCTGGATATACCATTCAGGAATTTTTGCTTAGACTCAGAGATGAAAAAGTTTTGGCATTGGCTACCACAGGGGGTATTCGGTTTGTGTGCCACAAAGATGTTGACGATAAGGATGTCGATAGAGCTGCCAGAGCTTTCCAGAAGTTATTGACTTAAGTTTGTATCTCCGAATAGAGCGAGGGCAACTAGTTCTGCAATATCCCAGATCTTTAGATCGTTTTCCCGGTCTATGCTTTTAATAGCATCATCGAACATTGTCACACAAAAAGGACAGGCTGTGGCAATCCAATCAGGATCTGTTTCAAGGGCATCTTCTAGCCGCCGGATATTGATACGTTTCCCGATTTTTTCGTCCATCCACATCCACCCTCCTCCTGCTCCACAGCACAGAGAGTCCCTTTTTGACCTAAACATTTCTTCAAGCTGAAGAGAGGGGATGGAATGGAGAATCTCCCTTGGTGATTCAAAAATTTCTCCATATCGGCCGAGGTAACATGGATCATGGTAGGTCAGTTTTTTGTTCAGGGGCGAATTGAGCGGGAGCTTGCCTTTTTTGATCTGGTCTTTGAGAAAAGTGGAATGATGGTTCACTTCGGCGTGAAAACCAAGTTGAGGATATTCGTTTTTGAGTGTGTTGTAACAATGGGGACATGTGGTAAGAATCTTTTTTATTTTGTACTTCTGAAAAGTCTCTATATTTGTTTGAGCAAGGATCTGATAAAGATATTCATTGCCGACACGTCTGGCCGGATCTCCGCAGCATCCTTCTTCCATCCCAAGGATTGCAAACTTGAGGCCAAGATAATTCAGAATTTTAGCCATCGCTATTGCAGCTTTTTTGTTGCGGTCATCATAAGAGCGGATGCATCCGACAAAAAACAATAAGTCGAAATCTTCTTCTTGGCAATCTTTCATAATGGGGATATTCAATTCATGGATCCAATCGGCTCGGGTGTCATGTCCCAAACCCCATGGATTGGAATTTCTTTCAAGGCCTTTAAAAGCAGCGGTTAACTCCTCCGGGAACTTGCTTTCCATAAGGACTTGGTACCGCCTCATATCGATGATTTTATCAGTGTGTTCGACATAGACAGGACAGTGGTCCATACAGGAACGGCATGTTGTGCATGCCCAGAGCGTATCTTCGTCTATAACGTCTTTCATCAGATCGATTTGGACTTCGTTTTTTTGTTCTTTTTCTCTGGACTGAAGAATTTGAGGTGCTCGTTTGTGCATATGGTCTTTTAAGTCTTGAATCAACTTTTTGGGAGACAGGGGCTTATCTGTCAGAAAAGCGGGACAGTGATCTTGACACCGGCCGCACCTTGTGCACGCATCCAGATCGAGCAGCTGTTTCCAAGTGAATTCTTCCAGCTTGGCGACACCAAACGTTTCAGCCTTTTCATCTTCCAGATCGATAAAAGAAAGGGTCCCTTTATCTTCGAAACTGCGAAAAAACATGTTCAACGGGGAACTGATTATGTGAAACATTTTTGAGAAGGGAATGTAGGCGATTGTGCTGAGCACAAGGTAAAAATGAATTCGGAACATGATTTCCGCCAGGAGGCTTTGTGTCTCTGTTTGTAGATCAAATATCTGGACGAAACTGGAAACGATACGCCCTAGGGGGGCCCATGCCGTGACATCTTGACCTATCACTGTCAGCTTAAGACTTTCCATAAGCAATCCGGTTATCAGAATGGCCAGGATAAGAAGGAGAACAGTCAGATCTTCTGGTCGGTTATCCAGCCTTGTAGGGCGGCTGACATATCTTCTGTGAAGAAAAAGAACAATGGCAATAATTGCCAGAAAGCCCACAAGGTCTAAAAGAAAAGAGAGAATTTGTGCCAGAATAAGTGGAAAAGAAAACATGACCTGAGTGACAACGCTGACCATCAGAGGCAGGAGGAATCCAATGAAAATAAAAAGATGGAGAAATCCAGGATACTTTTCCTGTAATATCCTCTGGTGAACAATCCCTTCGATAAAAAGGATTTTGAGTCTGTCTTTGATTTGACCGGATCGATTTTCCTTTGTCCCCACCGTCCACAACCGCATACGCCGCCGGACTCCCCAGATAAAAACTCCAAAAGTCAAAAAAATGATAAAAATGTCGATTGTCTTAATCATTTTTTCCACGTGTCAAAAGAACATCATGGCAATTTAAACACTTTTGATTTCTTGGCAGCCCCTCGAATTCCCTTAAATGACAGTCTTGACATTCTAAAATTGTGGGTCGATTTGTGCCGTCGGTATAGTATTCATGCCCAGCAGATCGATGGCAGTCCACACACATTTGTCCTTCATGAATATGCTGGCGATGGTTGAATTTAATGATTTTCTTTTTAACGGTGTATCCAAAATCAAGCACATCTTCATGACAGGCCAGGCATTGTTCCGACGTGAGATCGTCATCGGCGAGATATTCTGGAGGGACCACAAGATGACTAGAGGAATGACAGCTAAAGCAGCTTGTTTCTTTGGAGGGATGTCCTTTGGAATCTTTCCAGAGCTGAAAAATTTGGGGATGGCATTGTTTGCAGGACCTCTCATGCCGATCCGTGTACCGTGTAAGAGAGAGGATGATATAGCTGCCTCCGGCAAAAATGATCAAGATGAAAAAACTCACCAAAATCCAAAAAGGACGCTTAAACTTTGTTTTTGGCATTTTCCTAGGCTTTTTCTAGTTTCTATTTTCCTCTTTGTTGAGATAGAGCATGTAAATTTCTGGAGATATTCTCCCTGAAGGAAACCCAATAAGCAGTACGCGATCTCCAGCTTGGTTAAAAATTTTTGGGCACCAGAATGATGGGAATCTTGGAAAGTCCATTGGTGAGATTCCTTGAGCGTATCCATCCGTGTTTTCGTCAAAGACCGTATAGGCCAATCCTGTTTGAGTATCAAATATTTTGCCGGAATATCCTTGAAGAAAGGCAATATAATTTCCATTTCCGGAAAGGTCGAAAAATTCAATACGAGAACCTGAGGAGTTTCGAAGAAATTTGATGTCCTCACTGCCCTCTTGGAGTAGATATGAACCAATAGCCTGTTTCTTTTGTCCGGTGTAGTAAAACAGTATCAAACGGCCATCGTGACTGATATCGGCCAAGCTGAACCAGCGGTCTCTGAAGTCGGTGATCTTGGTCAGATTATTTCCCGTCCAATCCATTAAGTAGAGGTCATAATCGGTCTTGTCTGGGGAGGATTGTGCACCAAAAATTATTTTTTGTCCGTTTCCACTCAATCCAAATCCCCATCCTCCTCCGGTAAGCGGACGTTTGGGAGAGTCTGGCCAGATCCACTCTTCATCCACAAAATCAGGAGCTAAAAGGGTGTGCTGTTTTTCAGTTTTCATGTCGAGTCCTATTATTCCACTTGGATTTCCGTATTTTCTGGGTCCAAAAAATCCTTTGACGACACAGGCAATCCTGCTGCCATCGCTGTTTACTGCATAATAGGACAGTCTTTCCCAGTCTGTATCTACGAATTCATAGGGTTTCAAGTCTTTTGACTCAAGGGTTTCGATGGGAAAAGAAAAGAGTTTGAACGAACTGCCGTCAATATGGACTACGGCCAAATAGTGATCCGGAATTTCGGCTGGTGCGCCAAGGCTCAGAGAAAAAACGGCCATCTGCCCGTTTCCACTGATTATTGGCGGTTTAGTGCCGACATAAAGAAGACAATCACTAAAAGGCGGGGGTGCGGATTTTGTTCCGCTCCGGAACAATTCGCTTTTTTCTCCTGTTTCGACATTCAAGATTTGAATGCTCTTGGTGAATCCATCGGCTTCTTCTGTTTCCAGGATATAGATAACGATATCTCCCAAATCGCTCAGGCATGGAAAATGCACGGAATTATTACCTGAATACGTTAGCCTCTTAATAGAACCATTCAACACAGGCTCTTCTGCTTCATAGGGGAAAATAGTCATACTTAAAAGAAAAACAGTGCTCAGAAGTGATATGATTTTTTTTGTCATGACTTCATACTTCCATTATATTTTTTCAATCGATACTAAAGTGTCTTTTGAGGAAAAAACACCACTTATGGGATCACGAAAACCCTTTATGAGTTCATTCGGATTTATCCCCTTTCCTTCTTTTTTCCACCACAGAAGGGATGTATCTCGGTCACTGCTTTTAAATTTTTCTGCTTTTGCTGTACGGCCGATAGCTGTGTGTCCAAATCCTTGAGCAAGTGCCACAGATTCTGGATGGATTCTATCTGTCACTAAAGCCCTTGTGACAAGCGAAACGTCCAAAGAGGAGATGCGCAGCTGGTCTCCGTTGTGTATACCGAGTTCTTCGGCCGCACGTCTGTTTATCCATAAAGGATTGTCATGTGCGATTTCCCTGAGCCATTTAGAGTTTTGGGTTTCATGGGCAAAAAATCCGGTTCGATAGGTTGTGAGAAAAAACTCTGACTTTTTTTTCTTTATTGTTGATTCAGAGATTTTACTGAATAGAACAGGATTGATGTTGATCTTGGCAGGATGAATTTTTTCTGGAGCCGGCTTCAAAGTTCGGGTGTTGGATTCCTCGCTCCAGAAACCTGTTTTTATGAGAGATTTGAATCCTCCGGAATCTGTGGGGCCAAACATTTGTTCAACTTTTTGAGAATAAAATTCAAAAGTATTTTTGAAGGAAAAGCTCGTGCGAATCTTTCCGCCTATCCTCCTTGCCCATTCGATACAGACATTGCCGACTTCTTTGGCTTCTCCCAGAGGAAGAAAAGTTGGATTTATGACTTTGCCCACTTCGAAATCAGGAGATCGTAATATTTTAGCTGGGCTTTGAAGAGAGACAACCGGTTGTCTTAAGTTAAGAACAGCTCTTTGATCCAGAGAAGGAGCGTAATCTAGTCCCCAACTTTCGAGATAGGTAGCGGCCGGAAGTACAAGATCGGCCAACATGGCTGTTTCTGTCATGTGTGTGTCCATAACAACTAAAAAGTTCACTTTTGTTTTATCCTTGAAGAACTGCTGGACAACGCGATTGTGAGATTCGTCAAACACAGGATTAGTTTTATAGGTTAAATAAATATGAGGCGGTGTATCTGAATGGAGCACATCTATGATCCCATTAAGGTATTCTGTATTTTGAGTTCCAAAAGTATGGGGAAATATTGTCTGGGGTGTACGGGGGAAAAAAAGTCCTCCTTCTTTTTCCAGATTCCCAACCAACCAATTCAAGAGAAGAATGCTGCTGATACTCCCGACCCCTTGCTGTTGGTCTGCAACACCTCCACCAGCTACGGCAATGGAGGGTTTCTGAGTAGCGAATTCAACGGCAATTTTTTCGATGACAGAAGCTTCGATACCACTTTCTTTTTCAGCCCTTGAAGGAGGGTAATCCGAAAGATGAGCTTTTAAATTTGGTAGAGATGTGTTTGTTCTTCTGGTTATAAAATCTGAGTCTGTAAGATTATTTTTGAGTATTGTGTGAGCCATAGCCAGGGCCACTATTCCATCGGTCCCGGATTTTACAGGAATCCACAGATGACTTTTTGCGGCTGTCTCCGACATGCGGACATCAAAGCTGATAAGTTTTGCTCCTTTTTCCGTTTGAGCTTTTATCAGGCTGCCAGCCACACCGATAAATTGGTCGTGATGCGCAAAGGGATTGGCGCCAAAATTGAGGATGGTTCGACTTCTGCTGAAATCCGGAAGAAGAGAAGGCGACTCCGTCATTTGTCTAAAGGAAAGTTCTTCATTTTTTCTGTTTAGAGTGGAGCGATTTAAAATAGACGAATTCGCTATAGTCCGGATAAAACGATCTAGGAGAGGATCGAATTGTCCCAGGTCCAAAACAAACCTGGAGTTTTGACTCCCCCCATTCAATTGGCGAATATGGGAGATCATCATCTCATGAGCCTCATCCCATGTGATCCTTGCCCAGTAGCCTTCTCCTCTTTGCCCGATTCTTTTCATTGGAAAAAGCAGTCTTTCCGGATCATAGACCAGATTTAATCCGGCAATTCCCCTTGCACAAATTCCTCCCTTGTTAACCGGATGATCGGGATTTCCTAAAATCTGGACACAGCGATCTCCATTTAAGTACGCTAAGATGCCGCATCCTGCCGCACATAAACCACAAGTTGTTGGAAAAACACGAAGGTTTTTTAAAGACGTTCGGGAGACCGCTTGTCTGGATTGAGTTGATGAATACTCTTGAAGAGCTTTTCCATCAAAGGCTGTACCGGCTAGACAGGCTAAGCCGGTCTTCATGAACCGTCGTCTCGAATAATTGACTTTATACATACAGGTTGCCTTTATATGAGCGGGATAAACTCTCCGCCCAAAACGACTACATATCTCATAAAAAAGATTCCAATAAAAACAAGAATTGATGCGATAATGACTGTGGTTTTTGTTCTGAACCTTGGGATAAAAAGCAGAAAAAGCGGAACAATTTTTCCGAGGAAATTTTCTATGAGCAAAAACATGAGGCTGAACTGTCCAAAAAGGATCAGATGAGCGGCCGCTTGTGCATCTGAATGAGAAATGGACAGCACGATGAGATCGCAGCCAACAAGAAACAGATCAAGTACGATTGCCCATGCCAGCAGTTTTCCCATACTGAAAACTAGATCCTTGTTTATTGATTTAGATTTAGAAAAGAAAGATTCTTTGATGCTGTAGACCAATATCATTAAAGCGATCCCGGAAACAATGGCTGAGGCAAGAAATAGAATGGGCATCAATGCCGTATTCCAGAGAGCTCGAGCTTTCCCAAAGGCCAAAATAAAGCCTGTGTAACCATGAACGAGAATCGCTAGAGGAATACCTATAAATCCAAAAATTCTTGTCGGCTTGTTCTTCTCCTTGAACATAAAATAGGCATAAATGAGACAGTTAATCGGGTAAAGTATAAGGAGGAATGTACCCCATGTGATAGGGGATGACATGTTAAGATAGGTAAAAAGATGCCAGGCTCTTTGTGGCTGGCCAATGTGCAAAAGGAGAAAGAGAGGAGCAACGATAAGAAGAGTTGTTGCGAGAACAACGCCTATCCGGGCGATGGGTTTAAATTTTTCCATACCAAAGCAGCAAGCCAGAGTCGAAAGGATGAATGATTCAGCACTTAAACCTGTGAGGTAAAAATAGATTGCGATAAAAATTCCGAAAGCTTCCTGCTGGAATGTGTTGTATAGAATTTGACTTTCCACGTTAATCTCTCTTAGTCTTCTTTTTCCTTCTTTGCTTCGACAGTGTCGATATCCAAGTCGATGTAAAATGTGTGAGGAGACGTGCCCATCTCAGGTTTGATCACTTGAACAGCATTTTTTGCGATGGCTTTAGAGATATCGCTATGAGGATCGTTTCTGTCTCCGAATAAGATAGCTCCTGTGGGACAGGCTAATGAACAGGCTGGCTCCAGTCCTGCATCCACACGGTGATGACACCAAAAACATTTTTCCGCAATTTTTTTCTTCGGGTGAATGTAGCGGACTCCATAAGGGCAGGACGCCATACAGTATCGGCATCCGATGCATCTGTGTGGATCAATATAGACGATTCCATCCGGACGTATGATTCCAGCGTTGACTGGACAGACAGTCACACAGATGGGCTTTTCGCAGTTGTTGCAGACGATGGGGAGGAAATACTCTCTTGTGTCGGGGAATCGGCCCTTTTCGATTTTTTTCACCCAGCTCCTCCAAACACCCAAGGGAACATCGTTCTCGCTTTTGCAGGCTATTGCACAGGCCATACAACCTATGCATTTGCGCAGGTCAAAGAGCATCGCTAATCTTTTATTCGAGCTTTTCATCGCTCTTTTCCTTGGATTCCTCATGAATCTTTTGAGTGTTTACCCAGACGATCATTTTCTGAATGAACTTTTTACGTTTCTTATTAACGATAAACATACCTAGACCAAGAAGTGAAAAAATGACCAAACCACTCCCTACAAAATTGAATCCCGCCCACCGAACGGAATCGAGGTGAATGGGGCCTAAAATTTTACCTCCTTTTTTGCTGACATCATGGCAGCGAGAACAGTATTCCTTATAATCGCGCTTGGTCCCGTGCGCAGAATCTCCATAATGACAAGAGATGCAAATATTCATGTCGAATTTTTGAGATAAATCACCCTTGCGGTGTCCAGAAATTTTTCCAAGAGATGTCCCTTTGAAAATTCCTTTGACGCTCACTTCGGGATGGCAGATAGTACATGTCTTGCCAATGTTGGTTTCATGAACAGAAGATTCTGGATGATCGTGTAGGAGAACAAAATGTTTGGTATGACAGTCATAACACAAAGGGAGAGTTTTTCCCGGTGTCACATCTCTGTATTCAAAATGTATGTTTTTTGTATACTCCTCCTCTTCTTCTGGATGGCAGCTTGCGCAGTTTACTTTTTTAAAACCCTCTCTAAAGTGGAGAGAAGGTGTCGCCTGGACATGACAGTCCACACAGGTCATCCCGATATTAAAATGAACATCCTGAGCCCATTTGGATGGATCGACGTAAAGAGAACGTCTACTCCCATTTTTAAGAGTTTGAGAGATTTCAGGCTTTTCATGGCATTTGAGGCAGTCTTTGTCAACAATGGATTGTGCATAAAAAGGAAGAATGGACAATCCAAATAGGAGAAAAACTAAAATCCCAATTGTTTTCAAATGCATTTCTGCATGACTCTCATCAAGTTGATTTACCTATCACATTTGCCATGAATAGACAAAATTTGAACACAACATCCTTTTGTTGTCAAGATACTCAGAAGGGGACCACAATTCCCCACATGAATTTATAGAATTTATCTTTGTTTCCAAGCTGGCTTAGCCGGATATCCTTCCAGATGCTTGAGCCTATGGATATCTCTAAGGATTTAAAAATCCGGGTGCGGATAAACAGGGTCGCCAAATAGGTCTGGCCTGATGCAAACAGTTCATTAGTCTGTGCAAAAATCTGACCGTGTAAACCAATGCCATTTTCGAACCAGTATCCCAGCCTTATCCCATATTCCTGTTTCACCCTCTCTCCGGACATATCGAGATAGCTCCTCTGATTGGTATTATGAAGGAACCAAGTAAAAGGTTCGATATAGAGGTTTCCTGTTTCGAATGGAATCCCCAAGCCGATATAATTACGGTTGAGAAAATAGGCGCCTAAATCCCGTTGACTTTTATGATCAGAATCATGGTTGCTGTCATGCCCGATGTACAGTACAAGATTATCGAAAACTGTCTGCCTGATGGAAAAATGCCAGTCAAACTTTGTTCTCCGGTTGCCGTCATCATGGGTGACAAGTTGCGCGAGAAATCGTGTCGTTGGCGTAAAATAAATAGTGTTCTGGAAGCCAAAGTTCCAACGGTCTATGGATCCGGACCTGTCATTGAAACTAGGAAAAGTACTTGGAGACTGGAGATGTCCAAAAAATTCTCCATGAACGGTTATTTTTTTTCCCAAGCTCAGGCTGTTTTTTTCTGGTTTTGGCCTGAAGATGAAAATCTCTTGGGCAAAAGCCTTTGTGGTGAGATTTAAAGAGACTAGAAGGAGAATAAGGAAAGGATAAAGAATGTTTTTTTCAAATTTAAAATTCATAGGCCAATCCTAAACGAAAGACACGCGGGGATTGGATTTCTGTTGCATAGCGGAGAGGGAATTCAAGGCTTGTCCATTCATTCTCTTCCGTTGCAAGAGATCTATTCGTCATATTAAAACCATCGAGGATGATCCGCAGTCTTGATTCTCCGATGTTGAACGTTTTTTCAATTCTTATATCAATGGTCCTGTTATATTCGTATCTTGCTTTTCCCCGGGGATGTGCCTGGATATAAAAGGGGCCTTGATTCATTCCCGTGACGATAATTTTTCTCGCGAATGGCTGGCCATCATAGTATTTTATGATTCCGGATAATTTGATTCCCAGAGGTGCCAGATAGATCAGTCCTAGCCTTCCCGTATAACCTCTGTCAAATCGCGGATTTCCTTCTGAATTGATTAATGTATTCGGATTGTCATAAAGCTTTCCGACAACTCCGTCATCATTTTCCCATTCTGAATTTCCTGGATTAGTCGAACTAATTGCATTGACAGCTGTCAGAGAAAGGAAGAATGTGAAGTGATCTCCATATTTTTTTAATAGGGTCAGGTCAAGCCCATAATAATAGGACTTCCTGTTATTTGAATCGGCATTTGTGAGCAAATAATAATCCTGCCCCAAGCTCTCTGCTATCTGGTTATAAACAGTAAAAGTCAGATCATCGTGTGTATCGGGAATCCTGTCATCTCCAACATCTTGGATTTCCACCTCTTCGTACGATGTGTCTGGAACTCCAGTATTGATTGTTTCGACGAGGTCCTTTGTCCTGCGATAAAATCCTGAAAGAGTAAGGATCCAACCGGGACCAAAAGAATTGACGTAGGCAAGAGCAAGTTCATCGGTAAACGGCCGTTTGAGATCCGGATCGATCTGAGAAAATAAAGGGCCTTCCCTCCTAAGAAGGTTTCCCATTTCCTCGGGTTGAAAGATGTTGTCTGAAGATGCATCATTCCAAGCATAGATTTCTGTACCAAGAGCATCGCGATTTCCATATGTGAGATAGTTAAGGGGGAGAGTATGAAAGTATCGTGCCGCAGAGAATTTAATAACGGAAGTCTTTGTTTCAGTCAGAGGAATTGTAAGACCAAATCGAGGAGAAAGATTGAGCCAGTCTATGTTGTATTTTAATCCGGCGGTGGCCGGTGTGTCGGGGAACCAACCTCTACTCATGGCGATATTGAATCCGAAATACAGAGAAACTAAATTAGAAAAAGTCCATGCTTCCTGGAGAAAAAAGTTTAAATGATAGGACGTTTCATAGTGATGAACTGGAGTGTTGAATAGAGCGACTTGAAGAGGGTGGTTATTGAATGTATAAAGATGCCTGTTGTTTTGAATATCGAAAAGCGTGGAAGCTGTGGCATATTTGAGCTGTAGACCATACTGCAGTTTATGCATGGCACCAAAAATGGTGGGTAGTAGAGATTGCCCGCGGAGTTTAAAACTCATCGTTTGCCGAGTGCTGTCGGTTTGAAAAGGGGCAATGCCGCTGGGTACATGTGTGAATATATCTGCTGTGTAATCTGAGGATAGGTTTTCCTGGAAACTAGACCGTTGATCTCCATAAGCAAAGCTAAGACCTGCCTGAAGGATATGATTTGTTCCAAAATGGCCGTTCCAAAACAGCTGGAGGACATGGAATAAATTTTTTTTATCGGTTGTCGAAGAAAAAGGAATGTCTCGGCCGGCCCCAAAGGTAGGGGAAGATATAGTCTGTCCAGTCCAAAGAAAACGAAAATAGCTGTTGGCCATCTGGTATTTTAAGCTGAATAAACCTGTGACCACAGAGCTTTCATCTGTTGTCTCGAACTCGGCCAAGTCTCTCCCTATGCTATAGACCGAGGCAGATGTCGAGAAATCCAATTTTCCCGGAACGATTGGTCCGGAAATACGGATGTTTCCATCTGTAAAATAATCAAACATGTTGCTTTCGAAAATCCCTTCCCGTTCCACACGAGGGATGATATTCGTACTCCGGAATTTTTTTGGGATAAAAAATGTGCAAAGACTTCCAGTGAGTTTAGATGATTCTTCCCTTGTTATAAGATTAAAATGTCCTCCTGGTGACAGCGCATAAGGCGGATGACCAGCGTTGGTGAGTTGGGAGTACTGAAAACTGAAAAAATCCGGGTAAAAGAGGGGTATTCCTGACAAAAATGGATCGGTCACATCCATTCCATTGAGCAAGTAAACATTCTGAGTCCAAGAGCTGTTTCCACGCGAACCGAATAGAGCGGGGCGATCTCCCCAAAGACCTCCAACATCGATACGATTGGTCGTCGCGGAGAGATCCTGGTTTTCGATAAGAGACCAGACATTGTGAGCTGATGGCGTCGAATGGATTTGAGTTTCGTTCAAAATTGTCTGAAACACATTGTCCGTATAATCGATGGTGGATATAACGGATTCATTCAAATTGTCCGAAGATGTTGAAAGGACAACAGACACAAAAAGTGTCTGAGATGGATCCAAAAGTATATTTTCAAGGATCTGAGGCTGGAGGTTTTCTTTATCAAATCGAATGGAGTATCTTCCTGGTTGGAGTCCGGTTATATGGAAGGCCCCATTTTCATCGGATTGAATGGATTGCTGCCATTCATACTGTTGATGTCTCAATTGGATAAGGACCTGAGGTAGAGGATTTTCCTCAAAATCCTTGCATGTACCCCAAATTGTGCCAAAATTATTTGCTAATAAAGAGGAATTTAAAAAGGAAAAAAATAGACACAGAACAAAAACAAAATATTTTTTATAGAAAATGCCTCTCAGCCTGCTGCTCCTCAATTTATAGCCAGTCTTGTTATTTATGACTTTTTTATTCTCACCTGTCAAGAATAAATGAAAAACAGCAAGCTTTTCCATGGCCACGATGGATTTGAAGGGGGTCTTTTCTATACAGGTGGGAAAGGATATAATACGGCCACCATTAAGGAGAGTAGCGAACAATGGACGAAAAATGTGATATTGCAATTTTAGGAGGCGGACCTGGTGGTTATGTTGCGGCCATTCGCGGCGCTCAACTCAAGAAAAAAGTCTTGCTTATTGAAAAAGATCTGATTGGGGGAACTTGTTTGAACCATGGGTGTATCCCTACAAAATATCTTCTTCATCAAACTCAAATGCTCAGGGAACTCAAGGGTCAAACAAATATTGAGGGGCCTATTGAGCAGATACGGTTGAATTGGTCCAAGGTTCAAGAAGGAAAAAGGAACAGCGTGGAAAGGCTTGTTAAGGGCATTGAATTTCTCTTGAAGAAAAATGGTGTGCAGATTTTACGTGGTGAAGCCAGTTTAAAATCAGAGAAAGAAGTGGCCGTCCAATCCAAGGAAGAAATGAGAATTTTCCCTGATAAGATAATTCTGGCGACAGGAAGTGAATCAGCCGGTTTGCCATTCCTCCAACCAGATGGGAAAAAAATTGTCACCAGTAAAGAAGCCCTTGGGTTGAATGAGCTGCCTCAACGTCTGTTGATTGTTGGAGCTGGAGCCATAGGGCTGGAGATGGGGACGATTTTTCATCGAATGGGTTGTGATGTGACCATCCTGGAAATTGAAAAAAATGTTCTGCCGGGGATCGATCGTGATATGGCCGTGCGACTGGAAAGGCTCTTAAAGGCCCAAGGACTCAAAATCTATACGCAGATGAAAATTGAAAAAAAAGATCTGAAAAATGGGATTGTCGAACTGGAAGGGATAAATCTGAAGACGTCATCCCGGTTTTCTTTTGCGGCCGACAAAGTGCTTCTTGCTACAGGGAGGACTCCGAATTCTGAAGAATTCAGGGAGAAAGATGCAAGACTGATTTTTGATCCTTTTGGATTTTTAAAGGTCGATTTTAAGCTTGAGACAGGGATTCCTGGAATTTATGCCATTGGGGATCTCATTGGGGGGAAATTGCTGGCCCACAAAGCGTCCCATGAAGGAATTTTTGCTGTTGAAAATGCTTGTGGACAAACAAGAGCTAAAAAAGACAATGCGCTGCCCTCTGCCGTGTTTACCGAACCCGAATTTGCCTGGGTTGGGATTACGGAGTCGGAAGCCAAAAACAAAGGCCTCTCTGTTTTTACGGGGCTTTTTACTCTCCAGGCAAACAGCCGGGCCTTGACAATGGGAAAGCTGGACGGAATGGTCAAAATCTTAAGTGACTCTGAAGAACGGATATTAGGCGCACAAATCCTTTCTCCACATGCAAGTGAAATTGTCATGGAAGTCACATTAGCCATTCAGAAAAGGCTCAAACTGTCCGACCTTTCTTCTGTGATCCATATTCATCCAACTCTCTCCGAAGCCGTGATGGAGGCTGCCCTCAAGGCAAAAGGTGAAGCCATCCATATGCTCAACACTTAGAGGCCCCATCTTATTTGATGTAGCCAAGGGCCTTGAGCATTTCTTCCACGTCTTTTCCGATCTTTACTTCTTCTTTGTTTTGCAAAATATTTCGAGAGAATTCATTTAATTTATTTTCGAGATTTGACATTTTGGCTGACTGTTCTTCTTCGGAATAGACATTTATTTTCTCATCAAAATCGTTTTCGAGATCATAGAGTTCATAGTTTTGATCTCCAGGGGTGAAAATCAGGTGCCAGGGATATTGTAAAAGGGCAAACTTATCCTTCATCGCTTCTGGCTTGTACGTTTCTTGGAAAATAACGTCCTGCGATTCCCTTTTCAATTTATTGAGGTTTCTTCCCAAATAATCAGGTGTATTTCTAAATTTGACTATGTCCATGACTGTTGGGGCTATGTCAAGAAGCGTGACGTATTCGTCAACCGTAGTATTCCTTTTTGAACGGAGAGGGTTGTAGATAATGAGAGGAACTTTCATATAGACATTCTGGAGGAAATGGATATGTCCAAAATGCGCATCGCCGTAGGCCGTGTTGTATTCTCCCAAACCTTCGCCATGGTCCCCGACGACCAGAATATGGGTTTTATCCAAAAGGTCGAGATCTTTGAGTTTGGCCAGAAGTTTTCCGAATTCGTGATCCATGTACTCGACTTCATTCCTGTACAATTCCCGCCATCTCTCTAAGGTATGGTAGGATTTTCCTCGGAATTTCATCTTGATTTGCCGGGGTGAAGAACGATTGAACAGGGCAATTTTTGCGTTTTTTCTGAAGTAGAAAGTGTTACTATCCTTCCGGGTCTCCCAACCCAAATACGGATCGATGTTTATATTCTTATCATCTGGAGGAACTGAAAAATCGAGTGTATCCAATCTGGCCGCAAATCTGTCCGGGTCTTCCATATAGTCATTGTTTATGTTGAATGTGACTACATTATTGCCGGATTTGAGATGGAGTTCGATTTCGTTATTTTCAAGTTTTCCCAGGTTGTATGTTCCCAGTACTTTGTCATTGAGAGATACTGTCAACTCTGCAGGCATTCCTGGTGGATAATAGGGATCGTGGGGATCTGAATAGTGCACCCACATGAAAAATTTTTTCTCTTCTTTACTGTCCAGCCAACGGAATACGCGCTCGTTGACTTCTCCCGCATTCAGATACCATCTATTTTTGGGGAACTCGTCAAAATAAACGTCAAAACCCTTAGCGAGACCAAATTGAGATTTTAGGACACCCAGAGAAATGAAGGCGGATGTCTGGTATCCATTTTTCTGAAACATTTCTGGAAAAGAAGGATGTTTTTTTCTCTCTGCTATGATTTGCCCATTGTTGTAGTTCTTTATTTCGTGCGGAGGTTCAGAAAAAAAAAGGGATGCGTGCGAAGGGAGCGTTATGGGGATAAGGCTGAAACAGTTTTCGTATCGTGTTCCCTGCTGCGCCAAAGAATCGATATTTGGCGTAGAGGCATTCTGTGTTTTGTAAGCACTGATAAAGTCGGCCCTCTGTGTATCCAGTGTGATAAGGATGAAATTGAGATTCTCTTTGGCCGTACGGCAGCAAAACAAACAAAGGAGTAATACAGCGCAAGAAAAAATCCAAAATAAACGTCCAAAAAATTTTGGAACAAATGTGATATATTTTCTATATAACAACTTATTTACTTCTTCTTTGTCAGCTTTTTCCTCGAGAAAAGTAACGCTAATATAAATATTATTAAAAAAATAAAAAAATATGTCAAAATGATTGCATCTTTCAAAATATTTTTATACAATCTATCCCTTTATTAAACGCAAATGGTAGAAATAACATTAGTATTTGTTGTCTTTGGGCTCATTGGATTCATCATGGTTATGGTGAACAAAATTCTTGGGCCAAAGAAATTAACTCCTCTCAAAGAATCTCCTTTTGAGTGTGGAAGTCCATATCTCCAAGATTCTATTTATCCTGTTCCCATTAAATATTATCTTGTTGCGTTCCTTTTTCTCCTTTTTGATATTGAAGTTGTATTCTTTTTTCCTTGGGCATTGGTTTTTAAGAAATTGGGCTCTTCAGCCCTGCTTATCATGTTTGCCTACGTCCTCATCCTCGTAGTGGGATTTGTTTATGCTTGGCAAAAAGGAGCTTTTCAGTGGGAAGAATAAAGCCAAGACATCATTATCCTGAAGATCGAAAATACAAAGGCGGCTTTTTTACGACAAAGCTGAATTATGTGATGGGGTGGGGAAGAAAATTTTCTCTTTTTCATTACCCCTTCATTACCGCATGCTGTGGAATGGAATACATGTCTGCTGCCTGCGCTCATTGGGATTTTGACCGATTTGGCGTTGGAATGACAACATTTTCTCCTCGCCAATCAGATATGCTTTTTGTAGTCGGTACAATTTCCCATAAAGAAGCGCCCGTGCTTAGAACAGTTTATGAACAGATGTGCGAACCTAAATGGGTAATCGCCTGTGGGGCCTGTACTCTTAGTGGAGGCATTTACGACACCTATGCGGTGGTGCAGGGAATCGATAAAATTATCCCGGTCGATGTGTTCATTCCGGGATGTCCACCGCGCCCAGAGACAATTCTGGATGCTATAGAAAAGCTACAAGATAAAATTCAACATCAACAACAAGATTGGCGATGGAAATCGAAAAAGTAATCGAAGAACTTAAAGTCAAATTCAAGGACGATATTACGGAGTTTTCTAAGCAATTTGGGGATGATGTCATCCGAATAAAAAGAGAATCCCTGCTGGATATCGTCAGATTTCTCAAAAAAACACCGCATAACTTTGCGATGCTTTTAGATCTGACGTGTGTGGATTATAAGGGAGATGAACTGCGTTTTGAGATGGTCTACCATCTTTATTCCATCTCGAATAAAAATCGGCTGAGAATAAAAATTAGACTTGCCGAGGATGATCTCAAAGTGGATTCTTTGACATCCCTTTGGGGAAATGCCAACTGGCTGGAGAGAGAAGTCTTTGATATGTTTGGTGTCCATTTTAATGGTCATCCTGATTTAAGAAGACTGTTTATGTATGATGGATTTGAAGGCTATCCTTTGCGCAAAGATTACCCCCTGCGCAAACGCCAACCGATTATCCCTATGAGATATGAAGATGCCGACTAGACTGCAAAAAGAAGCCAACAAAGAAAACCTCCTTATTAATATGGGGCCCTCTCATCCGGCTATGCATGGGACAATCCGGATCATGCTGGAGTTGGATGGAGAGAAAATCCTCAATTCAGAAGTCGAAGTGGGGTATCTCCACAGGGGATTCGAAAAGACATGTGAACACAAAACATATTTTAATCTCCTCCCGTACACGGACAGACTCAACTATGTCTCTCCCCTAATCAACAATCTCGGTTATGTGATGACGATGGAGAAGATGCTGGGCATCGAAACTCCTGAGCGGTCCCAATATATCCGAGTGATTTTATGTGAGCTTTCGAGGATATCCGACCATCTTACAGCCCTGGCCGCAATGACCATGGAGTGTGGTGCTTTTACCGCTTTTCTCTATTATATTCAGGCTCGTGAAGAGTTGTGGAATATTATCGAGCAGACAACTGGTGCCAGGATGACGACCTCATATATCCGAATTGGTGGGGTGCGCGCCGATCTCCACCCCGATATAAGAACGCAGCTGAAAAAGGCCACAAAAATCAACCGTAAGCTTCTCAAAGATAATCATGGTTTGCTCGATAAGAATAGGATCTGGATTGACCGGACTAGAGATGTAGCTGTTGTCAGTCCCAAAATGGCGGTCAATTACGGTTTTGCTGGACCATGCCTGAGAGCCTCTAAGGTTAACTATGATGTGCGAAAAGCCCAGCCCTACCTGGTTTATGATCAACTTGATTTTGAAGTGCCTCTAGGTGATAACGGAGACAATTACGACAGATACCTGGTCAGGATGAAAGAAATGGAGCAGAGTTTGAGGATCATTGAACAGTGTTTAGATAAACTACCTAAGTCCGCAGGACCAGAGGAACTCATGATAAAAGGATTGGAGCCAGCAGATGTCATCAAAAAATCACGGAGCAAACGTGTCGAAGACACTGTGAAGCTTTCACCTAATCTCGAAGGTTCCGAAAAAGTTAAATACCCTGGCATTTTGACCCAGGATAAAAAATACATTGTCCCTCCAAAGGAAGACACCTATACGTCCATCGAAGGATTGATCAAGCATTTTAAATTTTTCATGAAAGATCACGGCATCAAGCCTCCCAAAGGGGATGTCTATTTTTCTGTCGAGGGTGGGAGTGGGGAAGTCGGGTATTATATTGTGTCTGACGGTTCAGACAAACCTTACAGGCTTCATCTTAGAGGACCCTGTTTTCATATTGTCTCCGCACTGGAGGAGATGATCAAAGGTCACTATGTTGCAGATGTCATCCCCACTTTTGGTTCCGTGAACATGATCGGAGGAGAGTTAGATAGATGAGTCCTGAATTTTCGGACAAGATCAAAAAACAAGTGTTGGATATCATTGTGCGCTATCCGGAAAAGAAGGCCGCCCTCCTTCCTGTTCTTCATGTGGCTCAGTGGGAATTTGGATTCATCGGTGAAGACACTGAACGTATGGTGGCTGACCTTTTAGATATCAAGCCTGTCCAAGTTAGAGAAGTTGTCACCTTCTATACGATGTATAACCGACAGCCAGTAGGAAAATACCATATTCAAGTGTGTTCGAATCTGTCCTGTTCTCTTCTGGGAGGTGAAAACCTGCTCGATTTTCTTTTAAAGAAACTCAACATCGGAGTGGGCGAGACAACAAAGGACAAAAAATTCACAATTTCGACGGTGGAATGTCTCGGAGCCTGTGAACAGGCTCCCTGTATGATGGTGAATTTTGATTATTTTGGGGATTTGGACGAAGAAAAGATAAATAAAATTCTCGATAATTTAAACTAGAAAGTAAAACAGTGGAAGAAAAACTCTTAACCAACCTTTTCGAGATCAAGGATTCTTTTGCAATTGATGTTTATCTCAAGCATGACGGTTATAAAGCTGTTGAGAAAGCCTTTCAAGAGATGGATCCTGAAAGCATCCTTGCCGAAGTTAAGAATGCAAGTTTGAGAGGAAGGGGAGGGGCGGGATTTCCTGCTGGTGTAAAATGGGGTTTTGTTCCCAAAGATGTCGATAAACCCAAGTACCTCTGTGTCAATGCCGATGAAGGTGAGCCGGGGACAATCAAAGACCGCTACATCATGATGCACAATCCTCATCTCCTGCTGGAAGGCATTATCATTGCTTCATACTGTGTAGGGATTAACACAGCCTATATCTACATCCGTGGAGAGTATGAGAACGTGGCCATTCGTCTGGAAAAGGCGATATCCGAAGCCAACGCCAAGGGATACCTGGGAGAAAATATTCTGAATTCCGGATTTAACTGTCAAATTTTTGTCCACAGAGGAGCAGGTGCTTATATCTGCGGGGAAGAAACAGCTCTCCTGGAATCACTGGAAGGAAAAAGAGGCAACCCACGTCTCAAACCGCCTTTTCCAGCGCTCGTAGGCCTTTTCCAAAGTCCAACGGTTATCAATAACATAGAAACACTTTCTAATGTTCCTAAGATTATTCTAAACGGGGCAGAGGCGTTTGTGCAAACAGGGCTTCCCAAAGACGGGGGCACGAGAATTTTTGGTGTCAGCGGGATGGTGAAAAAGCCTGGAATATATGAGATGCCTGTAGGAACAAAACTTAAGGATGTCATATTTACTCTTGCAGGAGGAATGAAAGAGGGCAAGACACTTAAGGCGGTCATTCCCGGTGGGATGTCGGCACCCATACTGACAGCAGATGAGATCGACATCAGTATGGACTTTGACTCTCTTGCAGAAGCGAAATCCATGCTGGGTTCGGCGGCCGTCATTGTTATTGATGAGGAGACTTCTATCCTTGACGTGCTGAAAAAAATTACAAAATTCTATTCCCATGAGTCTTGTGGCCAGTGCACGCCCTGCCGTATCGGTACGAAATGGATCGACAAAACCGTCCGCCGTATTGCCGAAGGGCAAGGCAAAATTGAGGACATCGATAATATTAAGAGATTGGCCGAGAATATTTTGGGTAAAACATTGTGCCCTCTGGGGGATGCCGCGGCTATGCCGATACTTTCCATCGTCAATAAATTCAGACAAGAGATTGAATCATATATAGGAAACTGAGAAATCGAGATGCTCAAAATTTTCATCGATGAGAAACCCCTTGAGGTAGAAGAAGGTATCACTGTTTTCAATGCTGCCAAACAGGCCGGTATTGAGATCCCTCATTTCTGTTATCATCCTGCTTTTGCACCTGAAGGGACATGCCGCATGTGTCTGATTGAAATTGAAGGTGTGCCCAAGCTCGAACTTGCATGCTCAACTGTAGTAAGAGAGGGAATGAAAGTATTGACAGAGAATGCAAGAGTTAAAGACGCTCGAAAAGGTGTTTTGGAATTTTTACTGGCCGACCATCCAATGGATTGCCCAATCTGTGACCAGGCTGGGGACTGCAAGCTTCAGGATTACTTTGAAAAATACGGGATGTTTGAAAGCCAGTTTAGTGAAAATAAAGAAAAAAGAGACAAAAAGAGAAAGCTCGGACAAACACTCATTCATGACCAGGAAAGATGTGTTCTCTGCCGCAGATGTGTGCGGTTCACAAGAGAGATCACAAAGACACAAGAACTCGGTGTTTTTGAAAGAGGGATTCATGCTGAAATAAGCATTCTTGAAGACCTCCCTGTTGAGAATAAATATTCTGGGAACCTGGCAGAGCTCTGTCCAGTAGGAGCTATCACTGACCAGGATTTCCGCTTTCAAACGCGCACCTGGTTTTTAAAGAGCGCGGATTCAATCTGCCCTCACTGCAGTCGAGGCTGCAGCATCACTATTGACTCTCATAAAGGATTTTTCCGTTTTAAGACTCCAAAAAGGGTCTACCGTGTCCGGTCGCGGAGAAACGAAAATGTCAACGGATTTTGGATTTGTGATATCGGCAGGTACGGATATCATTATATCAATGAGAAGCGTTTAGGGAAAATTCTTTCCAAAAGTGAACAGAATGAGGTTCTTGGTTGGGAGAAGGGCCTCAACATGCTTTCGGAAACAATGAAAAAAGTTCATCCTATGGACAGAGCCTCGGGCGCTGTCCTGATTATCAATCCCTGGCTCACTAATGAAGAACTTTTTCTCATCAAGAAATTCCTTATTGAAAATCAGGAATTTAGAAATGTCTATCTTATCGACCTTCCAAATGAAGAGGGGGATGACTTTCTCATTACGGATGACCGGAATCCCAATAAGTGCGGTATGCGTGAGCTAGGAGTGCAAACAAAGTTGTTGTCCTCAGATAAACTTCCTGAAAAGATAAAACTCGTTTTGGCTTTTTATCCTCCAAACCTCGATGAAGCAGGAATGGCTTCCGTTAAAGCAGTTTTTAACTCAGCTGAGACAAAGATATTATTTTCTGCCAATGAAAATGAACTGTCTGAAATTTCGGATATGGTTTTTCCAACATCTGTGATTCCGGAAAAAGGCGGGTCTCTGATTAATATCGATGGTCTTCTGCAAAATTTCTCGCCCGCATTGGACGCACTGGGAGACTCCAGACCGGAATGGCAAATACTGGTCGATTTAGCAAAAGAGATGGACACCGAATATAAATATTACAATCAATTCTTGTCACCTGAATCAATATTGCAGGAGATAAGAAAAGAAATTTCAGATTTTGGAAAGAAAAGTGATTGAGCCAATAGATATTCTTATCGTTTCCATCAAAATTGTTATGGCCATGATGTGGTTCCTTATACTGGCTCTCTACTTGACATGGTTAGAGCGGAAAGAGAGCGCCGTAATGCAGGACCGTGTGGGTGCAAACCGAGCTAATATTTTTGGTTTTCGGATTATTGGAATCTTTCAACCCTTTGCCGATGCCATAAAGATGTTTTTTAAAGAAGATTTCACACCAAAATTTTCTCGAAAACTATTGCACAATCTTGCCCCCTTCCTCTCTTTCTATTTTGTTCTTGTCACCATTGCAGCCATCCCTTTTGCCAGTGACCTGAAAATTGGTGAGAAAGTCATCAAACTCCAGGTTTTGGATCTCAATATTGGAATTTTGTTTGTCCTAGCTCTGTTGGGGCTCTCTGTCTACGGAGTTATGCTCAGCGGTTGGGCTTCTAACAGCCGCTGGACGCTTCTTGGCGGATTAAGAGGGGCTGCCCAGCTTGTGTCCTATGAAGTGGCTCTGGGATTGTCGCTTGTCGGATTGGTCATGATTTATCCTTCACTGAAGTTTTCAGCCATCGTCGAGGCTCAGGGAGAGCTGCTGTTTGGATTTCTCCCCAAATGGGGTGTTGTCTTTCAGCCGTTGGGTTTTATAGTGTTTTTTATGGCAGCCATGGCAGAGTCAGAAAGAGTTCCATTCGACCTTCCCGAAGCAGAATCTGAAATCGTAGGATACTTCACTGAATACAGTGGTCTCAAATGGGGCCTCTACATGTTTACAGATTTTATGAAGGTTCTGATTATCGCGTGCTTACTGACAACCCTCTTTTTTGGTGGCTACCAGGTTCCGTGGCTGGCCGCGGATGGTTTCCATTTTTCCTGGGGTGGAGAGTGGTTGATGGCCCATGGATTGGTTGTGGCTCTTCAGGTTCTGATATTCAACCTCAAAGTATTCTTTTTCTGCTGGCTTCAGATCCTTTTCCGATGGACCTATCCCCGGTTCCGCTATGACCAGCTTATGGATTTTGGTTGGAAATTGCTCATTCCTCTGTGTTTGATCAATATTGCTATTACTGGGATTGTAATGAGTTTTATAAAATGATAAAGCAGTTTGGATTTTTTATCGAAATCGTAAAAGGAAGCCTAATTACGGCCCGCCATTTTTGTGTGAATATTTTTTTCCATATCTTAAAACTCTTCCATATCAAAACGAAAAGGAAAGGCGCCCCGACAATTCAATACCCTGATGTTAGGCAGCCCATTGCCTACAGGCACCGCAGTTTGCACCGCTTAATGAAGCAAGAAAACGGAAAACCACGCTGTGTGGCTTGCATGCTGTGTGCCACAGCCTGTCCTTCAGAATGTATCTATGTGGAAGCTGCAGAAGATCCTGATCCTGAAATCCAAAAATACCCGTCTAAATTTATCATCGATCTTACGCGGTGTTGTTTCTGCGGTTTCTGCGTGGAGGCCTGTCCTGAGGATGCCATCCGAATGGACACTGATGAGATCGAACTCGCTAGATATGACAAAGAAGAGTTGGTCTTTGATCTGGATAAACTTCTAGGATGACCTCTGATTTTCTCCCTATTGGACAATTCCAAATCTATGGCTTAAGAGATGGCTTTTTTTCTCTAGATGGGGGAGCCATGTTTGGTGTTGTCCCAAAAACACTGTGGATAAAAAAGTATCCTGCCGATGATTTCAACAGAATCAGGCTGGGCCTCAACTCTATCCTGATCCGTACGGAAGACAACAATGTTCTCATTGAAACAGGGATTGGAACTCATCTGGATGAAAAATACAACAGTCTGTACTCCCTTGATCTTCATCCTGGGCTTGTGGAAAGTCTCAAAGACATAGGTTTGGAAAGAGAAGAGGTTGATTGTGTTATCAATACACATCTCCATTTTGATCACTGTGGGGGGAACACATATATCGACAGCTCAGGTGAAGTTAAACCTACATTTCCTCAAGCAAAGTACATTGTTCAAAAAGGAGAATGGGAATCTGCCTGCAACCCTACACCGAGGGATAAGGCTAGTTATTTGGAGAAGTACTTTCGTCCTCTAGAAGAACACAATCAGCTCTATCTTGTTGAGGGAGATACGAAAATTTTTAAAGGAATCGAAGTGCTGCTCACACCGGGACACACTGCTTTTCATCAGTGCGTCAAGATCGAATCCGAAGGTCATGTGCTCTTTTTTCTTGGAGACATGGTTCCTACCTCAGGTCATGTGCGTCTTCCGTATGTTATGAGTTATGATCTCTTTCCACTGAAAACAATGCAATACAAAGAAAAATATTATAGGCTGGCCCAAAAAGAAGATTGGACCATGGCGTTCAACCACGATCCCGAATTCTTCTTTGGAAAAATCGGAAAAAAAGATGATAAATATTTTTTTTCCCCTTTATCTAGAGGTTGAAATCAAGGAATACTCTGTGTATTGTAAGAGTGTCAGTACGTGAATCGACTGAGAGATCAAAAATGCCTTTAATAAAAAACGGGAGAGATCGACGTCGATATCCGCGTTTTGAGATCCCTGTCCAGCTGCGCCCAGTTGAAATTTTTGGGAAAGAGGGACGGGTTCAAAATATTAGTACAGGAGGGATGCTCATTTATGGGACCATGAACATCGAGCTGGGCACAACTCTCAGAATTGACTTCGCTCTTCCCAGCCGTGAATGGATTATGGCCGATGTCGAAGTGGTCTGGTCGAAAGAACGTTCCTCTCAATCCATTCTGAAATATGATATCGGTTGTCGATTTGAGGATATCCCACCTGAGTCAAAAAAAATTCTTGATGCATATTTGGCCAGATTCACTCCAAAGCTAGGCTGAAACTTTGACTTGAATCAATAGCTATCTCTGTGTATTCTACATATGGCGCAAAACTTTTATCAAGGGTATTGAATGACGGAGAATAACAACGAACGCCGGAGTCATCCCAGATCGGGAAAACGTGTTCATCTTCGGCCATCATCTGTTTTTGGGCAGACCAGTTTGGTTGAGAACATCAGTTTAGGGGGGATGATGATTCAATGCCAAAAAACTTTTACGTTGGGAGAAATTCTGAAGATACAGATGTCATTAGATAAAGAGGATTGGGCTGAAGCAAATATCCGAGTCGTATGGATCAATGAAAAAAGCTCTGATGTCTCCAATAGATTTGATATCGGCTGCGAGTTTGTCGATCTGCCTTTTGATATGCAAAATGAACTCTGGATGCTTTTAGATAAGGACACCAAGAGCCACTAACCACAAAATTTATCCTTCATTTGTATTTTATCAAGTTAGTTCCTATAATTATCTTTGGGTATCAATAAAAGTTTAAAGGAATACAAAGTCGAAAATAAAGGATTTTATTATGAATGAAACACAAGAAAAAATATCCTGCCACATCTGTAAAAAGGAGATTCCCAAAGCGGCAGCCCTGACTGCAGAAGGACAAGATTATGTTCTCAATTTTTGTGACATCAGCTGTTTGGATTACTGGAAAAAAGAAAATAAAGAGGATAAAGATAAAGATAAGGAATAAAATATAGAGAGTTCTGGAGAATCTGACACCGAACTAACATTGAAAAATTGATACTCCATTCCAAATCATACTTAAGTAGGGATGTTGAATCCGAACATTCAAAATTTTATAAATTCCAAATCGATTGCTGTTGTTGGCGTGTCAAATTCCAGGAAAAAATTTGGGAACAGGCTTTACCGGGAACTCAAAGAGAAGGGTTATCGTGTTTTTCCTATCAATCCTCTTCGTGAAAAAGTTGAAGGGGACATATGTTTTCATTATAATCAACCTATTACTCAATTCATCTTGTAGCATTGGGATTGCAACATTTTCCAAAACTTTTTCTAAGAATAAGTCGGCCACATTTACCTTCCAGGCGAGCCGATCTCACCGCATCGGCTTCGTTGTAGCCTGTTCGCGGTACCTTAGTACAGCTTCACAGGTCACTGCCTTGCCGCACCAGCAACCTCGACTCGTGAATAATCCAGGTTAATTTATTTATACACTCCTTTTTGGTTTTGATACAACTTTTTTTCACCTGAAATATATGAATTTGTGAATGAGACGAACAATATAAAGAAATTTGTAGATTCTTGAGAGGAGAATTGATAGACTTTTCTTCTTCTAAAAGAAAAAGGATATTGGATTGAAGATTCAATTCTTAGGGGCATGTCAACAGGTTACAGGATCTTGTACATATATTGAAGTCGATAATCTACGACTTTTAGTCGACTGCGGTATGTTTCAAGAACGTGACCATTTAAACAAAAATTGGGATCCTTTCCCCATCCCTCCTTCCTCCATTGACTATATTCTGTTGACACACGTACACCTGGATCATGCAGGATTGATTCCCAGGATGGTTCATGCAGGTTTTAAAGCTAAAATCTTGATGACTCCACCATCTGGAGATCTTCTCCCCGTTGTTTTCCTAGATTCCGCGAAAATTCAAGAAGAAGATGCCAAATACAAAAAGAAGCGGCATAAAAAAGAGGGGAGAAAGGGTCCATTTCCCGTCATCCCTTTGTACACAATGGAAGATGCAGAAGAATCACTCCAGCTTATCGAAGAAGTGCCCTATAAGCAGACGACTCAATTGGATCAGAATGTTTCCGTTGTCTTCCATGATGCTGGACATATCTTGGGTTCAGCCATGGTTGAATTGTTGGTTCAGTCGAAACACAAAATAATACGTATGGTCTTTTCAGGAGATATCGGTCAAAGGGATAAACCTCTTATCAAGGATCCTACGGTTTTTGATTCTGCGGATTATGTCATTATGGAATCTACATATGGGAATCGGGACCATGAAGATTTGGGAGATGTCGATATTCAGCTTGAAAAAATTATTCTCTCTACGGTCAAGTCCGGAGGAAATATCGTTATTCCAACTTTTGCGATCGAACGTGCTCAGGAACTCCTTTATCATCTGAGCCGATTGGTCAGATCGGACCGCATCCCCTATCTCATGATGTTTTTGGACAGCCCTATGGCACTTGATGTAACAGAAGTTTTTCTCCAAAACAAAACCCAACTTGATGATGAGACATTAAAATTGTTTAAAGATGGACAGTCTCCATTTCGTTTTCCAGGTTTGAAATTTGTCAGATCAACTCAGGAGTCTAAGGCTATCAATCACATCCGTGGATCATGTGTCATTATGGCAGGATCAGGAATGTGTACGGGAGGAAGAGTTAAACATCATCTTGTCAATAATATTTCACATTCGGGATCAACTATTCTTTTTGTCGGATACCAGGCTAGAGGGACCTTGGGAAGACTCATTGTTGACGGAAAGGAGGAAGTGAGAATTCATGGCAAGACCTATAAAGTCAGAGCAAAAATCGCGGAAATCCATGGATTTTCAGCCCATGCTGACAGGAGTGGTCTCCGTGAATGGTTGGATGATCTGTCCTCTCCTCCAAAAAAGATATTTCTCGTGCATGGGGAAAAAGAAGCGGCCAAAAGCCTAAGAGATATTATCACTGAGACAAAAGGCTGGGATGTCGATATCCCTGAATATAAAAGGACTTTCCAAATCAATTAAAGAGGTTAAACATGAGTTTTAAAAAGGTTTTTGTCGAAGATATCCCGCGGCGGAAGTTTCTGGAGATGGGTTTAAAAGGAGGTGTGGCAGTGGCCGCAGTCCCATCGATGATGTTGAATTTATTGTCCTGCAAGGGATCGAATCCTGAGCGGGTCCGGCTCGAGATTGACCCAGGCATGTTGAATCGGACTATCCGCAAAGCTCTGGAGAAAGGTGGAGAATTTGCCGATGTCTATGTCGAAAACCGGATTTCAAGACAGATCCTTCTGGAAGAATCCAAATTTAAAAGTGCTGTTTTTGGGATAAGTCAGGGAGCAGGTGTCAGAGTGATTTCCGGAGATAAAACAGGATTTGCCTACACCGATGAAATTAGCGAAGAGAAACTGATAAAAGCAGCTGAAGTCGCTTCCTATGTTGCGCAAGGGACAAAATCAATAGAACCGGTTGATGTCACGGCAACTGAGAGGCCTTCCTTTATCACTGTCGAACTTCCCCTCCAGGACATTAAAGATGACAAGCGTTTGGAGATTATGCAGCGTGCCAACCAGGCCGCCCTGGACTATGATTCAAGGATCCAGATGGCTTCGATCAGTTATTATGATGAAATCAGAGGGAGAACGGTCGCCAACAGCGAGGGTCTATTGCTTTCGGATGAACTTCCTCTTCTGTTTTTCATTGTCCAAGCCATGGGTGTGGGGAACGACACGCGGCACATGGGAAGGGAAAGGTTGAGCCGTCACTCCGGATTTGAGATGTTCGATGAAGTGTCACCCGAGGAGGTGGCCAGAACGTGTGCGAGGGAGTCCATAGCGATGCTCGAAGCCAAGGATGCTCCTGCAGGAATTATGGATGTGGTCATGCAGAACGGCTGGGGAGGAGTCCTTGTTCATGAGGCTGTGGGTCATCCTCTTGAGGGAGATGGGATTGCCAGAAAAACAGGTGTGTTTACAGGAAAGCTCGGCCAGAAAGTGGCCTCTGAAAAATTCACGATGGTCGATGATGGAACTCTTCCCAACCGCAGGGGAACCACAAATTTTGATGATGAAGGAACCCCCATGCAGCGCAATGTTCTGATTAAGGACGGAGTGCTTGTGAAATACATGACCGATATCCTCTCTGCAAAACAATTAAAGATGGAGAGATCTGGAAACGGCCGCCGGGAAAGTTTTCAATACATTCCGATTCCGCGGATGACAAACACATTTATCGATAAAGGATTTGACAATCCTGAAGATATCCTGGCTTCGACGAAAAAAGGCCTGTATGTACAGAGTTTGAGTGGAGGAAGTGTCAATTCCACGACTGGGATGTTCAATTTTACGTGCCGCGAAGCCTATTTGATCGAGAATGGCAAAAAGACGACACCGGTCAAAGGTGCCACTCTTATCGGAAGTTGTTTAGATGTCATCTCCAACATCGATGCCGTGGGGGACAATCTGGACTTTGGCCCCGGAATATGCGGAAAGGGACAAAGTGCTGAGGTTTCGGCCGGACAACCAACGGTCCGGATTCGCGGGATCAATGTTGGCGGCAGCCGGGCCAGAGGATAGGAAAAGGAGAAAACCATGGATTACAAAGCATTAACCGAAGAATTAGTCAATAAATGTATAAAAAAAGGCGCAGATGCAGCCGAAGTGTACTGCCAGTCCAGCAGAAACCTCAGTATTAGAATCCGTAATATGGAGATGGAAACTGTCCAGCAGGCTGAGTCTCACGGAGTGGGTATCCGTGTAATGGTGAAAGGCCGGATGGCTTTTTCCAGCTGTAACGATCTCAGTGAGGACTCTCTCGAGGAGACATTGTCGAACGCTGTGCAATTTGCCTCCAGCACAACACCGGATGAAAATAATGTTTTGCCTGACGATGAAGGAATCACAGAGGTAGAAGGCCTTTATGATCCTCAAACAAGCCAGGTTCCTCTTGAAACCAAGATCAATTTGGCCAAAGAGACAGAAAAACTGGCCATGAAGGATTCCAGGATTACAAAAAGTGGAGGGGCCAGCTATTCAGAAGGAGAAAGACAGGTTTTTATCGCCAATTCAAACGGCCTTTCAAAAAATTATAAAACGTCGTCCTGTTCCTATGGAGTGAGTGTGGTTGCGGAAAAAGGGGATCAAAAATCTCCTGGTGGAGAGTCGTGTTCCCGCCGTTTTTATTCCGACTTAAAGAAACCCTCAGCAATTGCAGAAAAAGCTATTCAAGAAGCTGTTCAGATGCTGGATCCAAAAATGGTCAAAACCCAGAGGGCTGCGGTTATTTTTGATCCGGATGTTGCCCGATCGATTTTGGGCGGGATACTCAGCGCAATCAACGGCGAGCGCGTTCTCCAGGAAGCCAGCTTTCTTAGAGAAAAATTGGACACAAAAATAAGCTCTGAGCTAGTTACCATTCTCGATGACGGGACCTTACCCAAGGGCCTGGGGAGCAAATGTTTCGATGGTGAGGGTGTTCCCTCTCAAAAACAGGTTTTCGTGGACAAGGGCGTTTTAAAAGGATTTATGTACAACACAATCGTGGCTAAAAGAGCGGGAGTGAAAAGCACTGGGAATGCTTCCCGGGGGGGATTCCGGAGTCTTCCCGGAATCGGTGCGCACAATTTTTACATGCTCAAGGGAGACAGTTCTCCCGATGAAATAATCCGGGCCACTCAAACAGGATTGCTTCTGAAGGGAGTCACTGGTTATGGTATCAATCCTGTCAATGGAAATTTCAGCGGAGGCGCATCTGGTTTCTGGATTGAATACGGAAAAATCGCCTTTCCAGTAAAAGGATTGACCATAGCGGGCAAAGCAGAGGAAATGCTCACTGCAATCGATATGGTTGGAAATGACCTGGATCTTAACCGCAGTTTTACCGCCCCCACATTCCGCATCCCCGATATTCAAATCGGAGGGGAATAAAAAAAGTAAACTGGCAACTTTCTTTTATTAGAAATAAGTCGGATGGAACCCTTACGTGTTCTGCCCCTACCGCATTAAGAATGCGAGCAGTGACAGAGACACGACGTCCATCCTCCTCTATTAAGGATCAGAAGAAAGCAGCCAGTCTACTTTTTATTTGAGCGTAGCCGTAGTTTTATAGGTGCCTCCCTTGAGTGAATCATAGATCAGTTCAATCTCGCCTTTCCCTTTGACGAGAAGCCTCAGATTGGTAGTTCCAAAACTGGGCACACCAGATGTTATCCAGATACTGTCATCTTTTGTGTCGACCTTCTGGGTGATCTCTCGATACTTATCTGTCAAAAAGCCGGCAGCTCTAAGTCTGGCCGTTCCATCAATTTTAAACCGGTCTGCACGGTGAATTTTTTTCTGTACAGCCAATGAAGATATGGTTGGTGTGACCCGAGTGTTGGTGATGGCCACATCGATTTGGTAGAGATCTTTATTGATCTTGTTGACCTGAACATCCGTGAATTTCAAGCGGGGAAGCTGGTCGGCATGATAAAAAACGAAGGCTGCATTGCGATGGCATGTATCCGGAAGCTGGAAAAGGGGAGGCACACGGGCGCCGAATTTGGTCTGGCCTCCTATCTCAATCTCTCCGTATAAGGGATGAGTGTAGGGTGTCCAGTCTCTGTAGTGTTCGCCGAGAAGGGTCAGATCGTGGTACTCCATTTGATTGAGTTGATCAAGAATGGCGCGCATCCTGATCATTTCAGGATCCTGCTCCAGTTGTTCCTCCTGTTCATCTCCAATTGGGTAAACGAATGTCGGGGACATATCCAGCTCGTTGCTGAAAGCAAAGGCCCCAAGGACATTGACAAAAAAATCGACACTCCCTCCATAAACGGTGTACAGATCTTTGTAGATGATGATGTACCTGTAGCCTGGGAGAATTTTTTCTCCCTTATTCCCGATATAATCGTAGACGGATCTGTCTCCTATAGGGAGATCACCCATATTTTTAGCTCCAGGAGGACGAAGAATCATCCCTCCTGAGTTATGAAAATCTTGAGCCCCATAAATGTTGGGGTTTTCCAGGAGAAAATCTCTTGTGGCGATTGTTTCTGGAAAACAAAACGGATAATTACCGGCACCCTGCTGTACATAATTTGGCTGCCAGTTAAAACCATAGTTTCTGTTCATGTCATAACCGCCTAAGCCGTCTTCATTAATCCGGCCATCACCGTCATTATCGATCCCTTCCTGTCCAAGCATTGAGTAATCACCTTTCTCTCCTGGGCCGACGGGTACAAGAATTCTGGAATCTTCGGGATGAAGTCTGTACATCCCATCCGGATCCTTTTTTCTCATCTGAGTGATGAATCCGTCTCCATTTAGATCTTCAGCGGGATCTTCATCCGCAACTCCGTCTCTGTCCTCATCCAGAGGAATGAGGCCCGTCCGATAATAGTCTTCCTTGTTGATAAAGTATTCTCTTGCATCGGGATTCATGGTGGGGATGATATAAAAAGCCTTTTCATTGAGAAGGCGTGTGGCGAGATCTGTTTTTCCATAATTTTCCAGAAGATACCAAATGGCATAGAGTGCCACTTCCGTTCCCTGGATTTCATTTCCATGGATGTTGCCATTGATGTAGTAACCAGGTTTGTGCTCTGCAGGTCCTGTTGCAGTGTTATTGAGGATTACTGCCCATATATCACGGCCCTGATAAGTTTTTCCAAGAGATTTCACTTCCAAAAACTCTGGATAAGCGTCTTCAAGAGCTTTTAGAGTTTCACTGAGTTCGGCATTATCATAAAAATGGTCAAAGGAAAGCTGGACTTTTGCGGCCTGTAGCTGCTGGGGATAAAACAATCCTATTGAGAAAACCAAAACCAAAAGTGAAACTGCGACGTTTGTTTTTTTCATCTTTTCCCTCCTTCTATTGAAGAACAATCGTAGCTTGGGCTGTATTCAGTCTTGGCGATTTGGCCGTTACACTGATTTTTGAACCCTTTTTGCCTTGTAATGTCCATTCGACTTTTTGAGTTCCTCCGCTTCCTTCTATAAATGGGATAGTGACAATTTTTCGACCGGAAAAAACTGTTTGGTTCTCAGTGGTTTTGAGTTCAACTCGAATCGGCCATGCCGCTTGAGCCCGCCGTCCCTGTGCAGTTGATGTGGGAAGCCAACCTGAGTTTGAAAAATAGACCGTAACCTGGAAGAGGTCTTCATCGAGAGTTTTGACTTGAGTGTCTTTGATCTCCAGTCGGGGGAGTTTGCCCATTAACTGGATGTAGTAGTTCGAGTGGAAGTCGATGCTTTTTTGGATGTCAGCAGCGGGGGGAGTCACTTTTAGGTATGGAATGAATCCACCGATATCGACATCGCCCAGTGTGGGGTGTGGATAAGGAGTCCAGTCGACAAATCCATTACCTAAAAGCTCAGCATCCGACCATTTGAGAATATAGGCCTCTGGATGTTCATCTCCAGTTGTGCCTGAACTTTGAGGCATCTGCTCCATCATGTCTGCCATTTTTTCTGGAGTGACTTGTCCGGATTCAACCATACCAATAAGCATGGCTGCATCTATGTTGGGAGGAGCACCCTGGTCCTTCAAAAAAGCTGCAATTTTTTCCTCTCCAAGCGCAAGAAAATCTTCGCTGGACATGCTTCTCAGCTTGTCTACGGATAAAGCGTCTTTATCGGGCTCTTTTTTGGGTTCGGGTACAGTCCAGAGGTTAGCAGAAAAAACTGGAACTCCGAGCTGATAATAGCAGTACGCAACAAAAGAGCCCTTCCCCACGCCTTTAGCCCGTTTTTCAAGGTATTCCAGTTGGGCTTCCTTAAGCGCGTTTTTATAATCTTTTTGGACAGCCTGGAATAGTGTCATATCCTGTCTGTCGATACTCATAGCAGGACCGAGTCCGAGCAGCATGGCCACAAGACTTTCATCGATTTCTATCCCGCCGCCAATATTCATTCCTTTAAGAATGTCGATAAGTTCCTGCATTCCATATTCTCTGTTTGGCTCCAGACCCAAAAAAGTGACGTAGGGCTCAGGCACGACAAATTTGTCTGCTGCAGCCTGGGCTTGTCCGGTTTGCTGAAGATTGAGGAATGTGTTTTCAGAGGAGAAGTTTAGAACCATGCAGATATTGGGATGAGCTACAAGGAATTTTAAAAGAGCGATAGCCTCAGGAGAAGAAACCGGCCAGAGTCCGGCCGTTTTGATGTAATATTCAAAGTCATGGGGAAAATTCCTGTTGAGTTCGATCCCTCCTGGAGGATCTTCGTTGTACTGACCATCTTCATCATTGTCTAAGCCTTCAGAATACATTTTATATAAGCCGATTTCACCCTTTTTTGGATCGGCAAGGCGCATCAAACGCGGTTCCGTCGGATCAGGAATCCATTTCCCCTCTGGATCCAGAACTCTCATTTGTGTGATCATTCCATCTCTGTTTAGGTCCTCGAACCCGTCTTCATCAACCCTGTCATCCATATCATCGTCGACAGCCACGGCATTTCGTGTGCGCTGGTATCGGATTCTTGCGAAGTACTCTTGTGTCGTGTCCGGATTGAGCAATGGAGCTATGTAGACAGTGATATTGGAAAGCAGCTGTGTGATATCCTCATCTGATCCGTGTTTTGTCAGAAGTTTTTCTGCAAGGAGAAGAGCCGCTTCTGTGCCGACAAGATAGTTGCCTTCCAGATTGGCCGTCACAAACACAGTGGGCCTGGAATCAGGCTCGGGACTTTCATTGGAGTCTGCAGCAATCCTGAGAGCCAGAAGATCTGTCTCTTCGATACTCTTTCCAATGGATATCATGGATGTCAGGTTAGGGTACCGGGAATTCCATGCTTTGAGAATAGAATTGACATCCTCGGGACGGTGATATGTGTCAAAGTTCAACTGATCTGACTGGCCAGCAAAAACAGGAGAAAAATACAAAAAAATCATAATCAAGAATATTGTACGACGAGTCATTTTTGCCTCCTTCATTATTCATACGTTAGAGAAAAAATAAAGTTATCATGTGAGTGATCAAAATGCAATTTTCCTTCATTTGGAGAACGGAGTGATTTTCTGAATGTCTTTGGTTTATTTTTTTCTGTGCCGGATCTGGTCAAGGGCTACGGCAATCACGATGATTCCTCCGATGATGATTTCTTGAATGTAATTGGGCCAGCCCATCATATTGGAGCCGTTTCTCAGGAAAGCCATGATAAAAACTCCGATCATGGAGCCAAGAATACTCCCGGACCCTCCGCTTAAACTTCCTCCACCGATGACAACAGCGGCAATGATGTCGAGCTCCAGGCCAACAGCAACCGTGGGATCTCCAACAGTCAACCTGGAAAACTGCATGACACCACTCATGCCGCAAAACAGGCCTGCAGTGCCATAAATTGCCACTTTGGTCCTGTTGATACGGATCCCGCAGAGTCGAGCAGTGGCTTCATTGGAACCAACAGCAAAAACATGTTTTCCAAACACTGTGTATCGCAGCACTACAGCCATGAGAACCGCAAAAATAATCATAACCCAAACTCCTGGTGCAAGGAAGAGCCATGATGGACGGGGAGAAGAAGACATCAGGTCATTAATCCAGGTTAATGGGGCATCTATTTTTTGATTTTTGGCTATCCATTTAGCGATACCTCGTGCGATACCCAGCATACCCAAAGTCACGATGAAAGGAACAAGCCGGAGACTGGTGATTAGAAATCCATTAATCAATCCCACCATTCCGCCGGTGAGTAGGCCTATCAGGATGGCCCATGGGAGAGACACTCCCGCATTTATGGCGTATGCTGTTGTGACACTGGCCAATGCGATGTTCGATGCGGCAGAGAGGTCTATACCGCCGCTGATAATAATCAACGTCATTCCCAGAGCTCCCAGCGCAACGATCACCGATTGAGTGGCTACACTTTTTATGTTGGCAATCCTGAGGAAACGGTCTTGAATCTCCGGCATGGAAGCAAATATAACCAGGACAAGGATAAGTCCAATGAACGGTCCAATCCAATTCAAGAGAGTCTGGACTTGAGTGCTTTTTCCTTTTTTAGGCATGGTTTTGTGTTCCAGAATATTTTTCTTCTGACATACGCCCAAGTGTGGCGGCTGTCATGATGCTGTGGGCATTCCATTGGTGTACGGCGCGGAGTGCAATAAGATTTCCTCTGTGGAAGACGGCAATATTGTCACAGATGCCCAGCAGCTCTGGGAGGTAGGAACTGACAAAAATCACGGCCTTTCCAAAAGAGGCCAGTTCTCCTATCCATTCATAGATCTGTGTTTTGCTAAGAACATCGATTCCTCGAGTGGGTTCATCCAGAAGCA
This sequence comes from uncultured Eubacteriales bacterium, assembly GCA_964633715.1. Classification (GTDB taxonomy): domain Bacteria; phylum Acidobacteriota; class Aminicenantia; order Aminicenantales; family Aminicenantaceae; genus JAUWVG01. Next base: position 36,364 of record CAZWHQ010000004.1, read on the forward strand.
GAATGTCGGCTTGCTGGTGCAATAGCCGCGCCAGAGCGACTTTTTGCTGATTTCCTCCCGATAAGCTGAGAACTGGTTGGTCTGATCCAGAAGTCTTGATGTTTAGTGTCTGGAGAAACCTTTCGATTCCTTTTTTGTACTTTTTGAGATTGAGAAATCCAAAGAAACTGTAGGGAACAAAATGGCTGAGAGCAATGTTGTCTGCAATAGAAAGGCTCAGTGCCAGTCCTTCTTTCTGTCTGTCTTCACTTAAAAAACCCAGGCCCTGCTTAATTCTGGACTGTGGATTTGTTTTGGTGGATGAAAAATAGGCGACTTTGACCTGTCCTTTAATCACGGGATCGAATCCAAAAATGGTTCGCAGCACATCCGTTCGTCCGGAGCCAACTAGTCCTGCAAAGCCCAATATCTCACCTTTATGTAGCTCAAGATTAACACAAGACGACATCTTTTTGCCCTGCAGTTTGTCAAGGGTGAGTGCGACATCGCTGATTTCATGAAGTGTTTTCGGGAACATTTCAGTCAATTCTCTTCCGATCATAAGATGAATAATCTTTTCATGTGTGACGTCTTGAATATTACCTGATTTTATTTTTTTCCCATCACGGAGAACGGTGAAACGGTCGGCCACTTTTTGGACTTCTTCCAGAAAATGACTGATATAAATAATACTGACCCCCATTCCCTTGAGGTTGCTAATTATCTGGAACAACCGATCACTGTCCTCCAGAGAAAGGCTGCTTGTCGGTTCATCCATCACTAGAATTTTTGCTTCATCAGCTAGTGCCCGTGCGATCTCAACAATTTGTTTTATTCCCATACTTAGGTTTTCGATTGGCGTATCCAGAGGAATTTCAGGGTGATTGACCATTCCTAAGGCATTCTTGACGGCTTTTTTCATTTCTTTTTTCTTTAAAAAAAAGCCTGATTTGATTTCTTTACCCAACATGATATTTTCTTCGACAGTGAGATTAGGGGCGAGATTGAGTTCCTGGTAAATCATAGAGATGCCGTGCTTTCGGCTTTCCAATGGTGAGGCAGGAAAAAACGATTGTCCTTTAAGAGTGATTTGCCCTGCATCCTGACGCAGGGCTCCACTCAGTATTTTGACTAGCGTGCTTTTTCCCGCTCCATTTTCACCGATCAGGGCATGGACTTCTCCCTCTCGAAGTTCGAAATCGACATCACGGAGAGCCTGCGTTGTGCCAAAATTTTTGCAGATCCCTTTCATGTGCAAAAGAGTGTTTGAAGAGGATTCTGTGGTTTTCAATTCAAATACGGTGACAGGTCTGGCGAAAGCAGTGCTTTCATCTCAGGATCGGACATATTGTCTGGAGTGATCAAATGAACACCCGTATCGATCCTCTTGTCAATTGTCTCACCCCGAAGATGAAGGACTATCTGTTTAACACCCATATACCCGATTTGTATCGGATCTTGAAGGATCAGACCGTGGATGTGACCATCTTCTAATCCCTGGACAAGTTTGGGGCTGGAATCAAAACCAACAAATTTGATCTGACCTGCTCTCCCGGATTCCTGAAGAGCGCGGAGTGCACCAAAAGTGCTGGATTCATTGGGACAAAAAAGTCCATCCACATCTGCAAAACGATTGAGTAGATTTTCTGCCAGTTGGTAAGCTGTTTCTGTCGTGGCTCCGGCGTATTGATCTTCGACAAGAAAATTAATCTGGGGAAAGTCGTTTTTGATCGTGTCGACAAAACCCTTTTCCCGGTTGACCGTACTTGCCGATCCGACCTGATAGCGGATGAGGATCAAATTTCCCCCGTCTTTAAGGAGTTCTCCCATCCGTTGCGCTGCAAGCACTCCGCCCCTATAGTTATCGGTGGCCACATAACTTATGTGCTGCTCTCCCTGGAGAGCGGAATCGATAATGACAACAGGGATATTTCGTGCAACGGCGTCTCTTACAGGCCGCGTGAGCGCTCGGTCATCTAGGGGGGCGAGCACAATGCCGTCCACACCGAGATTGATAAAATCCTCGACAACAGTGATCTGTTGGGCTCTGTCATCCTCCTTTTGAGGTCCGTTCCAGAATATTTTTACGTCGAATTCCCTTGAGGCTTTAATAGCGCCGGCATGGATGGATTTCCAGAAGCCATGTGTGGTTCCCTTGGGGATGACAGCTATCTCAAGCTGCTTATTTTCAGTATTGCCTGAATCCTTTTTAGGACCGCACTGAATCACAAATAAGGAAAGACTCAATAGAAATATGAAATGCTTTTTTAATCCCATATCAGTGAAAGTATAAATAAAAAAAACTCTTCCGTCAAAGATATGGGTATATTCAAGAACAATTTCTGGGCGGCCTCAGGTTTTGGCGGCGGTATGTATCATACAGATCTGTGTGGGTTTTTAACAGGGGGCTGCATTGCTCGGAAATAAGGACTCCGGAAACGGGTTCCGGGGTATGCCGCAGAATCGGACAGCTGGCTTCGGTCAGAGTGGAGGAATTGATTTTGAGCTACTTGAGCCCGCGACTTCCCGGCTTTACGGCCTGACTTCCCTCGGCGCAAAGCGGACAATTATTTGGTTCATAGTTTAAGACCTTCATCTGAAAGAGAGAAAAATAGGGGACACTGAACTGGGCTTGACCACCGCTCCTATCTACGACCGATGTTACAGCTGCGATCTCAGCCCTGCTTTCCTTGAGGAGTTCAATCACTTCTTTGACCGATCCTCCCGTCGTAGTGACATCTTCGGCGAGGAGAATCCGTTCTCCAGGAGAGATCTCAAAGCCGCGCCGCAGTGTCATCTGCCCATCCACCCTCTCTGAAAAAATGGCTCGGACATTGAGTAGTCGACCAACTTCCTGGCCGAATACGATACCTCCCACAGCTGGAGAAACAACCACATCAATCTTCTCGTCCTTGAAGTGATCAGCGATATCCCGGCAGAGAGTTTCGGCATGCCAGGGGTATTGGAAGACCTTGGCACACTGGAAATATGATGCACTGTGCAGCCCGGAAGTCAGGATAAAATGACCCTCAAGGAGAGCTTCAGTTTCCTTGAAAATATTTAGTATATCGTCCCGTGTCAGAGCCATCCTCTGTCACCTCCATAATAAAAGTTTACTCAGAATACCACAGATTGCCTATTAAAAGAATCCTTGATCTTTCTCTATGAGAAACTTCTTGAAATAATGAAAAAGCACTAAATAGATCCCTAGACATTCCGGAGGATGCTGACGAATGGATAAAAGAGCATCCCTATTTTGGCAGGACATCCAGACCGTTATTACGGGCATCAGCCAGCATGATGTCGTGCAGCTCTTTCTGTAAGGCGTCATCCAGGGGAGATTCAGAGGGTTCATTCAGAAGTCTGTTGACTTCATCGGCAGCTCTTTCAGCCATGGATTTTCTCCCGAGGGAAGCCCAGGTATCATAGGTGTCTCGGTCAATCATAAGAGGATAGGTGTGTTCTTCTTTGTACCATTTTCTTGTATGTGGAGTGGACAGGAATTCTGTGTCTTTTGTGATATTTTCAAACATATGTGTGGCGACTGGATCCTCTCTCTGGGTTATCCCTTTGACCAGCCTGAGGGCCATTCCGGCTATTTCATTATCGATCACTAATTTTTCCAGGCTCTGGCAGCTTTCAAAATCCATCATACCCGGACCTGAAATCACGTTGATCCCGGATAGAGCTGCAAGAACGGCGCCGATACCTGTTTCCAATCCGGCCTGGTTGTCATTGATCTTGGCGTCACTCAATCCCATATAGGCATGGGTTGGTAAGTTAAGGTGTTTGGCGATTTGGGTATATCCTGAATCGATCATCATCGTTTCGATAGCTCCCATGGGAGTTGTGCCTTTTCGCATGTCGAAGCTGGAGGGGGATCCGCCGAAAATGACTGGTGCGCCTTGTTTGGCCAACTGGCAGATCACGAGCCCCGTGAGGTTTTCTGCCACGTGCTGAACGAGTGTTCCTGTAATTGTAATCAGAGATGTGGCTCCTGTCATACCCATAGAGATCAACTCAGAAGGGATTCCAGCCCGAGCGCTGTCAATTAAAGATTGGGTTGTCAGATTGCTCCATTTAAGAGGAGGGGAGGGGCAGGCATCAAAAATGGCCAGGGGTTTTTCTGCAAGCTTTTCTTTACTGCCTCTGACCGCCACCATCATGTCAAACATGGGTTTAAATCCTTCCACGCGGAAGGTCCCTGTCACTATGGGTTTTGTCGAATGTTGTAGTCCGATATACATCCTATATGAATCACTGATGAATTCAGGGACATCCTGGCTGATGAGCCCGGTGCTCTGGAAGTCGATGTTTTTCAATTTGTCCGTCAATTTAACAAAATTGACGACGTCCACTGTAGTCGCTTTTCTCTGGGCTTGGGTCTTATGGTCAAGGATCGTAACGGCCGCAGAACCCGGATCGAAATGGACATCATCTTCCCCAACGATAAATTCTTTTTCTCCTGATCTGTCATAGAGTTTGATCACGGCCGGAGTTGTAGCCAGGGAATCGTGGACGAGTTGGGGGGTCAGATAAACTCTTTGTGTCGAGGTGTCGACCTTCATGCCTGCTGCCTGAAAGAGTTCTTGTGCTTCTTCATTCTCAACAAAAATACCCTCTCTTTCGAGCAAGATCAAAGCTTCTTGGATGATCTTTTCGATCAATGCTGCATTGAGCAATTCCATTTTGGGTCTTACGGTATGATTCATTTGTCTTGTCCTTTATTGAATTAATTTATTTTTGAGTTTTTACAGTTGGGAACAATTTGACTTCGGTGTGAGGAAGAAATAAAGCCCCCGTATATTCGTTCATGTAGCGAGGTTCTGTATTCAATTCTAAATATGTCATCTTGTCAACAAGTTTTTCGATTTTTTCCCGGTTTTTATCGGACAGCAACACAAGCAGGGCGCCCAATAGAGAACTGTTTCCGACATAGTGAAATTTGTTTCTATCGAGATCTGGGAGGAGGCCAATGCGGATGGCATTTTCGACATTGAGATGCCGCCCGAATCCCCCGGCAATATAGACGTCAGCGATGTTGTCGAAGTCTATGCCTATGTTTTTAACGAGCAGCCTGCAGGCAGAAAATAGGGCACCCTTTGTTCGAATAAGAGAAAGGATATCGTTTTCAGTGATGACCAGATCATGTCCCCAGAACGTGTCCTTTCCATCTAAAATAAGGAAAGCCAGTCCTTGTTCCGTATCCTTCAAATGTCCTTTTGTATTATCTGAAATAAACTTGCCGCTGCGGTCTATGAATCCGTAAATATAAAGTTCGGACAGCAGATCCACCAAACCTGAACCACATAGTCCTCGAGGCTTACTGTTGTTGATTGTGCGGAATTCCAATCCTTTATCTCTATTCAATTTGACAGATTCGATCGCTCCATCTGAAGCCGGCATGCCGCACCGGATCCCGCTGCCCTCAAAGGCTGGGCCTGCCGAACAGGCACAGGTCATCATCCAATCCATGTTCCCGATGACAAGTTCTCCATTTGTACCGGCATCGATAAAAAGCGAGATATCTTTGGCGTTTTTAAGCATGGGGGTGCTTAAAATTCCCGCTGTGATATCCCCCCCAACATAACTTCCCACAGCAGGGGCACAAAATATCCGGGCTTCTCTGTTCAGATCCAGGCCTATCTTTTCAGCGAGAACAATGGGGGCACGGTTAAATGTGGGGACATAGGGATCTTCTCGAATGAAACGGGGATCACAATCGAGAAAAAGGTGGATCATTGTCGTATTGCCTGAAAATGAGCCATAATATATGTCTGAACAAGACAAGTTTGAACTCTTTGTGGCTTTGTGAATAAGAAAATTGATGGTTTTTATAATGAGTGTGTGAAGTTCTTTTTGGCGTTCCGGTTTCCGGGCGTAGTTGATTCTGGAAATGATATCTTCGCCGCATTTTATCTGCTGATTGAAGCTGGATGCCGTGCTGCAGATTTTCCCGTTTGTGAGGTCAACCAGATGAAGCGCCACGGTCGAAGTTCCAATATCGCAGGCGATACCGAGAACTTTTTTTTTAAGAGATACGGGGATAACATCGATGATAGAGTTTTCCAATCCGGCCGAAAACAAAATACAATCGACCTTATCTGGATCTTGACGAACGTTTTGTGACAAATTTTGGAGAACGGAAAAGGTGCTATTCCATTCCATCGGCCCGAGCTTTTCATCAAGTTTTTTCTCCACTCTCTTGAGCTCGCTGTAATTATTTTCCAGCGATGGAGGATCGAGTTTGAGGGAGATCTTCCTCACAGCAGGATTGACTTCATAGACACCCGAAATGCGGTCCTTGTTCTTGTTGAAATAGTCTGACTCAATCACACTCTGGATGGCCCGTTCATCAAAATGAGGGAGCTGGACAGTTAGGTTATCCTCGATCTTGGTCAAACAGGCCAGCACAAAACCTTTTGATAGAATATCATTGGGGAGTCCTTTGACGGAATTTTTAGACACAACTCCCTTTAAAATTTTTACACTGCAGTCTCCACACGTTCCTTCTCCGCCACAGGACGTCTTCATGGGTAGGTTTGCCTGTCTTATGGTCTCGAGGAGACCTGCCCCTTTATTGACCTCAACCTCTATCTCAAATGGGAGAAAGCGCACAGTGTATTTGTTCATGTTTAGGTTAGTTGGACATTTTTAACAAAAGATGGAATGTCCGAGGCCTCCTGGGGTCCCACGATGACCTCCCACCCCGGCAGGCTTTCTTCAAGATCTCCACTGATCTGTGAGACAAATCCTGGTATGACGATTTTCCGAGTTTTGACTTGATCTTCCAGTCCGATGTCTTTGATAAATTTGGCAATGGTTTCCCCTACGAATTTTCCTGCGGCCCAGGCTGTAAGCACAGATTGGCCTTCGACATCCGTGATGACAAGGTGGGCCGATATTCCTGAGTTTTCAATCTCTCCTGAAACCATAAAATATGTGAGAGAAAAATTAGTGGTCACAAAAACAGGAGAATCGGGAGTGGGATCTCCGATCGGATAGATTCTGGGATCAACCTGAATGGGTTTTTGTGGATCGGTGAAAATGTTCTGACGCAAAGTAAACAAGGCATAGAGAAGCGCCTTGTTGTATTCGGGCAGTACGATGATGGAATCGTATTTACACAAAAGCACAGACGCTTCGGCCAAAACATCATAAACAGAAGCACTTTGAATGTAGGAAAACAAAGGATAGCCAAAAGGTTTATAGCTGTTCTTCAAGGCACTTCGTCTCACTATGGTGTTGTTTTGGAGCTGGCGGCCTAAATTTTTCGCGTCCACATTGAGAATGAGGTCAGAAACACCCGCAGTGCGGGCCTTTTCAGACTGAGTTTTGAGGGATTCCAGAGAATCTGCAAAAAGGATAAGACTGGCGTTAAATGTTTTAGCCAGCACAAAATCTTCATCTGAGGCCGCATCTCTTAAGTAGATTGCCGGCCGAACGTCCTTGCATTTCTCCAGCCCTTTTTTTAGAAGTGTTGTGTCCTGGCAGTCGAGAATAATGCCTTTGGAGGACATATTTTGCACAGCATGGATGGTCTTGAGAAAATTGTCTTCATTTTTTGTGTTGTGCCGAATAAAAAACAGATCAATAAAAAGTTCTTCTCCCACTCTTTCCACACGATAGTCCTCGAGTTCTTCAATTTTTTTCTTAAGATCGCCGATATCTTCTGAGGTGAGAAGTTCAATGGCGATTCCAGTCTGGTGAAAGAACGTTTTGTCATGCCGGAACAATACTGTTTCATTTCCGATTTCCAGCGTTTTGGCCCCGCCGATTTTAACCAATTTGATGGGAGGTTCACTGGCCGCACCAAGAGAATCCTTTGCCTCATCTGAGGCAAAAGGACATTCGCCCAGTTCTGCTTTTTTCTGGGCCAGTTTCATGGCAAAGGCCATGCAGGTGGGGACACCGCAGTCTCCACAGTTGGTTTTTGGCAGCAGTTTGAAGATATCCAGTCCAGAGAATGCCATTTTAATTGTCCTTTTGAGTCAAAAACATGTCCTTAATTTTCCCTTTTACAGCCTTTACGGCTTCGGGGTGATACAGAATCAGGATGTCTGCTCCTGCAACCAGAAGGCTTATGGCGGTGGCGATTTCCCAGTGGGCGAGCCGTTCGGGAAGCTCCCCCCAATCGGGATTGGCCTCCATGTCTGTTCGGGCTTCTTTGATCAGGGACGTTTCATATCCGGGATTGACAAGCATCGGAGATGAGAGCATCTTATCGCCTGAAAGACCATCTATCCGGATCCGTTCCATGATGGAGTAGGTGTACTCAAGTCCGTATCCGAGAGTTCCGGTCAGAGGATCCATCACAATTCTATCCAGCGGAAAATCCATGTCGGCCAACAAGATGTTTAGCTGTTTGGCCAAGTTGACATCGATAGGGGATTGGGCCACAAGGGTGTGATTGTAAGCGATGCACGCGGCGGCGATGGTTTTGTAGTTGTCTGTTTCGACAAAATTGAAAAGGCAGTTTTCTCCGGCCGTTATCTCACTAATTTTTTTCATCACATTGTTGTTTTTTTCGAAATGGCTGTGACCGGTAATGATAAGAGGGACACTCACGCTTTGTAAAACATCCTGGACGATTTCAACCGCTTCCTCGACACTCAAGTTTCCTTTTTCCGGGTGAGTCCCTTCCAGTCGTATTGAAATGAGATCGGCCCCATATTCATCGACACATTTCTTTGCCATTTCTCCTGGTTTGTCCAAGACGTCTTTAAAATAATCCAGCAGAGGCCGAGGGAATTTAGGCGGAACTCTATCAAAAACTTCCATGGCTACTACTGGAGGATAGGGAAATTGACCTTCAAAGAAATGGAAGGGCAGGGCCGTACTTCCTCCGACCGTCAAGGTAAAAGACCTGGTCCCGCCTAAATCGGCTGTGGCTCCAAGGCGGACGGAAACAACTTGTCCTATATTGTTCTCTTTTGGGATTTCAAATACCATGGGTGTTGTCCTCAAATTAATAATTTATAAAATTTTTCATCCATTTGTCGACAGCAAGTAGTGCCGGAGAAAAATCGGACAGTGTCCAGACTGACTCTCCATTTTTTTCCATGTCTAAAAGGGTGTTGTCTTCTGGGAGTGTCAAGCCCAATTCGAGGCGTTCTTCCTCGAGAGTCTGAGTTAATAAAGGTGGAACCTCTCCTTGAAGACGGTTGATAAATACGTCCTTCTTTCCAACTCGTATGTCCAGTTCACTCAAAAGACGGCTGATGTTTGCAGCTGTACGGATTCCTCTGACCGAGGGATCAGAGACAATGAGCAGGCGATCTATATTTAGGGTTGTTCGGCGGCTGAGGTGCTCCATCCCGGCTTCATTGTCGATGATGACATATCGATATTGGGCACTCAATGTCTGGAGAATATCCCTGAGGAGATTGTTGGCATAGCAGTAACATCCTGGTCCTTCCGGACGGCCCATAGCGATAAGGTCATAATCTGGTGTTTCCACAAGACTGGTCTGAATTTTATATTCGAGAAACTGGGCCTTGCTCATTCCTCCCGGAAGATTCGTAGGGTTCTGTTTCATTTCTTCTCTTATTGCTCCCACAGTGTCCTCAATCTCGAGTCCCAAAAGGACATTGAGATTGACGTTGGAATCGGCGTCGACGGCTAGAACAGATCTGCTTTTGTGTTGGCTCAACCAGCGGACCATCAGAGCAGCAATGGTACTTTTTCCTGTTCCCCCTTTTCCTGAAATACCTATTGTTTTCATTGTTTTAGAAACTAGAACAGAGGGGGCATGGAGAGTGCATGATGGTTGTTCTGTGTGATGAACTCCAGAACCTCTTCTTCGGTTATTGCAACTGTTTCATCGGCGATCGATTCAAAATAATTATCTATGCCTTGAGCTTTTCCGATATCCCGGAGAATAGATTCCAACTCTTCTTTAAGGCCTCTATCCATCCAAACGATCCTTGGAGCGCCTCCCTCTGCGCTGATGAATTTTTGACTTCCGATATACTGCTTGCTGTGCCCGATAAATCCGGGTGTCTGGACTCCGCCTCCCACAGTTCCTGCCAGGGTCGAAAACTTCATGCCTATAGGTGTCATACCCATATAATCTCGATAGACTGTCATGATTCCATTTGTCGAAGGCAGGATGCATGAAATGCACTCAAAACATCCACACGATGTCATGGGGAATTCGATGATGCTGTAGGCATTAAATGTATCCAAGGTTTTATGAGAATTGTTGTACACAAAAGTGTTTATGTCCTGCCACTGCCCTTTGATAGGATCAGTGACTTTTCCCTTTTTTACGGGTTGGTTAGGGCCGGCCGGGCTGATTTGATGGGCCGCTTTGCCGTCCAACCAGTTGTAAGCACCGCACAATCCCGATCGCTCGGGGGTGATGATACAGATGTGATTTGGCGCAAATGACTGGCACAGCGCACAGGAATAAAATGTATCGACAGCCTCATCGGTCATATTGGCCAGGCGAGCATCCCGATGGAGATACACTTCGCGGGCCTTTCCGATAAGAGTTTTGACGTCTTTTTCCACCGTGTATATTCTGATCTGGACCTTGTCGAAGATTTTTCCGAATTCACCATGGAGTTTGGCATGGAGGATAGAACCGAAATGACGAAATTTAAATCCTTTATCCTTTGTATCCTTTCCGATCCGGATCCAGTTGATATCCCTTTGGCCCATATGAAACACGCCGTTGGCGGCATTGATAAAATCATGTATGTGGCGCTCGAGAATGGGTTCAAAATCTGTCTGCATTTCACGCCCTGCCACTTCGGCCCAGATTCCGATGGGGATTTTACTCCCTGAAGGGACCTCGTCGATTTCCGGACCAATCACCTCAATTCTTCCGTCTTCGACTTCATCGAGTTCCTTGGTGGTCAAATATTCAAATCCCAGTTGTTCCTGCCCGCCCAATTCCACATACATATCTTCTTTCCTGATCCTTTCCCCCTGGAAAGCGGGTCCATAGGGGACAGGAATGGGAACTTTGGTGATGTTGAGTTTGAGTCCTCTGACCTCGATCGCTTTGGCGACAATATTGTCCAATGGGACAGGAGAGACAACATGCTCATAGGTGCAGATGCCTGAAGGAAGAATTTGATCGATATCTGTCTCCGAAATTGTGGGAAACCCAAAATTGAGGGTGCCTGCTGCCTGGGCGTGTTTTTCTTCGTCAACTGGTCCCAGTGCCAGCACAAAAGCGAACACGCGGTTTTTATTGTAGCGGAGAACTCTCTGGAAATCTCCTGGTTGTGCCCCTCCAAAGGAGAGGGCAACCCGCGTGGCAAAACCCAGAGAATGAACGGTGGCAGCCACATCATCACCAAAAGGAACGAGGCGTGTGTCCCAGCCCAACTGAATGCCTTCTTCGTGGAGCTGAGTGGCCATGGATTTTCCGTTTATCCCTGCTGACATAAACACATACAAGTTTTTTTCTTGAAGTTCGCGCGCAATTTTAACCGCCAGTTCATTAGTGGAACAGCAGCCAACACAGGCGGCAAATCCCGGAGCCGTCCCATCCACAAACTCGATGCCTCGCTCGCGCATGATGACATCATTGGCTGCGCCCAGCCAGAGTTGGCTGGCGTCGGGGGTTGTTGTTGTAAGATAGGGAAGAGGAGTCTGTATGTACTTGATGGCCTCGATGATTTCATCGGCAAACAATGTGGCCATTCCTGCATCCAGTGTGTGTCCGAGAAAAGGGAGCCATTTTTCCTTTTCCGGGATTGGAGGAAGAAGATTCTGGGCTTCCTGGAGCAGCTCTTGAAGACCTGCTAAAGTTTCGATTTTCAGGCCAAGTATCCCGTGTGAGATGGGTAAAAAGTAGCCTGTATTGGGGAACTCGACTTTGGTCTCAGGGCTGTTGTTGACGATCGCTAATTTGAGTTCTTTTTCTGCACGGGAGACCAGGTTATGAGCACCTTGGATGGCTTTTGTTGCGATGATTCTTGACATCCTTAAATCTCCAGGTCTCTTCTCATCTCCATATCATAGAGCACCCGTTCTTTCCCTTTACTGATACCTAGGGCCTCTCTTTTTTTGTCTATGTGGTCGATCATCAGTTCGGCCATTTTTTTAGGATCGGGTTCGACCGCCCATTTTCCTCCAAATAGGCTTTCAAAATCACCAAAGATAAGACGGCAAAATTTATCGCTCCCTGTGACAGGGAGGCCTACGCCAAAAACAGTAAAAACTCCGGAAGCGACAAAATACTGGCCGATAGAGATGGCTTTTTCGCTCATCCATTCGGGAGCGGCGCCGGCCACGGGCAGGTCTGAAATGTCTTCTCCCAATCCTCCTATTTTGACCATTTCGGACAAAGCCATAAGGATACGGCTGTTGTCCACACAGGAACCGGAATGGAGTACGGGCGGCATGCCCACAGCTTTGCAGACTTCAGCCAGCCCCCTTCCAGCATATTTTTCAGCCGATTCGGGAATAAGATAGCCGGCTTTAGCGCAAGCAATAGCGGAACAGCCTGTCTGGACAACAAGGATATCATTGGCGATGAGCTCCCGGACTAAATCCACATGAGCCTTATCGTGAGTGACCTTGGGATTACAGCAGCCGACAACTCCGGCCACACCCTTGATCCGGCCGTTGATGATGTTGTCATTAAGAGGAGTATAGGAACCACGAAACTTGCCTCCCAACATATAGATGATTGCCTCGTGGCTGAATCCTGCGATCAGATCCATCTTTTCTTTGGGGATTTCCACCTGTTCCCTGTTGGGAAAATTGAGAATGGCGGTTTTGACGATTTTCTTAGCGGTTTCGTACGCGTTTTTGTCACCTAATTCATAGTATTCGGCGCCGGGGATCTGACCTTTGCTCGATGTCGTGATGATCTGAGTGTGGAAACATTTACACAATTCCGGGAGTGCGGGCATGATGCACTGCACATCGACAATCATAGCATCTACGGCTCCTGTGCTGACTGCCAATTCCTGTTGGAGCACATTTCCTGCTACAGGGAGGCCGTGGCGGAGGAGAATCTCGTTGGCTGTGCAGCAGATTCCGGCAAGGTTAATGCCTGAGGCCCCGTTTTCTTTAGCCAGGTTTATAAGTGTCTTATCCTGAGCAGCCAGCACGAGCATCTCTGAGAGTACAGGTTCATGTCCGTGTACGACAATATTCACCTCTGTTTCAGAAAGAACGCCCAGATTGACTTCTCCCCGGAGAGGGGAGGGTGTTCCAAAAAGGATATCCTGAAGTTCGGTGGCCACCATGGAACCTCCCCAACCGTCGGCAAGGGCCGTTCGTGCCCCCTGGAGCATGATGTTTTTTGGATCGTGGTCCACTCCCATGGTTGTCCGGTGCATCATCTCGACGACTTCACGGTCAATCCCTCTGGGAGACACACCCAACTTATGCCATAAAGCCTGGCGGTTATCGGGAGCCATTTTGAGGAAATCCAACTCTCCTTCCTGCCTTCCGAAATTTTCGAGAGTTTCTTCCGCCACATCACGTGCGATATCTTCAGTCCTTCTGTCCTTTATATTGATTCCCAGTGTCTGCGCGATTGTATTGAGCTTAACCTTGTCTTTTATTGAATAGGGAGATTCGGGATTGGTGGCTGCCTCGAGCAGTGTTTGAGCGACATCTCTGCCGTGGTCGGAATGCGCCGCCGCTCCTCCTGCGATTTTGCGTGCAAAATTGCGGGCTATGATCACCTCGGCGGTGGCCCCGCAAACTCCCTGTTGAGGGCTTTTGCCTTTTGGGTGGATACGGCAGGGGCCCATGTAGCAGTTATTGCAGCAAAGCCCTTGTTCACCAAAACCGCAGTGTGGAGACTGTTTTTCAGCCCGGTCCCAGATTGTTTCGATCCCTTTTTCGGCCGCTCTTTCTAGGGTTTGCTGAACTGTTTTATCGATACTTTTTTTCTCAGACATGAAGATTTTCCATCCGGATCGGTATTTTTAAAAGAGGTCAATTATAGCCTATTTTTTAAAGGTTGCCCAATGATTTTTAGAAAAGAGGTGTAGGATGTCTCTAAAAACGGAGCTGCTGGCTGAGGCGGGATAATTCCTGGAAAATTTTATTCGATAATTCCACAGAGAGTGAGCCGGTTCCGCAGCTGGGTGTGAGGAGACATTGATCCCATATCAGATCCTTATCTATCCCTTTCTCTGCCAGATTGTCGATTCGCTCTTCCAGTTTTTTGTGCAATGAGCCGGTTGTCTCGACTTTAATTTTTTCAGATGTCGGGACGATTCCCCAAGCGATAACACCCCTCTTTTCCAGAAAACCTTTGACCTGTTCGGGATAATAACCGATTGTGTCGCCGAATTCATAGGCGTCAAAACTGATGATGTCCACACCGGCATCGATCAGTATAGGCCATTCTGTGTTCCCACAGCAGTGGGTGCCGACAAGAGCTCCTTCCTGATGAATAGCTTCGACCACTTCATTTAAATATTCGACCACGTCTGCTTTCTGGAGACTGACATAGGTCGAAGAGCCAAAGGCCGACAGAATGGGTTCATCGACAAAACAGATTTGTTTAAATCCGAAGTTTTTGAATCTGTTCAGAAGCCAGCGGGCCTTCATTATGATCCCTTTGACCACCGTGTCCCTGAAGACGTCATTGTAATAGATGGCGCGTTTATTCTCATCAACGGTGGCCAGTCCAAAAGTGATAGGTCCTGTGACCTGGTGTTTGAAGAAGAGCAGGGAAGGGGGAAGCGCTGCTTTTAATTTTTCTTCCATGGCATAGAGCCCGCGGCTGAATTCGGGTGAAATACGGAAATAGTCGAGATTTTCCATTACGAAGTTTTCATAAAATTTTTCCAATTCACTTGTGGGATCCCCACTTGTGTCAATGATCATCTTACTTTTGGCTTCATCAAGCACTACACATGGAAGACCTTCACTGTACTGGATTTCCATCTGCTCGCGAAAATTTGCATTAGACAACTGCGGCCAGACTGGGATTTCGGGAATTGTCTCGAGGATCAGGTCACAAACCTTTCCGGCATCCAGATCAGGAAAACTCCCAATGCCGGTTGCCAGGCACTTTGGAAAAAATGTCATTCTCTTCTCCATTTATTGGAATTATCCCCAATGAGAGAGTAGATGGTTTGAAATTCTTTTTTCAACAGAGAGTCCAGGTTGTCGTAGAGAGGCAAGCTGTCCCTATCAGAATGGCTGATGATCTGGCTGAAGGAGATTCTACCAAGGTACAAGTTCTCTGAAAATTGTTTCTGTATCCATAAAGCTTGATCTTTGTCCTGAATTTTATTTCCAATGACATTGAATTTTTCTATGCCGATTTCTTTGCCAAGTTTAATGATGGTTTTGGCCGTCTGGATGCTTCGCAGCCCGGGTTCTACGACGATAACCATGGAGTCTATAGACTGAGCGGTCGCTCTTCCCAGGTGCTCGATACCGGCTTCCATATCCACGATGATAATTTCATTTCTATTGAGCAAAATATCGGACAGGAGACTGCGGAGAAGGACATTTTCAGGGCAGGCACATCCATCCCCACCTTTTATTATGCCTCCCATTACTAAAACCTTGATCCCATGTACAGAAATACAGAAATTTTCGGGGATGTCACTGACAGTAGGATTAAGTTTAAATAGCTGCCCAAACTGCCGTGGCCTGGCTCCTGTGCGCTCCTGGATCAGCTTTCGCTGAGCAGAAATAGGGGAAACTGAAGCCAATAGTTCTTGAGATGCCCCTATGGCTTCTGCGAGGTTAGCATCGGGATCGGCATCTACGGCCAGTACCTCAAATCCGCTTTTTTTAAAAAAATGAGAAAGGACAGCAGCAATGGTTGTTTTTCCAGTCCCGCCCTTTCCCGTAATGGCTATCTTCATCCAGTTATTCTAGAGAAATAAGTATATTTTATCAAATTTAGTAATCCTTCTTTACATTAAAATTGGGATATGGTAGATGAAGGGGGAAGAATAAAAAATTATATGTGAGGAGGAGCAATTGGCAATATTAGAAGATTTGGCAGCAGAAGTTGTAAAAGGAGATGCAGATGCGGCAAAAAACCTTACAGAAGAAGCCTTAAACCAGAATACATCGGCGGGAGATATTCTGAATTTGGGTTTGGTTGCGGGTATGAATGTTATCAGTCAGCAGTTTAAGAATAATGAGATTTTTATTCCAGAGGTACTAGTGGCTGCAAGAGCTATGAAAGCAGGAATGCAAATAATCCGTCCTCTACTCGCAGAGGCCAAAGTGGAATCCTTGGGGAAAATTATCATTGGCACATGCGGAGGAGATTTGCATGATATCGGAAAAAACATTGTCGCCATGCTGCTGGAAGGAGCAGGATATGAAGTCATAGATCTGGGTGCAGATGTTCCCAAGGAAAAATTTCTGGAGTATGCAGAAAAAGAAAATCCTGATGTTTTAGGAATGTCAGCTCTTCTTACAACAACGATGGTGTTTATGAAGGGGATGGTTGAGGCTCTTGAGGAATCCGGACTCAAGGAAAAAGTCAAAGTAATTATTGGCGGAGCACCCATCACACAATCCTATGCGGATGAAATCAGAGCGGATGGTTATGCACCCGATGCCGCTTCAGCTGTGGATCTGGTTAAGGCCGTGATGGGAAGTTAGGATTGGGCAGGAAAGTCTAAAGAATCCACAAAATATTCCTGGAACTGGACATCTGTCGCCAGGGAGAAAAACACAACTTTTTTTGAGAGAGCGACAACGTCTGCGCGAAGCGGGGCTGAAATCAGCAGGGCCTTTGCACCGGCTATCGAAGAATTTCCGACAAAATGGATTTTTTCTTCAGGAATCGGTGGCAAAAGACCGATTTGAATACTGTTGGAGATGTTCAAATAGTTCCCGAAGGCTCCTGCGATAAATATCCCATCAAGAAGATCGAGAGAGAGGCTTTTTTTCTCCATTATCATCCTGATTCCTGACCTGACAGCGGCCACGGCGAGCTGAAGTTCCCGAATATCTTTTTGAGTAAGTGATAGATCTGGAGTCAACTCGATTTTGCCGGATTCATTCAAAATTTTTCCCTTTTGAGACAATAAGCCCAAATTAAGAGCAACAGCCACGGCGTCGATCAAACCGGTCCCGCAGATGCCAAGGGCAGGTTGGCCCTGGACAGTCTCCATCTGAACAGGGTTGAGGTTTCTGACTTTGAAAATTGCCCCCGGTAAAGCCAGCATACCGCAGCTGATATTCATCCCCTCAAAGGCCGGCCCGGCAGCCGTGGATGTGGCGACACTTTCTGTATCTGTTTTAAGAACGATTTCTCCGTTTGTCCCAAGGTCGATAAATAGAAAATTTCCTTTTTTATTAAAAAGGTCAGACGCGATAAGACCTCCTGATATATCTCCACCAACAAAACTCTGGATATTCGGGACAATAAAGAGTTTGCCGCTGTGATGGATTTCAAAACCAATCGAGTTCGCCGGTAATTCAGGCAGAGATGAAAACAGGGCATTAAAAGGGGTTTGGGATAGGGTCTCAAGAGGAAGTCCAAGCAGTATATGGTTCATGGTTGTATTGCCGGAAAGAACGATCTCATAGACATAAAATGGGGGGATATGGTGCTTGGAGAGGATTTGAGCGATTTTTTGATTGAGGTTTTCGAGGACTGTTTGTTTTAGTTCTTCCAGGTTGGATTTTCCGGAAATGGAAAAGCCTATTCTGGAGACGACATCGGCTCCGAATTGAGACTGGCTGTTTTCTGAGGCTATCTTGTCGATACTTTTCCCCGAATTGAGATCGATAAGTTCAACAACAAGTGTTGTTGTGCCCAAATCGATTGCAATCCCATAACAGTGATTTGATGTATTGCCCTCTTCAATGGCGATAATTTCACTGTTTTTATGAATAACGGATGTGATTTTGTATTGGTTTTTTTCGAGGATTGGATGCACTGTTTTAAGCAGTCTAAGAGGAACAGACAATTTTGTGTTCTTTAAGCTCTTTTGGAAAAGTTCAATGAATGACTGGGGTTCGGCAAGTGTGGGTTTTGGCAGTTGGATAAAAAACTTTTTTACTGAGGGATCCAAAGTCACAGGTGTTTTAACACCGGATTTCAAAATGTTCTGTTTTTGCAAAAGAGATTCTTCAGGAATATCAATTTTTAGATCGCTCTTGATATGAAAAAGACAGGCAAGTCGATATGTTTTTTCTAGATTTTTCTCCATAAGAAAGGATTCTTCCTGTTCCCCTAGAGGGGCGAGGTGGCCATCGATAATATTTACCAGGCATTTTCCGCACACTCCAAGAAGGCCGCAGTCTGACCGTAGATTTATCCCTGCTTTTTGTAGGGCATCTGCAAGGAGAGTATCCTCTTCGACAGAAATTGTTTTGTTTAAGGGAAATATTTCGATGCTGAATTTCTGGCTCATTACCCCATAGTGTATTGCATTATTGTTCTGTTTGGCAAGATTTTCTGTTTTACGTAAAAGACAAATGATTCAAGTTTTAGTACACTGGAGTTGAAAAAGGAAAATTTGAAAAAGAGGAGTTTGCTATGCCAATGAATTTGAAAAGTTATGTCATCGATGGCTATGTTATTGAGATTTTTAGCATTGATAAACGGGGGAAGAGAACACGTTGGGGAGACAAATTGATTAAACTGTATTCGGAAGGAAAAAACGTTGGGCAGGCTGTATTTGCATCTGAAGGAGAAAGGCCACCGGAGCCTTATCACTCAGAAGAAAAAATCTATTATTTTGCCCCCTCCAGCCAGTATCAGGTTATCCTTGATCTTCTGAGAAATATGGAAGCAAATCCTGTATATTTTGCATGGAGACCTACGAATGATCCGAAGGAAACCAATGATGGGGATGCTGTATTCTACACAGATCAAATTAAATGATCGTGTTGTATTCAAAAAAATGGATCGGAAGCTTATCATTTAGAAAATCAATTTAGAAAAACACGCTACCTGGAATTAGTATAGTTAAGTATATTAAAGTATATTAAAGTATAGTCAAAAAGAATGAGAATTTTGAAATTTGGTAAAAAAAAGATCAAGCAGTATACGGTCAAGGACTTGATGGAGATACTGGATATATCCAAAGTGACAGCGTTGAAGTTACTCAAGTCCGGTCAATTGAGGTCAATCCGAATAGGCCGACAGTATTGGATCAATGAGGACGACTTGATCGAATTTCTCCTCGGAGATCAAAATCGTATTAAAGAAACTTATGAAGATGTTTTAAAATTAAAGGTTAGAAATCCTTTTTACAGATTTATTTTGAAACGTCTGCTGAAATAGTGAAAGATTCTCTTCTCTCTCCATTTGATTCAAGAACATCCACAGTTAATTTTTTCTGAGAGACTAAAACCTTAAAAATAGTATCCTTCGCTCCGATAACGAGTGGGTAAAGGTGCTCGTTATTAGGCTGGAGAATTTCAAACCGGTGAGTATGCCCACAGATAAGAAGGTCTATTCCAACATCATTAAAAATTGGACCCCATGACTTCCTTATATATTGCTCTCCATGTCCGATTCTTCCCTCTCTTCCTGTATAAGGAGGAATATGACAGATCACAATCTGAAACACGGCATTCGAGAAATCTTCTTTTTTGGAATTCTCTTCCAACCACTCAGCCTGTAAATCGCGGTATCTGTCAAAATCGGCCAGACCTGCATATACAGGGTGAGAATCGGGTTTATCTTCCCCGGTGTCCAAAACAATAAAATGAGCGGGTCCATGGTTGAACGAGTAGTAATACCTGTTATCTCTTGGAGGGATATATTCAGGAAGATGTCTAGCAAGAATCCCTCTGGTCTCATGATTCCCCCTGATAAGAATAAAAGGAGTGTTTTTGGCAAATTTATTCACACACGTATCCAGAAAGCCGGCAAAAATTTGATTTTCATCTTCAAAATGATTGATGGAGTCTCCGTTGAGAAATATCATGTCGATTTTATCCCAGGAAACAGCTTGAATTTGTGTATTCAGCCTTGCGGCATCTTCGTGAATGTCACAGACAACATAAAATGTCGTTGATTCCTGCAGAGGATTGAGCGTTTTAAAGGTGAAAATATCACTCACAACGGTTGTTCCAAAGAGAACCTCGTAGGGTTGAAATTGCACGATTTCTTTCGAGATGACGCGGTATCTGTACGATTTTCCCGGTTCCAGATCACGGATAATAATTTTGTGGTTTTTTGTATAGGCATCAATGAGGCCATGGGAACTGCTGACCTCTGTCTGGACAAGGCTTCCCCATTGAGGGAAAGTCAACAAATTCTCACCTGTACCGTATTCAATTCTTGACACACAATTTTTATTTGTAAACCACATGATTGTGACTGAATTCTCTGTAATATTCTGAAGATATGGTCCATGTGTTATGGCTAGAGCCTCGCTTTTTTCTTCCTGTGCAAATATCTGACCGGAGAATAGAAAAAAGAATACGAAAAAAAATAGCGAAATATAAATTTGAAGTCTCTTAATCATATTGTTCTCCAATAAAGAATTTTTGCATCTGTTTGGACAAGTATACAACTTTGTCTTTGTCTAAGTCTCGCAATTCATCACCATTTTTATAAAGAAAAAGCAGAAATAAAACGCAATAAATTCTTGTTTTTATGATAACTAATTCATATAATTTGAATTCTTCTCATGAGAAATCACTTCTTGCTCTTTAGAAAATTTACCTTATTTCTCATCCGTTTTCAAACTGCGGATATTAGTCCATATTCATTAAAATATTAGGAGGGACTTAAATGAAAAGAAAATTATCGCCAGGACATCGTGTTTTTATGTTGTTTGTGTGTGGGGGGCTTCTTCTGTCCTTTAGTACACAGGCCATAGCAGAAAGCATTCCTGTCAAAAAAGCCAATTACAAGCTGGCTGAAAGATTCTCACCTGCAAAATTGAGAAATATGGCATTTTCAACGAGTGTCAGTCCTCATTGGCTGAAACTCAGTGAACGCTTCTGGTACAGCTACGAAACGAGCGAAGGACAGACATTCTATATTGTAGATCCGGCCAGAAAGACTAAGAAATCCATCTTCGATAACGTCAAGATGGCGGCCCTTTTAACAAACATGACAAAAGATCCGTACGAGGCGAAACATCTTCCCATCAACACCATCAAATTTATCAAAGACGAAACTGCGATCTATTTTAAGGTGGCAAAAAATGAAGACGTTCTTGCTGCAGAAAAGAGGGAGGCCGAGTGGGAACAAAAGGATGAAGAGAAAGACAAAGAACAGACTGAAGAAGTAAAAAAGAAAAGAGAAAAAAGCGAAATCGAAAAAGCCAAAGAGGAAGCCCAGAAGTTCCATCATTTCGAATACGATTTAGCCTCGGGAAAACTGACTATGTTGGAAGACTTTGTGGACGAGCCTAACAGGGCAAGGTGGGCCAACATTTCCCCGGATGGAGAAACCGTTCTGTTCGGGCGACATTACAACCTTTACTCCATGTCCAAAGCAGACTATGAAAAATGGCTGAACAATCCCGATGACGAGACCATCGAAGAAATCCAGCTGACCACAGATGGAGAGGAACACTTCGCCTATCACGGTGGCGGCCGCGGAGAAACCAATGTCACCAAGGAAAAAGAGAAGGACGATCGCAAATCCGTCCGGGTTTACTGGTCACATGATTCAAAGAAATTTGCCATGACAAGAACGGATTCCAGAGAGGTCAAGGACCTCTGGGTTATAAATTCCGTTGCGGACCCCCGGCCCACATTGGAAACCTACAAATATCAAATGCCCGGTGAGGCCGAAGCTCCGCAGGAAGAATTGTTTGTTTTCGACCTGGAGTCAAAAGAAAAAACACTTATCAAGGCTGACGCCTTCAAAGACCAGACCCTTTCAATTTTTAGCCACAGATATCCGGTCAATACGCGAGATGACAGAAATCGAGCCACCATGTGGATTTCTGAATCTCCTGACAAACTTTATTTTTCACGAACCAGCCGGGATTTAAAACGCATCGATACCTGCGTAGCCAACACCTCCACTGGAGAGGTCACAATACTCATCGAGGAACGGCTTAACACCTATGTGGAGACAAGAAGCATCGGATTCGTCAATAACGGCCAGGAGCTCATACACTGGTCAGAGAGAGACGGCTGGGCGCATTTTTATCTTTATGACGGTGACGGAAATCTCAAAAAACAATTGACATCAGGACCCTTCCATTGTGAGAACATCGTTAGTCTCGATGAAAAGAACAGGATTCTCTATTTTACCGCCAACGGGCGGGAGAAGGGAGAAGATCCTTACTATCTCCACCTGTACCGGGTCAATTTTGACGGAACAGGCCTCAAGCTCCTCAATAAAGATGAGTTCAACCATTCTGTCTCGGGAGATGATACGAACAAGTATTTTACGGATAATTTTTCTCGAGTCGACACCGTTCCCGTCTCTGTACTCCTGGACAATCAAGGCAACAAAATATTGGATTTAGAAACAGCTGATCTTTCACTTCTCGAAGCAGCCGGTTTCAAATTTCCCGAACCGTTCAAGGTCAAGGCCGCCGATGGAATCACTGATCTCTATGGCGTCATGTACAAACCTTTTGACTTTGATGAAACCAAAAGCTATCCAATCATCGCCTACGTCTATCCTGGACCTCAGACGGAATCCGTGTCCAAATCCTTTTCTTCAAGAGGAGATACAAATTACAGATTAGCTCAGTTTGGTTTTGTTGTCATCACTGTCGGGAATCGCGGGGGCCATCCCAGCCGATCGAAATGGTACCACAATTATGGTTACGGAAACCTGAGAGATTACGGTCTAGCTGATAAAAAGGCTGTCATTGAACAATTGGCCGATAGGCATGACTTTATCAACATCGATAAAGTGGGTATTTTTGGCCATTCGGGAGGCGGATTCATGTCAACAGCCGCCCTTCTGGTTTACCCGGATTTCTTTAAGGTGGCGGTCTCTTCTTCAGGAAACCACGAAAATAACATTTACAACAGATGGTGGAGTGAGAAACATCACGGTGTTGACGAAATCGTCGATAAGGACGGAAATATCACATTTAAGTACGATATCGAGAAGAACTCCGAAATTGCCGGTAATCTTAAGGGACGTTTGCTCATTACGACCGGTGATATCGACAACAATGTTCATCCTGGAAATACAATCAGACTTGCCAATGCCCTTATCAAGGCTAACAAGAGGTTTGACTTCTTTCTGTTTCCCGGGCAGAGGCACGGATATGGCTCGATGAATGAGTACTTTTTTTGGCTGAGAGCCGACTATTTCTGTAAACACCTTATCGGTGACTACTCACAGAGCGTTGATATCGATGAGATCAATAGGGATATCGAGAAGAAAAGATAAGGAAAACGAACACGAACACGAAAGCTTCGCATCGAATCCTAACTTGAAGGCCAGATTTAGGTTTTTTTAAAGTATATTTGGATCTGGTTTTTTACCTGCAGGGGATCGGGAATCCTGTTCCGTCTAAAATCTATGGAGACAAAGGATCTCTATTTGAGATGTGTAGATTCGGTTGTCTTCGGTTCCGTCGTGAGTGGACTCAGTTTAATGGATGCCTTTGGCGAAGTTCAATATGAAGTCACTCTAAGCCAAAAAAGACAGAGACTGACTGTTGTTGAGGGAATACTTGAATTTAAGGTTCTGTTTCCCTAGTGTTTCCTCCCAAATAAGCCATCTCCATGTGTTTGACTATTAAAATATGACTTGATATAAGCCAGGTATGATTGTTTCTTCAAAGAGTCCCGGCTTTGCTTTTCTTCGATTTCATCTCAATGTAGGCGCACGCCTGGCAGCGAAAATTCTGGCTCCGTTGATTTCCGTATTTTTTGCCGCTCTTTATCTCTTTAAAATAGATTTTTTTATTGTTCTGGTTCGTGCTTTACTCGTTGACAGCCATTTTATAGTGTCTGGTCTTATTTATTCTGCGATTATGGTTGGGACTTCGCGTATGATCTCTCCACGAATCTGCTTAGGGCTTAACGGCTGGATCCGACACCTTCCTCTGAAAAGCCGGTCGAATAGAAGGCTGGCCCTCATCTCTATCTTTATAGCCCAGATGCCCGTGCTGTTATCGCTGTCTCTCCCCACTCTGCTGTTATCCAACAGCCTTGGAATAAATCCTGCAGTTTATTTTGCCGGGCTGCCTGTGCTGGGCCTATCGTCCGCTCTTTTTATATTGCCTATTCAGAACAGTGTCTTCATCAAGCCGTTTGTACTTGGAGCATGTATTTTGTCAGCATCCGGCAACTGGATGATGTTAATTGTGGGTGTTTTCCTCTTCGTGATTTGCGATCTCCTTTCCGGTCCGCTTGAAACCGGGAAAAAACGTCAGCAGTTTGGCAAAGTTAAAAAAGGAGTCTGGTTGGGTTTTTTTATTGTTTGGAGAGCCCTGAAATGGAGGTTAGGATTTCCATATATTCTTTCGATTTTCACTCTCAGTCTGGCACGGATTTTTGTTCAGAATAACGACCTAAGTCCTGAGTTATCAAGTAAAATATTTCTATTTGGAGGGGCATGCAGTGTTGTCGTTTTTTGTGCTTTTCTTGCTCATATGCTGGCTGTCCGGAGGCCGCCGTGGCCCTGGTCTCGTTCACTTCCCTGGTCCTCCAGGCAAAGAGTTTTGATGAATGTTGGCTATATGGCCGCATTAGTCACTCCGCTTCTTTTGATGGCATTTGTGATGGAGAGAAAGACGTTTTTTCCTTTACTGCTCAGTTTTCCATCACTGTGTTTTCTTTCCTCATGGACAATGAGCCGCGCTTTTAATCTCCGGACTGGTGCGTACGGGACGATTTTTGTTCATGGAATGGTCGGAGCTTTGCTGCTCTGTCTCTTTCCCTTAATATCTATTGTGTATTTTTGTCTCGCTCCGATCCTTTTTTGGCAGGCTGTCGAGCAGGAACGTCTCCTTAAAGTGAGTCTGTGGTTGGAAAGGCATCACCTGGCTGCCGGGGATTCTTTATCATGGAGGCAGGAATGATTCGATTTGTTGATGCATTTTATAAATACGAAAAAACAAATCCTGTATTGTTGGGGATTAACCTGGAAATAACATCTGGCCTCACTTTACTTGTCGGGCCTAACGGATGTGGAAAAAGCACGTTATTAAAAATAGCTGCAGGAGTTGAAAAACTGGACTCCGGATCTGTCTTTATCCAGAATTTTGACCTTTGGACAGATGAAGTGGCTGCGCGGAAGAATCTGGCCTATCTCCCCGAACAGCCTGATTTGACTCCCTATGCCTCGATCAGAGAGATTTTGGATCTTGTCTGCCGGCTGCGAAGAGAGCCTACCAAGAAGGGGAGAGAGGCGCTGGAATTTTTCGGAATAGAGAAAATCTCAGAAAAAACAGTCAGGGAACTGTCTATGGGGCAGAGAAGACGTGCCGTTTTTGCTGCCTGTAAGATCGGACTCCCTTTTTACATCCTGCTCGATGAGCCTTTAGAAGGAATGGATCTTCGTATTCAGAAAAAAATCCTTGAGTGGATCAGAATTCGTTTAAAAGATGGGGTAAACATGATTGTTGTCTCTCATTCCATAGTCCCTTTCCTGGAATTTGTTACAAGAATTTTGACGATATATGAAGGTCAAACGTTTCTTTATGAAACCCTGCCGGCAAATCAAAACGAGAAACGAGACTTTATAAATAATCTTGCTCAGGGTATTCTTCCAAAGTGATAGACTCTCTCTTTTTGTTTCAAATGAGTCTTTCTTTTATTGTTGGGAGTCTTTGGGTTTTTCTGACCACACTTCTCGCCGATCGGTTTGGGAGCAAAATTGGTGGCTTTATCGGAGGTCTTCCCTCAACAGCCGCTGTCTCGTTTTTCTTTATTGGACTCACTCAATCGCCGATTTTCGCTGCACAAGCGACAACCGTTTTCCCCATGAGTTATGCGTTTACAGGTCTATTTCTGGTCTTGTACGCACTTTTCTGGCGCCATGGCTTCATCGTCACATTAAGCGGCTCTCTTTCTGTTTGGTTTCTCCTTTCTGCCTGTGTTGTGCTGCTCGATGTGGATTCTTATGTTCTTTCTGTTGGTTTTTATATGGTTGTTCTTATTTTGGCCGTATATACTCTCGAATTCAGATTAAAAATTCCATCGATTGGAAAAGAGGATATCCATTATTCTGTTCCTCAATATGCGATTAGAGCGGTATTTGGCGGTTTTATTGTGGCTTTAGCTGTTTTTTTGAGTCACATTGGAGGCCCTGTGTTCGGAGGCATTTTTTCAGCGTTCCCAGCTGTTTTTATCTCGATTCTGATAATCAACTACAGATCGAGAGGGATGGAATTTTCTCGCGCTATGACTAAACCGCTGCTTGTCACAGGAATGGTGTCCATTTTTTTTTACAGTGTTGGAGTCAGGTACTTCTATCCATCTTTTGGACTGTGGTGGGGGACTTTCGGAGCTTATGTCGTTGCTTTATTCGGCGCCCTCTTTTCGTGCCTTGTGATTCAAAAAAAACTTACTTGAAATTCCACCGTGTTATCTTAGTAAATTTTTATCGACTGGCTAAAGACTCATTGTTGAAATCATGGAAATATTGATATTTCTGAAATGACGTTGGAGATTTTTTTAAAAATTTGATAAAAAGAAGACAGACATGGATCCCATCATTTTTGAAGACAACGTCAAGTATGATCTCTGGTTCAAAATCATTCTTGTCGGCTCCATCGTTGTCCTCATTGCGGTGGGGATCATGTTTTTCATCGATGCCTATTCCAGAGATATTCTCCCTGAAGAGCCCATGGAAGATTCCAAGATCGGGGCTATTATTATGTTTGTTGCAACGGCTTTTCTTTTGCTCGTGTACGGTGCAGTTCTACCGAGAAAACTATTTATCTACAGGGATAAAATCCGGATCAAATACGGCTTGTTTTTCTATAATATTCCTTTTTCGAAAATTGATTTCTACGCTAAAACCAGAGGTCTTCCCTTAGGCAATTACTTAATCTCTGCAACATCTCTCAAGAATCAGATCGAGATTGTCCGTAAGAGAGGCTTGAAAATTAGAATTTCTCCCAGTCGTATGGATTTCTTTTTAGAAGCTTTTAATCGAGCAGTGGAAGACTGGGAAAAATATCAACCAAGATAGATTTACGTGTGATCTTGATGTTTATAACATAAAATGCTTGGAATCGTACTATTGGTGCTTATCGGGATATTTTCACTTGTGATGATTATCCTGGCCGCTGTAAAAGCCAGCGAAGGAGAAAAATACCGCTATCCCTTCAGTATCCGTTTGATTCAGTAGTTTCATTCACTTGAAAACCACAGATCCTGTAATGGATTCCCCGAAAGGTTTGAAGAGGCGTCTGGGTCTGCTTGATTCCACGATGATGATGATGGGAATTGTCATCGATTCCGGGATTTTTCTCACGACTGGGATCATGGCCAGGGATGGGCTTTTTTTTAAAAAAGTGGCACGGATTCATCCACGCTTCAAAACTCCATCGATCTCAATTTTTTTACAAGGATTATGGGCCTGTATTTTGACATTATCCGGGACATTCGAACAGCTTTTTACGTTTGCCATGTTTGCCGGCATTATTTTTTGGGTGGCTGCAGCCGCCTCAATTTTTGCGCTGAGGAAAAAAGCTCCACAACTTCCAAGACCCTATAAAACTTGGGGGTATCCAGTGACTCCTCTGATCTTCATCGTTGTTCTAACAGGGATTCTTGTGAACACTCTTTTTCAAAAACCCGTAGAATCCTTGGCGGGAAGTGGATTGGCTTTGTTAGGGGTGCCAGTGTACTAATACTGGAAAAGGAAAAAAACTGGTTAGGGGAGTCCGACAGGTTCTCTTTTGAGTACGGCCGTCATGCAGTGAAGAGAACCCCATCCTTTGCGAAGTTCAGAGACATCAATTTCAATGACTTTGTGGACATGTTCCGCTAAAGCTGCCTTTGTTTCTGGAAATCCTGAGGCCAAAAGAATGACGCCAGGTGAGAGGGCGACAAAATTTAAAGCCAGCCTTGCTGTTTCTTCGGGCGAAGGAGCCTCCAGCAATTTTATCCCTTTCTCCTTAAGGATTTTTCTCAATTCAGACGGGAATCGTAGAGGATCGATCATTGCTGTTTTTTTCTCTATGAAACTGACAATACTGTCAATGTGGGCGTATCCATGAGGAATTTGCATTTGAAGGAAATGTGTCACACCCACCTGTTTAAGGATCTCTTTTAATTGTCTGATGCCTTCGGTATTGGCTCTATCCCCGATTCCCAAAATTACGGTTTTTGCATCGACCCACAGACAGCATGCTGTTTCAAAGATCCCGTGTCCCGAAATCGTTCGGAGAATAGGAATGCCAAGACGGCTTAAGGCTTCGGCTACGTACCGCTCCTCGCCACGCCGGCAGGCCATGGCTTGACGCCCTACAATGGCTCCTTCAGGACTCATGAGGACATTGTCTCGCATGAAGTAAGCGTTGGGCCGGTCGTCACGCATTCTGTCTACATAAAAAACCGAAACGCCGTGGGTTTTGTACAATGTAGCTAGGTTTTCATGCTGGCTTCGTGCTTTTTCCGGATTTAAAACCTCCAGCCATCTGCATTGTTTTGGATCTTTAATGCCTTCGATTTCCTTTCCAGGTTGCCTCAGAAGTACGGCTTTTAAAGGGCCCACTTCAGAATCACAGCCCCAGTCACCGCCCCATAAGGAGGTCATCTCCGTACGTGAAGGTGTTTCCAGAGGTCGCCATTCCTGAGGGATTTTAGTCTTTGTCACTCTGTCCCTTATTTTTCATCTTCGCTTGCCGTTTCATGTTTTCAATCACAGGTTTAACCGACTCCTTCCACTCTTTCATCCTTTGTGAAAACTCATCTGTTGGAGGAGTGAGGATTTTTCCCAACTCCTTAAGTTTTTTTCCAAGCTCTGAGAGAGAAGGGTGAACAGCACGCTCAAAATCCTTTAGCTTTTTTTCACCTTTTTCAAATTCGTTTTTGAGATCTTCACCGATGTCCTTAAGCTGATCACCAATGTCTTTAAAAATGTCTTTATTTTTGTCTGTCATCTTCTGCTCCCTAGTGGGTATTATAGAATTCAAACAGTGTTTACTCAAGATTCCAATATATGATTTTCCTAATTTTTTCTTAACTTAATGTCGACAATATGCTAATATATCCTTCAATTTATCTAAATAAATTGAGAAATTTTAAAATTATAAAATACACAATCACATGAGTTTTGAAGAGAGAGACGATCCTCAATATTTGAACTCAAAGGAACAGCAGTTCCATTCATTTGACTATTAAAAGAGAGGAAGAAGATGGATATTTTTTCGAAATGCGACACGGACGCAGGTTCTTTCGGTCAATTCCGCGCTCGGGGCGATCATTTTTTTACTAGACCTATCCTTGATTCGCTCCCTGGACCCCGTATGGTTTTTCAGGGAAATGAATGTGTGATGTGGTCAGTAAACAGTTATCTGGGGCTGGCTGGTAATGAAGAGGTTAAAGCCGTTGCCCGCAAAACTCTGGAGGAATACAGCACGAGTGGCCCCATGGGTTCCAGGATGATGACGGGAAATTCAACACGCCATATCAAACTTGAAGAAGCACTTGCAGACTACTGTGAAAAAGATGCGGCTGTCCTTTTTAACTATGGGTATCTGGGTGTCCTTGGAACCCTAGCCTCTCTTGTTGAAAAAAATGATACCATCATTATCGATAAACTTTCTCATGCGTCCATGATCGACGGCACGCACCTGTCGCGTGGAAAATACCGGGTTTTTCAGCACAATGATATGAATGATCTGGAAAAGCAGCTAAAACAGGTGAATGACAAAAGAAAGGGCGGTGTCCTTGTTGTTACCGAGGGCGTGTTTGGAATGGAAGGTGATCTGGCAGATCTCCCGGGAATTTGTGCATTAAAAGACAAGTACGATGCGCGGCTCTTTGTCGATGATGCCCATGGTTTTGGGGTGATGGGAGAAACCGGCCAGGGGACAGCCTCTTATTATGGAGTTCAGGACAAGATTGATATCTATTTTGGGACATTTGCTAAAGCTTTTGCCTCGATCGGAGGTATGGCTGCAGGAGAAAAAAGGGTCTGTGAGTGGATCCTTTACAATGCCCGCACACAGATCTTTGCCAAAAGTCTTCCCATGGTGTATGTCGAATCTTTGCATAAGACATTGGAAATTATCAGGACGGATAATAAAAGACGGGAAAAGATGTGGGGTGTGTCCAGGAAGCTGAAAAATGGTCTTTTGGAACTTGGATTTAAAGTGGGCGATGTGCGTTCACCGATCACACCTGTTTATGTACCTGTTGGGAATATCAATTTGGGTGCGATGATTTTGATGAAGCTGAGGAGTCTTGGTGTTTTTGTGACTGGTGTTGTCTATCCTGTTGTTCCAAAAGGGATTGTCCTGTTCAGAATGATTCCCACAGCGGCCCATTCAGATGAAGATATCGAAAAAACTTTGTTTGCTTTCCGCAAGGTCAGAGATGACATGAAGCTCGATTTAGAGACTAAAAAGAGCGGTTGATAAGATTGGGACAACAACAAAAAGTTCTGATTACCGGGGCATCAAGAGGAATTGGGCGCGCGACAGCATTAATCCTTCATAATTTAGGCTACACTGTTTTTGGGACCTATTATCCGCTCGATAAAACAGACGATCGACTTGACAATATCGAATACTTCCCCCTTGATTTTAAAAATGAAGATTCCATTGTTGCTCTTGCCCAAAAAATTAAAGATATCGATATCTTAATCAACAACGTTGGGCAAAGCCAGATCGGGCCTGTCGAAGAAACTCCTATCGATAAAATCAGAGATGATTTCCAGGTTAATTTTTTTGGGATGATTTCTCTCACGCAGGCCTTTCTTCCGGGTATGAGAGAGCGAAAAAGAGGGACCATCATCAATATTGGATCGATGGCGGGAAGGTTTGCTGTTCCTTTTCAGTCGATCTATGTGGCCACAAAAGCAGCCGTTGCCGGATTCAGCTGGGCGCTGCGCAACGAAGTCATGAATTTCGGCATCAAGGTTATCGTTGTCGAACCCAACGATATTAGGACCACAATTGAACCCTATGTTGCTTTGAAAGACGATTCGGTCTACCGGGACTCGGTCTTAAAAATGAAAAGTGTCAGGGATAAGAACATGGCTCATGCACCTGGTCCGGAAATCGTAGGAAAAAAAGTGGCTAAAATCCTGAAGAAAAATAAACCAAGGCCCTTTTATACAGTGGGTGGCATCGGGCCGCTTTTGGTTTTTTTAAAGAGGTTGATGCCTGATAAAGTTGTCGAAAAACTTTTGAAGAAAAACTACGGCCTTAAATAAATTGGGAGGATAAGGATTCAAGGGGTCAAGAATTCAGGGATTCAAGTGCTTTTTTTCTAACGATTTAATAAGTGCTTTGAGCATCCTTTCAACCTCTCCTATTCCCTCCTGTAGTATCTTTAATTTATCAGTCTCAATATAACCCATGTCCCCAGATAGTAATATTTGGGTTTCCAGCTCACAATTTGAACCATAAGCAATATATAAAAACCGAATATATTCCGGAGTTGTTTTTCGTCCATATCCTTCTGCTATATTACTTGGAACAGAGACTGCTGCTCTCCGTATTTGCGATGTCAGGATGTATCTTTCTTCATTAGGGAATCTTTTTGTTATTTTGTAAACCTCCAAACATAGCTGATAGGCTCTTTGCCAAACTTTCAATTCTTTATAATTCCTAAGCATTTTTCACTCGAATCCTTGAACCCTCGAATCCTTGAATCCTTATTCTAGATTTCTTTCAGGATTAGCAGCCATCCTTTTCCCTTTTCAATAGGAATTTCTTCCGATGGGGCAAAATTGGCGGCGTCCTGAAAATCTTTAGCATAGGGAGCTTGAAGGATATATAAATCGGGACTGAATCCGAGCGCCTCCCAATCTATGTTGAGACGGCACACGACAGGTCCCTCAGCCCAACTGGCTAGAGCGATAAGAACGCTTTCTTCTTTTTTGTTTACGTAGGCCGTCGCAAGGACATCTTTTCTATCTGTCCGGATAGGGGAGGAAGAAGACCAGTACCCCTTCATCTCTGAATCCTGGATATTAAAATCATCCCAGATTTTCCAGATGGGCCTTGGATCACCAGCCCAAGGCAGGCGGGAGGTCATACCATAGATCATCCCCCGCCAGGGATTCCCCCCATCCTGAAGCATCTCTCCCATAAGTCCAAATGGAATTCCCGATATCTCGACAAGCCAATAGTCAGGGGAGGAATCATAGTCAAAGTATTCTCCGAACCAGAGGCGGTTGAGATAGGGGAAGTGTTCGAGATAGAGATTGGCGCTGCTGGCATAACCATCCCTCGGATTGAACTGGTTTGCGGAATGGAGATCGATAAGCGCTCCCTCCCTGTTGCGGTCCAGGATTTTTCGAACACGTTTCATAGTTGTCCTGTCGTAGGCGACATCATCGATATAAAGGCCGTCGATTTTGATGTTTTTGGCCAACCAGTCAAGGCCTTCGATATAGTAATTGTGCCAGCGGGACATGCCGCTGTTGATAAGAGCGGCATCCTTGAGTTTTGGAACAAACCAGGCAGCGATGTAGTTAGATCCGATGTGTTCTTGAAGCCATGAGAATCCCCCTCCAGGACCCGGGGAGAAGATTTCCTCTCCCAGGCTTCTGAATGCAAAGATCTCTGCGGCCCTGTTGGACAGCTCTCGGATGGTGTTATAAATTTTTACTTTAAATCCTCTTTCATGTGCTGCCTTGACATATTGTTTCATCAATTCGGTGTGGATAAAGGGATAGTTGATGTAGGGATTGACTTCATTGGCATGGTGGTTGTTGATGGTGTTTGCTCCTGAGGCGGCGATCTTTTCGATGGGTTCATAGGCATGATAAAACCGTGTGGCCCACTGGGTTTTGGTGTCCAGGAGTTTAAAAGGGGTTAAAAGGAGGTTGAAGTTAAAATAAAGATTTTTGCCGGGCTGGACTGTCCTGGAACCGCTGTAGGCGCAGATAATTACAGCATGGCTGTCCTCTTTGATCTCGCAGCCGCCTTTGCCGTCATTAAACCAGGAAGGCGGCATATTAAGCGGTTTGGACAGGTAAAAATTCGTATTCAGCGGTCTGGAGTAATTCTCTGCACGAAAGGAACATTGTAGGCCCCCGTTGACATCGCCCACCCAAAGCGAATCCTGGTTTTTTGATTGGTCCCACTTCCAGGTGAAGTTTTTGGGACGGAATCCTCCTTTAGCTCCCATGCCCATCATATAAAGAGCCGCCTCCTCCAGCAGAGGAATTTCCAAACGAATATCCTGGACCAAAAGGGGCTTTGATGTGCTTAAATGGACTTGGAACTGCACAAATCCGTCACATTCTATCCGAGCCTGGCACTCGAGAGCTAAAGGCCCTGATGTGCTCCTAGCCGTCCAGTCAACAGCTCCTGGCCTCTGCCGTGTAATATGTGGCCCCTCTCCAATCCAGTCCATAATTTTATTTGATGAGGAAAGCACAAGAAGCCGGAAAGGGGAATGCAGGAGCGACCGTCCGGAATCTGTCATTTTTGTGACATCCGGCGAGAAAAAGCTTTGAATTTGTGTGGGAAGGCCGGACTCACCGATGGTCAATTGCCTTCCTAAGATGGTGAAGTTAAGGCCTTGAGTTTTGATTGCCGTAAATGGAGGGACAGTCTCGTCATCAAACGCCAGTTTCGAATTCAACCATCTTAGCCTGGAATGCCTCCATGGTTCACTGTCTCCCGCATCTTCAAGAACTGCGTCTGTCACATGAAAAATCAGCTGGATTGACGATTCCTTCATCCCCGTAGGTTTGATGAAGACTTTTCCTCGATAGATTCCTGGAGATGTACCTGCAGGAATTTGGACTCCACACCAGAGCGCCTGCACTTTGCCCAAAGCGATTGGACAGACCTTGTTAAAAAATTTTCCATCCCAATTGATACCCTCCGTATTGAAACTCTGGAAGAGGGATGAAGAAATTATTTCTTCTTCATTATCCATTTTGAGACCTGAAAAGCGAATTTCGACGTCTTCAATACTTTTTTTGGCAGCGAAGACACCAATCTGGAAGGCATAGAATTCACCTCTGGCGGCCTCTCCTTCGAAAATACCGTTGAGGTTTGACTTTATCCACCGGTATGGGAGGTCGTCTGTCATCCGAATGGGAAATTTGCGGTCTTCTGGAAAAAGGAGGTACTCAGAATCGGGGAACCTCCTCAAGAGATCGGATGTCTCCTGGGAAGTGGCAATTTGTTCCATGGGAAAAAAACTGTTGAACTCATCTAGGGATTGAAACGCGACAATTTCAGCTTGGAGAAAATGTTTCAGATTTTCCTGAGAAAATCCTGCCGCTAATCCATTTTTTTTCAACCACTCTTTGTCGGCCGTGTCGATGGGCTCAGGATAGGTTACGGTTGGGTAATTGCTGCGGCCTTCCACTACATACGGAAGGTAGTAGACATAATAATTTCCTGGCACTGTCTGGGGTTGAAATACCAGATCTCCGTATTCTCGATTGATTTGACTCCTAAAGAGATTTTTAACTTGTTGACCTGAATGCGCATCTATTAAAATAATGGACTTGTTTTCCGGATGCAGATCTCTCCGCCTCCAGGGGATATGAGCCCAGGATGCATCCGACTTTTGAGAGACGTGAATTACAACACGATGATTCCCAAAGGAATCGGCATCCCATTGTCCTATCCCATAAGGGATGTCCTCGGCTTGACTAGAGAGGAGCAAAAGCAAAATTAAAAAGAATCCTCCAATAAAAACCAATGTTCTTTTTCGAGATGATATGGGTGTCATTTTGTGTCCCTCCGAGGCGTCATTGTAAACTAAAATAAAACCAGCGTCTATCAATACAAAAATAGAATAAATGGATAGGGGCCTAATTCTTTATTTGACCAAAGAGAGAGAATCATATAGGGTAAGGCTACTTGCTGAAATGAAGGAGTTTCAAGTGAAAAAGGGAATATTTTTTATCACTACGGTAATCTTTATTTTTGGTGCAAGCCCAATGATGTTTGGCTCTGTTCATGAGATACCCCAGGATGATTTGGTGCTTGAAAGTGCTTCTCCGCCAGCCGGTCCAACAGATCTATCTGAATTAGAAAGTTTTCTGGATGGTCTCATGACCGCTCAGATGGAGGCTCAGCATATAGCGGGGGCCACAGTTGTTGTAGTCAAAGATGGAAAAATCTATCTTATGAAAGGATATGGATTTGCAAATGTGGAGAATAAAACACCTGTCAGTCCGGAGGAGACTCTATTCCGGCCCGGTTCTATATCGAAATTGTTTACTTGGACGGCCATCATGCAGCTCTATGAGCAGGGGCGGATCGATTTGGATACGGATATCAATACATACCTTAAGGATTTCCAAATTCCTGATACCTTTGATGAACCCATCACTTTAAAACATCTTTTTACTCACACACCAGGATTTGAAGATGTCCTTGGTGGATTGGCCGCTCGCACACCCGAAGATCTTATGCCTTTGAGTGATTTTGTCAGGGAAAAATTACCGGAAAGAATGTTCCCAGCGGGAAAGTACACGGCCTATTCAAATTATGGGACAACTTTGGCTGGTTATCTTGTCGAATTGATTTCAGGGCAACCATTCGAAAAATATATCGAAGAATTTATATTTTCGCCTCTTGGTATGGAGAAAAGTACATTCCGGCAGCCTTTGCCTGCCCTTCTATCGGATTCTATGTCAAATGGATATTCCTATACGAATGGTGCATTTAAAGCCGAAGAGTTTGAACTGATCGGGATGAGTCCGGCAGGTTCTCTGAGTTCTACAGCTGGAGACATGGCAAAATTTATGATCGCTCACCTTCAAGATGGGCTTATTGGTGGCGAAAATCGTATTTTGCAGCAAGAAACAGCCCGTCTAATGCACTCTTTGCTCTTTACGCATGATCCTAGAGTTCCAGGAAACGCCTACGGATTTTGGGAACAGAAGCTCAACAATCTTCGCATCATAGGGCATTCTGGTGACACGTTGACCTTCCATTCCTTGCTTGCATTAATTCCGGAACATAAACTCGGTATTTTTGTCTCCTACAACAGTACGGGTGCATCCGGTTTTACAAGAGACCAGTTTTTCCAAGCCTTTCTCAACCGCTATTTCCCTGTGCCGGAAGAGCCAGAATGGACACCTCTTTCTGAACCAACCATTCGCTCAAAAAAATACTTAGGCAGTTATGGGGCCCTGAGAGGTGTGTTTACGTCTTATGAGAAACTGGGCAATCTGTTCATGACGGTTAAAGTAAAAATGGCGGATGATGGAACATTGATAATGCCTCTTCCCATGGGATTAGGTGCTAAGCGATGGGTGGAAGTGTCTCCACTGTTTTTTAGGGAGGTGGGGGGCCAGGGGAGCCTACTTTTTCTGGATGATGCTAAGGGGCATATCAGTCATGCCTACATGCCAGATTTTCTTATGGTTTTGGAAAAACTGAAGTGGTACAAAACTCCGTTTTTTCATTATTGTCTATTAGGCTTTTGTATCCTTTTGTTTCTTTCAGCAGCCCTAGGTTGGCCGCTGGGTGCCATTTCGCGAAGACTTTTAAAAAAAGATAGGGATAGGAAAAAATTCCCCGCATTTCCCAAATGGATCGCCGGCCTGATGAGTTGGTTTTTTCTGGTTTTTATTTTCGGTATGGTGGGCGTGCTGAGCAATTATATAGAGCTCATGTATGGAGTTCCCCCTATGTTAAGAACTCTATCGGTGCTGACAATGTTGGGAGTTATCCTGTCAGTGGCTATGCTGCTGAGCCTGTTTTTGGTTTGGGGAAAAAAGTATTGGACTGTTTATGGACGGATTCATTACACATTGATTTTCCTCGCCTCGTGTGCCTTCATCTGGTTTCTCAATTACTGGCATCTTTTCGCTTTTAAATCCTAATTCGCTACATAAAATTATCCATTAGTCGAGCAAAACTTTGAAGGGGCGAAGCTGTGTATCTTTGCCTGCAACATAAGGGCCCCACCCAAATTTTCCGAGAATTTTCATTGACCAAAACCGTTTTCTGTGATATTCACTATCTTATTCTTTTTTATTTTTAAATGAGTGTTTCAAGGAGGTATTCTATGAAATCTTCACACCACATTTCTAAGCTTTTAGTCTGTTTTGTCGTGCTTGTCTGTGCACTGCTGGTGGTGCCGGATATGTTCGGACAAAAAGTCAATGAGGATGCTCTTAAGAGCATGAATTACCGCAACATTGGGCCGACACGGCAGAGCGGCAGGTTCGTGGATTTTGCCGTTCCAAAACAGGAACCCTATACATTCTATGCGGCTGCTGGTTCCGGTGGGTTGTGGAAGACCACCAACAACGGTCAGACATTCGTACCTATTTTTGATTATGAAAATGTATTTTCTATTGGAGATGTAGCGGTTGCACCTTCAGATCCAAAAATTGTATGGGTCGGTACCGGAGAAGCCAACAATTCCCGCACCACATACTGGGGTGATGGGGTTTATAAATCCACAGATGCGGGCAAAACCTGGACAAACATGGGACTCAAAGAATCTCATCACATCGGACGTATCGTGATCGATCCCGATAATGCCAATATTGTGTATGTCGCGGCGCTGGGGCATCTCTATTCAGAAAATCCCGAGCGGGGCCTTTACAAAACGATAGATGGGGGAAAGACCTGGGACAAAGTTTTGGATATCGTTGTCAAAGGAAAAAATATCGGTGTTGTGGACGTGGCCATGGATCCCGCTAACAGCAGTGTCCTCTATGCGGCCACTTTTGATAAGGTGAGAAAACCCTATACTTATAACCTTGGAGGTCCGGGAAGCGGACTCTATAAAACCACGGATGCCGGAAAAAACTGGAAGAAACTGGAGGGTGGCCTTCCCGGAGGTATGCTGGGACGAATCGGGATTTCCATCTATTTGAGAAATCCAAAAATTGTATATGTCTGCATTGAAAATGCCAATAAACCTGATATGTCTGAAGAAGAACGATATGCGGAGCTGCTTGCGGACAAAGCCAGCCGGGGTATGATCGATGGGGAAATCTACAGAACAGACGATGCCGGTGAAACCTGGAGAAAAGTTAATGCTGATGATGAAAGTATCGGAGGAGGCCCAGGTTACTATTATGGACAGATCAGAGTGGACCCCAACGACGATAAGGTTGTACATGTCTTGAGTGCCTCTTCTTGGGGAACCCGTGATGGAGGAAAGACCTGGCTGCGCCGTCCTCTCGGATTCGGTGGGGACGACCATGCGCTTTGGATCGATCCCGAAGATTCCAATCATATTCTTCTTGGATATGACCATGGATTGGGTGTGACGTGGGATGGAGGAGAAAACTGGTATCATCCGGACTTTTTGTCCTTGGCTCAGATCGTTGCTGTGGGATACGATATGTCCTATCCCTACAGGGTGGCCGGTGGCCTTCAGGATAACGGCTCACATATGGGACCCAGCACCTCTCGCAGAGGTCCAATTCGTCTTGAAGATTGGGCAAGTGTTGGAGGCGGGGACGGAATGCATAACGTCTTTGATATAAAGACAAACCGTTATCTCTATAACGAATCTCAATTTGGGCCCCTTTCCCGTGTGGATTTAAAAACCGGAGAGAGGAAAAGCATTGCCTACAGCCGAGTGGACCGTGACATGCGCTGGAATTGGAATGCACCCATTCTTGTTTCTCCCCATAACAGCGATGTTATCTACCATGCAGGCAATAAAGTCGCAAAATCTCTCTTCAGGGGAGAGTCCTGGGAGGTTGTCAGCCCGGATTTGACAACAAACGATCCCAAGAAACTTACGACAGGAAAAGGCGGAGACGGCAATATCCAGTACTGCACCATCACGGCTTTTGACGAATCACCCCTTAAAGAGGGTTTGCTCTGGGTTGGAACAGATGATGGTAACGTACAAATGTCGAAGGATGGAGGCGAAAACTGGACAAAGCTAAATGACAAGATCACTGGTAATCCAGGCTACTGGGTCAGCCGTGTCACGCCCTCCTCTCATGAACCGGGAACAGCCTATGTGAGCTATACCGGATTTAGAAGGGACGATTTCAGAGCCTTTGTTTATAAAACAACAGATTTTGGTGAGACTTGGACGTCGATTTCCAATAATCTTCCCGACGAACCCGTTAATGTTATCCGTGAACATCACAGAAATCCCAATCTTCTCTTTGTTGGGACCGAGTTTGCTGTCTATGTTTCGATCGATGGTGGTTTGAATTGGACAAAGATGAAAAATAATATGCCCACTCAACCTATTCATGACCTGAAGATCCATCCAAGGGAGAACGATCTTATCGTTGCCACTCACGGACGCGGAATTTACATCGCCGATATATCACCTCTTGCGGAGTTCACTCCTGAAGTCATGGCCGGGGATGCCTATCTGTTCGATATTGAATCTAAAATCCGCTGGATCAACAATGTTCTAAATGCATCCAGTTCCTCTAATTTTGCCGGAGAAAGTGAACCGACGGGTATATCTGTTTACTATTACTTAAAAAATAAAACAGCAGAAGCTCCTACTTTAACTGTTTATCAGGGAAATCTCGTGGTTGGTGAGCTAAAGGGATCCGTGGATCCTGGAATCAACATGATTCTTTGGCCCATGACAAAAGCGCCTCAACGCACTCCTGAGCAGATCAAACAATTGGAAGAACAGCAGCAGAGAATGAGGCAGATGGGCTACGGCCGGTTTGGATCGAGGGATCCTGCAGCACCTCTGGGTGAATACCGATTTGTTCTTACCGTTAACGGAAAAACATTCACCAAGTATGCGTCCATTCTGCCCGATCTCTGGTACGACAAGTAATTGGAAACGGTTGTGTCAAGAGTATTTAAAAAATATTCCTACCAGAGACAACATCGTAGCGATCGATACAAACGGACGTGGAATGTTTGCTATGGATGACATCTTTTCTGTTCAAAAATAAAAAGGAGGATCACGGGTGGCTAAAAAGAAAAAGGGATACGGATGGATGATTTTGCTCTCTGTTCTTGTGACACTTGGTGGGCTTGTGACACTTCTTCCCAATGCCTCAGCAAACAAAGCGAATCTACTGGGATATAAATCTCTATGTTCAATTGCGCCTATCAGCACACTTCTTTGTTTGATAGTTGTTGCCGTTATCTGTATTGTGAGAAAAAAGAATTTTTCATAGAAGACTATAGAAGACTTAGGAAGATCAAGACAGACTGAGGGAGAGATATCCCTCTCAGATGAAATCATTGGTTAATAATTCTATCTCGAACGAGAGGAGGATTTAAAATGTTGAAAAAAATATCAGGAATTATAGTTTTAGCCTGTTTTGTCCTGCTTGGTGTGGGATGCAGTCAGTCATATGACGGACCTCCGGCAGA
>CAZWHQ010000004.1:76689-117917 GCA_964633715.1 uncultured Eubacteriales bacterium
GATTTCCGTTATGTCCATGATCCTCAGGAAATAGCCCAGATGGTCAAGGAAAAAGTGGATCAAGTTGAACCTGGAGTTCTCATCTCTGGAGGAGGTTGGGAACACGAGACGTTTCCCGACAAGCAGTGGCCCACCAAAGAAATACTCGATGCGGTCTCTCCTGATAATCCTGTTATCCTCAGCCGTGCAGATGGTCATTCCGTATGGGTCAACAGCTATGTGATCAGGACGTCAGGAATTACAAAAGATACGCCGAGCCCTCCCAATGGGACCATCGTCAAGGATCCCGAAACCGGGGAACCCACGGGAATATTCAAGGAAGGGGCGTCACGCCTCATCCGACGGACAACGACACATGAACTCACTCCGGAAGAAAGACAGATCCAGACTGATTTGGCTCTTGAGCTGGCTCTTGAGGCAGCGAGAAAGACAGGGGTGACCAGCATATCCCAGCTGAATGGGGGATTTGAGCTCTTCCAGAGATTTAAAGACGAAGGGCGTCTCACGCTTCGAGCAACGGTCAATATGGGGCTTCCTTCAGAAGGAGAAGATCAGGGAGAAGTTTGGAATCGACTGGAGAAGCTGCGGAAAGATTTTCCTGCTGGAAACGATTGGATACGATTCGGATTTCTCAAGATCTTCATCGATGGGACATTGGGCTCTGGAACGGCACTGATGTTTGAGCCTTTTGAAGACGATCCCACGACAAGTGGTCTCCCCATGATGCCCTATGAGGAGTATGAACGCCGGATCGTTGCTGCCGATGCCAAAGGTTTTCAGACCGGAACACATGCCATCGGGGATAAAGGGAATAACTGGGTATTGAATGCTATCGAAAAAGCCCAACAGGTCAATGGTAAACGTGACAGCCGCCATCGTTCCGAGCACGCCCAGATACTGCGCCTGTCCGATATTCCTCGTTTTGCTGAATTGGCCGTGATCGCCTCTATGCAGCCGACTCATTGTATTACCGATAAGCGGTTTGCTGAGAAAAGAATTGGCCTCGAGCGCTGTGAAGGGGCCTACGCATGGCAGAAGCTTCTGGATGCCGGAGTACATATTGCATTTGGGACGGACTGGTCTGTAGAACCCATTGATCCTTTGGAAGGACTCTACGCAGCCGTAACAAGAAAGGACAGAGCCGGGGAAGAAGGGGATGGGTGGTTTGCCGATCAGAAACTCTCTATGGAAAAAGCCATTGAACTCTACACACTTGGCTCCGCCTATGCTGAATTTATGGAAGACCGAAAGGGTAAACTTGCGGAAGGTTATCTTGCTGATATGGTGATCTTCAACAATGATTTGATGACCATCCCTTTTGACCAGATCATGACGTCCAAAGTCGATTACACCATTGTTGGGGGAAAAATAGTCTTCACCAGAGAGGGCGCCCAGTAAGACTCCCCCTAATTGGAACTTTTTTTGGCTGGATTCCGTATATGTGCTAGAGGAGGCAGTCAACATGTTGCATCAAAAAATAAAAGCCTTTTTAATAGTGACTTTACTTTTAGGAACTATAAGTGCGTGTGTGGAAGTCGGAGAATTGAGTGAAGATTATCACGCAATCAAACTCGAGGGGGCAGAGACCGTTGAAGCCCGGTTTAAAATGTCTGCAGGAGAATTCTCCCTTGAAGGTGGTGCAAGGGATTTGATGGAAGGCTATTTTGAATACAACGTGGACCAATGGAAACCCGAGGTT
Source organism: uncultured Eubacteriales bacterium (assembly GCA_964633715.1). GTDB lineage: Bacteria > Acidobacteriota > Aminicenantia > Aminicenantales > Aminicenantaceae > JAUWVG01. Next base: position 78,389 of record CAZWHQ010000004.1, read on the forward strand.
GATTATTTTGTCTCAGGACAAAAGGGAAGGTTAACTGTCGAACAAACCGGAAGAACAGGGATTCCCCTAGGAGACTCAAAAAACAGATGGGATGTCAATTTAAGTCAAGATGTGCCTATTGATCTGAAAATAGATCTCGGAGCTGGTGAGGGACACCTGGATCTGCGAGGGCTTGATCTCAGAGATCTCGATATCGATATGGGTGTGGGAGAGTTGACTGTCGACCTTACTGGTGATCTGAAGGAAAATCTGAAGGTCAACATTGATGGAGGTATAGGGAGTGCGACTATCTACCTATCCGAGGATGTTGGCGTCCGAGTCAAAGTGGACGGAGGGATCGGTTCCGTAGATGCCCGAGGTTTGCATAAAAATGATCACACATACACCAATGACGCCTATGGTGAATCTGAAATCAGCATTAATATTGAAATAGATGCAGGCATTGGTAGTATTGACCTAAGACTAAAATAACCTGAAATATGCGTAATTCTCAATAAACATCCTTGACCTCTTTAAGATTGTTATATAATCTTGAAAAATCAAGTTAAAAACAATTTTGATGAATAGGAGGTAAGAGGATGAAAAAACGATCATACTTTTTTGTTATTCTAGGGCTGTTGATTTTTGCCCTTGTCTTTCCCGCTGTATCTAAAGCTCAGGTAAAGAGACCCTTAACTCATAAGGACTACGACAGCTGGAAATCTATAGGATCGTCTGCGATTTCTCCTGATGGAAATTGGCTTCTATATCTGGAAACACCGCAGAAGGGCGAAGCGGACTTGGTTGTCATCAACATCATTACAGGTAAAGAGTTCCGTTTTGCCGTTGGTTTTACGGGTGAAGGGACGACGGCCCATCGTTCCGCCAATCCTCAGTTCAGTTTTGATTCAACTCATGTCGTTTTTCTCGTATCTCCCTCAAAAGCAGAGCTTGATGAGGCAAAAAAAGAAAAAGAAAACAAACAGGACCAGATGAGAGGGGGCGGAGACAGCAATTCGGTTCCCAAAAAGAAGTTGGGAATAATGTCTCTTGCCAGCGGGGATGTCACACTTGTAGAAATGGTGAAAAATTATAAGATGCCTGAAGAGGCGAGTGGATGGGTGGTTTACCTCAAAGAAAAAAAAGAAGAATCTGAAGATAAAAAAGCTGCTGCGAAAAAACCGCCGGAGAAAAAAGCTGAAGAAGCTAAATCCGAAGAAGAGGAAGATAAGAAAGAAGAAAAAAAGAAGGATTATGGGACAGAGCTGGTTCTTCGGTCCTTAAACGACGGACAGGAGACCACATATGAATCTGTTCTGTTCTATTTGTTTAGCAAAAACGGCAGGTTTCTCTTCTATACCGTATCTGACAAGGACAAACCTGAAACCGATGGTATTTACCGCCAGGAGATGGGAAAAGATTCTGCTATGGCGCTTTTAACTGGAAAAGGCAACTACAAGCAGTTCGCCTTAAATGAAAATGAAACGCGTATGGCGTTTGTCACCGACCGTGATGACTATGAAGCCGAAAACCCGACATTTAACCTCTATGGGATGAATATCGGGGATTCTCAAGCTGAATTGTGGGTTTCTCACACCTCAACCGCTGGTTTCCCCAGTGGACTGGCTGTGAGTGATAAATCCGCAATCTCTTTCAGCACGGATGGCAAGATTGTTTTGTTTGGGATTAAAGAGATTCCTGAGCCAAAAAAAGAAGAAGACGAAGACGAGGAAGAAAAAGCCAAATTTGACCTCTGGCACTGGAACGATCCCTATCCTCAGCCACAGCAGAAGCTCATGGCCCAGAGAGTCCAAAACAATACCTGGGAGTCGGTCTTTTATGTCGATGACAAAAAGTTTGTCAAATTGGCTGATGCTGATCTCCCAGATGTCACCTTGCTGGAGAATGGAATTTTGGCCTGGGGACAGAGCATCGAACCCTATACAAAAATGGTCTCCTACTTTGGTTCTTTTTATGATATCTACGTGATTGATCCAGGATCAGGGGAGAGGACACTTGTCAAAGAGAAGCTTTACGGAAGAGCCCGAGTGTCTCCTAACGGCAAATTTTTGACGTGGTTTGAAGATGAGAATTGGTATGTCTATGATGTCGCTAAAAAAACAATAAAAAATATTACGGAATCCATCGATGTCCGATTTGACCGGGAAGATCATGATACTCCTACACCGCGCAGTTCCCATGGAATGGCAGGATGGACAGATAATGAAAGCTCTATCTTGATCTATGATAAATACGATATTTGGGAGATAAAACCTGACGGCTCTGGGGCTCGGATGATCACAGAGGGCTATGGCCGCAAAAATGATCTATCCTTCAGATATTTCACGCTGGATCGAGATGAGAAGACCATCGATCCAAAAAAACCTATCCTCCTCCGTGTGACCAATACTGAGACCATGGCCTCAGGCTTTTATACTGACCAGGTTTCCGGAAGGAAAACACCGGAAAAACTCCTGTATGCAGATAAAAGTTTTTCAAGTCCGAGAAAAGCTGAAAAAGCCGATGTGGTGTTTTTCACACGCTCCACTGTCGATGAATTTCCTGATGTTTGGGTCAGCGAAAAGACATTCAGCAATCCCAAAAAGATAACGAATCTTGGGCAACAGATAAAGCCCTTCATCTGGGGAAAAGGGGAACTGCGCGATTTTCAAAGTTCGGATGGAAAACCGCTGAAAGGGATTCTGATAAAACCTGAAAATTTCGATCCCAACAAAAAATATCCTCTGATGGTTTACATCTATGAAACTCTCCACACTGGGTATCACCGCTTTCGCAATCCCTCACCGGGAACGTCGATCAATACGTCCTACTATGTCAGCAACGGGTATATTGTGTGGCAGCCCGATATCGAGTACGACACCGGATATCCGGGGCAGGATGCCCTTAAATGTGTGCTTCCAGGGATACAGATGCTTATTCGTGAAGGATACATCGATCCCGATGCCATTGGAATTCAGGGTCATTCATGGGGTGGCTATCAAATCGCTTACATGGTTACTCAGACCAACATTTTTGCAGCTGTTGAATCCGGTGCGCCTGTTTCTAATATGACCAGTGCCTATGGTGGAATTCGGTGGGCCAGTGGAATGGTGCGACAGTTCCAGTACGAACACACACAGAGCCGCCTTGGAGCCAGTCTCTGGGAGGTACCCTTTCGTTATATCGAAAACTCTCCTGTATTCTGGGCAGACAAGGTCCAAACGCCCATCCTGATGATCCATAACGATGAAGATGGAGCCGTCCCGTGGTACCAAGGTATCGAATACATGATGGCCCTGCGACGTCTGAACAAAGAGGCCTATATGTTTAACTACAACGGGGAGGCGCACGGCCTTCGGAAAAGGATCAACCAGGAAGATTTTACTAAGCGGATGCAGGAATTTTTCGATCACTACCTCAAAGGTGCCCCGGCTCCAAAATGGATGACAGATGGGATTTTAGCTTGGGATAAAAAATAGGAGACAAATTTCGCTATTTCCATCATCTTCCCAGAACTATAAAAAAATTAAATCATGGAGATAGGGACATGATGCTAGAAAAAGTTGGTTTTTTTTCATTTTTTTGAGTTATAATAAGAGTGCGGGATAACTCGAAAAATGAAGAGAAGGAAAATCCTTCAAATCTTTCCTCTATTTCCATTTTTAGCCGGAATCTTTTTATTGGTCCTGTTTTTATCCTGGCCTCCTGAGGGATTTTCTGCGGCCAAAAAAGATCCGTGTCAAATTCTTAAAAATATCTACGATGAAGTAAAAGAACTAGGGGCCTATGCGGATGAAAATTTCCTGCGAAGAGAATTTCACATGGACTTGGACAGCCACCCTACGAACAAAGAAGAATATGTCATGGTCTTTAGCCAGAAAATCGATAAAATTCAAATAATGGTTCTACAGGTCACTTATTTTGAACAGGATAAGGCCAACCGTTATGCCAAAAATGCCAAAGAGACTAAGGAGATCAAGTGCGAGCTGATAGGGGAGGATTTTAAAATCAAGTCCTGCGACTATGAAGAGAAAAAAATGAACAAAGTCCTTTCCAGAATCCTTACTGGAATCCAAGCAAAAAAAGAACTGCTTAAACTCGTCAAAAAATAAAAAGTGGGGACAGTCCCCACTTTTTTTCCCCCCCCACTTTTTTTTGGGGGAACTTTTTTTTTAGAGGACTCGTCTAGGAAAGTGGAGGTTGTGCTCCTATGTTTAAAAACTATTTTAAAGTCGCCATACGGAATGTGATCCGGCATAAATTCTATTCATTCCTCATTATCTCCGGCTTTGCCTTAGGATTGGCCGTATTTCTACTGGCCATTCTCTATACAGGATTTAATTTCAGTTATGACACGTTCCATAAGGATGTAAATAATATCTATGGTGTCATTCAGGTTTTGCCCTCAGGGAATAAAGGAGAGCAGCATACGGCTATCACACCTGCTCCTCTTCTTCCAGCAATGGCGAGTGAGTTCAGTGAGATTCAGGCGTCCACTCGCTTTTCTCGTTGCAGAAAGATGATCGTCCGCCATGGAGAGAACACATTTTATGAAACAGATGTTCTCCTTGTTGATCCCAATTTCCTCACTTTTTTTAATTTTAGACAGCTCACGGGGAAAAGAGAGGGAGTCCTTGCGGAGCCAAATTCGATTCTGCTCTCTTTAGATTCGGCGATAAAGTATTTTGGAGATATCGATCCTGTTGGAAAAATCCTCACTCTGGATAACAAAATGGATGTGACTGTCAAAGGAGTGATTGAAAATAACCCATTGAATTCATCCATTCACTATGATTTTTTGCTCTCGATGGAGACAGCCCGTTCCCTTTATACCTGGATGGACAATTGGAACGTGAACACTCAAGCGGCTTTTATTCGGCTAAATGAGAAGGAAGACCAAAAGAATTTAGAAGCCAAATTCCCTGGTTTTTTAAAAAAACACTATGCAAATTCTTCAGATTCGCCTAAGAAGATGTATCTTTTTCCTCTTCTTGAATTCCGGAAAAAAGCTGAAGATCTCGATATTCTTACGTATTTGATGTGGTTTGAACCCTATTCTGTTTCCTATTTTTTTATTGGAATGGCTGTTGGACTGCTGCTGATTGTGTGCATCAATTTTATGAATTTATCCACGGCACGTTATATGTTGCGTGTGAGAGAGATCGGTATGCGCAAGGTCGTAGGCGCGAAGCGATCTCAGCTGATTCGACAATTTCTTGGTGAATCGATTTTGGTCTCTCTTTTGGCCATCCCTTTTGCCTTAATCCTTTACGAATTCATCCGCCCCGCCTATCTGAACTATGTTGGCACTAACATAGATATCTCTCTTTGGAGCTATCCATATCTTGCACTCGCCCTGCTTGGAGGAACAGTCCTTATAGGGGCATTTTCAGGGAGCTATCCTGCCTTATTTCTCTCCGGATTTAATCCTGTTCAGGTTCTTAAGGGGCAGCTAAAAAAGGGAAAAAAAGGAGCGGCTCTGAGGAAAATCCTGGTTGTTTCCCAATTCGTGCTTTCGATTCTATTGATTATCTTTACCGTGGCTATCAATCAACAGCTGCGATATCTAATGAACAAAAATATTGGCTTTGATCGATCCGATGTGCTCGTGCTTCCGATTCCACAAGAAATGCGCCCAAATCTTATTCCTTTTAAAAAAGAACTGATCCGTCACCCGGACGTGCCCTATGTTTCGGCGGCTTCACACGTGCCTGTCAACTGGATGCCTGAGAATCAGGTATTTCCCGAAGGGTATGAAGCTAAAGAAGCCTGGACAATGAACACATACGGAATCGACTTTGATTTTACTGAGCTTTTAAATATGAATATTGTGAAGGGGAGAAGTTTCTCTAGGGATTTTAGAGACAAGGACAGCATTCTGCTCAATGAGACAGCCGTGGAGCAGCTCGGTTGGACAGATCCCATTGGAAAGAGAATCAAAATCGATAATCGCAGCTATGTTGTCATTGGAGTGGCTGAGGATTTTCTCTTCAATAATGCACACTGGAAAATTGCTCCAGCTCTGATGTATCTGGAGGAAACAAACCTCAACTACATGTTTATCAAAACTTCAGGAATTCCAGATCCTTCTTTAATCGAAGATGTGAGGGCCTTATGGCTTGTTTTTGCTCCCGGAATCCCATTTGAATATTCCACATTGGACGGGCGTTTCGAAATGGCAAATGATTACTTAGAAAAAATGTATGTGATTGTTGGCATAATCGGGATAATTGCCATTTTTGTCTCCTGCTTGGGACTCGTCGCCCTGGCTTCTTTTACTGTAGGTCGAAGGACAAAGGAAATCGGTGTTCGAAAAATCCTTGGGGCCTCAGTTTCGGGGATTGTCAGAATGCTTCTTTTTCATTTCGTCAAATTGATTGTGATATCCAATGTCATTGCCTGGCCGCTGACATACGTACTTCTCAAACAGTTTCTACGATGGGGCTGGGCCTATACGACCGATATCAATTTGACAAGTTTTCTTTTTGCAGCCGTCCTCTCTTTAGCGACCGCCGTCCTTTCTGTCATTTATCAAACTGTAAAAGTGGCTCAGGCCAATCCTGTCCTTGCGCTCAAATACGAATAAAACATCCTTTTTGACTTGTTATTGGGGCTGTGCTATAAAATTTTTTGGATTTTATTAAAAGAGTCACCCAAAGGAGGCCTTGTCATGAGAAATCATAAAATCTATGTGTTTTTAACATTGATATTGCTCACGTCCTTTTTCTTCTTCGCCTGCCAGAAGGCGGAAGAGGCGCAAACCGAAGAAACTCAGGCAGAAATCACTGAGGAGGAAACCACTGCTTCTGTCCCTGCTCTCAGCGATTTGCACGAAGTGGTCTATCCTTTGTGGCATACCGCATTCCCCGAGAAAGATACTGTAATGGTCAAAGAGCTTCTTCCGCAGGTGGACTCGCTGTATGAAAAACTGGAACAGGCGGAACTGCCTGGAATCCTTCGTGACAAGGTAGAACAATGGGATGAGGGGATGAGTACGCTTAAAAACACTGTAGAAAATCTCCACAAGGCTGTTGAGGCTGACAAAAATGAAGAGATTTTAAGTCAGGTCGAAGCCTTTCACAGTGCTTACGAGAGTCTGGTTCGTTTAATAAGGCCGGTGGTGCCCGAACTGGAAGCCTTTCAGCAGGATCTCTACAAACTTTATCACTATCATATGCCAAATTATGAACTGGAATTGATTCGCAGCGATGTTGAAGCCATGTTGGAGAAAGTTGTGCCTTTGAAGACCGTTCAGCTTCCAACTCGTCTGGAGTCCAGGCAGGAAGATTTTTCAGCCGCTGTGGATAATCTTGAAATAGAGCTCAATAAACTGGCTGAAGCTGTTAAAACGAGTAAAACACAAGAAATTAGAGATGCAATTGAGAGAGTTCATACAGCATACCAGAACACGGAAAAAATTTTTGACTGATGGATTAAATTTCCGAGATCTAGCTGTGATTTGAAGTTATTATCTGAGTGATACGCCTGATATAATCCGGATCCGTTCCACAGCAGCCCCCGATGAGCTTAGCGCCATTAGTTATAATTTGAGAGACATATTTCACGTAATTTTCAATTCCCTGTGAATAGGACACCTCTCCCTCAGAAGACAATGTTGCCTTTCCCGCATTAGCCTGGGCAATTAGAGGGAGGGATGTGGAGTCCCTCATCGATTTTATCAGCTCGGCCATGTCCTTACTGTCCAGAGTGCAGTTGGCACCGATAACAGGAACTTTTTCTTCTTCAAGGCTCTGAAGGCATTGGGATACGCTGTTGCCCATCATGGTGAAAAATCCCCTTGGATATGTCTCAAAAGTCATGGTCACAAAGACCGGGCAGGAGGCATTCTTTCGGGCTGCCCTCAGAGCGCAGAGAGCTTCCTTTAAGTCGTACTGGGTTTCTATGAGGATAAAATCAACTCGGCCGTCTGAGAGGCCTTTGGCCTGTACTCCGTAGGCGCCCTCGAACTCGTCTTCGGTGTATTCTCCTTGTGGCTCGAGAAATTTGCCTGTTGGCCCCATACTTCCGGCCACAAATTTGTTCTCCGGTTTGACATCATTGGCGAGTAATCCGGCCTGATGGTTGAGTTCGTAACACGAATCCTCCAATCCGTAGGAAGAAAGCTTAAGTTTGCTTCCACCAAAGCTGTTGGTTAAGACTACGTCAGATCCGGCTTCGAAATAGCTGCGATGGATGGTTTTGATAACATCAGGCTTTTCGATATTCCATTTCTCAGGACATTCTCCCTGTGAAAAACCGTGTTTCATGAGTTCTGTTCCCATCCCTCCGTCCAGAATCACCGTTCTCTTTTTGATTAAGTCCAATATCGTGTCCGCCATGTGTCTCTCCCTTGTCAGGATAATGTTTATAAATCCATAATATCCTCAGGAAAATTCAATGTCAAAAAGTTAAAGTTAGCATTAACATAACAATTCTATAGTGAAGAAAACACACTCGATTGCCTATTGAGGCTCCGGCACATCCTGCTCCATCTTCGTCGAAGACCCGCCCACCTCACCACCATCCGCCTCAGATGGACATGGATGCTGCCGGGCCACTCTTCCGTTACGTTTAGCAGAGTCGAGTTTCAGTCCGACGTAAAATAAATTTGGAGGAACCATGCCCGCTTGTCCTCCCCGTGCGGATTTCTCAATCATGCTGTCCTAGTTCCCAGAACTCTATAAGAATCATAGAATTGTATTGGTGAAGCTTATATATATTATTATGTTTGACAGCTAAAGGTGCTGAGGGTATAAAGGAGACGAATTGGAACCAAAGAAATCGATTTGAGGAGTGATCTATGGGGATGTATAAAGATCTTGAAGGGAAAAGGGTTATGGTTACTGGGGCGGCCAGCGGAATCGGTCTGGCCACGGCTCAGAGATTCATAAGAGAAGGATCTCGAGTTATTATTCTAGACTGGGATGAGGAATTTTTGACCAAAACACTCGCTGACAATCCGGAATTTGCAGGTGGGGTTTGTGGAGATGTCAGCTCTCCTGAAGACGTTAAAAGAGCTTTTGATCGTGTTGATGAGTTGATGGAAGGATTGGATGTGCTTATCTCTAATGCAGGAATTAGCTATCGCAAGTCTTTTGAGGAGATGGAGTACGATCAGTGGTCAAAAGTTTTAAAAGTAAACCTGGATGGGATGTTTTTTTGTGCTCAGGAAGCCATAAAAAGGATGAAAAACCAGCAGTCCGGAGTCCTGCTGTTTACTGGCTCGACTAATGGGCTCGAGGGGCATCCGCTTTATGCAGACTACAACGCTTCAAAAGCTGGTGTGGTTCTGCTGGCCAAAACATTAGCCCTGGAGTTTGCGCCATGGTTGAGAGTGAATGCGATTTGCCCGGGATATGTTCTCACTCCGATGCAGAAGCTCGAATACTCACCGGAACAACTCGAGGAGCTCAGCGCAAATATTCCCCTAAAAAGACAGGCCGATCCTGAAGAAGTGGCCAGCCTGTTCGCTTTTCTCGCTTCAAAGGAAGCGGCATTTATCACAGGGCAGGCCATTGCAATAGATGGTGGTGAGACTGCCGGACTGAGTTAAAAAAAGAAAACTAACACATCAATTGACATGTGTTGCAAAGTCAGGATAAATTGTTCTTTACCTCTAACGCTGAATCAAATAAAAAGGAGACTGAAAAGGTGTCAAAATTAAGATTTTTTGCGATTATCTCTCTGAGTTTTTTATTAGTGTTTGTATACGGATGTAAGAAAGGCTCTGAGGAAACGGTATCAGATACGCCTAAATTTGAGCAAGGAGCACAGACAGAGGAGGGTGAACGGGGAGAACATGAGAGGACTCGTGAGGGGGAGAGAAGAGAACATGCTGAAGAGAGTGAACGAGGTGAACACAAAGGTGAGGACGAAAGAGGCGAACATGGAGGAGAAGGAGAGCATGAAGGAGAAGCAGGAGAATATGAAGGCGGGGAGGAAGAAGCTGGTCCAAGGATAGCAATAGATGGAATCCACGATGAAGTTAGAAAAGGATCACGACTGATTTTAACTTTTGATAAAGAATCATCTTTTTTTGTTGGAACGGTCGAAAATATTTCTGAAAAGACCCTAACCAGAGTCCGCATTGAAGTTCATCTATCTAATGGTACTGAATTGGGCCCCACCGAACCAGTGGACCTTAAACCTGGGGAAAAAATAGAGGTTAAACTCTCGGCAGAGGGTCAGTCATTTGAATGGTGGACAGCGCATGCAGAAGTTGGGATATCCGAACATAGATAAAAGGAGAATAAACACAGCTTGATTTAATTCACCTCAATGAAAATCACCGAAAATAAATTGATTGAAATCTCACTTAAAGGCAAAGTTGCGGTTGTCACCGGCGCCGCTTCTGGAATCGGGCTGGCCACAGCAAAGAGACTTGCCAAAGCACACGCCAAAGTCGCTCTCCTGGATATTTCTGTAAAACAAGGGAAAAATGCGGCTGCAGAGATTACACAAAATGGAGGAGAAGCTCAATATTTTGAATGTGATGTGACTTCGAAAACAAACTGCGGAGCAGTGACTGAAGAGGTTTTCCGAGTTTATGGCCGCATCGATATTCTGTTTAACAATGCAGGGGTGATCATCAGAAAAAATATAGTGGAACTCCAGGAAGAGGAGTGGGATCTTGTCCTCAATGTCAACCTGAAGTCCGTCTATTTACTGTCTCATTTTGTTATTCCTTTTATGAGAAAAACAGGAGGGGGCAGCATTATCAATACTGGTTCAGGATGGGGAGTCAAAGGGGGGCCAAACGCAGCGGCCTATTGTGCAGCCAAGGGTGGGATTGTGAACCTGACAAAAGCCATGGCCATAGATTTTGGACAAGACAATATCCGTGTGAATTGTGTTTGCCCGGGAGATGTCGATACGCCTCTTCTCCATGGGGAAGCCTTGCAGTTGGGCCAGAAGGATGTTGAGTTTATGAAAGAAGCGGCCGATCGTCCCCTCGGAAGGGTGGGTTTGCCTTTGGACATTGCCAACGCCGTACTCTTTTTTGCCAGCGACCTGTCCTCCTGGATCACAGGCTCAATCCTTGTGGTTGATGGAGGAGGGCTAGCTTAAATTTGATAGATATTCATGAAGAATGGACGTCGTATGTCTGTCTCCATGCACATTCGTATGTGATGGAGGCAGAATGCGTAAGGGTTCCGTTCTTAATGAATGTAGGAGAAGTTGTTGAGTAGGAGGGATTGATGAAGAGAAGTAAAGAGTTTGTGCATCCATATATTCCGAACTCGGTGCCGGAGGTCAAAGCAAAGATGCTCAAGGAGATCGGAGTCAAAGATGTCGAAGAGCTTTATGCGGATATACCAGAACACCTCAGATTTCGTCGAAATCTCAACCTGCCCGAGCCCTTAGAGTCCGAATATGATTTAAAGTCTCATGTGGAAGAAATTCTCTCAAAAAACCAAACTTGCGAGGAAAATGTGAGTTTTCTAGGAGGGGGATGCTGGCAGCACTATGTCCCCGCCATATGCGACGAAATCAATCAGAGATCGGAGTTCCTCACAGCCTACGCCGGGGAGCCCTATGAGGATCACGGGAGATTCCAGGTTCTCTTTGAGTATCAAAGTTTGATGGCTGAACTGTTAGACATGGACGTTGTCAATGTGCCGACCTATGACTGGTGCCAGGCAGCCAGTACTGCTGTCAGAATGGCAGGCAGAATTACAGGGCGCAATGAGGTCCTGATAAGTGACACCATATCACCCGAAAGATTGTCCGCAATTCGGAATTACTGCCTGCCGGTTATGACATTAAAGACAATTGGGCAAAATCCAAAATCCGGCCTATTAAATTTGGACGAACTTAAGGAAAATATAACAAAAAATACGGCATGTATTTATTTTGAGAATCCCTCCTATTTAGGTTTTATTGAAGATCAGGGAAAGGACATTTCAAAAATAGCGCATGAAAATGAAACTCTCTGTCTTGTTGGTGTGGATCCAATTTCCCTTGGTGTTCTTGTGCCTCCTGTTCAGTATGGCGCAGATATTGTCTGCGGCGATATCCAGGGATTGGGAGGCCACCTCAGTTATGGAGGATCACACGGCGGCTTTATCGCCACTCGAGATGAGGAAAAATATGTATTGGAGTTTCCATCTCGTTTGTTCGGGATGACTCCAACCACTGTTCGAGGAGAATTGGGATTTGGCGATGTGGCCTATGAGAGGACATCCTTTGCCGAAAGAGAAGAGGGGAAAGAATTTGTCGGGACACACTCTGCCCTCTGTGGAATTACAGCCGCTGTTTACCTTTCCTTATTGGGCCCTCAGGGTATGGTGGAGTTGGGAGAGACGATTGTTCAAAAAAGTTTTTATGCTGCAAAAAAAATCAATGACATTCCGGGAATAAAAGCTCCCAAGTTTAACGCTTCCCATTTTAAAGAGTTTGTGGTGGATTTTAATGCAACGGGAAAAACAGTTGAAGAAATCAATGTGTTTTTGCTGGAGCAGAATGTTTTTGGAGGAAAAGATCTCTCAGAAGAATTCCCTGATTTGGGCCAAAGTGCCCTGTACTGTGTCACTGAGATTCATACAAAAGCCCATATCGATCGACTTATTAGTGCGCTGGAAAGCTGCTTAGCATCTGAAGGAGAGGGATCATGACAAAAAAAAGAGCAGCAAAAACAAGGAATTTTCATCAGGCCAAATGGGATGAATCCATTGTGTTTGAATTGAGCAAGCCCGGAGAAAGAGGGATAAAAGTTCCAGAAGCAGAAAACAGCATGGCCTTGGAAACAGGAGAAGTTTTATCCCTTATCCCGGAAGGAATGAGAAGGACAAAACCGCCGGCCTTACCTGAAATATCACAAATGAGGGTTCTCAAACATTTTTTACGTCTCTCTCAGCACTGTTTGGGTGCTGATTTTAACGTGGATATCGGTCAGGGAACGTGCACCATGAAATACAGTCCAAAAATTAACGAAGTTCTGGTCCGTTCTTCTAAAGTCACAGCTCTCCACCCCCTTCAGGACGACAAAACTGTCCAGGGGGCGTTGGAGATTATCTATAAGATGGATGAATTCTTGAGAGAGATATCCGGATTGTCTCAATTTACATTCCAACCGGGCGGTGGTTCGGCGGCAATATGGGCCATGGCCTCGATAATATACGCCTATCATGAAGAAAGAGGTGAAGCTGAGCAGCGTGATGAAATCATTACCACCATATTCTCCCATCCCTCGGATGCGGCTGCGGCAGCAGTTAAGGGCTATAAAATTATCACTCTTTATCAAAATGAGGACGGACTTCCTGATGTCGAGGCACTAAAAAAAGCGGTCTCCAACAGAACAGCCGGTCTTCTTATCACCAATCCCGAAGATACGGGGATATTTAATCCTAAAATCTTAGAATTTACTAAAATCGTTCACGACTCCGGGGGGCTCTGTGGTTATGACCAGGCCAATGCCAATGGAATCCTTGGGATCACTCGAGCGAAAGAAGCCGAGTTTGACCTCTGTTTTTTTAATCTTCACAAAACTTTTTCTTCGCCTCATGGGTGTGGCGGGCCTGCCACCGGAGCTCTTGGAGTTACGGATGAACTCATCGACTTTTTGCCAGTGCCTATTGTCGAGTCGGACGGGCAGTCCTATTCTCTAAATTATCAACTTCCCCAGACGATCGGAAAGGTCAGGGGATTTTTAGGCGTGTTTCCTGCAGTACTGAGGGCCTTTGCATGGGTAAGAAGCATGGGGGCAAAGGGCCTTAAGGAAACGGCCCATGTGGCTGTCCTCAACAACAACTATATTCTTAATAAAATCAAAGAACTTCGCGGTGCCAGCGCTCCATATGCCAAGGGACGGCACAGGATTGAACAGGTGCGGTACAGTTGGGAGAAACTAACGGAGGATACAGGAATCACAACAGAGGATGTGACCAACAGAATGGTCGATTTTGGATTCCATCTGTGGTCCAGCCACCATCCTTTTATTGTGCCCGAACCCTTTACTATCGAACCCACTGAAGCGTACTCCAAGGATGAGATCGACGAGTATTTTGCCGGTTTGAAGCAGGTGGTTAAAGAAGCCTACCGTGATCCTGAAATTGTTAAAAATGCTCCCTATAACAGTGTTGTTCACAAAATAGATCCGAGCTGGCTGGATGATCCAAAAAAATGGGCGATCACGTGGAGAGCGTATTTAAAAAAACATGGGCAAAATCCTGAAGGTTATTTCAGTTGAGCTGTCCCTAGGATTCCTGCTGTCATTCTGGCTCACGGCGAGAAGTATTGATCTTTTTTTAGAATTTTGAAAAAATTAACAGTATACAGATCATGAAAAATCCAATCCGGTTAGAATCACTTGACGTTCTGCGCGGATTTGATATGTTTTGGATCATCGGTGGGGAGTGGATTTTTGGGTCTCTTCATGGAATTTTCAAAAGCCCCGTGACGGAATTTATAGGCACTCAACTCACCCATGTCCGGTGGGAGGGGTTCAGGTTCTGGGATGTGATCATGCCGCTGTTCCTCTTTATTGTTGGGGCCGCTTTGCCATTTTCAATTTCGAAAAGATTGGCTAGGGGAGACAGCACAAAAAAACTCTATTTTCATATTTTTAAACGTTTTGTGATACTTTTCATTTTAGGCATGGTAGCCCAAGGGCATCTCCTGGAATATGATTTATCCAAACTCCATCTCTTCAGCAACACCCTTCAGGCCATAGCTGTTGGATATCTGATTGCCGCTCTGATAATGCTCAATTTGAGAGTCAAGTGGCAGATAGGGATAACGGCCGGATTGCTGTTTTTGTTCTGGGGACTGATGGTGTTGATCCCTGGATTTGGACCACGCTCCCTCACTCCGGAAGGCAACCTTGCTATCTCCATCGACAAATGGGTACTGGGAAGCTTCCAGGATGGAACCACCTATTCCTGGATATTAAGCAGCTTGACATTCGCATGCACAGTTCTTCTCGGTGTTTTTGCCAGCTATATTCTCAGGTCTAACATATCTAAAAAAAAGAATTTTCTGTGGCTCACGGCTTTCGGTATCTTTTGTGCAGGTCTTGGTCTGTTGTGGAGCCTTGTTTTTCCCATCATCAAACACATCTGGACAAGTTCTTTTGTCCTATTTTCTGGAGGACTCTGTATTCTCCTTCTGGCCCTGTTCTACTTGATCATCGATGTCTGGGGCTTTAGAAAATGGGCTTTTGTGTTCAAAGTCATCGGGATGAACGCGATCGCCGTCTATATGGCCACTCGGCTCTTTGATTTCCGATTGATGGGGAATGTGTTTATCGGCGGATTGGCCGAAAGATTCGGAGCTTGGAATGGACTTATTCAAGGATTGGCGGGTTTTACGGTGATCTGGCTGATCCTCTATTTTCTGTACAACAAAAAAATATTCATTAAGATCTGACAAAAAAAGAAATTTCCCATCTATTTAGAGTATTTTTCCAGCAATTTTTTAAACCGAGGATGCTCCCGCAGCGGATCATATCTAGGATCGAACTTGAGGAAAGGCACAGAGACAACTCTTCCAGCAGGGAGGGACAGCAAAATCTCCAGGTTGGCGATAGCCTTGTCGTATTCTTCCACCAGAATTTGTGTTTGAATGAGTTGAGCTAAATAATCCGGCCCGCTTTGTGCGCTTTCTGATAGAGGGCGCAGGTTTACGGCATATCGGCCCTGTTCTAATGCCTCTTCTTTTTGTCCCAAAAGAGCGCAAGCTTGGCCTAAAGCACTGCGATAGTTCGGATTTTCGGGGTATACTTTTATGAGGTTTTCAAGATCTTGGCGTGCTGTTTTAGCATGGGATTCCATGAGTGACAGCTGGCCCTGTTTATGGAAAATCAACGCGTAGAAAAGATTTTTGTTGAAATAAGAAGTAAAGAGTTCTAAATCATCGGTCTTTAAACTATCCAATTTACGAAGGGCTTCTTCGTAACTTTTATCCATAAAATCGAGCCAGATTTGAAGCCAATCAACCATCAGATTTGGTGTCAATTGTTGGACATAAACTCTTGCCTCCTTGGTATGTCCTTTCCAATTGATGGAGTTAAAAATTTTCATAGCCCAAGGAATGACATCTTTAGGATTAATGGCTATGGAGCGGTTATACCAGTATTCGGCTCTCTCATATCTGCGGAGTTGGGTGCAATACGTTCCTATTTCTATAGGAAGAATTGCATCGAGGGGATCCCGATCGACTTCAATTCTCTGAGCATCGATGGCTTTTTCGTATTCCCCCTGGTTAGCATAAATCCGGGCAAGGAGGTTCCTAGATATATTTGGGCGAATTTTAAGAATGTTTTTATATATATTCAGAGCGGTCTTAAAATCTCGAAGTCCATTAAAATAATAGTAGGCTTCAATTAGCTTGGTTATGGGATTATCCGGATCTAAAGCAAGCGCTTTATTTACCGCAACATACGAATTATTGAGCCTTTCTGGTGTCCTGTCGATATTTCTGTCATACATGATGGACTGGATATAGGAAAGCCTGTTCCAGGCAGCGATATAATTTGGGTCGAGATCAACAGCTTTTTGGTACAATGCTAGAATGTTCTCGAATCCAATCAAATCTATTGTAAATGGGGAACTGAAATAAAGTTCGTCAGCGCGCAGATAATAATCAAAGGCTTCAGGGTTGTCAGTAGGATTGGCTCTCAAAGCATCTCTTTGTGGCTGCAGCAGTTTTAGGTCAAGAGCCATGACGATTTCTTCTGCGACTTTTCCCTGAGCGCTTGAATAGTTTTCAAAAGGAAACTCATTTTTGTCTGAGTCAATCTGTTTTTCATTGATTGTCTGTGAAAGCTCCCAAGACACTATCAATTGCCCTTTTTCGCCATAGCTTTTATCCCGATGCGTTGTCCCAGTCACGACATAATCCACATTCAAATCTTCTCTAATCTGAGAGGTTGTTTTTCCCGTTTTTGCCCACTGTTCTGCCGTGGCGTAGGCTTTGACATTTAATTCAGGAATGGCGTCGAGACGGTTCGTGATTTCTCGAGAGATCCCTTTAGCTAAATAATCGTCTTCTGGAACTCCCGTGTTTTCGAATGGAAGTACCATAAGCCATGTGTTTTCCTGTTGGCCCCAATTTAAGATAAGAATTATGGAGAAAGCCACGGCGGCGAAAATAATAAGCCCGATCACAAACACCCAGCGTTTTTTAAAAGTTACTGTGACTTCCTTGGATGTTGTCGTTTTTTTGACCGGTGAAACCTGTTCAGTTGTGGGGATGCCCTTTTCAATGGCTTCCAGCTCTGTTCGCAGTTCCTCTGTATTTTCATACCTTTTCTCTTTGTCTTTTTCCAGGCACCTGAGAATTATGCGGCTGAGGTTGTCCGGGATTTGAGAGTTGAGTTCTTTGGGATCTTTGGGGATCTCACTTTTGTGTTTAACTCCTATGGTAAAGGGCGTGTCGCCCTCGAAGGGGACTCTTCCTGTCAGCATCTCATAGAGAATGATGCCCAGGGAGTAGATATCCGACCTCAAATCGACCTCTTTCCCTTCGACCTGTTCGGGTGACATGTATTCTGGTGTGCCTATCACAACTCCTGAACCGGTGATCCCTTTGCCCTTAAGCGTGCGGGCGATCCCAAAGTCCATGATCCGGGCATTGCCGTTATCGTCGATCATGATGTTATTGGGTTTGAGATCGCGGTGCACGACTCCCAGATTGTGCGCTTCGGCCAGACCGTCACAGATCTGTTTGGCGATAGAAATGGCTGTGCCCACAGTGAGTTGTTTGGTACGTCTAATCAGTTTTCGTAAATCGCCGCCGGTGACGTATTCCATGGTGATAAAGTGTGCCCCTTTGTCTTCTCCGATGTCGTACATCCCGCAGACGTTTTTGTGACGGATGTTCCGGGTTGTTTTGAGTTCGTTTTTAAATCTTTCGATGGTCTTTTTGTCGGAGGCAATATCAGGTTTAATGAGCTTGAGGGCGATCTCCTGTTTTATCTTGGTGTCTTCGACTCTGTAGACTTTTCCCATCCCTCCTTTACCCAGTTCATCGATGATCTCGTATCTGTTAGCAAACAGGCTTCCTCGTGTCAGTTTTTCGGTAGGAGTTTTGAGGGTTTTGGTGTGGGAGACAGGGAATTTATCCATCGAATCGAACTGGAGGCCGCAGGAATTGCAGAATTTTGCGTCAGGAGGATTGTCCGTTTGACACTTAGGGCATAACGTACTCATTTTTCCCTCTTTGCCGAATCGATAATAGAATATGGATTTAAGATGGGGCTGTCAAATAATAAAATGAATGATTTACCGATTGATAATATGGAAAAAAAATCATATTCTACTCAAAAGTGACATTCAAGATGGAGGTTGGTATGAAGATTCATTCAATTTTATCTTTCGTTTTTGTCTTATTTTTGGCTGTAATGATGATAGGAGCAGCGGCCTGCAAAAAAGGCACAAAGGATGAAGGGGGGGAGGTCCAAATGAAACCGGAAACAAAAGAGCAGTTCGAAACGCGGATGGCCTGGTGGCGGGAAGCCCGATTTGGGCTCTTTATCCACTGGGGGCTCTACGCTATTCCCGCCGGTGAATGGGAAGGGGAAACCAACCATGCCGAGTGGATTTTGACCACGGCCCAGATTCCAGTAGAGCAGTATGAAAAATTTGCCTCTCACTTTAATCCCGTTAAATTCGATGCGGCCGAATGGGTCAGAAT
Source organism: uncultured Eubacteriales bacterium (assembly GCA_964633715.1). Taxonomy (GTDB): domain Bacteria; phylum Acidobacteriota; class Aminicenantia; order Aminicenantales; family Aminicenantaceae; genus JAUWVG01. Next base: position 97,001 of record CAZWHQ010000004.1, read on the forward strand.
GGCCAAGGATGCGGGGATGAAATACATTGTCATCACAAGCAAACATCATGACGGCTTCAGCCTCTTCGACTCAAAAGTCTCGGACTATGATGTGATGGATTCCACACCGTTTAAACGGGATATTCTCAAAGAACTGGCCGAAGAATGCCAAAAACAGGGACTCAAAATGTGCTGGTATCACTCGATTATGGACTGGCATCATCCAGATTATCTACCGAGGCGGGGATGGGAAGAACGTTCGGTGGAAGGCGCAGATTTAGACCGCTATGTCGACTATATGAAGGCCCAGGTCAAAGAGCTTGTCACAAATTATGGAGATATCGGCGTCCTCTGGTTTGATGGCGAGTGGGAGAGCACCTGGGATCCTGAACGGGGACGGGATCTCTATGATTATGTCCGCGGCTTGGATCCTGATATTATCATCAACAACAGAGTGGGAAAAGGGCGTGCCGGAATGGCGGGAACCTATGATCCCGCTACAGCCATGGGGGATTTTGGAACGCCTGAACAGGAAATCCCTGCTACAGGACTGGGCTATGACTGGGAAACCTGTATGACCATGAATGATCATTGGGGATATAACAAAAATGACGACAACTGGAAGTCCAAGGAAGACCTCATTCAAAAACTGGTCGATATTGCGAGCAAGGGAGGAAATTTTCTGCTCAATGTGGGGCCTACGGCCGAGGGTCTATTCCCTCAGGAATCCATCGACAGGTTAAAGGCGATAGGGGAGTGGATGAAGGTTTACGGGGAGAGCATTTACGGGACTACGGCCAGTTTATTTTCCAGTTTGGATTGGGGGAGAAGTACGACCAAAGGGCAGAAACTCTATTTCCATGTCTTCGATTGGCCACAAGATGGAGTTCTCGAAATTCCAGGTCTGATCAGCCAACCTGCTAAAGTGTATTTCCTCAGTGATCCTGAACAGGAGCTCTTTGCGGTCCCTGGGAATGGATCAGCAAAGATAACGATTCCCCAACAGGCTCCAAATCCAATCGCCTCTGTTATTGCCCTGGAATTCGATTCTCCACCTGAAGTTGTACAATCTCCGGTTATTCAAGCAGACAGCGACATTTTCACCAACGATCTTGATGTCGCGCTGTCCAGCAATCTGAACAATGTCAGTATCAGATTCACTCTTGGTGGAGAAGATCCCAATAGCGAATCTTCTATCTACTCCGAACCCATCAAATTGGACAAAACCACAACCGTAAAATGTCAGGTTTTCCGGGACGGACAAGCTTTAAGCGGCATTGTTGAAGAGACGTATACAAGAGTGGAGCCTAGGCCTGCGGTGACATTAGAGAACTCTTTTCCGGGTGTTAATTATTCCTACTATCATGGAAATTGGGAGAATCTTCCCGATTTTAACTCAATTGAACAGGAAGTTTCCGGGACAATCGAAAATTTCTCTACGCAGCCTGCAATGCAGAAGGAATACTTTGGCTTTAAATTTACTGGATTTATCAAAGTGCCCGAAGATGCCCTCTATAAATTTTTTCTCGCATCCGATGATGGAAGTCAATTGTTTATAGGGGATACATTAGTCGTGGATAATGATGGACTGCATGGCTCTAAGCTTGAAATGGGGAGGATCGCTCTTCAAGCGGGCTTTCATCCCATTACAGTGCTGTTTTTTCAGCGCACTGGAGGGATGGATTTTGAGGTGTCTTTTTCTGGGCCCAACATGGAAAAACAGATTATTCCTGCCAATATGCTCTTCTACTCAAAATGAACATAGGTGAAACATTCGGGGATGTGGGAGTCGTAGACTCCATGTCTGTTAAGTGCCCATCCGAATGAAGGATCAACGGCCGTTCCCTCAGGATTAAAGGCTTCGAAGCGGGAAAAATCCATTCTCCAGATATCCCCATCATTGGGAGGAATCGATCGCCCTTGGGCTAAAATTTCCATGCCTTTCCAGGGAAAAGCCAGTTCCACCCTCCATCCCTTATCGACATCCGAGTTGTCGTTCAGTGTTCCTTCAACTTTTACAGCAGTTTTAAGACCAGGGAAATCCCAGTCCATAAAGGCCCATCGTTTTCCCCGAGGATGCTTGTTATAGCGGGACATATCTTGAAAACCCCCCAGTACATCCACATTGTGCGTCCGGAGGTCAAATTCCGGCCTGTCAAAATAGCCATCTTTTTTGTGAACATCCTGCCAGATGTAGAATACTTCATAGATTGTCCCAAGAGCATTGATCTGAAATTCATAGTAGCAGTCCGGTCCGGCGATAAACATTTCGACATCGTTTTCATAATAGATGGGGGAGTCCCTCTCTGTGAATCTGGCCTGAACCTTGGGTTCTTCCACCCAGAATCCGACGTACAGGTATTTTTCATCCCAGAGGGCAGCCATACGCGTATCCAAGAATCCCGGCTGCCCTGCAACCAGATCCACAAACTGTGTAGATTTTTTAGCTTTCTGCCAGCAGTCTTTTTCGAGATTCCCGTCAATGATAATAGTCTCGTCTGTCCGACAACAAGTGTAGTGACTTAGGAATTCTTCTCCACAGCCGTATTTTTTATTCATCTTGTCGCTCCAAAGATACTATCGTATTGTCTATTCTAGTATTTCTAACTTTCGACGTCCAATCTCATAATTACCAATCTCATTAGTAGAGATCGCCACGTTTCACTCGTGATGACAGTTGTGAATTGACTTTCAGGGAGGCGGGTGGTAAAAGCGTAACAATGTATATATTTGAGGAGTAAATCATGAGAAAAAATTTTATATGGCTTTTTTCCGTGATAATGATAGGGGCACTTTGTGGAGGGGGATTGGCCCAAGAAACAACAGAAAATATCCCACGGCCCGAATATCCTAGGCCCCAGTTTGTCCGGAATTCATGGATAAACTTAAATGGGGACTGGACATACACTTTTGATTTTGGAGAATCGGGAAAACAGAGGGGATTGGCCGAAAGTACGGGCTTTGAAACCAAAATCACTGTGCCGTTCTGTCCGGAAAGCCCACTTTCAGGAGTCAATTACAAGGACTTTATCGATGCCATGTGGTATCAAAGAGAGATTTTTATTCCAGCTGACTGGACGAGTGAAAAAATCCTCCTCCATTTTGGCGCTGTGGATTACAAAACAGAGGTCTTTGTGGACGGCACCTCGGTGGGAAAACACTGGGGCGGAACGTCCTCATTCGAGTTCGATATCGCTCCCTATGTCAAACCCGGTCAGACACACAGCCTTGTGGTTTATGTCATCGATGATCTCCGTTCTGGAGAGCAGCCTTCCGGCAAGCAGTGCAGGGATTATAATTCGCGGGGGGTCCACTACACACGCACAACCGGAATATGGCAGACCGTTTGGATGGAACCGGTGACTGAGACCGGCTTAAAAACCTGCCGTATCGTTCCAGATCTGGATCAGAAGTCTTTTTATATACTCCCCCAATTCTTTTCGTTAACTCAAGGCCAGAAGTTCCGGGCCACAGTTTTCGATGGAGAAAAGAAGGTCGACAAGCTTGAAATAACAACAGGTCCAAATGTGATCGGCCAGCTAAAGTTAAAAAAACCAAAAACCTGGTCTCCGGAAAATCCTTTCCTGTATGATTTGATTCTGGAGGTTTTGGACAAGGAAGGGATCGTAATTGACAGAGTTCAAAGCTATGCAGGCCTGCGAAAAATTCACATCGAGGGAAACCGGATTTATCTCAATAATGAGCCTTATTATCTCCGCTTGGTTTTGGATCAGGGCTTCTATCCGGACGGTGTCTGGACTGCACCCAGTGACGAGGCGCTGAAGAGAGATATCGAGCTGTCGATGAACGCCGGTTTTAATGGGGCGCGGCTCCACCAAAAGGTCTTTGAGGAACGATTTCATTACTGGGCGGATAAAATGGGCTATCTGACTTGGGGAGAATCGTCATCCTGGGGAATTGATATCACCAGCGCAACTGCGGCCAGAAATTTTCTGACTGAATGGGAAGAAATTGTTGTCCGGGATAGGAATCATCCCTCAATTATTGTTTGGACTCCATTCAATGAAACCTGGCGAGGAGGAGAATATCTCCAACGATTGATTATGAACACATACAACCTGACAAAAAATCTCGATCCTACACGGCCAGTCAATGATTCAAGCGGAGGCTTTCATATCAATACAGATATCTGGACAGAACACACCTATGAACAAAATCCTGAAAAACTTCTCGACCTGCTCACTCCCTCTTTGGAACAAGGGGTGTGGCGCCGCAGTCCCGAAAACAGCATGCCTTACGGAGGACAGCCCTATCTGATTGACGAATATGGAGGGATCAAATGGATACCTACGACAGACCATCAGTACGCAGAAGATTCATGGGGATACGGAACGGATCCTAAGACGATAGATGAGTTTTATGAAAGGCTTGAAGCCTTGACCGATGTGATTCTCAGTTTGGATCACATCTTCGGATTTTGCTATACTCAGCTCACAGATATTGAACAGGAACAGAATGGGGTTTATAATTATAACAGGACAGAAAAATTCGATATGGCACGTATCAAGAAGATCCTGACCAAACCAAAGGAAAAATAGGTAGGCATTTGAAAAAAAACGGTTCAAAAAGGTGGGGAAGAACCTTTGGATTTTTTGTCCTTTTATTTATTTTTTGTGGATTGAATTTTGGGCAGCAGAGTCGAGAAACAACCATTCGTAATGCCACCAAAGAAACCATCACATACTTCGTGCGGCTTATCCGTACAGAACAGAATCGTGAGGAAAAGATTCTCAAAGTGGGAGAAATCCATCGTTATCCCGGCCATCTTGCACCCTATATCACTTTTCCACATGGTGAAAAACGACTCACATACCGAATTGCTCCCGGCCAAGCCTATGTTTTTCGTTATGATGAAAAAAATCAATTGGAGCTCTATCTTGGTTCACACGGAAGGGCGGATGCTGTGGATCTGGCTCCGTATGTCGTGACGCCTTATGTTGTTATCGAGAAGATGCTGGAGATGGCGGGTGTAAATGAAAATGATGTGATCTATGACATCGGTTGTGGTGATGGACGTATTGTCATCACGGCCGCTGAGATGTACGGAGCCAGAGGAGTGGGGATTGATATCATTCCTAAAAGAATCCAAGAATCCAGAGAAAATGCAACGGCTTCGGGAGTCGGGCATCTTGTCGAGTTCCGGCTTGAAGATGCGACAAAGTCAGATATTTCTGAGGCAACAGTTGTGACCATCTATCTCATCCCCGACTCCAATGCACTACTCCGGCCTCAGTTTGAAAAACAGCTTAAACCTGGTACAAAAGTCATTTCTCACGGATATCCCATTCTTGGATGGGAGGATAAGCTCGTAGATTATGCGACCGTGGAAACCGACTTCGAGTCAGCCCACCTCATCTATGTCTATAAAAGATAATAGAGCGTGATATCTTAAACTTCAGGAATATGGAACAGTTGTTCTTTTGAATTCAGAGTGTAGATCATAAGGCAAAGAATTCCCAGGAAGATACAAGCGAAAATTCCCTGAAAAACTAGTTTTAGGACTAGAGGATCGAGGTTAATTAATATAAAAAAATGTCGGAAGCGGTTGAATATATTTTCGAAAAAAACAAGTGAAGCGAGGCAAGCTGCAGTGGAAAATAGGGAGAGAATCCAGGTGAATACATATTTAACTTTTTCTCGTTTTATTTCAAGGGCTTCAATGCGGGACATAGTTTCCTTCCGTACATCGATGTTTTCTCCAAAATTCTGAGATTCCATAAGTTTTTGTTCGATGAGCTGATCTAGATTATTTTTTGACATCGTTGTCCTCTCAATTTATCGAATAGTTCAGCTGTGCTTCTTTTGACAGCTTATTCCGAATTTCTTCCTTTCCTCTGTATATATGGGACTTCACACTGTTAAGTGGAATCCTCATGATAGAGGCAATTTCCTTGTAATTTCTTTCTTCTTTGTAGAAAAGATGCAGAGCCGTTCTGCAGTTGAAGGGAATTTCCTTCATATATTTATCGATTTCTTGACTTATTTCTTTTACCTCCAGATCATGGCTGTATCTATCTATCTGGATGCTGGGATCCATTTTTTTCAGGATGTCCACTCGTTTCTTTTTTCGTTTTAAAAAATTTAAAGCTTGGAAGTATCCGATTTGAAAAAGCCATGTCGAAAACTTTGATTTCCCCTTAAAGGATCTTATGGATTTATAGGCTTTAAAAAACGTCTCCTGGCAGAGATCACTGGCATCATCACGATTTTTGACCAAGCTAAAAATAAAAGCAAACAATCTGGTTTGATATTCGGTGATAAATCTTTCAAATACGAAAAAGCTCCCCTCTTTAATTTGTTTGAGGAGAGCAATTTCGGTTTCTCTGTCCAAGAAAACCCTCTCTCTATTCCTTGTTTCCGTTATTATAGTAGATGCGGTTAAAAATCAAGAAGGCAGCGCCTATGAGGAGAGGAATGGTTCCTACATACCAAAATTCGATCCCGTCTTGACCGATTTTAAAGAGTGAAAATCCAACACCACCAAGAACAAGAACAAGTCCTGTGAGCATTGTCAACAACCTCCAGTTGTAGGGTTTGGGCTGAAATTTGGCCAGCTCTCCCTCTTTAAAGTCTCCTTTCTCGATCATTGCCATGATCCTTTGATGCCGTCTTTTGCTCAAGATAATAACAATAAAAATCACAGCAACAATGACAGACATGGGAATGATCCAAAGCAAAATGAGATCAAGAGTTGTCGGCATGACATCTGAAATGCCTATGATGTCAAACATGTCTTCCCCTTCGCTCATTCTTCTTGCCATGGACTCTCCCACATCTTCTTCTTGCTTTTGTTTGACCTGATCTTTCTTCTCGCTCTGCTGATCTTCCTGGAGAATGATCTCTTTCTCTGAAATAGGAGAGAGGTTGTCAGAAGCAAGTGAGGGAAGGCCCCAAACGGAAATGAGACAAAGAACCACTACAACGATAGCGAGTTTAAATAGTTTGAAGTTTGTCATTTTGTCCTCCATATTTTTCTCTTCAAACTTTAAGACAATCGAATACCCGATTTGTTGCAGAAGTCGTCAAAAAATTAGAGGATTTTTTCTAGCGCCCCTAGAGTTTCCTGAAAAACCTCAGGTTCTCGAGCTCTTATGGATTTGCCGGGAATACCGATCCATTCGGGAAAAATGCTGTGATTTTGAAGCGAAGCCTTGAACTCCTCCATGAATACACCTTGTCCGGAAACGAATTCAACGTCTTTAGGGAACACTTTTTGTCCTTTGGCATCTGTTTTCCATCTGCCGACACGATTGACACCACAGGTTGGGCTTCCCTCAGCGCCTAATAGGGCCGTTATTTTGTAGCCTTTTTTAACATATTCTAAAAGGTTTTTTGTGATGGTTTGGGCGAGAGTCCGATAAAATTTTCTGATTTTGGGATTATCATAGGATTCCTTAGGCAGAGCTTTTCGAAAGATACTCGAGAGTTCGATTTCCGGGCAGGGAATTTGATAGATCCCAACTCCTTTTTTTATAAGAATTTCAATAACTTCTTTTTCCAATCCTGGATAGATAGCGAGATCGTCCTCGAGGGAATGGACATTTAAAAGACAGTGGGAGACAACAACAATTTTCCCACTCCTCACATCTTTAGCCATTATAGGATCCGTTAATTAGCGATAGAGGAAGGGCGAAGAGGTGTATCTCTGCCTGCAACGTAAGGGACCCATTGGGGGACGGGTGGAGTGAGGACAGGGATATACCTCGGAGGGGTCCCACCTTTATCGCTGAATAACATCTAGAACCTCAATTTCAAAGACAAGTGTTGTGTTGGGAGGAATCACAAACCTTTTATGGCCTTGAATCTCTTGTGCGTAAAACCCGCTTGTCCTAAACGCCAGTTCAGAGGGAAGGATAAGGATTCGTTTTTCTCCTTTTCTCATATCGGAAAGGGCCTCCAAAATTCCTGCGATTGTCCGGCTTTCTCCCAGTTTGAAATCAAAAGGAGTTGCTTCCGTCACTGGAGATGGAAATCCATTATCGCCAGATGTAAATGGCAAGTCTCCATCGATAGTTTTGCCTGAATAGAGAACTTTTACCGTCGCTTCAGGTTTTGGTTTTTGGCCTTGTCCTTGCTGAATAACAACATATTTCAGGCCGCTTTCTGTTGTTACGGCCTGAGGCCAGTTTGCCTGGATGATATCGGCCTCTTTTTTTATCTTTGCTTTTTCTTCCTCTTTTAATTTTTGATTGGCTTCAGCAACTAATTTTTGAAAGGATTCTGTGTCTGGTTTGAATTTTCTGGCTTTTTTTCCGATACGGACAATTTCTATATTCTCGATGACATCATCCTGGACAATTGAATAGACCACTTCAATACCTTCAATCACATGCCCGAACACGGTATAGTTGCCGTCCAGATAAGAACGATCACTCAAAGTGATATAAAATTGACTGCTGTTGGTATGCGGGCCCCCATTGGCCATTCCCAGCATACCTGCACTGTTGTGCCTGAGGTCAGGATGAATTTCATTTGGAAACATGTAACCAGGGCCTCGAGTTTTCCCATCCTTAGGATATCCACCCTGAATGACATGATTGGGGACAACCCTCTGAAAGGTGGTCCCATCGAAAAAGGGAGTGCCTTCAGGTAAAGCCGTATTTTCTATGGTTCCTTCTGCTAAACCCACAAAATTAGTCACAGTCATAGGAGCTTTCTCAAATTCCAAATAGAGAACGATCTGGCCTTTCTCTGTGTTTAGCTCGGCATAAAGGCCGTCAGGATATTTTGACGGCGAACAGGAAAAAGTCAAAAACGTACAGATAACCAGAATAAAGAAAACGCCAATATATTGCTTTTTGTCTTTCATCATGTCCTCCAAAATGGGCCTTATCTGAGATGGATAGACAAGTCCCCTAAGTGTATCTCAAACGTAAAGGGAAAAAAAGCCTTATAAGGCTTTAATATGAAGTTATAGTGCTGCTTTTTCCAGCAAAAAGGTACCTTCGGCACCGCCCTGTGTAAATTTGCCTTCGATTTTTGTTCCGGCTTCGTCCAGTTCTCCACTCAAGGTAGGTTCACCTGGTGCTCCATCAATGACAAAAGAGATTTTCTTCCCTTCTATGGTTATATCGATCAAGTTAATACCTTCGGCGCCCTGAGCAGGGATATCCATACTGCCCTGGATTTTGCCGTTTTCGTCCAATGAAAATTCAACACTGATATCAAATGTCTGTCCCATAGCACCCAAATTTCCATTCCAAGACCCCAAAAATGCTTTGGCATCTTGAGCAAAAAGTGAAGGGGTTACAGACAGCAGGAATGTTAAACATATTATCAATGTGAGATTCTTCAAAAAAGCAAGTTTTTTCATAACTGACCTCCTAAATTTTTAATAATCTTTCCGAGTTGACCATAAATGTTTATACTCTATAAAAAAAATATTTATTCCGTAATTTTGCATCATTATACAGAACTTGTTTTTGAAATCATAGAATTTAAACTTTTTTATATAAGTTTTACTAGAATAAATATCCAATTAACAAAAAACAAGATTCCAAGAACGATAATCCCTTTGTTTAAAATTCTCCCGACCTTTTGAAGCCCGCCCCGATACCTGGAGATAGAGACCACTCCAAGGTTTACGAGAAACTGTGACAGAATATAGATGACTGTCAGTAAACCGAGTCTGTGGTGCGCTAAACTTCCAGAAATATCTCCGCGAACTGCCGAGGTTATAGAGCGTGTTATTCCGCATCCGGGGCACGGGAGTCCGGTAAGATTTTTAAAGATACATATCTCGGGCAGTGTGATTCGTCCGAAAGAGATGGAATGGCCGCCGGGAACAGGAGGTGCAAGAACAAATGCTGCTAAAAGAATGAAGAAACATGCTGTAAGAATAACAAGAGAGGGGGCAAGTTCGGGCTTGATTCGGGAAAACATCTTTTCGTTTATCTAATTAAAAGCAGCTTTAACATCCGGTCTCATAAGAACGACAAGCGCCCAGATACCTATAGGCAGGCCTATGATGCAGCAGGGACTGATACAGGGGATCATAGCCAGAACAGAGGCCACCACCACTAAATTCCACTGTTTGAGTTCTTTCATTTTTAGCCCGGCATAGATGATAAAGATGGCCACAAGAAGCCCTAAAAAAGAACTCCCCATACCGATAGCCCCTCCATAAAAATCTTCATACCAGCCGATATCTCGCCCTCCCCATAAAGAACCCAGACTCATTCCGATTCCCAGAGCAATGAGTGCAAATAAGGAAAACAGGCCACCTATAACTCCGGTGATTATCAATCCAATGGACGGCCCGCTGACCTGACCGGCGGGATCGATGACATAACGGGTTGTTTTTATTTCTTCTGTCAAGATGTCCTCCTTTAATGTGTCATTCTAGTATACGAAATTTAAGCCCGTTTGGTTTGATTTTTTTACGAACTGTTCTCGATCCGATCGATAGGCTGAGGTACGAGTAGATAAAAAAATATGATACAATATACATAATGAAAACCATCCCCAAGCACATGCAACCGTTTTTTTGGGAGACTGAATTTAGCCAAATAAATGTCGACAAGAACATGCCGTATATCATAGAAAGAATTCTTAAGTGAGTGCATTCAGTCGTTTTTTAGCATCCTCAACTTCAGGGAGGCCGGGATCAGCATGTTTCCAGAACTCGAGGAATTTTTCATAGTTGTCTGTTCCAATTATAGATAAGTTCAATCTTCTTTTATCTGCGTTAACAGAGGGGAAAAATTTTGTTTTAACCGAAAGTCAAATGAAAGGTTAATCTGCGTATTTTTCAGTGCTTTTTCCAGCAGAAAATTTTACCCACTTTCTCAAAAGTTTGAGAAAATCGGTCACGGGCCGCAGGGGGCAGAGGTAGCTGCACCAAGGTCTTCGGAAAAATAGAGATACAATAAGAACCACAGCTAGGAATATGAACAGGAGATTTGTGCCGATTAGACGGAAAAAGGCCCCAAAAACTTCATAACTGGAGACACTGGGATTGCGGGCGATAAGGGCCCAGAGGATTGCACCTAAAGCTAAAATCCTTTGAAACCAGCTAAGTGATATATGAATCCGATTGGGCATCTTGTTTTTGGCGCCTCCTATCACACCCAGGCATTCCTGAGTGGCTCCAAAAGGACAAAACCAATCACAGTAGGGATTCCTGTTGTCGATCAGTGTGATAAAGACAATTCCTCCCAACAGAATGTACCAATAGAGATCGATCTGCCACTTGGGCCAGTATCCCAGCAGGATTTTATTGATAAGAACCAAAGTAAAAGGTTTGTTTAGAATGAAGCCTAAAAAACCGATCCCGGCCAGCATGGATATCCATCGGGCCGCTTTTTTTGGTTTGAATTTCTTCTGCCTGGCGATAAGGCCAAAAAGAAAAAGGGTCAGCAGCACGATCTCCGGAGTACCAAATTGAACCTTTGGTGAGGGCTCTTCGATGGCGGGAAGGTTGAGTGCCTTTGTGGCCACCTGTCGGGTGGCCTTTTTAACCGCATCGACAAGAGCCCTTACGCTGTAAGTTGCTCCTGTTACTCCGTCGATGTCCTGACCTATAAGGAACGGATCCGCATAGGACTTATCCTTGAGATTATCGATCAGGCGGCTTCTGAGTACACGCCTGAAAAAAGAAAAGGTTTCTTTATGATCTACAACTTCTATTCCAGTGACAGAGCCTTCCGAAGAAACAGCGGCAATAACTTTAAGAGCCCCTCCATAACCGTCGGCAGTGCCTAAACTGGCATAACCCAGCAAATTATCTTTGTCTTCAGTGTCCCACGCCGCATAAACATTCCCCTGTATTTGCTCAAAATGTCTGGATTGAGGAAAAAGGCGTTGAAAAAATGGCTCCAAATCAGCTTCAGATCTGTTCAGACCGACAAACCAGGCTGCAATAATCAAGCCCACAGCCACAAGGGCTAAAACACGTTCCAGGAGTTTAGATGTCATTAGTCCTTAAAGTTCTTTCACATGTGTTCGCGGGCCGTGATGCATTTCTGGCCGTCCATCTTCCAGAAATCGCTATCTTGGAGCTGATGGCCATAACCGCTGGCCTGATCCAGGGTGACCATCACTTTGTTGAGAGGATCGATTTTTCCTTTTATGACTGTCCTGATTATCTTGTGCAGCCAGGAATTGTTGGGTTTAGTGAATGGACAGACACGTTTGCAGTTGGAGCAGCTAAAGCCGTTAAAGTCGTAGCACTTTTCTGAATTTATGTACCATTTGTAGGTGCCGGGATTATTGGAAGGGGAGAGTCCTTCCCAAGTCCTGGATCCATCGCTGATTGCATTGCTGGGGCATTCTTCAGCACAGAGCATACAGGACTCACAAAATTCCGTGACACCAAATTCGATAGGGGAGTCAGGAATAAGGGGCATGTCGGTGATAACTTTGGCCAACCGGATACGTGGTCCATACTTTGGGGTTATAAGAAGCCCCAAACGGCCGAGCTGCCCCAGTCCGGCATCGATGGCAATGGGGATACTGAGTCCTGTTCCGTTTCCGGCCGGAATGGCCCTGTATCCTAAACCACGGATAAATTGAGCAAGAGCGTTGGCCGTAAAAGCCATCCGGGAATATCCATCACCCACTGCGGCTGAAGCCAGTCTTCCAGGAGAATTGGCTATTCCGAAGTAATTTTCTTCAAAGGCCAGAGCAACAACACGATTCATCGACTTTGGAATATACCAGGCGTCTTCACCCCGTTCAAAACGCTCGCCATCAGAGAGAACAGGAATAGCGCGGCTTCTGTCTTCCCGGGTGAGAGAAAAACTATCAGAATAGATCCAGAGTGGATTGAGTTCAGCAATACCTGCGAGAGAAGCCCCATAAAAAAAGCTGGCGTGTTTAACGGCAATAGAGGCGTCTTCCCAGGTCATATTTAAATCAGCAGGATCCCAAGGTCCGAGCTGTTTTGAAAGTCCTCCCATCATACCGTAGCGGTCTGATTCCCACCCATAACTCAGACCTCCTCCGGAGCGGGCACCATGCCAGGCTGCATCCATAAGAGCATAGTCCAAGCGGGTTTGATTGGGAACGATTCCTTTTCCGTCTCTAAGGTTGATCATAGTTAAGTTTTCTTTTGTTTCGGGACGGTTTCTCCGGTTCGGATCCCAAGTGTTCCGGCTGAATGTGGTGGATTTTTCGCTCATCTGTTTAAGTTTGTCTGGATCATAGGTGTAGGGAAATTTATTCCCGCTTAACTTTTCCACCTGAAATCCGCCATATTCGCTTTCCGATTCTACCAGAACTCCGTTTGGAGTTTTGGCGATAATACGTGGCGTCAACAGTCCGGCTCCCACGGCCGATGTCCCAAGCCCCATAAGTTTTAAGAAATCCCGCCTGTCGATTGATGAATTGGTCATATCAGTCCCTTCCCGCCTTTTTTAAAAAAACAAAACGTGCCAATAAAACTCCCCAAATCACAGCAATAAATCCTGTGATAATGCCCATAACGAGTGCAGCTCGGGGAGCGCCTTCAGAAAGAAAACCGTTGATCAGTTCAAATACAAAAGTGGCATAGAGAAATCCCAGAATTGTCAATATCCACTGCCAAATGGACAGCTGCAAGTTGTGTTTTCGGATGAGGTTTAACAGGAAAGAAAAGCCGGCCGCAATAACCGCCCCAATGAGCAGATGACTCATGGTCAAATCTCCTTAAATAATGACTAAAAAGATGGATTTAATTAAGCCTAAACCTATACCATACGTACAAATAACCGTCAAATGGATTTCACAATAAAGAGTTTGTCAAAGACAAGAACTTAGTGGAGTCTTTATGTGAGGATTTTCAATTATTATTGTTAATGCTTCTCTGTTGCGGTTTGTTCTTTTTATTTATCTCTTGTTGGACTGCCCAGGTGACATATTGTCCGATCCCATAAAATGCAAACCAGATAAAACCCACGCCAAGCCCTGTGTATACTAGCGACAGCACTAATCCATGGATTGGAATAATAGTTGGCAGGAGAAGGCCTGCAAATACGAGAGAGAGAAATGTGGCTAAACCTTTAAAAAATGTCTCGTGTTTTGCGGGCATCTTTGTGCTCCTTTCACTTAATCTACTCGTTATGGATCAGGTTTATTCGAGATTTTTGTGAAGACTATTTTTTCAAAAATGGGTAAAACAAACAGGTTCGATTTTCGGGAGAAGCCTGTTGATGACGGCATCAATCCTCTCTATCAGTTTGATTGTGATTATGCAGCGAATCGGGCTTCTGGTGTTGTTCCCTTAATCCCTATTCAGCCGTGCCATATCGAGTAAAAAGTCTATAAACCAAGAGACATCGCCAATTGATCCGGCTTTCCTAAAAAGTATGGATTGGGTTTCATCTTCAAGCAGTTTGACTCCAATTAACGTTGGGGTTGCTGTCGCTTCAAGTTGTTCGAATATGGACATATCCTTGTCAGAAAAGAGTGGGAAGGGGACCTTGTACTCCTCTTTAAACGCCGCAATTTTTTCAAGGGTATCTCTGGCTCCAATCCCGATGATCTTGATTCGATCCTTCAAATCCGGACGGCCTTCTATGGTCTCGTAAAGTTTATTGGTATTAGGCGCTTCTTTTTTGCAGTGGGGACAGGTCGTCGAAAAAATATTGATGAGGACAACATCTGCCTTGATTTGAGGGATTATGAAGCTTTTTTCATGAGAAAGACCCAAATAAGCCAGAGCTTTTTTTTCTTTGGGGGAGGGGAGAGTGATTTCACTAACTGAATTCGTTTTTTTCGATACCTGGGTTGAAGGTGATTTTGATGTTGTTCCTATCGTTGTTGCACACCCTGTGAATAAAAGGAGACAAATGACAGTGATTATTCCAAAAGATTGTATTTTTAGCATGTTCTTTCTTTTTTCGAATATTATACAATTCATGATAGCATGGATTCCTTCCTTATTTCTAATTCACATATCTGGAAGCATTCATCCAAAATTTTCTGGACATTAAACCACTGGATTTAATTCCATTAAATTGATATTTTTTGCTGGAATAAGGAACACGGTTATGAATCGAAGAAATTTTCTAAAAAATGGCGCACTCTATCTGGGTGGCTTAACTCTAGCCGGATGTCAAATTGGAGAAAACCGCCCGGAACGAACTAAGTTGTTTGATAATCGGCCCAATATTGTTTTGATTCTTGCCGATGACATGGGATACGGAGATATTCAGGCTTACAATCCCAATTCAGAAATCCCAACTCCTAATTTGAATCGTCTTGTCAGCCAGGGGGTGCAGTTTTCAGATGCTCACTCCGGCTCCGCTGTGTGCACGCCTACTCGGTATGGTCTGATGACCGGCCGGTACTGCTGGAGAACTGAGCTTAAAAGTGGAGTGCTCTTTCCGCCGGAAGACCCCCCACTCATTGGTCAGGATCGTTTGACTGTTGCCGGATTGCTCAAGCAGCAGGGCTATCACACGGCATGCTTCGGTAAATGGCATCTCGGGATGGAATGGGGGAGGGACGATAGTGGAGAAGTTGACTTTAACAAATCCCTCGAGTACGGGCCTACGGATGTCGGATTTGACGAGTTTTTTGGGATTGCTGGATCTCTGGATGTGATCCCCTATGTTTTTTATCGAAACAAAAAGCCTTCTGTCCCCTTAACGGAAATCCAACCTAAACTTTCATTCCCACGTTTCATCCGGGAAGGTCCAAGAGGGGAGGGATTCGATCCCGGTTTGGTGCTGGGTCAGCTTACTGATGAAGCTGTCGATTACATAAACCGACGCTCGGGGGAAAATAATCCATTCTTTCTCTATTTTCCAATGACCGCTCCGCACAAACCTGTTTGGCCGACTGAGGCCTTTCAAGGAAAAACAGATCTGGGGCCCTACGGTGATTTTATCCATCAGACAGACTGGTCTGTCGGACAGGTACTGGAGGCGCTTGAGAAAAACGGCATAAATGGGAACACACTGGTTATTTTTTCCAGTGACAACGGCTCCTATATGTTCCGCCGACAGCCAGAGGAGCTTGATCACCTGGATGATCCCGGAATACAAGGATATCATCCATCCAATCATGAGGCCAATGCCATGTGGCGCGGCACCAAAGCGGATATCTGGGAAGCAGGTCACCATATTCCGTTTATCGCACGCTGGCCCGGACGGATCGAATCCGGTATCCAGTGTAAAGAGACGATCTGTCTAACAGATGTTATGGCGAGTGTTGCCGAGATAACGGATTTTTCACTTCCGGATACTGCAGCTGAAGACAGCTTCAGCCTGTTTCCTTTGCTGAAGGGAAAAGGATGGCCTGTTCCCAGAGCTCCTGTGGTCCACCATTCCGGCAACGGGATGTTCTCTTTAAGGGAAGGGAAATGGAAAATGGTTTTTGGCAGCGGTTCAGGCGGCCGACAGAAACCGGTGGGAAAACCTTTTGAGGAGCCTTATTTTTTGTTCGATCTAGACAATGATCCTTCTGAAAGTAAAAATGTGATAGATGATTTCCCGGAGGTAGCCGGACGTTTGACAGGGTTGCTCGATAAACTCATGAATAACGGACGAAGCCGCTAAAACCGTACAAAGGGAGGAGACAGAATTATGAAGAACTGGAAGACAATATTTTTTATCCTTTTGTTTTTAATTGTGGTTATATTCCCTGTGACATTTCTCCTCTATATAAAAAGCGAGGACGATGGAGCAAAAACATTCAAACTCATGTACACCAAGCCTGCATCCCAATGGCTGGAAGCCCTCCCTGTGGGCAATGGCAGCCTGGGAGGCATGGTGTTTGGAGGAACAACCAAAGAGCACATCCAGTTTAACGAGGATTCGCTGTGGACGGGCATCCCGAGAGATTATGCCAATCCTGGTGCATTTGAATCTCTTTCTGAAATCAGGCAACTGCTTTTTGAGGGAAAACAGCAGGAGGCTCACAAACTGGCCGGTGAAACATTTATGAGTATCCCTCTCAGGCAGGAGCGATATCAACCGTTTGGCGACCTGTGGATCGAATTTGAGGAACATTCCCACTTCAGCGACTACAGACGGGAGCTCGACCTGGAAAAAGCTGTGGCTACCGTTCGATACAAATCAGGAAGTGTGACGTTTTTACGTACGGTTTTTTCGAGTTTTCCCCACAACGCAATATTCATTCATCTGGCTTCGGATAAATCGAAACAGCTGAATTTTACCCTCTCTTTGTCAACTCCTCATGAAAAATCAGAGATAACGGCCCAAGGTGACAAGATTATTCTAACTGGGAATGTTTCCGAGTATCTCCAATCCGGCGAAAATGAGGTCCGCCCAAGTGTGATAAAATTCGAATCGCAGCTCAAGGTTCTCGATATAAACGGCGATCTCGAGCAAGAGGGAGAAAAACTCAAAGTCTCAGAGGCCAGCTCCGTCACATTGGTTTTGACAGGCGCCACAAGCTATAAGAGCTACAGCAACACCAGTGCCGATCCTGCAGCAAAGTGTGATTTAGTTCTGTCTTCGCTTAAAGGCTCTTACCAGTCCATTTTAAAAACACACATCACCGATTACCAAAGCCTTTTTCGGAGAGTGTCCATCGATCTTGGAGAGACAGACCAGATCTATAAACCTACAGATGAGCGGATTCTGGAATTCCAGAAAGAGCACGATCCCCATATGGCCGCTCTTATTTTCCAGTACGGCCGCTATCTCTTGATTGCATCCAGCCGGCCTGGTTCCCAGCCGGCTAATCTCCAGGGCCTCTGGAATGACCGTATGAACCCCCCTTGGGAAAGCAAATACACCACTAACATCAATTTTGAAATGAACTACTGGCCTGCTGAGCTGTGCAATCTGTCCGAATGCCACGAGCCCATGTTTTCTCTTATCGAGGATTGTTCGATAACCGGAAAATCGACTGCACAAAAGCATTACAACAGCCGGGGATGGGTGCTCCATCATAACACAGACATCTGGCGCGGGACAGCACCGATCAATGCATCGAATCATGGGATCTGGCCCACGGGTGGAGCCTGGATAAGTCAGCATCTATGGTGGCACTATCAATTCACTTTGGATGAGGAATTCCTGCGCAGCCGAGCCTACCCGGTTATAAAAGAGGCAGCGCTTTTTTTTGTTGACTATCTAATAGAAGATCCACGGAATGAGAGGGACTGGTTGATTTCAGGGCCATCCAATTCTCCTGAAAATGGAGGATTGGTGATGGGTCCAACCATGGATCACCAGATCATCCGCAATCTTTTTTCCAACTGCATCGAGGCTTCCGAGATCCTTGGTGTCGACAAGGACTTGAGAGAACAATTGACGGACATTAAGGCCAGGATTGCACCCAATCAGATCGGTCAATACGGACAGCTTCAGGAGTGGTTGGAAGACAAAGATGATCCTGAAAACAAACACCGCCATGTGTCCCACCTTTGGGGACTGCATCCTGGCAGTGAGATCACCAAGGAGGATACGCCTGATTTATTCGAAGCAGCCAGAAAATCTCTGGAGATGAGGGGCGATGAAGGGACGGGGTGGTCCATGGGTTGGAAGGTCAATTTTTGGGCTCGGCTCAAAGACGGAAACAGGGCCTATACGCTTCTCAATAAATTGATGCGGTTGACCGGTTCATCCCTGACCGAATATGAAGGAGGAGGAATCTATCCCAACCTGTTCGATGCCCATCCGCCCTTTCAGATCGATGGCAATTTCGGAGTCACAAGCGGAATTGTCGAGATGCTGCTGCAGTCTCACCGCCGGAATGAAAAAGGGGATTATATCTTAGAACTACTCCCGGCATTACCTTCTGCCTGGCCAAATGGACACATTAAAGGACTCTGTGCCCGCGGCGGATTTGTAGTCGATATCACCTGGAGAGATGGAAAATTGGAGCGAGCAGAGATTCTTTCCAAATCGGGAAGTCGGTGTGAAATTGTCTTTAAAGAAAAATCAGTCATACTGGAGACAAAAAAGGGCAGGTCCTATTCAATAGATGGCAGTTTGGATGTTGACTCTTTGTTTTAATTTTTTATTGATTTAACCGCAGTTCTTGTATAAATGTATAGTTATGAATCAATTGAGGAGGGGATCATGAAGAAAAACATCCTTGTAATTCTCGTTTTTTGTTTCTTCTGTGTTTCCGGCATTACTGGCTTTGCCCAGACAGAGGGAACTTTCACCATGGAAGAGGTCTTGGCATCACCTTATCCCTGGGCCTTGACTTCAGCCAAAAATGCCGATCGAATCGCCTGGGTTTTCAATTCCACGGGGGCGAGGAATGTCTGGACAGCAGCAGCCCCGGATTTTAAACCTGTCAACTTGACTGGATATGCCAAAGACGAGGTTTTCGAGATTCCGGGAGTCTACATCACAGACGATGGAAAAACTGTAGTCTATATCAAGGGCGGCCGGCCGAACAGTGTAGGTTGGGTGACCAACTCGAACAGTCATCCGGACGGACAGGAACAGGCCATTTGGGCCGTAAGATCAAATGGTGGATCACCTTGGAAAGTTGCCCTTGGCAGCAGTCCTGTTCTTTCTCCGGATGGAAAAAGTTTGTTGCAGGTGAGAGAAGGATTAATTTACCGGTTTCCGTTAGATCCACCAACAGAATCCGGTGCTGTGCCAGAACCTGAACTTCTGTTTAGAGCACAAGGTCAGAATGTATCCCCGGTTTTTTCTCCCGATAGCAGCCGCATCGCCTTTGTCACCCGCAGGAATGACCACAGCTTTATTGTGGTCTTTGACTTCGCACAAAGAAAGCTCACTTATATAGCTCCCAACGTTGACCGGGACAGCAATCCCTGCTGGTCGGCGGACGGAAAAAAGATTGTCTTTTTGAGGCGCCCCGGTATGCAGTTTGGTTCGGCTGGGGATTTTGGAGGAGGATATAGAGGAGGCCGCGGAGGAGCGGTCTCAAGCCAGGCTATTTGGATTGCCGATGTCGCAACGGCCACGGCTAAAAAGATTTGGGAGTTCCCGACCGAGAGTCCAAGATACTATTCATTCCGCGATTTTTTGCTCACGGCCAATGGCCGGATACTCTTTAGAGCCGAACAGGAAAATTGGAACCATGTCTTTTCCATGCCTTTAACAGGTGAGGATCCCATCGATCTGACACCAGGAGAAGCTTTTGTCGAACATACAGGGCTTTCATCCGATGGAAAAACTCTTTTCTACAGCACTAACCTGGCGGATATCCAAGGTCGGCATATATGGAAAGTGCCAACCGCAGGGGGTAAACCTGTTCAGCTGACTAAAGGCTCCACTATTGGCACTTACCCTGTGGCTTTGGGAACTGGAGAAAAAGTGGCCTTTCTCTATGCCACAGCCGTCCATCCCACATCCATTGCCACTGTCCCGGCCAACGGAGGAGATATCACAGTGGTGGCACCTGAGAATCTCCCTCCTGAATTCCCAATGGATGAACTGATTATCCCTGAGCTTGTAATTGTAAAGGCTCCCGACGGACTAGAGATTTCATGCCAGCTCTTTCTTCCAAAAGGGGCCAAACCCGGCGATAACCTTCCGGGTGTGGTCTACACTCACGGCGGGCCCATCCGCCAGATGCTCTTAGGTTGGCACTACATGGAATTTTATTCAGAAGCCTATGGGATCAACCAGTATTTTGCCAATCACGGATACGCCGTGATCTCCATAAACTATCGCAGCGGGATCGGTTATGGGCGGTCATTCCGGAATGCGCCAGACACCGGCAGGAGAGGAGCCGCCGAATACCAGGATGTTCTCGCCGGGGCCAAATATCTCCAAAACCGGCCCGAGGTGGATGCAAATAGGATCGGCAAATGGGGTCTCTCCTACGGTGGCCTGCTGACAGCCATGTCGCTGGCCAGAAATTCGGACATCTTCAAAGTTGGTGTGGATTTGGCGGGTGTTCACGACTGGTCACAACGAGGAAATCTCTCAGAAGCTCAGCGAAAGCTGGCCTTTGAATTATCTCCGGCTGCCAGCATCAAAACTTCGACGTCACACGGCCCTTTTTTGCTCTGTGATTGTGATCTGAGCTCTCA
>CAZWHQ010000005.1:0-115960 GCA_964633715.1 uncultured Eubacteriales bacterium
ATGATAATAATGAACATATATCTCGGTGTCGGCTAAATTTATGAATAGTTCAGGTTAGTAAGTGTAATGATAAGCAAGGAAGGATTTGTTATTCAGTAATATTTGTGTTTGACTTTATTATTCTAGGGGGCCGACGGCTTTTTCGACTTCCTCCAGGATCTCACAAGACTTGACTAGCTCCTTCATGCGCGTGTGATCGGGATAAAGAGGCCTGTCGACATCAAGAAATTCAACATATTTCCGGATAACATCCTTGGCCTTTGTCACACCCTTTCCAAAAACATATTCTCTGAAATCCAAAGCTTGTGCTGCAGCCATAAATTCGATCCCCAGGATTCCGTATGCATTATCTAGTATCTGAAAATTTTTTAAAGCCGTATTCATACCCATAGACACAAAATCCTCCTGATCAGCAGCTGCAGGAATAGACTGGATGGATGCCGGCATGGATAAAATACGCTGCTCGACAATTTGAGTGTCAGCCGTATACTGGCTGAGCATCATTCCGGAAAACATTCCTGCTCCTTTAGTCAAAAAAGCAGGAAGCCCTACACTGAGCGCTGGATTATTGAGTCTGTTCATCCGTCTTTCAGATAGAACACAGACCATTGTGATGGCCGCACCTATCATATCCATCGGAAGTGAGACGGGACTCCCCTGAAAATTAGCTCCCGTTAACTGGAGGTTTTCATCTGGAAAAAAAATGGGATTATCCCCAACTCCATTCAGCTCAATCTCGACTTGTGTGCGAGCCCATGCCAAAGCGTCATGGGCTGCACCGATCACCTGCGGAGTAGACCGCATGGAATAGGCATCCTGCACTCGAAATTTAATCCTCCCCGCCTCAAGATCTCCTCCTGCAATAAGTCTTTGTATGGCTTTTGCGCAGCGCACCGCCCCTGGAAAACCACGCACTTCATGGAGTTTGGGCGTGTAGGGTTTCATATTGGCTTTCAGCGCCTCGAGTGACATGGCGGCTGCTATTTCAGTCTGCTTTAACCAATTATTTGTGTCATAAAGAAGCAAAGCGCTCATGGCAGTGAGCAAATTGGAGCCGTTGATAGTTGCCAATCCATCACGGGCAAGAAGATCTGGGATAGGAATGCCAGATCTCTCCATAGCCTCTTTTCCCGCCAACAGCTCACCTTTATAATAGGCCTTTCCCTCCCCGAGCATAAGCAGCGCTATCTGGGACATTGGAGCCAGATCACCACATGCACCCACAGATCCCTTCTGGCAGACATAAGGTGTCACCCCTCTGTTGAGCATCTCCACCAAAGTTTTCGTGATTTCAGGCCGACAACCGGAATTCCCATGGGCATGAACATTAATCCGTCCTGCCATGGCCGCACGCACATATTCAATGGGCGCAGGATCTCCTATACCCGCAGCATGATTATAAATTAAATATTTCTGAAAATCCTTGATCTGATCATCATCCAATACTATCTCAGAAAATTCTCCAATACCTGTATTCACACCGTACATAATCTCTTTGGCTCGAATTTTTTCCTCAAGCATCGCCCGACATTTTACTATTCTCTCTAAAGCAGCAGGGGGTAGATTCACCTGTTCATTATCTCGTGCAATTCGAACTAATTTTTCAATTGTTAAATTTGAGCCATCAAGGGAAATCGTCATTCCTGCCTCCAGTTTTATAATCTATATGGACTTTTAACTTTTACTACAGTCCAATGTCTATGTCAAAACAACTTGCCAGATTGACAATTTCGACATACAATCATGCTTCAGAAATCCTGAAAGGAAATGGGATCTTTTAAAAGGAGTCGGTATGAGAAAAAAAGGTCTATTATTACTGATATGTCTTTGGTTCTGTCTGCCGCTGGCGGCGGCTGATATCAACAGCCTATCTCAAGTCTTCCAGCTCGGAAAAGGGCTGGTAGATAGAGACGGAGATTCTCTGGCTGAGACAATTGCTCTTCGTTTCATCATCCCGGATCTGCCAACACCTGAAGAACTGGCAGTGGCATCTGACATTGCGGCCCGTGCCAATCTAGAAAGTCTCCTTCTTGACTTCGGACTCGTACAAAAAGAATCTGAAATGCAAAAGGGAGAAGGCACTCAAGCTGTTTCCGTACTCATTGGAACAAATTTAAATCTTGTTAAAACCCTTAACAAAAACAAGAACCTGAATTTCGAAAATTTTTCCAGTGATCAAGGATCTATTTCTCTCGTTTCCCAACAGGGCCAAAATTATATTCTTCTTGCCGCCGGCTCGGAGGACACGTTACTAAAAACAGGAAGAGCGTTTTTTCTCCGGTGGCCATACCTCTGGGATATTTGGGGAAGAGATGAGGGAGATACATATCAAAGCGTAGAGGGAAATCTCGAGGATTTTTTAAATGATATTGGTTCAGATTACAGCACGGTTTCCATTCAATCCGTATCTTATACATTCCCTTCGATAACATCTCCTCATGACGCCATTAAACGGCTGCGGTTCAACACAGGAGAAATCAAAAATCTTTCTGTGAGGATCGAATTTTCAAATCCCGACCATATGGAAAAGACTCGGAAAGCTTTTGTGGCCCTTCAGCAAAGCCATAAAAAGGGGGAACGAACAGATGTACTCAATTATTCCGGCTGCAGCCAAATAACCATCGAAATGAGGAACAAGAATAACGTCGCAGACGTAACTATAAGAAGAATAGGAGTTCCGAAAAGATTTCTCACGCCGTCCTACAAATCTCCTGTCCGGCCCAGTCGTTCGGGAAAGAGTTTTGATCTGCTCAACCTGCTTTCTTCACAAGGCGTGTATTTGGATAGAGACAATGACTCTCATGCAGATGGATTGGATACTCGTCTTATTATTTCCCACAAGCAAAGCTATCCGGGCACTGACCTTCTAGCTTCCCGCCTCGTCCTGGACACAACAGGCGCCTCCTTTCCCATTGTCCAACTTGATACAGAAATCGAAAACCCAAAGGCGCTTGTCTCACCTATTCTCATCGGGAGAGACAACCTGCTCTCATTGGATTTGCTGAAAACTGCAAAGCTTAAAATTCCTCATCTCGAAAAAGGATGGGGTTTTGTCACAGTCGTGCCTGAAGCACTCAATAAGTCCAGCGCCTTGATCATCGATGCCGCAGACAGTGAAGGAATGGAAAAAACGCTGTCTTATCTAAGCCAAACCTTTCCCTATTTGAAAGAATTTAAGGAGGGAGAGGTTAGGATTCACGATGTTTTTGCTCTATTGGAAAAATTCTTTAATGGAGAGAATGGGACAGCAGAGGCGTACTTTTCCATGCAGCTTAAAACAGTCCTCGAGGAAATAAAAGATAAAAATTTTGAATCCGTGGAACTGGAACTCTACCTCCCCCAAAAAAACGAGAGTTTTGAAAAGGCACTCCAGGAAAATCTGAAAAAAACACTCGACATGGAAAAATTCCAACTCAAGAGTTTTGCCCTCAAGGACAACAAGATCATTTTTGAAAAGCAGAAAACCTTTGCCTGGGAAAAAGATGAAGCCTTTAAAAGTATTCAGGAAGCCACAGAACAGATAAAGAAAACAGCCCAGCCTGTCCGTATCCATATCGGCATCAGTGAATCTCCTGAAATTCGAAAGAAGTTTAAAAAAGAGATCGAAGAATTTCTTTTTTCTAAAGGAATCCAAAATATGGAAGTAAACGTTCTCTCCGCCTACAAACAGGGCTTCTTCTGGCTGTCTGAAAAAATAATCCCTTCTCTGAAGGATCAAAACATCGATCATCTCCTGATCCGATTTATGGAGGACATCGACGACCTCAAAGAGCCAAAACGATTCTATGCCGATCCTTTTCGCTGGCTTCAAGAACTTTATCCCGTGGATGAAATCATTGCAAAAGACACGGACATCCTTCTTGAAAAAATCGAATTCGAGATGAATAATGAGATGTCTTCTGTTTATGAAGTCCTGGCCTTTGATAAAAACAATCGGGTTCTTCTTCAAGAAGCTTTTTCTCCAAGAACGCGGGAGGATTCTTATCTTAAAGTTCTTCCCGAATGGGGAAATGTCAAGCTGACGACGGGATGGATTTTCATTCAACAGGGATCAAGGACCATTCTGGACACGGCTCTCAAGACCGACATGGAAAGGTTCTGGGACTTTTATCAGGATGATGTCCTTCCTGAAGTCTACTCCTTCATACTGAAGAAGACAGGAAATAAACCCGCCTTCAGCAAACAACCCTATTTTAAGAGACTTCTATTCGAACTGTGGCTGAGTGAGCCGGATTACAGGCTTGGCCTCGATGAGGAGATCATCAGCAGTCTGGAATCCATCCATGATGAACTCTACTTTGACACTCTTGATTTCATTCGCGGAATCACAGAAATTGAACTTGAAGATGAGAGCTTGGCAGAAGACAGCTCTCGTTATTCAGCTCCAGGCAACATCCTTCCTCTGATCCATCCTTCTACTGAAGGACAACAAGGTCATGTAAAAGTGGCATTTGAAGACTGGCAGGCGCGTTCTCCACAGCTTTTATTGAAATGGAAAGAAAAAGATAAAATTGAATACACGAAAAAATTCGTTTTTCCCAACCTTAAACTGGAAAATCCGAAGGTCCCAACTTTTGTATACAATGGTACGGACAAGTGCATTGAACAACTTTATGTCGAAGTCAACTTCGATAAAGAGACGGAATACACCACTCTTATCGACATCATTGAAGAGCACAGGAAACTTGAGGAACAGGGAGCTCTGGAAACGCCTTTTATTTTTCCCCGTTTAAAATCGCTTATCCTCTCCCTCAAATTCGAGGACCTTGTCAAAGAAGAAATCTTTCCTGTCTTTTCCGGAAAAATCGATGCCGGACCAACTCCTCTAGAAATCGATCCATCAGATCCCATCACTCCGACAGACGACATCATCTCACCTCAGGAATGCCTGAATATTGTCGAAAAACTTGGACATCTGGATAACATCCAAACCTATATTGGGGGAATATCTTTTGAGAACCGAAAGATTCCGGTTCTTGAAATATTCACGCCCATCGGCAAATACATCTCCCTCCCTCGCCTCATCACATTCAAACCTACGCTCTATCTCAGCGGCCGCCAGCATGCCAACGAAGTATCGGCAACAAATTATATCCTTAAATTTGCGGAACTCCTTGCGACCGACGACCGCTATTTAGAGTACACCAAGAAGTTAAACTTTATTCTCCACCCTATGGAAAATCCCGATGGGGCGGCCCTGGCGTATAATCTCCAAAAGTTAACCCCTTTCCACAGTCTGCATGCCGGCCGCTACACGTCTCTAGGAATCGATGTCAGCAATCAAGTGGGGTCCTCAAAGCCACTTTTACCTGAGGCCAGGGTCCGAGGAACCCTCTACAACAAGTGGCTCCCGGATATCTACCTCAATCTTCATGGGTATCCCTCACATGAATGGGTGCAGCAGTTCTCCAACTACTCTCCCTATCTTTTCCGGGATTACTGGATTCCTAAAGGCTGGTTCGCCTATTACAGAAGTTTGAATCTTCCCATCTACAAAAAATGGACACGGGCTGGATCAGAGCTCAAAAACATCATTATTCGTGACATGACATCAGATCCGAACATTAAAGACTCCAACACAAAATTCTATGACAGATACTTTCGCTGGGCAACACGCTGGGAGCCTCACATGAATTATTTAGAGAGAGATGAAGGAGTCAATTTGTATGCCAAGAGACGTTCATCTCGGGCTTCCAGGTTGACCAACCGTCGTCGTCTGACATTTGTTGAAGAAACTCCTGAACTCATGGATGAAACCGCTCGAGGACCCTGGCTCGATTTCCTCGTGACACAGGGTTTGACCTATCTGTTTGCACATGTGGATTATCTTTCTCAATCAGATTATGAAATCGTCCGTATCGAAGAAGAAAACCAGAATCGAGTGTCCATTCAATTTGTCAGGGATCGTCCTGGGGAAATAAAAACCTCTAGTGAAGTGAAAAAATAAAATAATATTGTACAAATATTGAACATATTTGCTATAATATGAACCGATCCACTTGAGGGTCTCATTCTAATGCAAATTCAAATAAGGCTTCTGCTGTTGATCGAGGATTTTTCTCTATACGATCTCCTTATGAAATCTTCTATTGCGGATGACTGTGAAGTTTTCTTTTTAGAAAAAATTGAAGATGCTTCAACTTCCGTAAAGTCCAACAATATCAATGTGGTTATTATCGATATAGACCGGAACAAGGGAGAGAGATTTAAACTCCTGAAGGATTTAAAAAAATTTGACCGGCTATTGAATGTCATCATCACAGGGCAACCGCTCGGCGCAAACAATGTCATGGAATTTATCAATCATGGGGCACTGAGCTATTTAGAAAAACCCGTCAAACTTGAAGAAATCGAAAAGATACTGGAAAAAATTGCCGAAAAAAGCAAATTGAGACGGGAAACATTCCAGTTGGAAAAGAAGCTTGAGAAAAAGTACTACTTTGAAGGGATGGTGGGAAAGAGTCCCCATATGTATGAAATATTCTCTCTTATGGAGACCATTGCTCCCTACTTTTCAACAGTTATTATCACGGGAGAAACAGGAACCGGAAAAGAACTGGTCGCCAAGGCCATTCACAATCTCAGCCCCTTTAAAAATAAAGATCTTGTTGTCTGCGATACAGCTTCCATCCCTGAAAATCTCGTCGAATCAGAACTCTTTGGATATATGAAAGGAGCTTTTACTGGGGCAGACAGGAATAAACGTGGATTATTTGAAGAGGCCAATGATGGAATTATTTTTCTGGATGAAATCGGAGAAATCCCGCTCACCACTCAAGCCAAACTTCTTCGTGTTCTCGAAAGCGGCCAGTTCAGACCCTTAGGATCCAATCAAAATATTCAAGTGAATATTAGAGTCATTGCCGCCACAAACCGTGATCTGAAAGAATATGTTAAAAATGGCAAATTCAGACAAGACTTGTATCACAGACTCAACAGAGTGGAGATTCATCTTCCTCCTTTAAGAGAAAGACCGGATGACATAACTTTATTGATCAGGCACATGCTCAATCTGATGAGTAAAAAAATGGATAAACAGGTATACGGCGTTTCTCGAGAAGTACAAAAATTGTTCCTTAAGTATGATTGGCCGGGAAATATCAGAGAGCTGGAAAATGTCTTGGAAAGAGCGTCCATTTTAACCAAAAAGACATTTATTGACCTAGCTGATTTACCTAAAGACCTTTTAGATTATTCTAAATCAAAGCTTAAAATGCCTCTCTTTTCTAGAGAAAATCTTGCCACCCTCGATGAAATGGAAAAAGAATATATCTCTTTTCTTTTAAAAAGAACTGAAAACAACCTGAGAAAGACAGCCATTGTTTTAGATATCTCCCGAACAACCCTATATAATAAACTTAAGAGATACGATATCCCTTTTCGTGAATAAAGTGACGAATCTCATGTTCACATTTTAAACATTCCCTCATTCGCTCCTCTTTTTCTATCCAGCTTATTTAATTGTTTTCTATACTTTACAAATTTTAAAGGTTGGCATCTTTCTTGCATTGATAATCACTGCGAGGTAATATGTAAAAGAACACAAAAACTCTCCTGGAACCAGGATAGAAATATTGGATCATAAATGGACATGTTCATTTATGGGACACTCCATTTGCAGCTCCTAACTTATTTAATATCAACCAGATAAATTAATTTCCTTCATTATGTTCACATATTGAACATTCTCCCTTTGAATTCTTTCCTTTTGTATCCAGTCTAATCTGTTTATTATCAATAATTTAACTCCTTTTTAGCGCTTGGCATCTTTCTTGCTTTTAGATTTGGCATGTATATGAGGCAAGGAGAAACCAAGATGGAAAAAGGAAAACGGCGGCTAGGATTCCTCGGAACATTCATAACTGGAGCATTGATGTTCGCTTTTTTAATCAACGCTCCTTTGATCGCCAGCGAAAAAACCACTTATAACAATGAAGTTTTTTCAGCTGATATTTTACCGGAAACTGTAATTATCGATTCCGGTTTCACACCTCCTGCTTCCAACACAGCAATCGCTTCAATGGATATCAGTCTGGGGGAGACAAAAATCTCGTCAAATGACCGCTCTCTGACTCCTTCTCCACAAAAACTCAGCCTTCAAGCCTATTCCATTTCTTCACAAGATATTCCCTTCGATACCAAACAGAGAGGAAGTGCAGGATTCACGGCCGCCTTAGCATCCACAGTTTTTCTTCATGCAGCCGACTATTACACAACCGTAAATGCTTTGAAATTCAGCTCACTTGAAGAGGGCAATCCGTTCATGAAAAAAATTGCCAACAACCAGCTGCTCTATGGAGCCATTAAACTCGGTGTGGCAGGATTACAGATCACCCTTCTGAGAGGCCTCTACAAAAAGAACAAAACCCTGGCCTGGATTGTGGGGACAGCCATGAACGTTGGGCTCTCCTGCGTGGTCGCCAATAACTTCAGTAAAATTCAGAGGGCCAAAACTTGCCTTGGATATTAATGAACCCTGCTTAACGCGCTAATACGTCCTTAATATTCTCCAGCACTTCAGCCATAACTGAAGACTCTACATCCATTCCTAAACGAAAGTGTCTGGGGCTTTCAAACAGGCTCCCTGGCACAAGGGCCGTATCAAAGTCTTCCCGCAGAATCCGCGCCAGTTCATCACCGGATAATCCGGTTTCAACCCGGGGAAAACAGATGATTCCTCCTGAAGGTTCAATCCAAGTTAAACGATTTTCACTCTCGATGAATCCTTTAATCAGGTTCACATTCCTGTGGATCCTCTCTGTTTTGCTCAGTTTAATTGAAGCTAACCGGTCAAACATCTTGGATGAAATCAATTCTCCGATAAATACGCCTTCCACGAGGCTGTAATCTAGAAAAATTTTCATTTTTGCCACAATGTCAGGAGGAGCAAGAATCCATCCGCAGCGAAGTCCGGCAAGGCCAAAAACCTTGGTTAAGCTCGAGATGACAATGATATTGTCTGCAAGATGAAAAGATGTCTGCCCGACATCTCCATTTAGGAATTCGAGATACACCTCATCGACAACCAAAAAAACACCCCTTTTTTTTGCGATCTCTGCCATATTTTTTAACATCGAAGGGGAGAGAGACACTCCACTCGGATTGTGGAGATTTGTTAAAAGGATAAATTTTACATTTTCAGTCAGATGTTTTTCGAGTTCATCGAGGTTAAAAATATACCCCTGTTCATATTTTCGATCCAGACGAATAATCCGCGCACCAAAAGCCTCTGCAACAGCCCAGAGAGGTTCATAGGCAGGCCTTTCAACAAGAACCTCATCTCCGTCTTTTAAAAGCAGGGCACAGACGAGAAATAGGGCATGAGACGCCCCCACAGCAAGCATCACATTGTCCTCGTGGACTTGATACGTTTTCGCAATCGCCTGAATGAGCGGGAGATACCCGTAAGAGTTTTCTCCAGAAATCTCCAGATCCTCGATATCTAAATCCAGTTCTTTGAGCGGCAGGTTCGATATGCCGCTGGGGCATAAATCGTATTGGGGATGCCCCCTTGTTTTCATCCATTCCATATATTTTATGGGTTTAAATTCCATAACGCCTCCCGATTTTTTCAATACATTTCAATTTCTAAGATTTATTTGGAATTGAGATATTTACCATCACATATTTTTTTTTGCCAATCAACTTATATATCAATATAATAAATGGGGAGGAAGAAACAATGAAAAAATCAATCATCCCGTGTGTCCTCATATTGGGGCTGCTCCTACTCCAGCCTTCCCAAACATTTGCTCAAACGGCTGAAGATATTCTTGAAAAAATGATCGACGCTCAAGGTGGACGCAGTGCTCTGGAAAAAATTCAGGACACTGTATTGACCGGATATATGGAGATGATTCAGATGGGATATGGAGGATCCCTCACCACTTACCTGAAGGAACCCAACAAACTGCGATTGGATGCAACCGTCCAAGGCACGTTGATCACACAAACTTTTGATGGAGAAACAGGCTGGATGACAAATCCCATAACAGGGATGGTGGAAGAAATGCCATTGATTATAGCTGAGGATTTCGGACGAAGTGCCTTAGGAAACGATGCACTTCTGAATCCCGAGAGATACGGGATCACTTACACATTAACAGGGAAAGAACTTCTGGAAGGCAGAGAATACTTCGCTCTCTCACAGAATTTTTCAGATGGATTCAAAGCCAGTCTCCTCATTGACACAAAGACTTACCTTATGCACAAAACAAAAACAACTTCGATAAATGAGATAGGTGAAAAAATCGAAGTTGAAACAATTTTATCAAATTATAAAGACATAGATGGTATTCTCATAGCCCATACGATTGTTACCTGGCAGGATGACGTTGAATTCATGAAAATGACAATCGATGAGGTGAAATTTAATACTGGATTGGACGACACGTGGTTCAAATTAAAATAATGGAGAAGGTGATGAAAAAATCTTTTGCAATAGTTCTTTGTTTAGTCTTTGTTTTTTTTATTTCTTGCTCTATAAATCCAGTGACTGGAAAAAAAGAAATCAGTCTGATTTCAGAACAGGGAGAAATAGCCCTCGGTGAAAACACAGACCAACAAGTCCGTGCGCAATTTGGTGTCTATCCAGATCCTGTTTTGAACAGATATGTTGAACGCATAGGAAATAATCTTGCACCTTTCACTCACCGCCCACATCTTACATATCATTTTGCGGTTCTCGACACCCCTGTGATAAATGCCTTCGCTGCACCGGGCGGGTACATATATGTCACACGGGGAATCCTGGCCATGATGAATTCAGAAGCTGAACTGGCCGTTGTTCTCGGACATGAATTAGGCCATGTTAACGCCCGTCACAGCGTCAGTAAAATGAGCCAACTGATCCTCGTTCAGCTCGGGCTGGTTGTAGGCAGTGCTATAAGTGAGGAATTTGCAAAATTTTCTGGTTTAGCCGGCATCGGGATTCAGCTTCTGTTCCTCAAGTTCAGCCGGGATGACGAACGAGAGGCCGATCAACTAGGTGTCGCCTATTCCCGAAGTGGGGGATACAATCCAGCTCAAATGATCAATTTTTTCTCATCCCTGCAGTCTCTAGGAGATCTTTCCGGAGGACACAGTTTGCCGGGATTTCTTTCCACTCATCCTTTGACCAGCGAACGCATAGAAAATACAAAAGCCTTGCTTCTTGAAAATGACAGCCACCTTCAATATGGACAAGCACCCTATTTCAGCCAAATCAACAATATGGTCTACGGAAGCGATCCCAGGCAGGGTTTTGTCGAAAACAATACATTCTACCACCCTCAAATGCGATTTAGCTTTATAATTCCCCAAGGGTGGACAGTCCAAAATACTCCTGCAAATGTCACCTTGGTCTCAAAGGACGGGAATGCAGCCGTTGTTCTGCTCGCTGAACAGACCAAAGATCAGATCAGGGATTATGCAAAGAAAAAGGCCAATTCCTTTGAAGGTCATACGCTGCACAATGAACGAAGCCAAACCATTAACGGCTTGGCCTCCTACCTCCAATCCCTTGACGTCCCTCAACAGGAGGGAGAAGACTTAAGAGTCATTTTGTCCTGCATAAGAAAAGGAGAGTATATCTATTCGTTTGCATCCTTGAGTACGGTCTCGAAATTCAGTAACTATGACTATACATTCGGAACGGTCGTTGGTTCTTTCCGTGAATTAACAAACAGGACCTATCTCAACAGACAGCCAACAAGGATTTCGGTTATCAAGGCAAATGGGAAACAAACGCTCCAATCCATATTTCAACGATCCGGGATGAAAAAAGATTTATGGCCACAATTTGCCATTATGAATGGAATGCAGTTGAATCAAAGGCCTGAGCCGGGTCAATCCATTAAAATTTTAAAATAGAAACGGAGGCTAAATCTCTGCTTCCTCCAAAACATTGCAGGCCAACTTCAAGGCCCTCATACCTTCTTCCCCAGTCACTTTTCTCATTTTGCCGTCACTCACACATCTAAAAAAGTTTTGGAGCTCCTTTTTTAATGGCTCTTCCTTTTTTATTTTCAGGGTTTTAATATCCGTTTGAGGGCCATCTAGAGGAAATACCTTTACTTCCTGATCAATATAGTCGATGGAATAATAAGAACTTTGTTCAAAAATTCGCATTTTTCTCACCTTCCCCTGATGAACCCGGCTGGCTGTGAGGTTTGCCATACACCCGGAATTAAATTCCAGCCGGGCATTGGCAATATCGATTTTATCCGAGAGGACATGAATTCCTGACGACCGGATCGTTTTGACATCATCTTTGACCAATGCCGAGATAATATCCAGATCATGGATCATCAAATCCAAGACAACATCAATATCCAGAGACCGTGCAGAAAATGAGCCCAGTCGTTGGACTTCAATAAATTTAGGTTCGGAAATTTCCTTCTCAATGGCTTCGACAGCCGGATTAAATCGTTCCAGATGCCCGACTTGAAGGATGAGCCCACTTTTCTTTGCCTCAGCGACAAGATCTTCAGCTTCCTTGACAGTATCTGTCATGGGCTTTTCGACGAGTACGGATTTCCCCTCTTCCAGCAACTTCAAAGAGATGGCAAAGTGTTCTGAAGTTGGAGTAGAGACGATCCCTACATCGATTTCATCTAACATATCCTCAAATTTTTCAAAATATTTCACATTGTGCCGGTTTCCGATCTGCATAGCTCGTTTGAAATCGATATCGGCAACCCCCTTTAGTTCAGCCTCTTCCAAGTAAGAAAGGATACGCGCATGCTGTGTTCCCAAGTAGCCCACTCCGATAATGCCAACACGAATTTTATCCATCGTCCCTTCTCCAGTCTTGTTTCAATCCAAGCCCTTCACCTTTTCGCACGAGAACAGTTATTCCGTTTGCATCAGCAAGAGACAGGGCCTCTTCTTTTTGAAAAAAGGCGACAGTGTCTGCCTCCAGACATAGCGCAACACTCTTTGCGCCAACAAGTTCCCTAACCGTTGAAAGACCTACAGCCGGCATATCGATACGCGGATCCTGCCTTGACCGGCTGAGCTTGATCACCACGGTTCCTGGCCCTGCCAGCTCTCCTCCACGTCTGATGGCGGCATCCGTCCCCTCCATGCCTTCCACAGCAACAACAGCTTTATCTTTTAAAACAAGAGTTTGTCCTATATCCAGGTCAGCTAAAACTCTGGCTTTCTCCCAGCCAAAATTTATGTCTTTCTCAATTTGAGGTGACGGTTTCTTTTTTGACAAAACTCCCTCTTCGATAAATAGGGAAGATAAGAATTGAGTGGGATCTAAAACCGTAATTCCTCTCTTTGAGAGATAGTCTATTGCCAAGCTTATCAGAGATGTGGGACTCTTGTCCTCAGCTTGTGAAAGAATATCGAAAAGAAGGACATTAAAACCTTGTTCCTTATAGATTCTCCGATGGTCGATTTTTCCAGCAAAAAGAACTTCATGGATGTCTTCTTGTTTAAAATACTTTATAATATCCTCAACTTGACCCATCTTGAACCACTGGAATTTTTCAATTGAATCAGCAAGAGAATCCTCGGCATCACCCTCTATACCGGCAACCAAACTGAAGTACCCTTTTTTTTGAACTTCTTTAAAAATGAACGAAGGGACTTCACCGGAACCAGCGATTATTCCAAGTCTTTTCCCCATTGTTTTTCTGTCTTTTTAACAATTCCTCTTTTTGATGACTGGATAAAATCAAAAATGACATCCCTGTCTTCACCCTGAGGAAACTCATTTTTAATTCTATCCAAGGCCTGATGCGTGTTTAAATTTGAGTTAAAAATTAGGTTTAACATACCCTTGAGCATACGGATTCTATCGCGGGAATATCCCTTTCGACGCAGACCCAGGGCATTCAGCCCGTAATACAGGGGTGGCCGCGCACCTGCCACTCTGCAAAAGGGAAGCACATCTTGTGTGATTATCGACCCTCCTCCGATAAACGCATGGATTCCTATGTGGCAAAATTGATGGACTGCGGAAATCGCCCCAACCTGGACATAGTCATCGACTAAAACGTGTCCGCCGAGAGTTGCACCATTGATTAAAATCGTTTCATTCCCTACCAAACAATCATGCGCAACATGTGAATAGGCCATAAAGTAATTATCACACCCAATTACAGTCTTTTTTTTACCGTTTACAGTCCCGCGATGGACCGTGACATTTTCACGAAAAGTGTTCCTATCGCCGATTCTGACAGAGGTCTCGTCTCCTTTATAAGACAAGTCCTGGGGATACGTCCCAATAGTGCAGAAAGGATAAATATGGTTGTCCTCTCCAATATGAGTTTGCCCTTCAATATAGACATGGGCACCTATCCTCGTGTTTTGAGCCACTGAAACATTTTCCCCTATAAATGAAAAAGGCCCTATCTGGACGTTGTTTCCTATTTTTGCCTGAGGATGGACAATAGCAGAGGGATGTTGAAGAATCCCATTCTTACTCATTCACTCTCTCGATATCCGCCAGAGAGGCAACAATTTCACATTCAGCGACAAGTTCTCCTTCGACCAGTGCTTTACCTTTGTAATGACAGAATCGATTTTTAAGCCTGAGCATTTCAATTTCGAACCGCAGTTGATCCCCTGGAACTACAGGTTTTCTGAATTTTGCCTTATCGACCTTGCTCAAAAAAAATATCTTTTTTTCCGGATCAGAGATAGAATTACAGATCAGAATACCACCAGCTTGGGCGACAGCTTCCAGGATGAGAACACCTGGCATGACTCTTAATTCAGGAAAATGACCTTGAAAAAACTCCTCATTATACGTGACATTTTTGATAGCCACCAACGATTTCCCTTCCTTCATTTCCAGCACTCTATCCACAAGGAGAAAGGGGTACCTGTGAGGCAGGATTTTAAGGATTTTTTCTATATCGAGAAATCCAAAATTATTTTGAGGCTTTTGAGGCATCATATTTCTGAATGATTTCTGCTGTTATATCAGTCACCGGATTGAAATAAATGGCACCACTCCGTTCAAGATCGAATATGAGATCCAGGTTCTTTTCCTTCCCAACAGCCTCTATAATTGGCAGAAGTTCGGATTGAATCCGATTGAAGAGCCTTTGAGTCAACTCGTTCATTTCACTTACCTGGTCCTCAGCAAACCGTGTTCTCTCCTTTCTCTTCCTTTCCAAATCGGCCTGCATACTCATCAATGCTTCCTGAGTTAAGGTCAATCGCTGTGTATTGAGCCTTGTCTCCAGAACCCGGATATCCTCATCCATCTTTGCGATATCAGCTTGTGCCTTAGAATCTTTGCTTTGGAGTTGAGCCATTACTTTTTTTCCCTCAGCAGATTTCTGCAGAACCTCATTGGAATTGACAACCGCTATCTTAAGCGTTTGTTGTGCAAACCCAGCAGAAACCAACACGGTCACAAAAAGTGTTAGAACGATTCCTTTTCTTGCGCTTCTTATCATCTGTTTTCCTCCTCTTTATGAATTATCTAAAATTCAATTGGGCAATTAAAATGTTGTCCCTATGGCAAACCTAAAATTAAAGTTTTTATCTCCAGTATAGATAATTCGATTATTATAAGCGAAAATGAGTCTGAATGGAACTCGCAATGCAGGAATAAAAATTCGAAGTTCCAGACCAGTCGAAAAGTACAGGTTCTTGATATCGATTTTTTCATCAAGAGCCAACGCATTCCCTGCATCAAAGAACAAAATCGAGAATACGGGGCCACCCACAGGAATAATGTATTCTGCATTTAATACGAGCGATTTAGATCCTCCAATAATTGTGCCCGCTTCACTCCGTGGTCCGATAGTATAAATATTGTATCCCCGGATAGAACGTTCACCACCGAGATAGAATCTTTCCCAAAACGGGACTTCTTGTCCTTCTTTGGTAGGTTCGACAAAGGAATATTCAGCATGAAAGCCTAATCGAGTCTGCTTGATCAGAGGCTGATAATAAGAGAATTCAAATCTCGGTTTAATCAGAAAGATTTCGCCTCCGAGAAAACCGCCGGCAAATTTAGCAGATGCTAAAAACATTGTTCCCCGTGAAGGAGTCAATGGGCTGTCGATCGTATTGCGGTAGATGGTGGGTGTGAAACTGCTTATTTTGTAGTTTCCCATCCCAAACATCATACTCCAGACAGGATCAGTGCTCACCGCTTCTTCTTCGCCATCTTCTTCTGTACTAGGCAGGGTGATTGAAACATCTTCGAAACCGTAAGAGAAGTTTCCTCTCAAGAATCCCTTGATCCTAGCGCCAAAAGTGAAATCGACCCCCTTTCCTTTCCTGTCATAGAGATATGGATAGATGATATCTCTGCTGAAAATGTTAAATCCGAGTGTGATGGGAAGATCGAAGAGATAGGGTTCTGAAAAACCAAACGAATAGTTTTTGACTCTCTTTCCATGCTGGAATGTAAGATCCAGTTTTTCTCCGGCTCCTAAGAAATTTACGGTCGAATAGTTAACCATTACAAAGGTACCGTCATACCCACTGTATCCCGCTGAAAATTGGATATTATTTCTCTGCAGCTCCGTCAGCCTCATCTTGACATCGATCTGAGTAGGATCCTGAGGATCCGGTTGAACGTCAGGTTCTCCTTCCATTTCAACAAGCCCGAGCTGTTTCATGCGGAGTATGCTGTTCTTAAATGCACTAAAACGGAAACGTTCTCCCTCCCGTATCAGCATTTCCCGCCGAATGACTTTGTCTTTGGTGTAGGTATTGCCCGTGAATTCTAACCTTCTAAGATAGGCCACATCGCCCTCGTAGATATTAAAAGTTAAATTGACAACTTTTCTTTTCGGATCGAGGTTTTCCACCGGCATAGGGTTGGAGAAAAGGTACCCACCATCCATGTACACTTCCCTAAGTTTTTCAACAGCATCTTCTCTAGCTTTTGTCGTATAAGGTTTCCCTTCTTTCAGCTTAATGAGTGTCCGTAGTCCTTCTGTTGAGAGAACTTTATTTCCCTCAATTTTAATCTCGCCTGTTGTGTACCGGCTACCGGGATTGACCGGGATGATAATCTTCTTCATCTGCCTTTTTTTGAGAAATATATTGCTCTTTGTGATATCTTCGATGATCGGTTCTCCGATGACAGCTTCCATGTATCCGTGTTCTTGATACTTTTCCTTCAGGCTGACCAAATCATCGGGGAGTAAGTCTTCTTTGAAGTTATCCTTGCCAGCTATCCAGGAATAAAGATTGTGTTTCTTGTTTTCCTTAATGCCACTCATCAGGATGCCCTTGCGCAGTGCGGGTT
The DNA here is from genome assembly GCA_964633715.1 of uncultured Eubacteriales bacterium. Classification (GTDB taxonomy): domain Bacteria; phylum Acidobacteriota; class Aminicenantia; order Aminicenantales; family Aminicenantaceae; genus JAUWVG01. The sequence goes on from CAZWHQ010000005.1 coordinate 17,213, forward strand.
GGCCCTTGAAATAGATTTCACCCACTTTGATTTTAGGCCCCTCATTGATATCAAAAACAATCTCTATTTCGTTGGAGCCCTTTTTGTTTTCCTCGACTGTGACTTCTCCTGTTGTTAACCCTTTTTCGAATAGAAGCTCTTTGATTGTTTCTTCGATCCTCTGTATTTTATGCGGGCTGTAATAGGAATAGGGAAGAATGTATTCATCTTTCTCTTTTAATTTTTTGACGATATCATCCTCTTTCAACTTTTTCCCAGTTTTATAGACAATTTCTTTGATGACGGGATTTTCTTCCAAAGTGATTTTGACAATTTTTCCCCGGGCCCCTTCCTCTTCTTCAATAAGAATATTGGAGAAAAATCCTGTTGCCCATAAAACTCTAAAATCTCTTTTAAGCACATCACGATCGAAATAATCTCCCTCCCGAGATGAAAGGTAGTAAATTATCGTTTCATCAGTCACCCGCTCGTTTCCAACAATGATGATCTGCTCCACCGTTTCCTGGCTGAACATTACAAGAGGAATACACAACAGAATCATAGCCAAAGCGATTTTTTTCATAACAATCTCCTTATACCACATCCACCTTTTTTTTTCAAAGGTAACCAGAGGTAAATCACTTATATAGAACTTCAACGGAGGGGAAAAAGTTTCAGATGCCCGTTTTCTAAAACATAGGTTTCATCGCAAAACCGGGCGACTTTTTCGTTGTGCGTGACAATAATCGAAGACAGTCCTCTTTTATGGTGGAGCTCACGGATGATTCCCAAAATATGCTGACCTGTTTTCCAGTCCAAATTTCCGGTAGGTTCGTCCGCCAAAAGGATTTTTGGGGAATTGATCAGGGCTCGAGCAATAGCAATCCTTTGCTGCTCTCCTCCTGAGAGTTGAAACGGTCTGACCTGAGCTTTCTCCTCCAGCTCGACTTCACTAAGGATGTCCAACGATTTCTTGAGAGCCCTCTTCTTATCCAGCCCTCCGATTAACAGGGGAAAGCTTATATTTTCCAAGGCCGTAAACTCAGGCAGCAGGTGATAGAACTGGAACACAAATCCGATGTCCCTGTTCCTGATCTCTGCTATTTCCTTATCATTCCTGGCAAAAAGATCTTCTCCATCCAGGTAGAACGTCCCTTTCGTTGGACGGTCTAAAGCACCAAATAGGTTGAGTAGAGTGGTTTTCCCAACCCCGGATACACCCATAATGGCGATCAGCTTCCCCTTTTCCAACTCAAAATTGAGATTCTCTAACACTTTAAGGATCCCTTTGGGAAGGGGGTATTCCTTACAGAGAGACTCTGCCTTAAGTATGTTACTCATATTTTAAAGCCTTGACCGGATCGACCTTTGAGGCCCTGTGGGCCGGAAAAAGAGTTGAAAGGAAGCTGATCAAAAGTGTGACTAAAATGATGACAAGCAGATCAAATAGTTTAATACGAAAAGGCACAAAGGCAATCTCGTAGATATCTGAAGGAACCTTGATAAGTTCGAATGTGTTGGCCATCCAACACCAGATCAAACCCAGCAGTGTGCCCACGGCCGTCCCGATAGCACCAATGATCGCTCCCTGCAGAAAAAACACTTTTTTGATGCTTTGAGCTTGCGCTCCCATCGCTTTCAGGACACCTATATCTCTGGTTTTCTCCATAACCATAAGGATAAGAGTGGCAATGATGTTGAGCGAAGCGACAAAAACAATCAGAGTGATTGTCAGAAACATTAACTTTTTTTCAAGCTTAAGAGCCGAAAACAGCGATTCATTAAGCTCCATCCAGGTGGTCACATAGACCTGTCCAAATCGGATGTTTTCCACTTCTTCCTTCATTTCAGGAGCTTTAAAAATATCCGAGATTCTGATCTGGATCATATTGACTTTGTCAACCAGGGAAAATATTTTTTGGGCTGTTTTGAGGGTGACCAGAACACTCGTTGAATCAAATTCATAAAGTCCGGTGTGAAAAATTCCCGTCACTTCGAATGTCTTCATCTTCGGTATCAATCCCATGGGAGCTAACCGTGTTGCTGAGGTATAGACCTCAACGGAATCTCCAATACCTGCTCCGATATTGTAAGCCAGTTCTCTCCCTAAGATTATTCCTGGAATGAGGGCATCAGGATCGGGAGTCTTCCCCTGCTCCAATTCATCAAGCCAATTAGAAGACTCTTTCTCCAGGGCAAAATCGACTCCTCGAAGAAGGGCCCCATCGCTCTTATAAGGCCCTTTTATGAAAACTTTGTCATAGATAACAGGGGATGCGACGAGAACACCTTGAATGGCTTCAATATTTGTGATGAGATCCTGATAATCTTCAATGCCTTCCTCAGTCAGATCATTCACCATCAAATGGGCCGTCGAACCTAGAATTTTATCCTGCACATCGTTATGGAAACCAGTGATTAGTGCGATCGCTATGATCAAGGCCATCACACCAATGGAAATTCCCAGCACAGAAATAAATGTGATGACGGAGATAAAGGCCTGTTTTCTCTTCGCGGTGAGATAACGTTTGGCGATGAAAAATTCATACTTCATAGGAATCCATTTTCAATTTCCACAATAGCGCAATATCTCTCTATTCTTTAGGACGAAGCAGAGGAAAAAGTATAACTTCCCGGATCGATTTTTTATCCGCAAACAGCATGGCCAACCGGTCGATGCCGATGCCTTCTCCTCCCGCAGGAGGAAGGCCGTACTCAAGAGCCTGAATATAGTCAATATCGATCCTGTGAGATTCATCATCCCCTTTTTTTCGTTCTTCTGCCTGTTGTTCAAATCTTTTTCTCTGTTCATCCGGATCTGAAAGCTCACTGAAAGCATTGGCCAATTCCATGCCGGCAACTACAAGCTCGAATCTTTCGGCTTCATCAGGATTATCTTTCGACGCTTTAGCCAGGGGAGAAATTTCCTTCGGAGGATTGGTGATAAACGTCGGCTGGATAAGATTTTGTTTGACGGACTTATCAAAGATCACATCCAGTGCTTTACAAAAAGTCAAGTGTGTGCCTTCCGGTACAAAGGTGGAGGCAAACTCGACTATTCCATCCCTGTCTGCGAACCTGCTTGGAGCAAGTCCGCTGTAATAGGACAAGGCCTCCATAAACTTCATCCTTTTCCATGGTCTTTTGAATGATATCGTATGCTCACCATAGGTTATCTCTTCTTTCCCTTTTAAGGTCAAACTCAGCCTATTGATGAGCTCTTCTGTTTTATTCATCATATCGTTATAATCTGTGTAGGCCTCATAAAACTCCAACATGGTAAATTCCGGATTATGCTCTGAAGAAATGCCTTCATTTCGAAAATTCCGGTTAATCTCATAAACTTTATCCAAACCTCCTACCGTCAACCTCTTGAGGTAGAGCTCGGGAGCAATCCTCAGATAGAGATCGACTCCAAGAGCGTTGTGATATGTCTTAAATGGTCGAGCTATGGCCCCCCCCGGAACAGACTGCATCATCGGTGTCTCAACCTCCATGTATCCCCTCTCATCAAAATATCTGCGGATATCTGAAATGAGGGCACTGCGCAACCTGAATATCTCTCCAATTTCCGGATTGACTATCAAGTCGAGATACCTCTTTCTGTAGCGCAGCTCCACATCCTGCAGCCCATGCCACTTCTCTGGAAGCGGATGACGACATTTCGCCAAAAATACTAAAGATTCAGCAAGCACGGTCAGCTCTTCGGTCCTGGTTTTAAAAAGCACACCCCGAACAGCAATAATGTCTCCGATATCAAACAGAGAAAACCGTTCATATGATTCCTGGCCAATCTTGTCTGCACGCAAATAGACCTGGAGTTTATTGCGGCTGTCGCTGATGTGCAGAAACGTCGCACGTCCCATTTTCCGTACAGATAAGATCCTCCCAGGAACAAAAACTTTTATCGGCTGTTTCTCGAGTTCTTCTTTCTCTATCGAAGTGTATTGTGAAACGATCTCTGTCACACGATGAGTGACATCCACTTTGTGAGGAAACAATTCGATTCCCTGTTGGGCCAATTTTTCCAATTTGACATCTCTGGCCAGTTCCTGATCGCTTTGTGCAGACGAAGAGTGAGCTTGACGGAGATCTTTTTTCTCTTCTTTTTGATCAGTCATTTATTTCACCTTTTGGTAGGCCTTTTGCTGCTCTCGGCATTCTTTTTTACGGCATCGAGGATACCGTTTATAAAATTTGCCGCTTGAGTACCGCTGTATTTTTTTGCAATTTCAATGGCCTCGTTGATGACGATGGCCGGTGCAATGGCCTTGTCAAAAATAAGCTCACATACTGCCATACGCAGAATGTATCGGTCAATGACAGCCATGCGAGATATTCGCCAATTTTCAGAGACAGATTGGATGGCCCGATCGATTTCTTCTTTGTGTGCCAAAACATTTTCAACAAGAGCACGGCAAAAGGTCCTCATTTCTTTGTCTGATTTTTTGTTTATCCAAAATCCGCTCAGGATATCTTTAAGCTCACTATCATTGAATTCAGTTTGGTAGAGAATCTGAAGAGCCGCTTCCCGGGCTTTTCTTCTACTGCCCATCTGAAAATAGACTATTCGAGCCCGGATTCTCTAATCAGATTAAGGGTCTCCACAAGGGAAAAAGCAGAATCTGTCCCTTTATTTCCCGCTTTAGAACCGGCACGCTCAATTCCTTGTTCGATTGTATCGACAGTTAAAATTCCATAGGCTATCGGAACTCCGTCTTCCATTGAAATTTGAGCTAATCCCTTTGTGACTTCGGCACTTAAAAAATCAAAATGAGGAGTATCTCCTCTTATCAAAGCCCCCAGAGCAATGATTCCATCAACTTTCTTCGATCGAGCAATCTTTTTTACGACCAAAGGAATCTCAAACGATCCCGGCACCTTAAAGATTGAAATATTTGTATCCTGAGCTCCCAGTCTATACAATGCATCGAGGGCTCCTTCGAGTAGTCTTCCCGAAATAAATTGATTAAACCGGCTCAATACGATCCCAATTTTTAGGCCTTTTGCCTGTAATGTCCCTTGATAGGTATCCATAGTCCTCTCCCTCTTTTAGTGTCCTTTAAAATCCGGCTTGCGCTTTTCTAAAAAAGCCAAAGTTCCTTCCTTGCTGTCCTTGGTTTTGCAGGCTTTCCCAAACAAATCGGCCTCTATGAGAAGCCCTTCATCAAGAGTATGATCCAATCCCCGATTGATAGCTTGAATTGCATACTCGAGCGCCAACGGACCATTGGCAATAATCTCATTGGCCAAATTTTGACATGTTTTTAAGAGGTCGCCTTGTGCCACGACCTGATTGACCAATCCGATCTGCAGCGCATGTTGAGCTGAGATTATTTTCCCGGTTAATATCAATTCCATCGCTTGCCCTTTTCCCACAAGCCTCGCCAATCTCTGTGTCCCCCCAAAACCCGGGATGAGTCCAAGCTTGACTTCGGGCTGTCCCATCTTAGCACTATCGGAAGCAATCCGGATATGACAGGCCAGAGCAACCTCCGTTCCTCCTCCCAGCGCAAAACCATTAATAGCTGCAATGACAGGCTTGGGAGAAGTCTCGATCAATTTGGTCATTTCCTGGCCTTTAAGCACATAAACTTTGCCAGACTCGCTGTCGAGTCGTGTGAGTTCTCCGATATCCGCACCTGCAATAAACGCCTTATCACCGGAACCCGTTAATAAAATCGACTTGACATCAGGATTGTTTCGGAAATCCAAAAATGCGCTGTGCAGATCCTCAACAGTTTGTGTATTGAGAGCATTCAATTTGTCCGGACGATTGATCCAGATGGTCCCGATTCCTTGCTCTTCACTTATATTGATATTTTCGTAACCCACTCTTCCTCCAGTTAATAGGGTCAAAATTTTCCTTATTCTACCAGATAATGAATTTTTGTGAAAGGGCCGGCCTGTTGAATTCAACCAAATTTTATGCTAAAAGAAGACTGCCCGTAAACAATCTCAATCTAACCACAAGGAGAACTTTTATGAAAAAAGCGGCCCGTTTTAAAGAATTGCCCCCCAATAAACTCAGATGGAAGATCGCACCCAAAGACATCCCTTTCAAGTCATCTGAAGATTGTACAACCTGCGATGATATTATCGGCCAGGAGAGAGCCCTCAAAGCCATCCAAACAGGACTCGATATCAAGAGTATGGGCTACAATATCTTCATAACAGGAATTGTGGGAACAGGGCGAACCACAACCGTAAAAAAACTCCTTGAAAAACTCGAAAAAGATGAAAAAACGCCCAATGACATTTGCTATGTTCACAATTTTAAAAAACCGGATGAACCCACACTTATAATATGCCCTCCAGGAAAAGGAAAGTTGTTCAAAGAATCCATGAACCGTTTAATAGAAATGTTGAAAACAAGTATCCCGGAACTGCTCAAAAGCAAATACTACTCCGATCAAAGAGACCACATTATCGATACCCAGCAGAAACACCAAAAAGAAATTCTCAATAAATTCGAAGCACAAGTGGCCAAAGAAGGATTTTCTTTGATCCAGGTTCAGATGGGCCCCTTTGTCAAGCCGGACCTGATCCCAATTATCGACAAACAGCCTACGCCCTTCCCCAAAGTCGAAGCCCTCGTGAGGGAAGAAAAATTCCCAAAAGAAAATTTGGATGCCCTCAAAAAAAAATATGAAGAACTTTCAGAAGAGTTGGAGGCCATTTTTATCCAGCTTAAAGAATCCGAAGAAAAAGCCCACCATCTGCTCAAAGAATGGGATGAAGAGTCCATCACTCCCATCATCAAAGGGGCCTTGGACAAAATCAAGGCCGAATTTAAAGTTGACAAAATTTCGTCTTACTTAAGCGATGTCGAGGAGCAGCTTATCAAAGACCTCAATCTTTTCAAAGCTCAACAACCCAACGCTAAAGAAAAAGAACAAAAGCAGGGAGATATCTTTCTTCCCTACAGAGTAAATTTATTAATTGACAACTCAAGTCAAGCTGGAGCACCTATCATCATGGAGACCAATCCCAATTATGTCAATCTTTTCGGCTCTATTGAATCCTCTTTCAGCCGGATGGGCATGATACAGACCGATTTCACGAAGATTAAAGCCGGATCTCTTTTGCAGGCCAACGGAGGATATCTGGTTGTCAACGCCCTGGATGCTCTTTCCGAAATAGGCATCTGGCAGACACTAAAAAGAACGCTAAGAAACCAAACCCTCGAAATCCAAAATCCCACATCCCTCTATTTTGTTTCGACCAGCCGCCTTAAACCCGAACCAATCGCAATCAATGTCAAAGTGGTGATGATCGGGGATGCTTATCTTTACAACCTCCTCTACTATCAGGATGATGATTTCAAAAAAATATTTAAGATCAAAGCTGAATTCGACTCGGAAACAACACGAAGTCCAGAGACAATCAAGGAGTACACGTCCTTCATCAAAAAAATATGTAAAGAAGACAATCTCAATCATTTTGACAAATCGGGAATGGCCGCTGTTATAGAGTACGGCATACGTCTGGCTGGAAAGCAAAAGAAACTGTCCACACGTTTCCACATCCTCGCTGATGTCATCAGGGAAGCTTGTTACTGGGCAAGAAAAAGCAAGGAAAAATCCATTACACAGACTCATGTGGAAACAGCCATCCGGGAGCGGTTTGAACGAGTGAGCCTCATCGAAGACAAAATTCAAGAAATGATCGAAGAAGGGACCATTATGATTGATACCGAAGGCCAAGTTGTCGGGCAAGTTAACGGTCTGTCGGTCTACATGCTGGGAGAGGCCGCTTTTGGGAAACCCACAAGAATCACGACCTCCACTTCTGTAGGGCGAGCCGGAGTGATCAACATCGAAAGAGAAGCCGACATGAGCGGAAGAACCCATAATAAAGGCGTCCTCATCCTGGGTGGTTATTTAAGAGGTAAGTACGCTCAGAACAAACCTTTTTCACTTTCAGCCAGTATTGCTTTCGAACAATCCTACTCTGGAGTGGACGGAGACAGCGCCTCATCAACAGAAGTCTACGCTATCCTCTCCAGTCTTTCAAAAATACCCTTGAGACAAGATATCGCCGTTACAGGCTCCCTGAACCAAAAGGGAGAAATCCAACCCATCGGCGGCGTGAATGAAAAAATAGAGGGATTTTTTGATGTCTGCAGGGCCGTGGGACTGACAGGGAATCAAGGAGTCATTATCCCTCATCAAAATACTCAAAATCTCATGCTCCGGCAGGATGTTGTCGATGCGGTTAAAGAGGGGAATTTCCACGTATATCCTGTTCGCACTATAGATGAAGGGATAGAAATACTCACAGGTGTTAAAACTGGAAAAAAATTAGAAGATGGCTCATTCGAAAAGGACACTCTCAACGCCATTGTCGATAAAGAATTACAGAGACTTGCACAGAGTTGGAAGACGTTTTCAGCTACACGGGAAGAAAAAGAGGACTGATCCTTTTCATCTATCTCTTAAGCCCCACTTTTTTGAAGAGGATTTGGACTTCTTTGTCCGTCAAATAGCGCCAATCTCCCAAATTCACTCCGTCCAATGTCAAACCGGCAAATTTCACTCGGCGCAGGAGGAGGATAGGGAATCCAATGGCCTCGAACATTCTTCGGATCTCCCTTTTTCTCCCCTCATGCAGCTCAACTTCATAGAGAGAGCGCTTGGGAGAACTGGAAATGGGAAAAATTTTTGCTGGAGCTGTTTTTTTTCCATCGATAAATATCCCTTTCTCCAGCTTGGATATTTGAATTTTTTCCGGATGCCCTTTGAGTTTAACCAAATAATTTTTTTTAATTTCATAGCGGGGATGGATTAAACGGTTAGCCAATTCTCCATCATTGCTCATCAGCAGGAGGCCTTCGCTGTCAAAATCCAAACGGCCTATTGGAAATAGACGGGTTTTTAATTGAGGAAAAAGGTCCTGGATTGTCGGCCGCTGGAAGGGATCCTTTAAAGTGACAAGAAATTTTGGGGGTTTATTCAAAAGGATATAGACTTTTTTCTGGGCTCCTTCAACAGTTTTCCCATCCACTTCGATGCGATCTTTACTTTGATTGACTTTACTGCCCAGAGTCTGAACAATTTTCCCGTTCACCTTGACACGTCCCTGCACAATGATCCTGTCAGCCTCTCTTCTGGACGAAACTCCAGCCGCACTCAGAAATTTATTCAGTCTTATTTTGTTTCCTGAATTATTCATAAAAACATCCGACTCATTATTTATCTCTTATAACATCAAATTTATTGCATTGTTTTCCCTAAAATCAACTTCACAGCTTTGTTTGTTAAATGATGTCTATCCAGGGAAATTATACCCCTTTATCGATAAGAGGATTAAAGATAAAAACTGAAGCCTCCAATAAAAGTAAAATCCCCTATTTGCAAATCCCTGTTATCGAGATCAAGTTTAACACGGTGATATCTTCCTTCTGCCAGTATGGAGATTTTTTTCCCAAGATGAATTTCGAGCCCCAAACCAAAATTGTAACCTCTATCAGTGTCTTTATCGATTTGAAAGAGGTCTGCCGTGTAATATCCATAACCAAATGAGATATAGGGATGAAAAATTGTCAGCGGGAAAAAATACTTTAGGTTCCCTCCAATAAAATTGTAATTGACCTGCCGCCCATCCCAATCTAGAGTGAGGACTTCCTCCAATTCCATATTGTGGGCTGCTTGAAAGAAGTTCACTTCGAAGGCTATCATCCAGACTTTCACACCAGCACGAAGACCGTAAAGGAAGGTTGTATCCGTGTTAAATTCTATGTCTTTAAGACTGGGTTTCTGGGCAGAAAATCCTCCCTGGAATCCCAGGAAGAAACCCGTCTGCGCATTTCCGTTTGAAACACAAAGAAATATCACCACCAGCAATAGCAAGCCCCTAATTTTTTTATTCATTTTCACTCCATTTAAGCATTTAGTCGTCTTAATCCAGATTAATCATTTAAAATTATAGAATTAATCTTAAGGAGACATATATTATAGCATTATATCGGCTCGGTAAATTGAGATTTAGCCAAAATTTCTAAAATGCGAAGATCGAAAAAATTCTGGGCATGAGCAGGACGCAAAAGCACGGCTGTATCGACTCCCTGACCTGTACCCCCAAGAGAAAGGCAAGGCTCTAGAGTTGAAATCAATCCTGCATCGGCAGCCATAAGAGTAATTTCCACAGCCACTTTGGTTCCCTCCCCAAAAACGCGCAGAGTATAGGCTAAAATTTCTTCCAACTGATAGGTCGCCAACTTTTTTCTCACAGCCCGGCCAACTCCTCCCAAAGCATGCTGACAGGTGAGTATTTTAGCACCTGCAAGTTCAATATTTTCCCTGGATTCGGGAAGGAGCTGCTGAAAATCGGGCTTAAGGAATCCTGTTGAGTGAGTCACAAAAATGATATTCCTATTCTTAAAATAGTTTAAGGCCTTCAGCCCTGTAGCACCAGATGTCGTGGGCACAACAATAGATTTTATATCGAGTTCTTCTGCACGCTCTGCCGCAATTTCTAGAGTGCGCAAGGTGTTTGTTGGTCCTGGCTTCTCGAAATAAACGCAGGGTTTTGAATATTCGCCTTTTGAATAGCCCTGTGTTTTTGACATTTTTTTCTCTCCTTAATACTTGGCCGAAATATTTCTTTTCCTTTATATGGGAATCACGGAACGAGGAGAACTTTCACAACATCGGGATCACGGGCAAATGACAGCGCTTGAACTGCCTGCTCCAATGGGAATTCCCGATCTACCATATTTTCGACATCCACATTTTTTTTCTCTAAAAGAACCAGGGCCTTATCAATCGGGCCACAGCGTGATCCAATCAGCACAAGCTCGTCCACGACGATTTTAGATACATCTATGGTTGATTGTCCTTGGATGGTGCTCTTCAAGACGATAGTGCCTTTTGGCCTGACCATTGTCAAGGCAAAGTCGATTCCCGACGGAGAACCAGTGGCTTCAATGACAACATCATATTTTTCATTTTTCATTTTATTGTTCTTGAAAGTACGAATCCCTCTATTCTGAAGTCTCTCTAATTTGTTGTCATGTCTCCCAAAACAACTTACATTTGGAGTTTTGAGCCGCATCACTTGCGCAATTAAAAGACCCAGCTTTCCGTCTCCAAGAACGGCGACAGACGTCTTCTCGTCCAAGTCGATCTGCTCCAGAATTTCACAAGCCGCAGCAAGAGGCTCGACAAATACGGCTTCAATATCCGAGACGCTGTTAGGAACAGAATAAAGATTGTCGACAGGAAGAGTTAAATATTCAGCAAAAACTCCATCCTTGTTATTTATTCCGAGGACTTGCCTGGACAGGCAGTGCCTGAACTCTCCTTTTTGACAAAAATCACAGGTTCCACAGGACAGGTTGATGTCCCCGACTACGCGTTGACCTATCCAGTATGGATCCGAAGACTCTAAAACACGACCCACAAATTCGTGTCCGGGGATTCCAGAGAAATTCATGTAGCCCTTGATGAGTTCGATGTCTGTATTGCAGATTCCCGCCTTGAGAACTTTTATCTGGGCTTCGTTTTGCGCGGGAATAGGTTTTTTTACATCTTTTATTCTGATATCGCCATTTTCTAAATAAAGAGCCTTCATCTTTGAGTTTTATTTTGAATTCTGCAGCATTTCTTGTCAAGTCGGATAAAACCTTTCCCTCCTGCCAACGTATCTTATATAATGAATCCCTGAGGTTATAAAAAGAGACACAGATGGCAAAAGTCAATACGAGTGAATCCATCACCATGGCTATGAGCTCACTGTGGGCCAATAAGTTGAGAACTCTACTGACTTTGCTCGGAATCATCATCGGCGTTCTGACTATTATCGCCGTCATTTCTGTCATCCAGGGACTCAATAATTTCATCTATTCCGAGCTGGCGGAGTTTGGGACGAATGATTTTGTTGTTTCTAAAATGTCCCTTATGAGTCTGTCCATCCAGACACTCAGAGATCAGATGAAACGGAAAGACCTTACTCTTGAGCATATGATAATCATCCGTCAGCAGTGCCAATCCTGTGAAGCGGTGGGAGCTTCCGTCCAAACTCGACAGACCATTAAGCACGGCAGCAAGTCACTGAAAGAAGTCAGTATCAATGGCATGACCTACTTAGATCAGAAAATTGGAAGGATTATTGAATTGGACAGAGGACGACATTTTCAAAAAGAGGAGGAAGACCACTCCCGTTATGTCTGCATCATCGGAGCCGATATTGCAGAAAATTTATTCCCATATTCGGATCCCTTGGGGAAAAAAGTGAAAATTGGCCCCTTCAATTTCCTCATTATCGGGATTGGAAAAAAAATTGGAAACTTTTTCGGGCAAAGTCAAGACAATTTCGCACGAATCCCCATCACGACATATTATAAAATTTTTGGATCGAGGCAGAGCATCAATATCAACATCCACACATCTTCCCAAGAACAGATGATCGAGGCTCAGGAAGAAGTGAGAACCATACTCCGTTCGTCCCGTCACTTGGCATTTAATGAAAATGACGATTTCGCCTTTCTCACTTCTGAAACATTCGTCCAGATTTACAAATCGGTGACCACCGGCATTTTTTTTGCAATGATCCTTATTTCCTCCTTGGCGCTTGTTGTGGGAGGTATCGTGGTCATGAATATTATGCTTGTGGCGGTAACCGAGCGAAAAAAAGAAATTGGAATCCGGATGGCAGTGGGTGCACGGAGAAAAGATATTTTGTTTCAATTTCTCATAGAAGCCGTCGCTCTATCTACAGTGGGTGGAATCATAGGCATTCTGTTGGGATTTATCATCGCCACGCTTGTCTCCGCAGCAACTCCACTGCCCTCTTCCGTAGAGCCTCTCTCTATTGCCATCGCTATACTCGTCTCAATGTCCGTTGGCGTTTTTTTCGGCATCTATCCGGCAAGCAAAGCGTCCAGACTTAATCCTATCGATGCTGTGAGGTCTGAACAATGAGAGTCGGGATCATCAAAGAAATCACAGGGATGGCCTTGGATTCTATTCGCTCCCATAAAATGCGTTCATTCCTCACGCTGTTAGGAATTTTGATCGGTGTTATGACCGTTATCGCCATGGTATCCGTTGTCCAGGGAATCAACAGGTCGGTTATGAGCGAGCTGGAATCCATCGGATCAGATTTGATCTTTATTAGCAAACTCGAACAGGGGATCCAGATGGGAGAGCTGTCTGAAGAAATCCGTCAAAGAAAAAATCTCACATTTGACGATGCCCTTGCCATCGAGGAAGATTGCTCCCTCATCAATTCGGTGGCCGTACAGATCCCACTCGATGTGTTTACATCTATTCCCATTAAGTATCAGAATATCGAAAGCCAAGATGCCTTAATTCTGGGGATGAATGAGCAATGGCCCCAGGTCCTGACTGTCTATCTTCCAGAAAAAGGAAGATTTTTAAGCAAATCCGATGTGTTACACCGTACCAAGGTCTGCGTGCTGGGCTCTGCACTGGCAGAAACGCTTTTCCCTCATACAGTCGCTCTCGGAAAAGAAATCAGAATCGGACCTGAAAAATTCAAGGTTGTTGGTGTTCTCGAAGAAAGAGGAACGATACTTGGCCAATCACAGGATAACTTTGTCGGCATTCCTGTGACAACGCTGATGAAAGAATTCCCTTACGATCTCACATCCCTGGAATTCATTGCCACCCCAAGCAAGCAGGGATATCTCCAAGAAGCGATGGAACAAATCATTAATGTGATGCGGAAAAGAAGAAATGTCGAATTTGGGAAGCCCAATGATTTTAGCATCAGCACACAGGATTCCGCACTCGAGCTCTACAATCAAATTACCGGAGCCGTGTACTTGGTCATGATTTTAATTTCATCTATCGGGCTACTGGTTGGTGGAATCGGAGTCATGAATATCATGCTTGTTTCCGTTAAAGAGCGCACCCGAGAAATCGGCCTTCGGAAGGCCATCGGAGCCCGGTCATCGGATATCCTGAAACAATTTTTAATGGAAGCTATCTTTGTTACTGGAACCGGTGGGATTTTGGGAATATTGATTGGTTTTGGTATAGCCTTTTTCATCAAAACCGCTACACCTCTTCCAGCAACTGTGACGACATGGTCGGTTATTCTTGGATTTTTTGTTTCGGTTTCAATCGGACTTTTTTTCGGAATATTCCCAGCTAAAAAAGCGGCCAACCTCGATCCAATCATCTCCCTCCGCTACGAATAACAGTAAAAGCTTGGTCGAGGGCGGATTCGATGTTCTCGGTTTTTTTTGTGAAGATCTCCACCAAAGAAGGGCTTCCACCTCCCCTCCCTTTTAGCAAAGGTGAGACAACAGGGATCAAGTCACACATATCGATATGCAAACTCTCCGAACATGCCAAATAAAGATGGCCACGGTCTTCCAGTTTCAGTCCAAAAAGGACGATGAATTCTCCATTATTTATGATGTTTAAAGCCAGACGTTTGATTTCCTCGTTGGTTCCTTCTGAGAAAACTTTCTTAATGATGTATCCCTCTGCACTTTGAATTAGCTTATGCGCTTCATATTGAAAGAGTTTATCCCTCATCTTTTTATTTTTTCTTTTCTGGTCTTTAAGTTCTGCTGAGAGCTTTTCTAGAGTTGCAGGAAGTTCTTTCTCACTAACCGTAAAAAATACGGCAATCTGTCGGAGGATTCTGTTCTTTAAAGAATAATCCAGAAGTGCCCGTCTTCCACAGACAAATTCACATCTTATATTATTCCTGATCCTTTCCCACTTAAGAATTTTAATCAGCCCGATTTCACCCGTCTTGCTGGGGTGCGTCCCTCCACATGCAGAATAATCAAAATCAGAAACCTCTATGACGCGAATCAGGCCTTTTTTCTTTGAAGGTTTTCTCAGCGGAACTTTTTCGATATCCTTTTCTGAAACAAAGTAACTCTTGATCTCTCTGTCTTGGAACACGATCGTATTGGCTCGCTCCTCAATCCTTTGACTCTCTTCATCTGAAATTTCTCTTTTATCAAATTCTATCGTCGAAAACCGTTCTCCCAGATGAAAGGAAAGAGTTTTGGATTGGAAAAGGTCAAATAGACACTGCGATAAAATGTGCTGTCCGGCATGCTGCTGCATAAAATCCAAGCGTACGTCCCAATCAATCTTCCCAAACACTTTATTCTCAGAGATAGCTTTTTCGAGGATATGAAGAATTTCTCCCTCTCTCTCCTCAACATGAACAACTTCCACTCCATTCAGAGTCCCCTGATCAGATGGCTGCCCTCCTGATTCCGGATAGAAACATGTTTGATCCAAGACAAGAACAAACTTTTGGTCTTGTTGATATTTTCTTACAACATTAGCTTCAAATTCAATTTTGTAAACATCTTCAAAAAAGAGTTTTTTTGTTTCCTGCGCCATCCCTTCCTCCTTGAAGATTATCCGAGGGCGTCAAAAATTCTTTGGGTGAGTTTGAAATGTTTTTTTGCGGCTTTATTCAGAATCTCAGAACCGTGTGTTTTGACTAATTCAACGCCCACTTCCTCAGACCTCGGTGAGGAACCCCTTGGAATATCAATGCCAAATTCCCGAGACAAAAAATCCATACGTCTTAAAAATTCGGCTCGTGCAAGAATAGAGGCCGCGGCCACTGCCATATCTTCCTCAGCCCGAGGCATCTGAATGAGTTCGATATTCTTTCCTTTTGTCATTAGAGCACTGTTCACAAAACGCTCATCTCCAAATTGATCTGTAATCGCAAGAGAACATGGGACGACTTCCAGTATATTTTCAATTGCCCTTGAATGCGCCCATGCTAGCAGTTTGTTAAGATTCTTGAATTTTGTATAGAGTTCATTATATTTTTCAGGTCCAATAACAACCAGAGAGTGTTCGTACTCTTCTCTGATAAGCTCAGATAATTTTTTTGCCCTGTGATCGGTGACCCTTTTGCTGTCTTTGACTCCTAATTCCAGCAGCACTTTCTTCTGATTATCGGGGACAAAAACACCGGCCACCACAAGCGGGCCAAAATAATCCCCTTTTCCCGACTCATCTGTCCCGATATGCCCGTCTTGTTCCGCAAAGAGGTGTGTTTGCTTCATCGGAGAAGATTTCTGTTTTTTGCTTCTTTGATCAAATCATCCCTGAAATCGGGATGTGCGATATTTATCAGAGCTTTTGTTCTTTCCAGCAGGTTTTTCCCGTGCAAATAGGCTACCCCATATTCCGTTATAATGTATTTGACATCAGCCCGCGTTGTAACCACTCCGGCACCCTGTTTTAAATACGGGACTATCCTCGACATTTTCCCCTGCTTGGCTGTCGAAGGAAGAGCGATGATGGGTTTTCCCCCTTTTGAGTGGGCCGCTCCTCGAATAAAGTCCACCTGTCCGCCGAATCCACTGTAAATATAGGTCCCAATCGAATCCGAGCACACCTGCCCCGAAATATCTATCTCTACAGCAGAATTGATAGCCACCATTTTTTCATTTTGCGAGACATTAAAGGGATGATTGGTGTAGTCCGTTGGATGGGCTTCGAAAATGGGATTATTATTAGCATATTCATACATTTTTTTAGAACCCAGCATGAATGTCAAAATCACCTTATTGGGATGAAATGTTTTTTTGGAACCGGTTATAATGCCAGATTCTATGGCCTCTATGACACCATCCGAAACCATTTCCGTATGAACACCCAGTTCCATTTTTCCTTCTAAAGCCGAAAGCACGGCATCAGGAATACCTCCGATTCCCAGCTGAAGAGTGGAGCCCTCCTCAATAAGATTTGCAATAAAATGTCCGATTTTCCGCTCCACTTCGGTAAAAGGTTTTTTTTCGAGCTCTGGCAGATCCTCTGAGATTTCCACAATTTTATCTACTCTAGAAGCATGCACAAAAGAATCTCCCAGAATTCGCGGCATCTTATCGTTAACCTGAGCAACCACAATATTCGCTTTTTCTATGGCCGCTTTTGTGGCCAAAACTTCAACCCCTAAACTCATGAATCCGTGTTCATCAGGCGGAGAAGTGTGGATTAAAGCCACATCCAATGGCATTTGACCGGAATAGAACAGGTTGGGGATCTGATGCAGAAAAATCGGTATATAATCAGCCCGTCCTTCATTAATAGCCTGCCTATCTGCTGGACCTACAAATAAAGAATTGTGACGAAAATGTCCAAACATTTCCCGCCCCGAAAGCGGATCTTTGCCGACAAGGAGAACATGAACGAGTTCAACATCCTTCAGATTTTCCTTCCTGGATGCTAAGGCTTTCATCAAGGCAAAAGGCGTGGCTGCATTTCCGCTGATATAGACACGATCTCCACTCTTAATATCTGAAACAGCAACTTCTGCTGAAACGAGTTTTTTCTTGTAATCATCGACCCAAGGCATTTTTTCCCTCTCGAAGTTTTTCTATAAAAACTGGTATTATTTCTTCGTTTTTGATTGTTTTTTCCGGACCTTTTTTGTGGATAAATACTTATCGATTTCTTTTCCCGCAATCCTGGCATCACCCATAGCCAGAATAACCGTTGCACCGCCGCGAATGATGTCTCCACCTGCAAAAACTCCCTCCATACTTGTAGCCATGGTCTCCCAATCCACCTCGACATTCCCCCATCTGCCAACCTTGAGTTCCGGCGTGGTTTGTGGGATGAGAGGATTGGGACTGTTTCCAATGGCCACGACAGCCAGATCACAGTCCATGATGAATTCCGAACCTTCAATAGGTATAGGACGGCGGCGGCCTGATGAATCCGGCTCTCCCAGCTCCATCTTGAGACATTCCATGGCTTTCAATTTTCCCGTGTCGTCTCCGATAAATTTTGTTGGAGTAGTCAGGAAGTGAAATTTTATCCCTTCTTCTTCGGCATGATGGACCTCTTCGACCCTCGCCGGCATCTCAACTCTTGAACGGCGGTAGACGATTGTCGATGTGTCGGCACCCAGCCTCTTGGCTGTCCGCACTGAATCCATGGCCACGTTTCCTCCACCGAGCACTATCGCATTTTTTGACGGAAACACAGGTGTGTCATACTCTGGAAAAGCATAGGCCTTCATGAGGTTAACACGAGTGAGATATTCGTTAGCCGAGTAGACACCGATTAAATTTTCTCCCGGAATCCGCATAAAATTGGGCAGTCCGGCTCCTGTTCCTACAAAAAAGGCATCATAGCCATCTTTTTTTAAATCTTCCATAGTGGCCGTCATGCCAACGACAAAGTTTGTTTTGATCTCCACCCCTAATTTCTCAAGGTAGGCAACTTCAGCTTCTAGGATTTTTTTGGGCAACCGAAATTCAGGAATACCATAGACCAAAACACCCCCAGCGACATGGAGGGCTTCAAATATTGTGACTTTGTGGCCTTTTCTCGCCAAATCACCTGCAACCGTTAAACCGGCCGGACCGGCACCGAGTATCGCCACCTTTTTCCCAGTTGGAGGCGGCAACTCAGGGATAAACATTTCACCCTGCTCACGTTCATAGTCGGCAATGAAGCGCTCCAAATTCCCGATGGCCACAGGAATTCCCGTACTTTTCTTCATTGTGCACACATCCTCACACTGTGTCTCCTGAGGACAGACACGTCCGCAAATCGCTGGGAGGCTGTTTGTCTCTTTAAGGATACGTACACTCTTTTCGAAATCGCCGATTTCAATGAACTTGATAAAGGAGGGGATATCGATCCCCACTGGACAACCCATCACACACTGAGGATTGGCACAATCCATACATCGCTGGGCTTCCTCCTGAGCTGTCTTTAAATCCAAACCAAGGTTCACTTCATTAAAATCTTTATTGCGCACTTCGGGATCCCTTTCGGGCATCTTTTTTCGAACTTGCTTCATCCTTTCCTTAACATGAATGGATTTTCGCAGTTTCTTTCGCCACTCAAGATTGAATCCGGCTCTGAGCTTTTCTTTAAGCTCCTGCGGCATTTGTTTTTTGTTTTCCGTCATCATTCACTCTTTATTTTTTTACTTCTTAAGGAAAAGTTTTCCTTTCCCAATCATTGAGAGATTGGATTTCATCGTCAAAATAGGATTTTCTTCGGATAAAAAGCTCTTCCCAGTCAACAAGATGACCATCAAAATCAGGTCCATCAACACAGGCAAATTTAGTTTTTCCATCCACAGTCACGCGGCATGCTCCACACATCCCTGTCCCATCAACCATAATGGGATTCAGACTGACCATAGTTTTTATACCTTTCGACCGCGTGGCTTGGGAACACGTATACATCAGATAGGTACAGCCGATAGAAACGACTCTGTCGATTTTTTCTTTTTTCACGATAGTGTTCAAAACATCAGGCACATAATCCTTACAGTTATAAAAATCATCTCTGGCAGAAACAAAGAACTCATCACAGACAGCTCTCAGTTTTTCTTCCCAGTAGAGGAGGTAATTGGCCTTGACATCAAGCAGGCAAATCACCTTGTTCCCGGCTTTTTTCATAGCTCGTGCAATGGGATAGATGGCAGAAATTCCAAAACAGCCCCCTACACAGACAACTGTTCCAAACTGTTGGACATCGGACACGTTCCCTAACGGACCCACAAATACCGGGACTTCATCCCCCTCTTCAAGCAGAGACAGTTTGTGGGTGGATGTACCGACAACAATAAACACAACGGTGACCGAACCTTTGTCCTCATCCCAATCGCCGATGGTCAGAGGAATCCGTTCCCCAAATTCATCAGGCATAATTATGACAAACTGACCGGGTTTGCACTTTTTGGCAATTTCCGGGGCTTCAATTTCGATGAGATGGACGTTTGGGACCAACCGCTTCCTTTGAAGTATTTTTGGCATGACTATCCTCTTTCAATTTTTACTGGAAATACCCGGATGGATTTAAATTTTTCAGAACCGAGTGCTTTGAGAATTGTATGATAAAATTTTTGATTTTCATTCCAGATAAAATTGGATTTGACTATCCCTTTGGTGACACTATTCGTCACTTTGACAAAACCGGACATCCTGCCCAGTTCAGACGATATCTTTACCCTGTCACCCTCTCCTAATCCCAGTTTTTTCGCATCCTCAGGACAGAGGGAAATCCACTCAGGATTTTTTATCTTTCCCAGTCCCTTAGACACATGTCCAAGATATAAACTTCTGTAAGCATCCAAGTTGTAATCATTCAACATAAGAAAAGGATATCTCTTGCCAACTCCTCGTATGGGCGGCGAGAATTTTAGAGGGAAAAATCTGGCAAATTCTTTCTTTTGCTCCTGGACAAAAATTTCCTTGCCTTTTGCCAGATCTTCTGGAGAGGCTTTTTTAAATCCAAAATTGTTCTTTTGGATTTCCTTCATGATGTTGGCAGATTTTTTATAGTTGAAACTTGAAAGCTTCATCCGCTTTGCAAGTTGCGCAAAGATCCACCAATCCGGTTTAGAATTTCCTATGAATTCGATGGCCGGAACAGACCTTTGAATTCTTCCCTCAATATTGACATAGGTGCCGTCCACTTCGGCAAATGAAGCTGCAGGCAAGACCACATCAGCTTTCAAAGAAAGTTCATTTTCATAGAGACCTTGAAAAACTATAAATTCGGTCTTTTTCTTTTTACTCCATGGAAAAGAGCCCATGGCATAGAGAGCTTTAATCCGCCCATCTTCAACGGCGTGTTGGATATCGCCGATTGTCTTATTCTTTGGAATAACAAGATGGGTCAGCTCAAAATATCCTCTTTGATTGTTTTCCAATCCAAGAGGATAAAGCTGCCCGGATGTTAAAAGAGCGAGGTTTTGGAGGGCCAAACTTCCCATATTCTGCCGGCTCAGTAAATTCAGCTCCATTCCGAACAGAAAGGCGACAGGCCCCTCTTCGAGAAGAGATGAAGCCGTCTCAGTCAATTGATTTTCCCTTATCCCTGTCCAGGCTTCCAGGTCCTTTATTGACAGCTTGTCCAGGGATTTAAGAAGTGACTCATATCCCTCGATAGACTGAAAATTTGAGATCTCTTCCTGTTCTAAAACGTTCTTCAACAGAAAACCGAGCAACTGTTCTTCACTTCCGGCTTTGTTTTTCAGCCAATGTGTAGCAAATCGAGTAGAGGGAAGTCCGGTCGGACTCACAACGATAAGATTGGCCCCTTTCTTGACAGCTTCCAGCACCTCAACCCAAACAATCGGAAACGAGGCCGACAATTCCGTTCCCACAAGAAATATGGTTCTCGCCTTGGCGATGTCTTTTATTCTGAAATTCAAAGAAGACAGCCAAGAGTCATCCTGAGAGAGGGATGAATAGATGGATTCCCGAGCAAATCCTAGAGAATCCGTGACATTTTTAGTCTTGAGGGCCTCCTTAGCAAACTTCCTGCCCACATAAATGTCTTCACATGACATCTGAGGCGAATCGATCAGGGCTATCTCACTGCCTTTGTACGATTTGAGTTTTCGAGCAACAAAATCAAGAGCCTCATCCCAACCGACATCTTCCAAGTCTTTTCCCTTCCGGATTTTTGGACTATTGATCCTTTTAGCCGTATAGACGACATCTTTCGAAATAAATCGTCCCTTCACACAAGCTTGACCCCGATTTAAAGAGCTGCCATTAGCGGGACGTGTACTCAACATCCGGCCCTCTTTTAAATCCACATCCAGGACACATTCTATCCCACAAAAAGGACAAATTGTTTTGGATGCCCCATCAGGGAGGGTCTCATATCTTAATGTCCTTTCGGTCAAAGCTCCGGTCGGGCATATATCCACACATGCGCCACAGAACTGGCAACCTGCCTCCTCAAGTGTTTTATCGAAGACTGTACCGATCACTTCGTTTGATCCTCTATGTACAAATGAAATGGCTGAAGCTCCCCGCACCTCATGACATACTCGCACACATCGTCCGCAGAGAATACAAAGATTATAGTTGCGGTCGAAAAAAGGATCTTTTTTCTTGACCTCAAAATCTCTGTAAAGGGCTGGAAAATGGACGTTTTCTATCTCCAGAACTTTAACGACATCCTGAAGATCGCATCGCCCATTGTTCGGACACAGGACACAGCCCGTAGTCTCTCCAACTTTTCTTATGGTGGATTTGTAGTTATCGCAGTCCTGTTTTTCCGAACAGATGAGACAAGAGCTGGGATGCTCAGAGAGAATAAGCTCTAAAATTTGCTGACGCAGTTTTTTGAGCTGAGGAGTGTCGGTTTTGATGTTCATCCCTTCTTCTGCGTATGTCCCACAGGACGGAGGGAATCCCCTGCGGCCTTCGATTTCAACAAGACAGAGACGGCAACCGGAGAAAGGAGTCAACCGGTCAAAATCACACAGGCTAGGAATGGTGATACCATTTTTTTGGGCCAGATGGAGAATTGTCGGTCTGCCTTCGAATTCGATTTCTTTGCCGTTTAAAACAAGTTTCATTTTTTTACTCTTTTCGGAGAAGTCTTTTTCATCAATTTTTCTTTTTTTGCTCCGGTGTATTTGGAAACAGCACTCACTTTGGGTGGACAGACATCTAAACATGCACCACATTTGATGCAGAGATTCTGGTCAATAAAATGAAGCTGCTTCCTTTCTCCCGATATGGCATTTACGGGACAGTTTTTCAAACAGAGGAGGCAGCCCACACATTTTTTGGGCTCGATATAATAGATGATAAGATCTTTACAAGCCAGTGCAGGGCAGCTTTTTTCCTTGATATGAGTTTCATATTCCTCGAGAAAATACTTCAAGGTCGTCAAAATGGGATTAGGAGCCGTCTGTCCCAAAGCACACAGAGAACCTGAGTTGATCGTTTTAGCCAAGTTCTTTAACTTATTTATATCCCCATCTTCTCCTCCTCCCTGGGTAATGCGGTTGAGGATTTCATACAATTGCCGTGTACCGATCCGGCATGGCACACATTTTCCACAGGATTCTTCCTGCGTGAATGTGAGAAAGTACTTGGCAATGTCGACCATACACGTGCTCTCATCCATGACAATCATTCCGCCCGAGCCCATGATCGAGCCGGCTTTCGCCAGGGTATCGTAATCGATAGGCAGGTTTAATTTTTCCGCTGGGATACATCCTCCAGAAGGCCCTCCGGTCTGGACAGCTTTGAACTTTTTATTGTCTTTGATCCCTCCACCAATATCATAGATGATTTCTTTTAAAGAGATTCCCATGGGGACTTCGACAAGACCTGTATTGTTGATCTTCCCGACAAGAGAAAATATTTTTGTCCCTTTACTTCCCTTTGTTCCAATTTCGGCATACCAATCTGCTCCATTTCTTAAGATAGGAGCTATATTCGCCCAAGTTTCGACATTGTTGATATTGGTAGGTTTCCCCCATAAACCGCTCTGCGCAGGATAGGGAGGCCTCTGTCTTGGAAAAGCACGACGACCTTCTATCGAAGCCATCAGGGACGTTTCTTCTCCGGAAACAAAAGCACCGGCGCCTTCAATCACATGGATATCGAATTGAAATTCAGATCCCATAATCGAGGTCCCGAGAAAACCCTTCTCTTTTGCTTGTTTGATCGCATTGGTCACATGGCGTACAGCAAGAGGATATTCCATTCGAACATAGATATATCCTTCTGTTGCTCCAATAGCATATGCGCCTATAGTCATGCCTTCGATCACACTGTGAGGATTTCCTTCCAACAGGCTCCTGTCCATGTAAGCGCCTGGATCTCCTTCATCCGCATTGCAAATGATGAATTTTTGTTGAGATTCTTCCCGGTAACAGATCTCCCACTTTTTGCCTGTAGGAAATCCAGCTCCGCCCCGTCCCCGTAATCCTGATTGGATGATATCTTCGATGACTTCCTCAGATGTCATATTGAATAAGACCTTGCTCAAAGCCTGGTATCCATCCAATGCAACATAATCTTCAATTTTTGTGGGATCGATCTTGAAATTATTTTCCGTCAGCAGTCTTTTCTGTTTTTTGTAGAAAGGGATCTCTTTTTGTTCATTAATTTTTGCTTTGGATTTCACCTCTTCAAAAACCAGGGAGGGAATCGTCTTATTGTTCAGGAGTGTTTCTTCGACGATCTTCAGGATATCTTTTGGTTTGAGTTTTTTATAAAAGATCCCATCCGGATAAATGATCAGATTGGGCTCCATCTCACAGAACCCATGACAACCCGTGATCTTGACTTCGATCTTATTCTTAAGATTCTTTTTCAACAATTCCTGTTCCAGGGCTTCGATAACAGGCAAGGATCCACTGGCCTGTCCGCAGGTTCCTGAAGAAATCACGACCGTCTTGATATCCGAAGGACGGTTGGCCAACACTTCGCTCTTCCATTCCAACAATTGATTGGGATGACTAATTTTCTCCATGGTCATGATTTTTCCTCTTTGTATTCTTTTAGGATGGGATCAATCTTGTTCAGGCTGATATGGGAATAATATTTCTCATCCACGACCACCACAGGACCAATAGCACAACAACCAATACAGTTGACAGTCTCAAGAGTGAATTTATCGTCCGCCGTTGTCTCTCCCACCTTCACATCCAGTTTTCGCTCAATCTCTTCAACAATCTGCGGAGCTCCCCTGACATGACAAGCTGTTCCCATACAGACTGTCAGAACATGCTCACCCTTTGGTGTAAGGCTGAAAGCATTGTAGAATGTCAGGACGCCATATATTTCACTTTCTGAAATTTTCAAGTGTTTAGAAATAGCCGACAGGGCTTCAGGAGGGATGTAACCATATTCAAATTGAACATTATGAAGAATATGGATCAGTTCTTTTTGATCTGTCCTTGAATTTTCAATAATTTTCTCAAGTTTTTCATTGTCCATGCTTAAACTCACCAGCTTTTATTATTTGAGGCCAAACCTCTCAGCAATTGATTTTTTCACAATCTTTCCGCCGTGAATATACACTCCTCTCGCCAGATCTTGATTGTGTTTTAAAACTTTTTCGATTCCCATTTCTCCAATCTCGATCAAATACTGCGCCACAAGATTGGACAGCACTTTGGATGATGTCCGACTGACTGTTGATGTGATGTTAGGCACGCAGTAGTGAATAATTCCTTCATCCTCATAAGTCGGTTGTTCCAGAGTTGTTGGACGGCTCGTCTCAACACAACCACCTTGATCGATGGCTAAATCAATAAGCACAGAGCCCTTTCTCATGGAGTTCACCATATCCCGAGTGATCATTATCGGCGCCTTTTCCCCGGGGCGGAGCACGGCCCCTATTAGGATATCGGCCACTTTAGTCATCCTTGCCAAGTTGTATTTACTGGCAAACAGTGTCACAATACGTCCTGAAGTCATATCGGTCAGCTGCCGTAGTCTTTCCATCCTTGTCCCCAAAACAATTGTATTAGCCCCTGCTCCTAACAAGGCTCTCGCCGCTGATCGAGCAAGAATCCCACTCCCGATTATGACAGCCGTCGCAGGAGGGACACTCACCACACCACCGATAACAATGCCTCTACCGGATTGACTCGTTTGGAGATAATGGCCGGAGATAACCAAGCACATCTGTCCCATAATTTCGCCCAAACTCTCAAGGAAAGGAAGGGACTCGTTCTCATCCTGAATAATCTCATAACCGATGACAGTGGTATTCTTTTCTATAAGCATTTCAACGCTTTTCTTCCCAGCAACAGCCAAATGGTGAAAGCCAAATAGAATCTGATTGGATCTGATTAACTGATCCTCTTCTTCATTGAGCGGAGAAATATTGAGAACCACATCGCAACGCCCAAAAACTTCCTCTTTTGTAAAAACTATTTTCGCTCCTTGTGATGTGTATTCCTCATTGTTGTATCCAGATTTTAGCCCGGCCCCTGCCTGCACATAAACCGTATGGCCTCTTTCATCGAGAAGAGAGACACTGCTGGGAGTCAGACCGGTCCTGTTTTCGATTTTGGAGCTTTCGTTAATAACTCCAATGTTCATGATAACCTCCAAAGTTACAAGAGACAGAATATAATATCAGATTAAATTATTGAGTCAATTCATTTTGGGAAAGAATATTTAATTTGTGGAAATTTTCTTTCCCTCAACTCAAAAATCCATATATTTCCGGTAATTTTATGCAAAAATAGTCATCATCAATCCCAAATATAAAATATACATAGTAAGGAGGATCAATCCTTTTACTTTGCCCAAACGACAGCCAATCCTCATACAGATCAACATAACTGCCACAATGAGAATCATATATGGAAAAGTGAAGTTGATAACTTTTAATTCAACTTGGAGTGGCCTGACAATCGAGGCAGCTCCAATAATCCATAAGATATTCAACACATCGGCCCCAAGGATATTCCCGACTGCAATCTCTCCCTCTCCGCGTCTCGCGGCTGTAATACAAACCCCTATTTCAGGGATGGAGGTACCGATAGCCACTACTGTCGAACCGATCACAGTCTCAGATATGGAAAAAAATTCGGCAATATGTACAGCCGACCAATTGACAACAAAACTGGCCAATATCACCCCAGAAACTCCACCAATCAAACAGAGAACACATCTTTTTATCTCGGCTTTCTTATGGACTAAAAACTCTTTCTGCTCAGCTACCCCTCCCTCTGCGACTCCATTGGAAGCATCCATCCTGTATCTCGGATTCTTGATGACAAAAATGAAATACACCACAAGGATTAAAACAAACAGCAAACCTTCCAGCCGGCCGATAATACCGTTTCTCACGAGAAGATATACAAAAATGTCGATAGAGAGAAGAAAAACAGCTGTGAATTTGAGAATACGGCAGTTTATAAGAATTGCGGCGGGAGCAAAAAGAGCAGCCATGGCAATGGCAATCCCGTCATCACAAATAACAGATCCCACAGCATTCCCAAGTGAGATCTCCAGATTTCCAAGTATGGCGGCAATGACAGAAACGCTAAATTCAGGAGCCGTTGTCGCAAGACTGACAAGGACAATCCCAACGATCAACTTAGGAATTTTAAAAACATCGGCAATTCCTGATGCACCAATAACTAAATAATCTGCAGCCTTAAATAAAATCACAAAAGAAAATATCAGCGCCACAAAATATATATAGACCATTATTTTCCGCTATTTTTGATAGACAATTTCCCCCCCCACAATGGTCATCAGAACTTGTGTGTGGGAGATATCCACGGGGAGGATTTCGAACAGATTGTCGCTCAGCACTACAATGTCAGCATATTTTCCTTCCACGAGCGAACCCTTGCGGCCTTCTGCAAACTCCGCATAAGCTCCATTCAGCGTGTAGCCCTTGATAGCCTCCTCCAAGGAGATTTTTTGTTCAGGAAACCACCCATTTGGATTTTTTCCGTCGAGTGTACTTCGGGTGACGGCCGCGTAGATTCCTAATAAAGGATTCATCGGAGCCACCGTCCAATCCGAACCAAATGCTAAAACGGCATCCTTGTCCAGTAACGATTGGAAGGCGTATGCGGTTTGTGCTCGGTCCGGTCCAATTTTTATTTCGGCCCACCGGCCGTCATCTATTGCATGATAAGGCTGCATAGAAGCCAATATTCCAAGTTCAACAAATCGTTCCATATCCCCAGGAAGGAGATGCTGCGCATGTTCAATTCGCCATCTCCTGTCGCGCACTCCATTTTCCTT
This sequence comes from uncultured Eubacteriales bacterium, assembly GCA_964633715.1. Taxonomy (GTDB): domain Bacteria; phylum Acidobacteriota; class Aminicenantia; order Aminicenantales; family Aminicenantaceae; genus JAUWVG01. The sequence goes on from CAZWHQ010000005.1 coordinate 44,661, forward strand.
TATCACTTTTTCAAATATGTCCAGGATAAGATGGCTAGCTCTATCGCCAATCGCATGGACGGCCAGCTGAAGCCCTTCTCGATCGGCTGATAAAATGCGCTTTGTCATCTCCCCTTCAGGAAACATATCCGGAGCCAGAAGACCAGAAGTCAAGGGATTGTCGGTATAGGGCTCAAAGAAAAAAGCCGTTTCCGATCCCAAAGAACCGTCAACAAAACCTTTTAATCCTCCCAGTGTTAAATAAGATTGGTTCGGAGGAATTTTTGATTTGACTGTAGAAAGATATTCAGGATGAGATATGGGCGTGTACCCATGGAAACGAGCCGTAAGTTTTTTGTTCTTAAAGAGCTGCTCCAAAGCCAAGGCACTTTCCTCATAATTCATATCATGTATAGTGGTTACCCCCAGTTGTGCCGCATGTTCTAGGGCAGCGACCGCCGCTTTCTTTTTTTCATCAAGTGTAAATTCTGGAATGTGTTGAAAAACAAGCTCCATGGCTGCATCTTTTAATATACCGGTTGGTTCACCGATTAAACTGTCCTTGATGATTTCGCCACCTGGAGGAGAAAGAGTATTATTGGTTATCCCCGCTATTTTCATCGCAGCTGAATTGATGAGAACCATATGACCGTCATAGCGGCTAATGCACACAGGATTATGCGGAGTGACAGAATCAATCCAATCCTTATGAGGCAATTGCGGAGGATCGAATTTTTGGTGGTCCCAATTCCCGTTGAGAATCCATTCACCCTTCCCAGTAGATTCAGCTTTCTCTTTGATCTTTGCTATAAATTCCTCTTGACTCTTTACGTCTACCAACTGAATACTGGAGAGAGAAAATCCCCCGTTTAAAAAATGTGTGTGGCTATCGATAAATCCTGGAAGTACAAAAGCACCTTGGAGATCCATCGTTTTTGTGGCAGATCCTTCCAGCTTTTTTATGGCTTTTGTAGAACCAACTGCAAAAATATTCTGACCAGAGATCGCAACGGCCTCGGCCCACGGCTGGTCCGGATTGACTGTCCAGACAACTCCATTTAGAAGGATAAGATCGATTTCGCTCTTATCGGAAGGAGACAAACAGGAAACGTAGGTAAGAAGGAATATCATAGCAAGGCCAAGATAAAATATTTTCATATAACCTCCATCACAAATTCAAATACTCAGTTTCTCCAAATCATTCAGAAAATAAAGACGGCCAAAATAACTTTTTCTGAGCTCCTGTTCAATTTCAGATTCGGAAAAATCGAGATCGCCAAAAATATGGCAGGGTATCAGGCACTTCACCCCGCTGTTCTGACTCAAACGGCCCAGGTCATAAGCACAGGTGTGTATATCATAAAGAATGGGGTACAAATCAAAATATCTTTTAGGCGCGCTACATTCATGGATAAGATAATCGATGTCTTTGGCCGCTTCAAAAATTGGTGGGTAGATGGGAGTATCTCCTGAAAAGAAGAGTCTTTTGTTCGAATCTTTGAACTCAAAAGAAAAAGCAAGCGACGAAGGATGATGTGGCACATCTAAACAGGAGCAGGAAAGTGAGGGAAGCACAAAAAAATCCTCTTTTGATTTCACAGGGACAAAATTTATGCGGCATTTTATTTTTTCTTCCCGGAGGTGAAAAAGATCGAGCAAATTTTGGCAAAAAAGGATACTCTCTTTTTTGCCATACAGATAAATCGTGCAATCGACCAGCATCAAACTGTGCACCAAAGAGGGCAGACCATATACGTGATCTGGGTGAACATGTGTAATAATAACGGAAACAATTGACTCCGGATTGAGATCGATTTTTTTAATTTTTTGAATAACACTCCCAGGACAGTCGACAAGGACGAGTTTTTCGTTATGCTGGATCATTAAAGAAGTGTTGTCTCTCTCTCGGGTGGCAATCCAACCCCCTGTTCCCAAAAAATAAATCTCAGCCATTGTTTTATCTAGAGTCTTTATAAAAGAATACCTGGCTAAAATCAACTCCTCCTCAACCCAACTATTTTTGGGAGTATCCTCATTTCCATGATTTCAAGAACGAATTCAAAACAGGGACAAATAATCACAAATATGAAATCTGAAAAAGTGGAAACGCTCCACTCGGATTTTTAACGCCGCCACACCACCCCTCCATTTTAGGCAGTAGGATTTTCCCCTATAGAAAGGAGGCCTCTCGGCGCTTGCGTAACTCCGCAGGTATAATTCACTCACCTCAGATGGACTCTCAAGAAGACACGTACCAATTTTATTCAAATCACCCGTGCTCAAACATACTCAGCGGCCGACCTTGTCGACTTCCCTCGAGAAACATAACTCCGAAAGGCTAAATCCTCGGATGTCACTTTTTCCATCATTTTCAGATTCCTTCTTATATGATTTCTCCATATCTTCCTAAACGTCTAAAAAAATCACAAAAATGGAGATTTTCAATTTTTGGCTGTCTTGACAGGGCATGTTGACTCTGCATAATAAGATATCATGCATAAACATGAGTTAAAGGTATCGGCTCCGGGACGAATTTGCCTGTTTGGGGAACATCAGGATTATTTTGGACTTCCAATAATTGCAGCAGCTATTAATCTCCGCATCACCATCTCCGGAAAGAGGAGGTCTGACCCAACTATTGTCATCGACCTGCCTGATATCGGTGAAGAGGAATCCTTTCCGCTGGGAGAAGAACTCGAATACAGTAAAGCCCGAGACTATCTGAAAAGTACGATCAACATTCTTCAGAGAGAAGGCCGGATTCCAGATTCTGGTTGGGACTGCCAAATCCGAGGGACTATTCCTATCAATTCCGGCACAGCCAGTTCTTCCGCTCTAGTTGTAGCCTGGACAAAATTTCTTCTCGAAACCGTTCAAGATCAAAGAGCCGGACTTCCAGAAGCCATAGCAAATTTGGCGTTTATGGGAGAGGTGTCTGAGTTTAGAGAACCCGGCGGGAAAATGGATCATTACTCTTCCGCAATGGGAGGAGTGGTTTCCATTCATTTCGAAGATAAACTTCAGGTCACACAGCTTAAAAACACTCTTGGATCATTTGTCTTGGCCGACTCGCTCCAAAGGAAAGATACCACAGGAACACTCGGTTTTATCAAAACCCATGTTCTCAAAGGAGTGAAGAAAATCCAAAAGGAGAGGACCGAATTTCGACTCAAAACTTCACCTCTGCAAGAATATATGGAAGACATCGAGCAATTGGATAAAAACGAGAGAGACCTGCTTACAGGGACTCTGCTCACGCGAGATCTGACTGCTGAAGGAGAAGTTCTCTTTAAGTCCGAGATATTCGATCATGCTCAATTTGGAGACCTCCTTTCCCGCCAGCAAGATGTACTCCATAACTACCTGAAAATATCCACTCCAAAAATTGACCAGATGCTCTATGCGGCACTTCAAGCTGGAGCTTTAGGTGGCAAAGGGAACGGATCAGGAGGTGGAGGTTGTGTCTTTGCGTATTCGCCCACTCGAGCAGAAGAGGTGGCTGAAGCATTGAGGCGATTAGACACCAAACCTTTTATCATACACATTGGAGAAGGAGTCAGGATTGAATCTTAAAGGACACACCAGGAGGAGTCATGATTAATGCCACTCAGGTGAGAAAAGGCATGATTTTGAAAGTCGAAGAAGAACTCTATAAGGTTTTTGAAACAACACATATCACTCCAGGAAAAGGACAGGCAATCATCCAGACTAAACTCCGGAAGCTTAAAGACAAAACTTTGCACGATTATAGATTCCGTTCGAAGGACCGCGTTGAACAGGTCTATCTCGAGGAGATAGAAATGGAATATCTTTACCAAGAAGGGGATGAATATATTTTTATGAACCAGTCTAATTATGAACAAATTCATCTCAACTCCGACATCCTGGGAAATACAGTGAACTACTTGATACCGAATGTGGTATTTTCAATCGAAATGTTTGAAGGTGTTCCCGTTGGAGTCAACCCTCCTCTGACTATCGAACTCAAAGTCATAAAGACTCCACCTTTTCTAAAGGGTGCCACTCAAACGGCAAGCAATAAACCAGCTACCCTAGAAACAGGCATTATTGTTAATGTTCCTCAATTTATAAAAGAGGGAGATGTTCTCCGTATCGATACTCGAGAAGATAAGTACCTCGAACGAGTCAAATAACCTGAATTATTTATAGATGTGGCGGGCGACGCCCACATTATCCCGACTATCATTTGCTTTAATCGTGATAAGGTCATCGGATTCCGGAGTCAGAGATACTGTCACCTCAAATTCTTCAATTTTAGAATCACAGATGCCATCCTTTGGAAATATCGTCCTCCACTCGTCGGGACGGATAAGAAACTGGACATCTTTAATAAAAGAAAAGGCATCTTCCGCCATAAAGCGAATTGTGACATTGTTTTTATCCCTGTTTACTTGAAGATTCTTGATTACGGGAAGTGAGTTGTCGATTGTCAGTTGCCGGCTGATTTTTTCTGATTTGAGATTCATACCTACAGGGTTTGAAGGGGAATCTGTTGCTTCTATCTTTATAAAATAATTCCCATCTGGAAAAGTGAGGGTATCAAAAGCAAATATTTTTTCCACCCAGTCTTCTTTGAGCATACGCCACTTGTTGTCTTCCTCATTCCGGATAAGGATAGAATAAACTAGAGAATCTCCATTTTTATCCTCAGCGTCCCAAACGACGGTCTGGAATCCTTTTCTTTGGACTTTTTTCGTCGCTATGAATATTTTTGCTGCATCCTTGTTCTGAGCCAAATCGGATGAGGATAGGTTCTGCCCCCATATGATTTCATCCTGGTTAAAAGGTTTGAGAAACACTTCATTGGAAGGAAGAAGCTCGAGATTGGAAATATGTGGAGGCACGTTCGTCTGAAGATAAAAAAGTGTAGCATCAGAGAACTGAGGGGAGGCTTTTCCTGAGAGGGCTTTAAATAAAACCTTGAACTGTATAAAACGTGCTTTTGGACTCAGGATTTGTTCTCCCTGGATGTTGCTGTAAGGAGGAGACCATTCACTCCAGGTCTGGTTGGGTTCTTCAGAATTGCCGCTCCTCGTCTGAATCTGGAGCGACGCCCCATCGGGAACTTCGGATTTCCAATCTATTTTTCCCCAAGAGGATATATTCTTTGTATCAAAAATCCGGCTTGTGTATACTCCATCAAATCTCTGTTCCGGATGAAGCACCAAAAAACTGGCGGGATTGTTCGCTAGTGTATAAAGGGTATTGCCAGATGGCTCGAGAAGATAGATCTGCTCAGAATCTCTTTGACAGATAAGAGACACTTTTTCATTTTTTTCGATCACATATATTCTTCCATGTTTGCCTGTCCCAAAGAGAAGCTGTTGTTTAGGCCTATCCCACAGCAGAGTGTAAATCAATTCATCGTTAGACTGCCAAAGTGTTTTGGTGACACCTTCTGGACTGACTTTATAGAGTGCACTGGGTTGATTCTCCCCAGGGAGGACTGCCGGCACTGGACTCTTTGCTTCTGCGGACACAGTAATTGTGACATCCGTAGCAGCTCCTGATGAAACAACTGGACTCTTTTCTGGCTTCGGCTGGATAATCCTTCCACTGCAGGCGGCGTAGATGTTTCCATCCCCATCCATAGTGATACTCTTTATTTCTTCATATGGAGATTCAAAAAGGACTGACGCTTTTTTGCCTCCGGCCAGACGAAAGATCAATCCCTGTCCCCCACTTCCGGCGAAAAGATTTTTGTCTTTATCCCACATCATACAGAGAATATGATTTTCTTCTACATCAAAAATGAGACCTCCTTGACCATCCTGATTAATTTCATAAATTCCACCACCTTCACCAACAGCGGCCAAAAGATTTCCATTTTGTGTAAACTCCAGGTCCCAGATATATTTTTCTTGTGGATTGAAGAAGACTTCTCCTTTTCCCTGTTCCGTAATTTTCCAGATATTTCCGTTTGGAGAGGTTCCGGCAAATAGATTTCCTTTTCTGTCCAAGGCCAGACAGGTGATGTCCATTTCAGGCACTTTAAAATACAGTTCAAATTTTCCATCCTTTGTCACCTTGTAGAGTCTCCCATCGTGGCCAGTCCCGAGAAATGCAGAACCGTCCGAATCAATGAGGAGTGACAGATAGAATTCTTCGTCAGGCCCTTCAAAATTCTCCTCTTTTGGAGAAAGAGAGAGGACACCGTCATAGGTAACAGAAATACCTTCAAATTTACCAGTGAGGAAGTCGTTGAAATTTATCAGTGTCCATTTTTGAGGAATTACCCCAAGTGCAGCCACAACTGAGATCAACAACAGGCCGATAGAGAGATAACGCAATTTTTTCATATGAAAAATCTCCTACTTTCTAGTTTCCAGAAACTCATTCTGTTTCAATTTTTTATTTTAATCGGAATCACCGAGAGCCCCTGGAAAACAAAAGGCACCGGTATTTGATATTGACCAAGAGTGGATGTTTCGAGATCCGTGGGCGTTGAACTCGTCGCACGGGACGAAGAAAACATTGATTTCATTGTGGGAGGCAGGTTTGGCAGTTCCTCTCCTTTGAGAAATAATCCTGGTTTTGATCCGATGATTTTAACATAGATGCGGTTATTTTTGCGCAGACTGCTTAAAAGTCTGATCAGTTGGTTGAGGCTTCTGGGTATGAAGGCTTGAGTCTGATACTGCCCCAACTCCACCTGTCGCAAAGATGTTGAATCAGCGACCACAAGATAAAATTCTGATCCCGAAGGCAGGTTAGGTGCTTGAAATGAAATCTCTTCCTGGAGTGAACTTTCTCCACGGAAATTCCGTGTGTAAATTTTCATTTGGATCCTTTCCCCCGGAGAGACATCATACTTGTCCAGCAAAACCTTTTCCAAGACCGCCACTTTCAGTTCCTCATAAGCTCTAATAGCAAGATCGATCCTATGGATGGCTAAATCTCTAAATTCATTACTGGTCAGATAAAATACAATCGACGCCACGAGGCTTGAAAGATTTGTCGCTGAGGCATCATAATTTCCGGAAAAGAGATCTTCAAGACGAATGTTCATTCCGTTATCTAGAAAAACCGTCCCTCTAAAGTCAAGAGAGAGATCGCCTATAGCTCTCTCTTCCGCATAGAGGATATTCGCAAGAACAACATTGACCAGTGAGGGAGTCAAAATTTTATCTTCAATAATGTTAATCTTATAAGTTTTTTCATCGTGATCATTGAGAAGTCTGATATTTATAGGGATAAGCCTAGGACTTTTTCCCAGTTCCCCAAAAACACCGGCATTGCGGTCCTGAGTAAAACGACCCACAGGAACATCCGTTACGGCAAGCTTGGACGATGTCTGCAAACTGGGAAGAAGTGTCAGGACTTTTGCTCTAGTCATGATATAATCGACAGCACCTAAATTATACAGAGGATGGCCAAAAGCCAGCACTTTGTCCCCTTCAACATATGTGACCGTACCAATGGCTGTCATTTCCATATCACCAGAGATCAGCTGAGCGCCAACAGGATCGCCTCCGCGAAGTCTTAATTTTTGAAAAGGGATTTTGTCCATAGCTTGACCGCTGGGACCGGCACTGATTGGCGCAAAACCAATGTGGGTGAAAAATGGGGTGGCCTTCTCGAGCACCCTGGGAGAAAAGCCGCTGAAAACAAGAGGGATGTTTAATGGAGTTAAAGTCTGACCTTGAACCACACTCGCAGAATGGGTATTGAAATAATTCTTTTGAACCTCAAATAGATCGTCTAAAGTCATATGTTTCTTTACTGGAATACTCACTGAAAAGGAAGCTTTAGGAAGCTCTCTCTCTTCTATCTTCAGCATTTCTTCAATAGGCGTGATTCCGGATAAAGCATCTTTGGAGAACGTCGCGATGCTGTAGGAGACCGCTCCTATTAATTTTTCGTCTATGTAAACAGGACTGCCACTCATCCCCTCCATGACACCCGTTTGTTCAAGGATTTCCCCTTCAAGTCGGGCAAGAATCAAATCCTTCTTCGGCTGCCAATTATGGAGAACACCTAAGATCTCAACATTAAATTCTTCAATTTTGTTTCCGGAAAAAACAGTCCTGCCTTTGCCTTTCATACCGGCCTTGATTTGGTCGACGGGGAGGACTTGAGCTGTTATTTGGGCTCCTCTCAAAAAAGAAAAACCCACAATAAGAATGAATGTACTTAAAGCTATTTTTTTTTTCATCATTTATTAAACTCGAAGATTTGAATTTTGTTCCAATTACTTAAAAAGTCCAAGTTTTTTGCCATTTTTTTCAAAGGAAGAAAGCACTTTATTCAATTCAATTTCAGTATGGGATGCAGAATAACTTGTCCGGATGAGGGTTTGATTTTTGGGAACAGCCGGATATATAACTGGATTAGTGAAGATGCCATCGTTTCTGAGCATCTTCCACAGCATGAAGGTCAATTCGTCATTGCCAATGATAACGGGGATAATGGGAGTTTCTGTTGACCCTGTATTGTAGCCCATATCTTCAAATCCGGATTTCATTCTCTTTGTTACGTCCCACAACCTTTGCCTGCGATCTGGTTCAGTTTCGATGATTTCAAGTGTGGCCAGGACGGTTGCCACAGATGATGGAGTCATGCTGGCAGAAAATATCAAAGACCGAGCATGGTGTTTTATAAAATGAATGACCTTTTTCTCACCTGCAACAAATCCTCCCAGAGAGGCAAAGGACTTGCTGAATGTTCCCATTATGAGATCAATCTCATGTTCAAGATTAAAATGCTCGGCCGTCCCTCTGCCATTTTTCCCCATGACACCAATGCCGTGTGCATCGTCAACTAAAATCTTGGCGTTATATTTTTTGGCGATTTTTACTATTTCGGGCAGATTCGACAAATCCCCCTCCATACTAAAAACTCCATCAACAACAATCAGCTTGCCAACATTTTTGTCTTCTGAAGCAAGCAACCGTTCAAGATCATCCATATCATTGTGTTTGAACTTGTGGACGGTCGCAAAGGAAAGCCGGCAGGCGTCTACAATACTCGCATGGTCACCGCGGTCTGCAAAAACAACATCATCTTTGCCGGCTATTGTGGAAATTATGCCCAGATTCGTTTGGAATCCTGTACTGAAAACCAGAGCCTCTTCCTTCCCTAGAAATTGTGCAAGCCTTTTTTCAAGATCAACGTGTATATCAAGAGTTCCGTTTAAAAACCTTGATCCGCATGTGGCCACGCCGTATTTTGTCACAGCTTTTCTGGCAGCCCTCTGTACTTTTGGATTCTCGAGCAGTCCTAGATAATTATTCGATCCCACCATGATCATCTTTTTGCCGTCAACTCTCACTTTATTTCCTCTCACCTTTTGAATAGGGGAGAAGTATGGGTACATCCCTATTTTAACGGCCTCTTCCGCACGAGTGAAACTAATGCACTTATCAAAAAGGCCCACAATGACCTCCATCAAAAGATTTGGTTCTTGATTTCATTTTAGCAAAATCGATCATATTTTTCCTTAAAGATCTCTATCTGATTGACCAAATTCGCTGAATTCCATACAATTTGAACAATGAAAATCTTTGTCACCGGGGGAACGGGATTCATTGGAAGCCATTTGATCGATTATTTTCTTGATCAGAAGGCTGATATTTATGCACTGGTCCGGAACAGAAACAATTTGAAATGGCTGGAAGGCCTGGATCTGGAAATTCTTGAAGGAGACTTATTTTCTATTCCTCCACTTCCCGGTGATATCGATTATGTTTTCCATATTGCAGGTATCACAAAAGCCAATCAATCGAATCGCTATTATACAGTAAACCAACAGGGAACAGCAAGTCTTTTACAGGCACTGCTGGCTCAAAAAGTCAAGGTGAAGAGATTTGTTTTCCTGAGCAGTCAGGCCGTCTGCGGACCCAGTTTCGAAGGTCAACCTGTCAGAGAGAATAGCCCTCCCGCCCCCCTCTCACCCTATGGAAAAAGCAAACTTAAAGCTGAGGAAGAAGCTCTCAAATTTAAAGGTCGTTTTCCTCTAGTTGTTTTAAGAGCCCCCACACTTTTTGGACCAAGAGATCCTGTTCTTCTCCCCTATTTTAAGTTCATCAAAAGAGGAATCCTCCCCTCCTTGGGAAGAGTACAGCGACTCGTCAGTTTGTGTTATGTAAAAGATCTGATCAATGCTTTCGACCTCTCAAGTCGTCATTCTTTAGAAAGTGGGAGTATATTCCATGTGGCATATCCAGTTCCGCACAGTTGGAACGAAATTGGATTGGCCGCCGGAAAAGCACTGAATGTGAATCTCTGGACAATAAAACTACCTCTCTGCACACTATACCCAGCCTATCTTTTCGCTGAATTTTTAGGAAAAATCAGAAACAATCCCAGTCTCCTCAGCCGAGAGAAATACTTGGAAATGAAACAGAAAGCCTGGATCGTCAATACAGACGCAATCCAGGAAAAACTTGGATTTACTCCACTCCTCCCCTTCCATGATGCCATACAAGAAACAATAGATTGGTACGAAAACGCAGGTTGGCTCTAGCGAGTGTAGAATAAGGCCGTAAATAAAGATGTCGTTTTCAAACACCAGTTTTCTGCTTTAGAATAAGCGAAATATTTGACTTTCCCTTCAAGGGAATGCACTCCTTTTACGGCCTCCTCGCTGACCATAAAAGGGATCTCAATCTGTTTAGTTAAAACAAGATATTCCCTTCCTTCCTCTTCCATAATTTCAATTTCAAGGTCGGATGCCGTAAAAAAATCTTTGGAAAAAACAAGTTCCTCTGACGGGCTCAGCTCTATCGTGAGAGAAGGTTGCGGATTGATAGTGATGCCTTCTTTTACGCGGAATCTAAGAACGACGTTCCCTTCTTTTCCTTTTGACAGGCGGTTGGGGCTAATCGTTGCATCGATCTTGATAAGATCTTCTTCCTGACTCCCTAAACAAGATAAAACCATAAATATTAAAAGAACGGCCACCGCAGACTTCCTCAAATTATCCTCCCTTCAAAAGAGGGTCGCCGCCCAATTTTTTTCATGAACCTCACAAAAAGATGATAAATCAACCGTAGATAAAGTTCAACAGAACAAATCTGCAAAGGTAAACAATTAGAGGGGAAGAGACGTAAATGATTAAAGAAAGAGGAGATATATTGAATCCTGAGTATACCAAGGCTATGCTTTTTTTCTTGCTTTATATTCGTTATTTCGTTTATTATAATCAATCTAATTAAAAAATGAGTAAAAAAGCGATTATATCCGGGATAGGACACTACGTCCCTCCCAAAGTTGTGACAAATATTGATCTTGAAGAGGTCATGAACACAACCGACGAATGGATACAACAGAGATCAGGGATCAGGGAGAGGCATTACGCAGAAGAAGGGATCGGTTCTTCGGATCTAGCTACCGAGGCAGCCCTGAGGGCGATAGAAGACGCTCAGATAGACAAATCGGACATCGATCTCATCATTGCCGCCACACTCTCACCCGATCATTACTTTCCGGGCATAGGTGTTCTTGTCCAGTCAAAACTGGGATTATATGAAATTGGCGCGATGGATATTCGCAATCAGTGCAGTGGATTTATCTACGCACTTTCAGCCGCATCCGGTTATATTCAGGCAGGCATGTACAAGAAAATTCTCCTCGTTGCTGCGGAAGTCCAATCCTCAAATCTCGACTATTCTGACGAGGGGAGAGATTTGGCCGTTCTCTTTGGCGATGGAGGTGCCGCTGTTATTCTTGAGCCCAATGAAAAAGACGATGGCCGTGGAGTGCTTTCCACACACATCTTTTCTGATGGAAGATTTGCCAAAGAACTCTGGATGAATACGCCGTCTCCAAAAGACCATCCCACATTCTATCCAGAATTTATGGAAGATAAAAGACACTTTCCAAAGATGAATGGTAAGTTAGTGTTCAAGAATGCATCGGAAAAAATGCCCAAATCTGTTCATATCGCTCTAAAACATAACGGACTCACTATTGAAGACGTCGATTTTTTGATACCTCATCAGGCCAATGACAGAATTAGCCTGATGGTGGCCCGGATTCTACAAATACCTGTCGAAAAAGTCATAAGAAATATCGATCGATTTGGCAACACGACAGCCGCATCGATCCCTATAGCCCTTGATGAAGCCGTTAAAAGCGGACGAATTCAACAAGGAGACACCGTTGTATTAACGGCATTTGGTTCAGGTTTCACCTGGGCATCTGCGGTGATAAAGTGGTAGTGCAAATCAGAGGAAAAAGAGAAAGTTGCCTTATTTGATATTTTTTGGTAATGTGCAATTTTTGATTTTGGAGAATTATACAAAAAGATCCAGCAAAAGATCTTGAAGATTATCAAGGAGGATTCAATGAAGAAAACAGCCATTCTGTTATTAGTGTTGATTTTTACAGTGATGAGCACGACTCAACTCTTTTCTCAACAAAATGCTGAAGATGAGAAATTCCAGAAAATCCTAGACGAATATCTTGATGCCTACTGGAGTTTTTATCCGACCGCAGCTACACTCGCCGGTTTCAACAAATACAATGACAAGCTAGAGGACTTTAGGGAAAAAACAATCGAGAAGAGGCGCGAAGAAATGGATGCATTCAACAAGCAAATCGTGGTCGATATCAATAGCCGAACCTTGAGCCCAGATCTCCAGATCGATCATGACCTGATCGTCAATGCTCTTGATATTGATGTCATGCAGCACGAAATGCTCGTGCCGTGGGAATACAATCCCCTCTATATCAATACCATTTTAATGAACTGTATTCGGGCCCTGTTCACGGAAGGAGCTGCTCCTACCGAAGCACAGGCAAAAAATGCGGAAGCACGACTAAAAGAACTGGAGAGATTTATCGCAGAAACCAAAAAGAGCTTTAAAACTCCGGCCGAGATCTACACCCAGACTGCTATCGATCAATTCCCAGCTATTTTAAATTTTTATAAAAATGAACTTCCCGGGATCATTGATTTGACTTCCGACAGCGTTAAAGCCAAAATGCAGACCAACCTGGCAAAAATCATCCCAGCGTTGGAGGACTACCAGAATTTCCTGATGAATGAACTTCTGCCCAGGTCGACAGGAACTTTTAGACTGGTTGAAGCCCATGCCAGACTCGTCCGCACAACTTTCCTGAATAATATCCCTGTTCAGGAACTGCTTGCTCAGGCAGAAGCCGATGCTAAAAATATTCGCAATGAGATGTTTAAGAATTGTTTTGCAATTTACAAGATCATGGATCCAGAATTCGACATCGAAAATCCTCCCTCCAACTTGACAGAAGATCAGTTGTACTACTCTGTTATATCTCATGTATTCGATAGGATAAAGAACAATCATGTGACTCAAGATGAATTTATTGCTAAAGTCAATTCTCTCATTCCAGAAGTCAAAAGTTATCTTGAGGAAAAACAATTTGCCGACCTGCCAGCAGATCCTCTTGAAATCACGCCTGCTCCGCCCGAGGCTCTGCAGACATCCTGGCTGAAAGTTGTTTTCCCGAAACCCTATGATCCAGATGGGACTTTTTCTCTTCAGATAGCCCCTCTTTTGGAAAACATGGAAACGGATGAACTCGAATCCTTACTTGAGGAATACACGAACATGTTTCTACCGTTTTGGACAGTAGGAGCCGTTTATCCCGGATGTTTTGTGCCGGCTGTCAAAACCTACGCCAATGCGTCCCTTATCAGAAAACTTTTTCCTAATAAACCTGTCCTCATGGGATGGCCTTACATATTTGGAGAGCAGATGATGAAATCAGGATACGGCAACTATGACCTCTGGCTCAGGCTCAACCAGCTTAAATTCGATCTGCGCCCTGTTGTCAGTTTTATCGTCGAATTCCATGTTCACGAAGACACATGGACAAAAGAGAATGCAATCGATTATATGAAAAGAGTCGGTTTTTATACTCAAAGCGAAGCCGAACGGGTATGGAATGAAATTCTGCTCAATCCTCTGGCAGCCGCCTACCCTTATGTCGGACTGCAGGAATACAAGGCTATAGAAGAAGAATACAAGAATCTTAAGGGCGATTCATACAATCAAAAAGAATTTTTGTCCGAAGTGCTCAGTTTTGGAGCTATCCCTTTCAGATATCTGAAACGCCTGGTTCTTCAATAGGCTAGAGATTCCATCGAAAACATCAAACACGGCATCATCGATTCCCATGCTCATCTGAGCATGTCCGCTTTTGATGAAGACCGCATTGATGTAATCCAATCCGCTTTCAGGGAAGGAGTCGAAGCCATTCTCTGCCCTGGGGAAATCACGGAGCCTCAAAGTATCCAAATCACATCAGAACTCACCAGAACGTATGAAAATATTTATGCCTCTGGAGGAGTTCATCCTCACAAAGCAAAAGATTTCACAGCAGAATCATTGGCAAAAATTGAAAGCCTGGCAGAAGACAAAATAATTCACGCTGTCGGTGAAATCGGCCTTGATTTTCACTACAATTTTTCTCCACCAGATCTTCAAGTTCCTGTTTTTCGGCAGCAGCTCCACCTGGCCCAGAAACTGGACTTGCCCGTCATTATTCACAGCCGTGAGGCCTCTCAAAGCATCATCGACTGTATAGAAGAAGAGTCCTTTACCAGAGGTGGAGTTCTTCATTGTTTTACAGGGGATTGGGATTTTGCAAAAACCATGCTGGACAAAGGCTTCTCTATCTCTTTTTCAGGAATTGTCACATTTCCAAAAGCTTTTAACCTGCGAGATGTGGCAAAAAAAACGCCTTTAGATCACCTGTTTATTGAAACCGATTCTCCCTTTCTTGTTCCTGCTCCATTCAGGGGAAAAATTAAAAGGAATGAACCTAAATTCGTCAATGACATCGCTCAGTTAATCGCAGAAATAAAAGACATTTCTTGGCCCGCTTTTTCGGATCAGACAACCCTGAATTTCACCTCGCTCTTTGGAATTGAAATATCAAATTTGAGATGTTAAGATAAGGCCGCACAATGAAAGATTCAGTGGAATTCAGTCCGACGTCAATGAAAGACGAAATCAAAGATTATTTCTCTTCTCATGTGAAGGGAAAACCTTCATTAGCACTGCTCTACAAAAATATCAAAGGCGATTTAGATGAGGTAGAAAAAACCCTCCAGCTCTTCTCCAAGTCATCCAACGTGATCATCTCTGAAATCAGTTCTTATCTCTTTCAGAAAAGCGGGAAAAGAATCCGCCCTGCCCTTCTCATCCTCTGTGCCAAAATCTTGGGGTACAAAGGCAAAGAGCACATCCGCATGTCTGCATTGATTGAGACGATTCACACAGCCAGCCTTCTTCATGATGACATCATCGACCATTCGAATACGAGAAGAGGCAAAGAGACCGTTCATGCAAAATGGGGACCGAATATCACGGTCCTGCTGGGTGATTATTTATACATCAAAACCCTCGGACTATCTCTAGAAAGCAATTTTAAGGACATCACTCAAATCCTGACCGATGTTTCGGCTGAAATGATCGATGGAGAATTGTTTGAATACTATATGAGTGGAAACCTCAACATCAAAGAGCAAGAATACTTGGAAATTCTGGACAAAAAAACCGCATCATTATTTGCCGCATCCTGCCAGATTGCAGGTATATTGGGAGGGGCCTCAAAAGATGAGCTTAACCGGCTCATCTTATGCGGAAGAAACCTTGGAATGAGTTTTCAATTGATCGATGATCTTCTAGATTTTTCAGGAGAGGCGAACATTCTTGGCAAACCTGTTCTTTCAGATTTGAGTGAAAAACGTATCACACTTCCTCTCATCTACACTTTAAAAGTAGATAAAGCAGAAAACAAAAACCGAATCGCAACAATCTTGAACGAAAAAGATCTATCTGAAAATTCAACACAAAAAATTCTCAAGATGGTTAAATCTAACGGAGCTCTTGAGTACACCTTTCACAAAGCAGAGGAATTTGCGCTGAAGTCAAAGGATTTGATACAATCATTTCCAAAATCTATTTATAGAGACACTTTAGCAATGGTCTCAGATTTTGTTTTAAACAGATCTCTATAAAACTTCATACATTCACAAGGGAAATTCTCAATGGTCGAGATCGAGGTAAAAATCCAAATCAAAAATCCTAAGGAAATGGCCCAAAAAATTGTTGAACAAGGCGCCCAATTGGTCAGAGAACGCACTTTTGAAGAGAACACGCTTTACGATTTTTCCGATTCAACTTTGACCAAGAAACGGCAGGCGTTTCGACTGAGAAAAATTAAGAAAAAAGCCTATTTAACCTTCAAGGGTTCTCCTCAAAAATCCAGACAGTTCAAGATCCGTCAGGAATACGAAACAGAAGTCCATAACGTGAATCAGATCAGAAAAATCATTAAATCTTTAGGTTTTGTCCCCAAATTCCAGTACGATAAGTTCAGAACAGTGTTCAGACACAAAAAACTGACTATCTGTTTGGACGAAACTCCGGTTGGATATTTTATCGAATTGGAAGGAGAACAAAGTCAAATCGTAAGATTTGCGTCTTCATTGGGTTTTTCAAGAACAGATTTTTTGAAAAAAAATTACATCGATCTTTATTCGGAGTTAGGGAAAAAAAATAATTCCAAGGTTTGATTGGAAACCAGATAACAGACAGGATTACTTTTTCTTTTCGCTGACCTTTTTTCTGACTTTTTTCTTAACCGTATCTTTAATGCTCTCCGCTGGGCTTTTCTTTTTTTTCACTTCCACAACGACTTCTTCTTTCGCCTCTTTGACTTCTTTCCCTAGATCCTCGATACCGATGTCTAGTTCTTCGCCGATAAACATATCTTCTTCAGAAACCTGAAGCTCTTCCGAAACAGAATCGACTATTTCATATTCTACCAATCCTTCCAGGACCTCTTCCTGAGCGATCCGGATAAGATTTTTAGATTTAGATTTTATCTTGGGTTTTGATCCTTTTAATAACTGTTTAGCTCTTTTTGATGCCACAATCACAAATCTGAATTTGCTGTCAAAGTCACCATATGTTTTCAAAGACACCTCTCTCTTCAACCAAAAACTTGTAAACGGTTAAAATATCAAAAATAAGCACAAAATTCAACTGTTTCATCACTGTTTTCATCACTCTGAATACAGCAAGGCTAAAAAATTTGGCCATTTTGATTAAATTTTTGTACGTTTTGTGGTAAATTAAAATAAGAAAAAGATTTCAGGCTAAGGATTTAGGATTGAGATGAACCCAGTCAATTTGATTCCTTCTCTTTCTGCACACCAAATCACGAACAAAACGATTTGGGCCATCGGCGGTGGAAAAGGGGGGACAGGAAAAAGCTTTATCACGGCCAATCTTGCCCTTAATCTCGCTTCAAAAGAAGAAGACATTGTATTAATCGATGCCGATTTTGGCGGCCCGAATTTACATACTTTTCTTGGAATGAAGGAAACCGAAGTCGATCTCGGAGATTTTTTCAGCAACAAAATCAATCATCTCAAAGATACGGCCGTCATCACACCATTTAAGGGAGTTAATCTGATCCGAGGCACTGACTCTCTCCTTTTTACGGCCAATCTGAACTATTACAAAAAACTCAAGTTAATCCGACAGATTAAAGCATTCGATGCAAAAAGAGTGATCATCGATATTGGGACAGGAGCTTCCTACAACTGTATCGATTTTTTTCTCCTCTCTAATCCTGGAATCCTTGTCGTTAATCCCGAGCCCACATCCATAGAAAATGCCTATTACTTTCTCAAATCCTGCATCATCAGAATTCTCAAGATCTACATAGACTATTACAAAATTGAAAGTTTGGTCGAAAAGATATCCACTCAGATAAAAGAGAATTCTAAATCGATTTACACTTTCCTTAATGAGATCATTTCCTATGACAAATACTATGCCGATGTCCTTTATAAAGCTTTAAAGAGGTTCAAACCCTGTCTTATAATTAATAAGGCAAGGGATGAAAAAGATTACATTCTCGGTCAATCAATTGCTCAAGTTGTACAGAAATACCTCGTTATCGATCTCAATTTTCTTGGTACTGTTCCGTTTGATGAAAAAGTCCACTGGAGCCTAAAAAATATATCTCCATACATCATAAATCATCCTGACTCGGAAGTTTCAAGCTGTATAAAATCTCTGACAGAAAAAATACTCGATTGTGACTCATAGATGGTATTTTTTAGCTCGGGCAGAACTATGGTGAAAATAAAAATCGAAGATATGGATCATTATGACATCCTCAATGTGAGTCGAAACGCCTCATTTAAGGAGATCGAAAAAGCCTACTTGATCGGAAAAGCCGCTTATTCCAAGGATTCACTCGCACATTACACTCTCCTCAAAGAAGAAGAACGACAACAAATGCTGGACCGGATAGAAGCCGCTTTTATGATTTTGGGAGATGAAGAGAAAAGACAGGCATATGATGAGAACACTTTGGATAAACACGACCGGTACATAGAAAGGGCCAAGTTTCGCCAAACAACGGAAAGGATGATTTTCGAAGATCCTCAGACAGGACACCATCGAACCGATTTTTTAAAACGCTTATTTTCTTCCACCAAAAAAGACTGAGCGACTCTCACCTTATCAATTCATATGAATAATTGCCACCCTCAAAATAGAACTGGCTGTAAGGAGCGATCATTCCAGGAGGGAGTTTTTCCGGCCCAGTCACTTCACAGAGAGTATATCTCAGTCCGTTGACCGTTACTCCCCCTTCACTGAAAGAGGGCACCGCTAATCCAATAAACAAATGTTTTGGTATCCTGATGAGAAGAATTGGGTATTTTTTAAAGTTTATCCATAAAGAGGCAAATGTGACACCCTTTGAATCACAGTCCCCAAAATTGTAAATCAAGACTTTTGGGGGGACCCAAAATCCCATTATGTACTTCCCATTTTCCGTTAATGGCGGGATCCCATACCGGATTTCCTGGATATAAGATAAGATAAACGAAAGAAACTGAGGGAATTTCATGCCTTCAGAAGCAGATAAGAAGCTTTGAAAAACGTGTGTCAGTCTTTCTTGATTGTTCTTGACTAAAAGACCGTAATTGACACCGATTTTGTCTTCAATATTCCGCAGCCCCTTTTTATTCAGAAAAACTTCTTTTTGAATCGAACCTTCCCTTTCGATTTTTTTCTCAACCTTTTTTTGCTGTCGCGCAATTTCCGATGTGAGACGCTTAAATTCTGTCCTGATTTTGCCCTGCAGTGAAGGAGGTGCCGACATTCGAACGTTAAAACTGTCGGAGTTGTCCTCTGAAATAGAAAAGTATTCGGAATACTTGCTCTTTTTAATAAAATTTTGAGTGATTTGTTTCAAATGGATAATCATCTCTTTGCGCAGGGGAAGCAGATTCCTTTCAACAGATCGATCAAGTTCATCAGGATAATATCCAAATTCATCCTCTGATTCTTTTAAGGTCTCTTTTAAAATAGAGAAGGACACTGAAAAATTATTTGTCTCAAAATCCTCCCATTTGTATGTCAGCTGGTATTCGAACTCTGTTTCTCTGCTCAGGAAACGGTCGCTCTCCACTTCCAAATCGTCAGCCATCTGCAACAACATTGGATCTTTACCTAACTGTCTGCTTTGGTAGGGAACATAATAGACAACACATAACAATCCAAAAAAGAATAAATTGAAGATCATAAAAAATAGAACATGTGTTTTCATGATATCCTAATCAGGACAGGGGGATGGAACCGACATCCGGAAAGGGAATCAGAGCGCGGGCCAAGCCGGCCACTCCCGCGCTGACAAGGAAGCAGACGGCAACAATAAAAAAAGCCATGAACAGGGCCACAGCAATATTGTTGTTCTTGATCTCCTCGTATTGACTGATTCGCGGTGTCATTTTATCGAACAACCAGAAACAGAAGAGAATACAGGCCAAAGCTAAGAGTCCGGCAAGCAAAACATAGCCAATACTAAAACCAATCATTTTCAGAAAGTTCCCGATTTTCTTTTCTTTCCCCAGAACAAAAATCTGTATGACTGCCATGACGGGATAAATAGCTTGTTTCACAACGATGGCTTCTCCAATAATCGTACTCCCAAGGATGAGTCCAACCGATGTGTTCCCAGATCTTAACTCCCTCTCCTCATCAATCTTTGGCGTGAGAACGAGAAAAAGGCGGTAGCTGCCAAATATAAGGATAAAGCTGATAACGATTGAGATTAGAAATTCAATCAATCCAAAAGCGATCTGCTGCCAGCTCATAGGGAATCCATTGCGGAAATTTTATGTTAGAGTAGCACTCGATGTCAATTCCTGTCTCATATATCTTATCTTTTGCAAAGCCATTGAACGGTTTTTCCGATTCCCTCCTCGATTGGAGTTATCCGATACCCCAACTCACGTTCCGCCTTTTCACTGGAAACAGCCCAGTTCAGAAGATATCTTTTGATCCATTGAGGGGCCATCCTTGGAGGTATCCCAAAAAGACGGGAAAAAAAGAAAACTAGACCAGAAAGACAAATCAGAAATGGCGCAGGAAGCCGTATCATCCTGTATCTCTTGCCGCTGACACCGGAAATAACGCTAAAAAAATCCAAGAAACTCAAGTTGGTGCCGCCCAAAATGTAGCGTTCTCCGGGCAATCCTTTCTCCATAGCTAAAATATGACCTTCAACGATATCCCCGATATAGGCATAATTGCCGATGCTGTGTCCACGACCAGGAATAATACGCCATTTACCCTGAATGTATGCCATGATAATTTTTGTCGCGGAGTTGGCTTCACTTAAAATCCCTGGTCCAAACACTCGAGTGGGATTGACTAGGACAAGCGAGAGCCTTTTCTCTGCATAAGCGAGTGCCTTTTTTTCCATCTCAAACTTCGACTTCTCATAGGGGGTAATAAAATTGGATGTCCTTTTTTTTTGTTCATCGACAAGTTCAGTGCTCGAAGGCCCGAAAACTCCAGCGGTTGACGTTACAACAACTTTTTCTATACCGCACTGGACTGCCATTTCGAGGACATTTAGGGTTCCCTCAACATTTACTCTCTGACAAAGGGTCCGATCCTTATCCCACATTCGTGCAAATGCGCCCAGATGATAGGCCTCCACGCACGAAACCATCGCAGATTCAAGGCTCGATTTGTCGCAAATATCTCCTTGAAACAAATGGATATTTTTGTGCTCCAGAATTTCTGCTTTTTGAGACGACCGGAACAAAGCATGAACGATATGCCCCTTGTCAGCTAAGTGGAGTGCCAAATTTGATCCGATAAAACCTGTGGCACCGCTGACAAATATTTTTTTCTGCATCTAATTGGCTCTTTGTTTTTCAAATACTTTATAGTGCATATCCGGATGAGCACGGAGGGCAAAATGGTCATTGGACAGCGCCAATATCGAGTGGACCAAAAATGCCGGCCAGATGGAACTCGCTTCGATTGTTATTAATCCTAAAACCACACCAAAGGGGATGGCGCCTAAAACCTCCTTTAAGCCTTTAGGGATATGGACAATAACATAGAGACAAGTTGTAATAATTATGGCTGGCCATAAACCCAAGGTTGAATAGAACGTGAACAAGAGCAGTCCCCTGAACAAAAACTCATAGGCGGCCAGATAGAGCAACCAACTTCCTGAATTAAGAACTATGGTTTTGACTGTCCACGGAGTGTCTCTAATTTGTGGGGATATTTTGAAATTCTCAGGTTTTCTCGAAAAAAAGTAACAAATAGCCAGTACACATATCCCTATTCCGGATGTCCAGATCAAGACCGTTTTTGACAAGTTCATTTCCAAACCCAAATCCGAAAAGCGCCAAAAAGACAGCGACACTAAAAAAAATCCAGGAAACAGACCCAAGCAGAAAACACCAGCTAATCTCTGAAAGACAGTCCAGAGGAGAGACATTCTCTCTTCTCCAAATTGCTGTCTCAAACGTTCTTGGATATATTGAGAATGGGATATAAAAAAATAGGACGCGTATCCAGTAACAAAAATGGATAAGGCAAGGACTATTGTCATGTCACTTTACATTAGACACCGGTGGAAAACTTGTCAATTGACATTTAAGAATCCCTGAAGTATCGATCTGCTCTTCTAAAGGAATTCTTTTTTTGGTTTAGATATTGTGAATAGAAATCTTATTGCTGGAATTGATTGACCATGAGTGTTTCATCCCAAGATTGAACAATTCCATGTTCAGAAGAATACAACATCCATCCTTTGTACGAAATAAGAGGTTTAGTCCTTTCAATCAGGTTAACAGTCGTTTTCAGAACTCCTGGTATTCTATTTACGATATCCTTCAGATACTTATCCAAAGTCTCCTTTTTTTCAGCCAGTATAGAAAACTGGATACAATCTCCAAAGAGGTGGCAGGTGTAAGCAATGTATGCCATTTTCAGCCCATCAGGAAGAGCGGCATGTGCAATATTTTGATACACGTCCTTGAGATTTTTTGGGAAAATCTTCAAGGTAATGCTAAATCTTTTCATGTTCTTTGTGTCTTCGGGAAGCGGATAAAAAACAGGTTTTATCATATTTATGACCCAGGAATCTGTCACATGCTCCATCTTACTCAAATGATCAGCCATAAAATCTCCAAGAACATCTGGATTTAAAGTATGGATGAAAAGGCTTACATCTTCATGTTTGGCCCGCTTGGAAAGGTAGAGCAGTCGTCCTTTCCCTTCAATTCCTTTCTGCAATATATCTTTTTGAGAAAAAATATAATCAAAAAGCCTTTCCCTACGTTCCTGGGATTTTAATCTGACGATTGAAATCATTTCAGACCTCCTTTTTTTCTAATCTGAGTTTCCCTCAGATCTCAGTGTAGATAAATTTAATAAATCCAAGGAAATCTGAATATCGATTCCTATTATGACGCGAGTATTTATACTGTTATTTTTATCCCAATTGTTTCTCTGACTACTTTTTTTCTATAACAAGATCTATGTGTATGTCAATTACTTAATTTGTGCTTTCTAAAAATAATGACAAGCTAATCAGAAAGAAATGACACTAATAAACATTAATAAACTATAAAATACAGGCTAATAAATCCAATTTGAAGTTTAGGGATTATTTTTCATATCTCCATTTCTTAACGATGAGACAGGCATTCCCACCTCCAAAACCAAAGGAATTACTCATCGCTGCTTTCAGGTCAACCGATTCAACTCCATTGGTGACATAATCAAGCGGGCAGTCCGGATCCGGATTCTCATAGTTGATAGTCGGAGGGATTTTATTTGTGTAAACACTCATAACAGTGGCAATGAATTCCACAGCTCCTGAACCTGCCAAAAGATGGCCAATCATCGATTTTATCGAGCTGATCTTCAGCTTCTTTGAATAGTCGCCAAACACTTTAATAATGGCGGCACTTTCGATTTTGTCGTTCAAAACAGTAGAAGTGCCATGTGCATTGATGTAACCCACTTCCATCGGCAATAGATTTGCATCCTTTAATGTCTTTTCCATCACTCTAACCATTCCATCGCCTTCAGGTTCTGGAGCAGTAAAGTGAAAAGCATCGGCCGTATTGGCATAGCCAACAATCTCGGCAAAGATACGTGCGCCACGACTGAGAGCATGTTCAAGCCTCTCCAAAACAACAATGCCGGCCCCTTCTCCCATAATAAAACCATCACGATTCTTATCGAATGGCCTACTCGCGCTTTCTGGAGAATTATTTGGTGACATCGAACGAGTTGCACAGAAACCCCCGTATGCCAAGGGCGTCACACACGCTTCGGAACTTCCCGCAAGCAAAATATCCGCATCCCCCCGCTGAAGAACTCGGAAACCATCGCCAATGGCGTTCGTGCCGGTCGAACAGGCCACAGAGAGAGCCGAGAGAGGACCTTTTAGTCCATATTTAATGGAAACCATACATGCTGCCATATTGATGAGCAACTTGGATACAAAAAAAGGATGCAGACCTCTTGGTCCCTTTTTACTGAGATGGATATACCCATCTTCAATGGTCTTTGATCCTCCAATTCCGGAACCGATTATGACTCCAACTCTGTTACCATCGAATGAATACGATTCCAATCCTGCGTCTTTCATGGCCATTGTGGATGCAGCCATGGCAAATTGAGTAAAACGATCCATATGTTTTATCGATTTACCGTCGATCCATTCTTCAGGATGAAAATTTTTCACTTCTGCTGCTAAATGAGATCGAAAATTTGTACTATCAAATTGAGTTATTTCCGCCACGCCATTCCGACCTGCCTTTAGGCCATCCCAAAATTCATCAATCCCAATTCCTATAGGTGTTACAGCGCCAGATCCAGTCACTACAACTCGATTTTCTTTCTTGTCAGTATAATAGGGGATGGTTTTACCGATCATTTATGATTATTCCCTTTTCTAAAATTCCCCATAAAAAAAGAGTGACCCGTGAAGGACTCGAACCTTCAACCCACAGATTAAGAGTCTGTTGCTCTACCAGTTGAGCTAACGGGCCATAAAGCCCCTATAGTTTAGAAAAGTCTTTTTCTGTTGTCAATTTAACTTTTCTTGGGTTTTCTTTTATAATGACCGGGCATAGGTAAACACCATATGAACTTAACTCTTTTTATCATAATTTTTGGTGCCGCACTCCTTGTCCTTTTTGGTTTTCTCATCTGGTCCATCCGGACCACCACTCGAAAAATCGAAAATTTAAAAGAATCTACAGATGACAGTAAGGCTCTCTCCCTTATGCAGCAGCAAATCGGCCAGCTCACCCAAAACATCAACCAGCAGCTGCAGAACTTGAGCGGGCAGTTCCAGAAGACCACAGGCGATATCGGAGGAACCCTGGGAGAAGTCAAAAAAGACCTGGGAAATATGGAACATGTCACACGACAGGTCCTGGACAAGGCCAAAAGCATCTCCAATCTGGAGGATCTGCTGCGGGCTCCAACATTTCGAGGAGGCCTCGGGGAACTCTTCCTTGGTGATCTGCTCTCCCAGATCCTGCCTCCCGCCCATTTCAACCTCCAGTATAAATTTAAAAGCGGAGAGATCGTTGATGCGGTCATCCACATCGGAAGCAACATCGTCCCGATCGATTCCAAATTCCCGCTGGATAATTTTAAAAAACACCTGACAGAGGAAAATCCAAAACAAAAGGAAGATCTACGAAAAAAATTTGTCACAGATGTTAAAAGGCATATTTCAGAAATTGCAAAAAAATATATTCTCCCCGACGAGCATACCTTTGATTTTGCTCTTATGTACGTACCAGCGGAAAATATCTATTACGAAACAATTCTCAAGGATGAAAACTTTGGAGATGAACGGAGTATTTTTTCCTACGCCATACAAAAACGAGTCATACCTGTCTCCCCCAACTCTTTCTATGCTTACCTCCAGGTGATTGTGTTGGGACTTAAAGGCCTTCAAATCGAAAAATCGGCCAGGGCCATTTTTCAATCACTCTCCCGGCTCCAGGGAGATTTAAGCCGGTTTAAAAAAGACTTCGAAGTCCTCGGCTCACACCTGGGCAACGCCAAGAGCAAGTTTGATGACGCCGATAAACGTCTCGATAAGTTTGCTGACAAACTCGAACTTGTCAGCGAATCCTCTGTTGAAAAACTCCCCAAGGCAAAAAAAGAAGTCTAAAATTCGAGAACAGTTACTGTTTCTAAAAAATCTGTAAAAGGAAACATGTCAAAAGCCTCTATTGAACGAATAGAATAGCCAGATTTCCGCCAAAACTTCAGGTCCCGAAGAAAAGTTTCCAAAAAACACGAGACAAGACAAATTGTGTGCGGCCGTTGAGAAGCTATCGTTTCTATCACAACCGGAGATAATCCTTGTCGGGGAGGATTGAGAATAATCAAATCATCTCTCGAAAAAATGTTTTCAATCAGGGTTTTCGCAAGTTCTAGATAGAATCCTGACGCCCCCTTTTTAACCGAGAGAATGACAAAACAATTCTTTCGCCCAAAAGTCAGCTGAATTTCAAATCCATTGACAGGATATGCCTTATAGTTATAAGAAATGATTTCGTAAACATCACGGACACATTTCCTGCCCCATTTTGGCAATATCCAAAGACTTTTTTTGGCTGGAACCTCACCCTCAATTGGATCGGTTCCCATTATCCGGATATTGTCGTTTTTATCATAAATTTTAAACTTGGCGCGGTTCCGGAATCCATCTTCAACAGGAGTGGGAAAAATATATGAGCAGAGGTTACCTAATTCCAGCGTGTCCAACTGTCCCCTCATTTTTGTTGTTTTTTCTTTGAGATAAATGGGATATATGTCTTGAAGGTTATATGTCATCCAATCAAATTAGACACTTTCACTTTTTTCAAAGAAAAATGCGCCGAGTGAGATCATGACCAATGCAAATCCCACCATCATTCCAAAATTGAAGAGGATGGAATAAGACGATATTCCTGCGAGCAAGCCTCTCAATCCATCAACTCCGTATGTCAGCGGATCAAGAAACGAGATGTATCTCAACCAAGATGGAAAGTTTTCCAATGGATAAAAGGCGCCTGAGAGAAAAAGCAACGGGAATATCACAAAGTTCATCACAATGGAAAATCCCTGCATATCTTTCATCTTGGAGGCAAAAATAAGGCCGAGTCCGAGGAAGGCCACGGAAATTAATATCATAAAACCTATCGCCAATCCCAAGGAAGGGATGGATTTTATCCGGAAACTCAAAAGAGAAGAAACACCCAGTATAAATAATCCCTGTATCAATGCTGTTGTCACCCCACCGGCAATTCTTCCAAGTACGATCGAAACACGAGGAACAGGAGCCACCATGATTTCCTTGAGGAAACCGAATTCTCTATCCCAGAGAACGGAAAGACCACCAAAAGTGGATGAAAAGAGCAGGTTCATTCCTACTATCCCCGGCACAAGATAAAGGAAATAATCCACGTCCCCGCTCATCCCGGGCACCGCAATTCTCCGGAAACCCATCCCTAAAAAAGCCAGGAAAAAAAGAGGCATGGCCACAGTTCCGAAAATTCTCGATTTTGCGCGGAGAAACCGCTTCATTTCTCTGAGCCACAGAACATAAATTGCGGTTGGGTATATCATCGTCTTCGCCCCATCCGCCCTCTCATCATGGCCCTATTCCGTTCGGTGCGGCTGGCTTCCTCCTGCCTTATCGTCCGGCCAGTATAATGAAGGAACACATCTTCGAGGCTGGGTTTCCGAAGATGTACGCAGGTGATCTGGACGTTTTTTTTACTGGCTAAATTGATCAACTCCGGAATTCGCCTCTCCCCCTTCTCCATTGTCAAGCTCAGATGGGCGTTGTGTTGAGTCAACGTTTTTATCCACTCCAAGCTTTCCATCACATAGACCAATTCATCCGATTTTCCCTCAACTTCAAGAGTGACGACATCGCCGCCGAGAATATCCTTTAGCCTGGATGGTGAATCCAGAGCGACAAATTTTCCCTGATCCATGATGGCAATCCGGGAGCATAAAAAATCGGCCTCTTCCATATAATGAGTGGTCAGTATAATTGTGACATCTGTTTCTCTATTGAGTTTTTTTATGTAATCCCAGATATGGCGTCTTGTCTGGGCATCGAGCCCAAGCGTGGGTTCGTCCAGAAATAAAACCTTCGGCCTGTGAATCAATCCGCGTGCGATTTCCAGCCGCCTCTTCATGCCTCCAGAATATTTCTCCACCAGAACACGTTCCTTTTCAGTCAGGTCGACCAGGTTGAGGACATCCTTGATTCTTGCCTTCCGGTCCTCTTTTCCGATCCCATACATCATGGAGTGAAACTCAAGGTTTTCTCGCCCAGTCAGTTTGGAGTCCAGCGCCGGCTCTTGGAACACAACACCAATGCTGCGCCTCACATCATCTCTATTCTTAGAAAAATCAAAGCCGGCAACAGTCCCTGAACCGGATGTTTTTTTCAGGAGAGTGGACAGTATATTGATTGTCGTTGTCTTTCCAGCCCCGTTCGGACCAAGGAGGCCGAAGAGTTCCCCTGTATTCACGTGGAAGGTGATATCGTTCACAGCCTTTACACCGTTAAAGTTTTTTGTCAGGTTTTTAACTTGAATGGCTTTCATTTTTATAACTAAAACACTAACCTGTATCCTATTGCAGCCTCATTCCAAGTTGGATCGAGGTGCAGAGCCAAACCCATCTCAAGTCTTTTCCCTTTGCTCGTCATGATTAAACCACCTACGACCATTACAGATCCCGTACCCATAAATAGATATCCCCAATTCTTGTATTTTTGTTCGCAGCAAGCACCGCCAAATTTTTTAGAGCCGATAAAAAATATCGTACCCATTACAGTCAACAGTCCTCCCCCAATAAAAAGCAGGCGACCCGTTTTTTGCAGAGAATTGGCCTTTTCGATATCCCGGAGCTTTTGGGCCATATAACCAGAGTCAAACTCGAACAGGGAAGGCGTTAGAACAACTTTTTTAAGACTCGATGGTCCGTATTGTGAACTCAAATAGATATTTGTCTCACTAGGAAAACAAAGGCTGGATACAAGAATAAAAAGAGACAGTGTCAAACAAATTTTTTTCACATCCTTCTCCTATTACAAAAGATGAGTCTTTCTTTTTCCATTTACCGCGGTTTGCCCAGCCCACCAACAATCTACTTGGAGAGTCCAAAAGCATACATATTGTTTTCTGTCCGCACATAGATCCTCCCATCTACAATGGCCGGTGTGGCCATCATCCTCTCCTTCAAATCGTTTCGTGCCAAAACGTTCAGATCATCTCCGGGTTCAA
This sequence comes from uncultured Eubacteriales bacterium, assembly GCA_964633715.1. Lineage (GTDB taxonomy): Bacteria > Acidobacteriota > Aminicenantia > Aminicenantales > Aminicenantaceae > JAUWVG01. Next base: position 73,252 of record CAZWHQ010000005.1, read on the forward strand.
AAACCGTTATCACACCCCGAGCAGAAGGCACATAAATTTTCCCATCCCCAACAACCGGCGATGCGTAGTAAGGCCCCCCTACTCTCAATTTGTCCTGGTATTTCAGCTCTCCCGTCGCTGCTACTAAACAGGAGGCAATTCCCCCATTTTTAACCATATAAACGCGTCCATCGTAATAGAGTGGGGATGGGCACTCTGGAACTCCATAATTGTGCTTCCAGACAATATCAGGCTCTTTTTCGGGATCGCTGGAAGGACGAAGCGCCAAAAGGGCATTTTCCTGTTTAAAGCTGTTAAGAAAAGAAATCATTTTGGCCCATTCTTTGACCGTGATTTTGCCGCTGCGGTCGACGTCCAAGAAATTAAAAAAACCGGGGAGAGGATGATCCCCTTCCCCGTCAGCATCGTATCTCGACAGAATGCTTTGATTGTCTTTGACTTCTTCGCGTGTCAACTCACCGTCTTTGTCTTTGTCATATTCCTCTAACAGTTCGTCAAATTCGGGCAGTCCAATGACTTCGGGATTGTTCTTCATATTGTAAGACGTAGTAAACACCAATCCTTCTCCGTGTACAGGAGTTATACAGGGCTCATCTGTAAGTCCCGGAATTGACCAGCGTTCATCTCCTGTTTTTGCATCGTAGGCCGTCATCCACCAAATGCCGTAAACAACCAGTTCATCGACTCCATTGTTTGACCACAGCATGGGTGTTGACCAAGCTGCAGCAAACTTCTCCCGCAGTGTTTTCCATACAGTTTCTCCTGTCTCAGGATTTATGGATTCAAGATAGGAGCCAGCCTTCTGATCGTTACAAAAGATTAGGTTATCCCCTGCCAAAATCAGAGAGGCCGCCGTTCCGTACATACTTAGAGGAGGGGGAAGAGTTCTCTTCCAAATCTCACGGCCTTCAAAATCATAACAGAGCAATCCGTATGAGCCAAAATAGACAAACACGTGTTTGCCATCGGTTGCAGGAGTGGGTGACGCAGGAGAATTTATTGGATGAACACGTTCGAGTTTTTCCGGTGTCACAGACTGTCTCCACAGAATTTTTCCGCTGTTCCGATCCAAACAGATTGTCTCCAATTTTTTATCCACCTGGCCTGTAATAAATATACGGTCCCCCCAAATGCATGGTGAAGAATTCCCTTTGCTCACTTCACTCTTCCAGATCATATTGTTTGTTTGGTCAAACTCCACTGGAAGTGCCGGTCCTTCTTTGGCAATCCCTAATCCGCCAGGGCCTCTAAACTGAGGCCATTTGGTTTGATCTGAGACTAGATTCAAATTAAAAATAATCAAACAGGTAAATAGCAGAACAATTGTTCGTCTTCGCACGTCTGTTTCCTTAATTCATCGATTTACCAGATAAGACAATCTCATAGAGTTACAGGATAGTAATAAGCATCATTTCTGTCAATTAAAGAAAAGTTTAATGTGGATGAGGGGTCAGCGGCAATCAACGGATCCGCATCATCTTATGGAAAGAATAAATACAGAGTTGGAGAAACGCTGTCCGGAATTCGATTTTCTATCGACTATGGCCGACACTCCCGAAGCGGCAGAAAAGATTCTAGCTGAGGACTCTTTATCTGGGATTGACGGTTATCTTGTCTACCAGATGAACTGCTGGAACCAGATTGTCCAAACAATTGTCGAATCCGGCAAACCCGTTCTCTATGCCGATTTTCAATATGGTGGGAGCGGCGGTTTCCTGGTCTACACGGCACGTTTTTTGCGCAATAAGACAGCCAATATCGGTTTTGTTGCCTCTACTAGAAAGGACGACCTGGTTGCCATGACAGCATTGACTCAGGGGCGGCCGGGATTTATATCTGATCCAGTCATCGAGACAGCCTCAAGGCAGATAATATATGCCCATTGTGCAGCATCCAATCGAGTATTCGGACCGCAGAGTGAAATACTAGTCAAGCTCATCCAGAAAGTATTTGGCCCACACATGATTGATATTCAAATCAAGAGTTACTTTAAATTCAGCATGTGCCTTCTCGGTATTCCCCTGTCCCAGATACCCTAAACCCAAAAGATGATGGGCCTGGGCAAGTCTTTTGGCTGCCGACTGTTTCTCGCCGAATTTTATAAAAAAATCTAAAGAGGTCGACGTTTCAATTCTTTCCTTTCCCAAATCAATTAATTTCTGGAAAATCTCAAAGGCCTCATCTCTTTTTCCCAACTTTTCCAATGATAGAGCCTGAAAATAGCTTATTTCGGAAAGTCCTCTCTTAAGTTCGATGGAATTGAGGTAATAGGCCTTGGCCTGCTCTGTATCACCCAGGGCCTCATAGGTTCTCCCGATAAAGTAGAAAATTTGAGCAGCCCTTCCTCCATTAGCAGGCCTTCCCACCTCGAGGTTTTTTGGATATTCGAGGGCCTTAAGATAATCCAGAAGAGCTTCATCATAGTGTTTTTTTTGGAAAGATTCACACCCTCTAAAAATATGGGCATCCACATAGACATTGTGTATCTGTCCACCTCCCTCCCAGACATGGAAGTGATGATTCCGCAGCAGTTCGATTGCCCGGCTGTAGTCTCCTGTCTCCACCAGGAGAAGGATCTCGCGTGAATAGGAGTCATCCCTCTCTTTGACAACATCATGGTGTTCCACCAGAATTTTAAGCCTGTCCCTTTGAGGCTTTTTATCCGTTTCATACAGCAAATCCAATTCATAAAAGAGCCTCGGTTCTTCAGGATTCAATTTAGCGGCCTTCTCCATGTGTTGAACGGCTTTGGTTATATCATTATTCACGCGAGCAGAGGCCATTCCCAAGTTGCGTTGAGAGAGATAAAAGCTGTCATCGATTAAAACAGATTGTTCCCAGTATTCGACAGCTCTTTCGGGCTGCAAATCAAAAAGGATGTTTCCCAAGTAGTAGGGCGCACGCCCATCGTCAGGATTAACTTCCTGGGCTCTTAAAAGAACATCCACAGTCTCTGCGCGAAAAGGAAAACAGTAGTCGGCAGGTTTTTGACTCGCTTTATTAAAGTAGACGGCAGCCAATTGATTGTCTCCCTTTCGCTCCAAGTAATAGGCCATAAAGTAATAGGGTAACGGATTGGACGATGCACCATCTTCTCCTTGATCGCATACTCTTCGCAGCACGTCTGCGGCTTCCTCCCAGAAACCACAGTTGCCGTAATCCACGGCTAATTCCAGGTAGGATTGAACAGATCCTCTCATGGCTTTGGCAAGAATGTATAACCGATCTTGTGCAACATCCCCAAAACCAGATTGTTTTTTTACCAAGTAGAGCTCGTTTCCAGCCCAAAAATCCAGTGGATAAAACTTCAAAACATCACAGGCCAATTTGTCTGCTTCTTTGTATCTCTCCAGCTTCCGAAGAATTGTGGTTTTAAGATTTAAACACTTGAGATTTTCTGCATTCCCTTTCAGTGATCTGTCGCAAAATTCCAATCCTTTTTTATAGTCTTTTTTCAGGCAGGCCAATTCGGCCAAACAATAGTAGCTGGCAGCACTCCAAGCCTGGCTCCACGTGGTTTTGTAAAATGTCTCGAAAGCCTCACTCATTTTTTTCTGAGCCCTTAGGGCAACTCCCAAATAATAGAAGGCTTCACCGTCTTTTGGACTCGTATAGTTATTCGTGATCCTCTTTAAAGCCACCCTTAGCTTCTTTTCAGCCTCTTCATATTTGCCGCGCTTTAAACTTTGGATTCCCAGGGCCGTATTCGCCTGGACATTTCCCGGATCTCTCTTCAAAATTTCTTCATAGTAAGGATCCGATTCCAAGACAGGGCTGTAGAACTGCTCTAGCCGTACCCCCGTTTGATAGAGTTCTTCGGCTGTTGGGATGGTTTCAGGAGACCGTGCCGGCTTAACAGGTTCGGGAAGAGGTCTTCCTTTTCTTTTTTTTGGTTGGTAGCTAATAAGTTCCTCCCCATCCTGAGAGAGGAGAACAGCGCGCAGAGTTTCCTTGTCTGCTCCAGAAGAGAGGACAATGCTTTTTATAAAAGGTTTGGACGGGCCAATATCGAATATTTCTTCATAGACTTTTTTTCCATTCAACTCGAGTCGTGCTTTTGCACCCTTATGTTCTTGTGTCGTAATAAATCCGATTTCAACGTTTTTCGGGGAAATCATCTCCAAGTTTACGGCCCCCTCAAGGTTAGCATTTTTGACACTTTTGACATCGCGTATGGGATACCAATATTGCTTGACAGTCCGGAGTTCATACGGTTGAAGCCAGCTGTAGTCGGGTTGGTTATCCGAAAAAGCGCCAACCATAAGCTCGATATACGGACCATCGGTTTCAGTCAGAATGTCCTCCCACATCTTTCCCCGCTCACCAGTTCCCCAAGTCCAGAACTTTTTCCCGGGTACAAGGTGATGGTCGGCCACATGCACCACACCCGCTTTTTTGCCGTGATCGTATCCGGCTAAAAAATCATCTTCGTAATTCCAGGCAAATAATGATGTGGCAGAAGGATGGTTTTTCCACCAGCTGACATCGACTCCCGCTGTATAGTCCACACGATTGTATGTCTGGCGTGAAACCGGCCATTCGGAAAATTGATTCTTTCCGTGATAAGTGGCAAATTCGGTTCCCGGTGGAAAAATAATTTGATAATCCTCATTGGTGTGGACTGCGACATTGGCCCAGCAGAGGATAGAATGGACAAAGGAAGTTCGGTTAAAAATCTTAATTGTTGCCTCAAGGTAAGACTTATCTGGATAGAGAGTTAATCCCACAAGCCATGTCATCCTGTGGCGGAGCTCTAACTCACCCACCCAGATTGTTTTGCTTCCATCCTGATTCTCTTCCAGCACATAATCGACAGGCAAAAAGCTTGTGGCCCGGTGATGGTGCGGGATGTTCCACTCAACACCTCCCGAAATCCACGCTCCAAGCATTCCGATGAGAGCTGGCTTTATGACGTGCTGACGGTAGAAAAAATCATAATTATTCGATTTATCCAAGGCTGAAAAAATCCTTCCGCCGATTTCAGGCAAAACACACAATTGAATATAGTCATTTTCCAGATACAGAGCCCTGTAGGATTTTTCTTCTCGAACATCCGTCAACTTATCAAGCATAGGATATGGATAGACCGGCCCTTTAGCACCCTGATAGGCTCGGCCTTCATAAAACCTCGGGAGTTTGTCAGCCTGTCCAACAAGATAAGTTGGGATAACCAAATCCTCTTCCCAGATTTTGACCTTTCCCTCCCATTCCACTGAAGCTTCGCACAGAAAAACAAAGGAGAAAAAGAATAGAAAAAGAACAGAGATTATTTTTCGGCCTGTTTGATTACAGTCTGCCATTTATTCCTCTCAGAGACTAACGTTGTTTTTTGTCTTATTATTTATGCCAGACGGCTCAAACTGTCAACTCTCAGGATTTTCAACTGGTAAAACAAATGCAGAGCCTTCACAAACTTCAGCTTCAGATCCTCTGTTTTAAAGCAAAAACTGTAGGCAAAAGTTATAAAAAGAAATGATGTTAAAAATACTTGAATTAAACAGTTCTATATATGAGAATAAGCCCACATGTCATAGAGGGTAGGAAAATTAATTGTAATCTAAAAAAAGTTGTTTTAGGTATGTTTCAATAATCTACAAATGAATAAATCAACCACACGGGCTTCCTCCTCCTTAATCCTAGTACGAGTGGAACAGATTCTAATTGGACTTGCTCTTACAGTTTTTTTATTTCAGCTAAAGTTTCATATCGTCTCAGATGGCATGACGCGTTTCCGGGCCTTAGAAATGCTGTTCAATCGGGGTGAATTGTCCGGGATGGCCTATTCAATCATTGGCCCATTGTTTTCTTCTCCGATCTATTTAATCGGCAAACTCATTGGTTCACCCCAAGTTTTGTGTGCCAAGTACAATTTTTTTCTATTTGTATTGGGCCTATTCTTGATTAATAAAATTCTCAAAGATTATCTAGACGGATCAACCCGTCGAAAATTTTATCTAATCCTCATCTTAGGCTCGATGTTTCCTCAACATCTCAGCATGTATTTTGGGGAGGTATTCACAGCCGTTCTCGTTGGTTTCGGGATATTGGCTGTAATAACGAAGAAATATGTCAAGCTGGGCTATATCACTATTATTCTGGGCGCCGCTAATATTCCAGCATCGGCAATCGGTCTTCTGTTAGTCGTACTTGTGCTCATTTTTAAAAGAAAAAGATGGGGGTATGCTCTTATTTTTCTCACTGTGATCGTGATTATCCTTGCTGAGGCATGGATTCGTCGAGGTTCACCATTTAACACTGGCTACCACCAAAATGCTGGGTACAGGACTTTTATGCCATATTCGGGTTTACCAGAATTTAGTTATCCATTTTTTTTTGGTTTTATATCTATCCTTCTATCCTTTGGAAAAGGTATCTTCTTTTTTGCCCCGGGAATGTTTCTTCCTGTCCGGAAACATTTCCTGAGGTATAAAGAAGAAATTTACATAAGCTACAAATTATGGATATGGTTTGTTTTTGGACTTATTCTAGTTTATGCAAAGTGGTGGGCGTGGTATGGAGGGTGGGTTTGGGGACCGAGGTTTTTCCTGTTCGCTTCCATACCAGCCTCGATGGCTCTAGCTATTCGTCTGTCATCATCAAGAGTAAGGATTTTTCAGGATTTGTTAACACTGGTTGTCTTAGCGCTGTCATTCTGGATTGGAATAAATGGAACGGTTTTTGGTCTAAGTACTCTGGAAAGCCTCATGGCAAATAGATTTGCCACAGAAGCTTACACTTGGTACATCCCTGAGTTTAGTGTATTGTGGAGACCATTTGTCGTTATGAAGGACTTATCATCCAGTGACATTTTCATCATAACATTCTCCGTTGTAGTCTTTTTGTATATTGCAGCACCTTTTTTCTTCCGGTTAGGTGAATCCGTATTAATTGAACTGAAGAAATTTTGGGATTCTAATTTTTCCGGCTCGAGATGGCGATTCTAAAATTCAGAAGATACTGTATTCCTCTCTTTTTCCAGCTATTATTGCGATTCCTATTCACCTATCCATTGGATGAAATCAACTGGGGAGGGTAAGCATAAAAAAAAACTTGAAGGCACTTCTAAGACATACCTGCCACTCAATTGTTCGGACTAATGCAGAGAAATCCCCATGGGACACAAAAGCCTAAAAACTAGGGGGATAAAGTGGCACGCCCGGAGGGATTCGAACCCCCGACCTTCGGATTCGAAGTCCGTCGCTCTATCCGCTGAGCTACGGGCGCACCGCTTAAAGAGGATTTATTATAGCAAAATAAAAGAGGGAATTTAAATCTCTAATCTGTATGTCGTCAATTGAGTTAAAAAACGATTAATACATAAGATTAAAACAAAAATTATTCTTTTTCAAAAAGATCAGCTAAAAGCTCTTCCTTAGATTTCCCTAGATTATCTCCAACATCCTTTATTATGTTGTTTAATGTCCCTATCTTGAGATTTTTATGTTTTGGAATTGTGATGTGATGATCTTCTTCCTTGGATCGAGTCAGACGTACATGGCTTCCTGTTTGCCTTGTAACAACATAATCATACTTGCCAAGGAGTTTAGCAAGATGTTCACCTCGGATATCCCGGGGAACTTTCATATTGACAAGACTTCTTCTTTGACTTGATGAAGCCTAATAATCCGAGGCATATTATCATCTTCAAAATGACATCGTGTTGCATCCTTGACAGCCTCTTTCAGATCCTCAAAGGTTTCAGCTTGAGTAAAGATGGAATATCCCAGCGCCTTTGCTTCAAATCCACCATCAAGTGATTCTTCAACCAAGAAGATAATTTCATCTTTCATGCTGTCTCCTTAAAAGCTATTCCTACATTTATCAGTGAGGGATTTATGTTCTTTGTATTATTGTAGATAATTTAAAACGCCACTGTCAATTTAATAAACAAGTCGAATCAACACTTTCGCAGCGTGAAATGGATTTTGAGTCCAGCCCATTGTTTCTGGTGTCTATATAGTGACCATAAGAGATCTAAATAGATCTAAACAGAAACAATGCAATGTTTCTGATAATAAATGTAATTAACACATATTAAAGGAGTTATTGTTTCTGATGGAATTGGATTCGAAGTCCGTCGCTCTATCCGCTGAGTTACGGGCGCACCTATTTTTGTGGGGTAATTATAGCAGATTTGAGGAGTGAAATCTTCAGAATCGGGAGTTTTAGGTTAGTCAATCAAACTGGTCATGTGAGATTTTAAGAACTTTTCTATAGCTAAAACAGTTTCTTTTTTGACTTTGGGCGGGCTCTGGGCAATCCAAACCGTAAAATTATAAAGTTCCTGAGTATCGACACTCATCCATTTCTTATTTTTATAGAGAAAAACGAACAGCGCCGTCATCGCAATTCTTTTATTTCCGTTCTGAAATGGATGATTTTTTATCATAAGGTAAAAAAGGATGCTGGCTTTATTGACCAGACCTGGATAAAGAGACTTCAAGTCAAAGCTTTGAAAAGGTGCCGCTAGGCAGCTTTCGAGTATATTTGGAAATCGTGTTGAGAAGTCAGGGATCGGTTCATTATAGGACATCATTTCATGGGCCAATTTGAAGGCTAAATATTCAATCTCTTTAACCGTTAGCGTTTCCATTATTCTCTTCCCAGTAACTGCAGGACTTCACCATACTCATCCACCGTTTTCTTTACAGCCTTTTCGATTTTCTTCTTCGATTGAGGTGTTAATTCTTTGCCAAGAATATTAGAGATCACTTTATTTGGGATCGCATAGATTCTGCCAATTCTTACGGCCTTGATTTGGCCGCTTTTCACTTTTTTATAAACAGCAATCCGGGAGATGCCTAGAAGCTCAGCCAGTTGTGGAATTGTTAAATATTCTTTTTTTTCCATTTGAATCTCCATTTTTGGTGTATAAATGTATTGTTAACCTCATGAATATGATTAACATTAGTTAATCTTACATATTCAAGTTAACATATGAAGCGCTCTAAAACAAGAGAAGTTGATTAAAGTGACAACCTTTTGATTCGAATTTTCTACTGACAGGATGGATGTAAGAAGGACAGGAGCAAGTCGATCCTGTTGTCCGTATAGTGTCTATAACATATCCAAAGAGAGTGAAAGAGATATAACAGAATCAATACAGAAACAAAACAATGTTTCTGATAATAAATGTAATTAACACATTTTAAAGAAGTTAGGATTTTCGTTTCCTCGGATTCGAAGTCCACTGCTCTATCCGCTGAGCCACGGGGGCGCACCGATTTATTCTTCAAGACTATTCTGGATTTTTAAAATACCTGGTTTTATTTGCTTTATCTCTTCGGATGCAACTTTCCAGATGATTTCCAAATCAATTCCAAAATAGGCATGAGTCAGCTTATCTCTCATCCCAGTTATCTTCTTCCAAGGAATCTCTGGACATAAATACCTTAGGCTCTTAGGAATTTTCTTCGAGGCTTCACCAATGATCTCAATACAACGAACAACTGCGTTTATTGTTTTTCGGTCATCCTTGAAGTCTGCAAAACTCATATCCTGTATGAAATCTTCAATATCTTGAATAGAATCAAGAATATCTTGAATATAATCCGTATAGACTCTTTTTACCATATATAAACAACTTCATTGAGGATATATTCACCGATCTTTGGTTTTAAGGCCTTCTTAGAAACCAAATCCACTTTTAAACCGAAAATACTTTGTAAATATTCTTCTAAATCTAAAAATACAAACAATCCGATTGGTTCTGAGAATTCTACTAGAATATCAACATCACTTCTCTTATTGGATTCTCCCCTGATATAAGAACCAAAAATGCCAATAGATTTCACCTTAAATTTCTTTTTTATTTCAGGCTTATATTCAGAAAGAATCTTTTTAAGCTCATTTACTGTCTTCATTATTGCTCCACTATTTGCCTTCTTATAAATAACACATAACTTTAGAAAAATAAAGATTTTGCAAAGAGGTATCAATGACGCCATTCATATCTTCCCTGAAATTTGGAACTCTCCAAAGCAGATGGTTAGGTTGATGCAGCTCTAAATCGAGTAAATCAGAAAAACCTATTGTTTCTGGTGTCTGTATAGTGTCCATAACATATCCAAAGAGAGTGAAAGAGATATAACAGAATCAATACAGAAACAATGCAATGTTTCTGATAATAAATGTAATTAACACATTTTAAAGAAGTTAGGATTTTCGTTTCCTCGGATTCGAAGTCCACTGCTCTATCCGCTGAGCTACGGGCGCACCGAATTTTGTAGGGCAATTATAACAGAATTTTGGGACAGAATCTTCCGATATTCTGATCCTACTTCAATCCAGCCAGCCTCTTTTCCGCATTGTCAACTTTAGAGAGGCCAAGATCAAAGTGTTTCCTCTTGTCTAACTTAAGTTGTACAAGCCTTTACTAGAAAGGGCGAAAAAAAGTCCAATCTGTGGCTGTACTAAGAATCTGTATTGATGTAAATAAATACAGGATCTCTTTGCGATCTAGTTCTAGGATGAGATTTCAGGAATCAGCAATTCCCTTTGCAAGTCACACCGACGATCTGATAAGATTCATTGCGTCAGAAGATCTAATTTTTTAAGGAGCATATTCAAGGCAAAAGGAGAAAAAACATGTCTCGCGTTATTATTGTAGGGGGCGGTATTTGCGGGCTGCAAGTGGGCGCCTTACTTTCATCGGACGGCGATGAAGTTGTGGTGTTGGAGAAGCTTCATCGCCTGGGCGGCAGGGCCTTTGTCTGGAAAAAGGATGGTTTCAGCGTTGAAAACGGGATTCACCTCATCAGGTTCGGTCCTAAAAGCGCTACAGCTAAAGTGTTCAGACATCTTAATAAGCCACTTGCCTTCAAGGCACTGGGTAAGAGCTATGCGGGATTTCCAGACGGAAGGGTGGTGGACTTCCCTGCCTCACCCAAAGGATTCATCACCACAAAAATGATGACCATTGGCGAGCGACTCAAAGCAATAAGACTTATGATTAAGCTCCGTTCTCAGGATTTCAATTCGTTTTTGGATACGAGTGTCAAGGATTGGATGGAAGAGGAGGATTTCAGCGATGGTTTATGTAACTACTTGGTTCTAGTCAGCGCATCCATGCAAGTCTGCCCGTTTATCGAGCGGTCCAGCGCAGGCGAGTTGCTAATGAACATGCAGAGCGTGATTCTGAAAGGCCATTCGACCATGTACCCAGTACAAGGATGGGAGTACATCTATGACACGCTGATTGACGCGATCAAAGTGAAAGGCAAAATCCGCACACAGGCCGGTGTCAATTCCGTGATCATGGAAAATGGCAGAGCTCGTGGCGTGGAACTTGAATCGGGAGAGAGGCTGGAAGCGGATCGGGTAGTGGTGACACTCCCTGCCCAGGAGATATTCCAAGTCATAGACGAATCGTTAGTGCCGGCTGATTTTGCATCCTTGTGCAAGGATTTGAAACCAACCTCGGGAGTTTCTATAGATTATGGTCTCAAACGGAGAATTTCAAACGACGACGGTCTGTGGTACTTTTGGGAGCCCATGAGTTTCGGCCTGTTTACCTCGAATATGAGACCTGAAACCGCACCGCCAGGAAAACAGCTACTGACCTGGTTTTACCCTACCGAGCTTTCCGACATGGAAGATGAAACCAAAGCCAGCGCTTTGGAAGAGCAGCTGGAACAGGCCATCTTCAAACAGTTCCCTGGATTGAGGGATGCTATCGAATGGCGTCGCGCAATGCATTTGAAGATGGTGGACGGTGTGGAGGTTAATGTAGACCAACATCGTGGCAAACGTCCTGGCTACCGGGTGCCTGGAATTGATGAGTTGTTCCTGGCAGGTGATTCGCTGAAAGGTTCAGGGGCTGGAGGCGATGTTGGACATGAGTCAGTGCTTGGGTGTTATAAAGAGATGACTGGGCAGGATATTTAGATGTAGGTTTGTTAGCAATTCCCTAAATCCAGCCAGCCGATTCTTCGCATCGTCAACTTCGGGGAAGACTGGATCGGCGTCTTTGCCTTACATCACCGATCCTGCGGACGTAAACACGCCGCTACTTCTGCAGCGGCGAGACGTCGTCGATAACCCACATACCGCGGCCGTTCGTTGCGATCACCAGCATGTTGTCGCGGGGGTGAATCTTCAGGTCCCAAACCGGAGCGTTCGGAAGCCCGGAACCGAGATAATTCCAGGACTTGGCCCCGTCCGTGGTGACAAAAACGCCTTGATCGGTGCCGCAGTAGAGCACGTCTTTATTCTTGGGGTCCTCCCGAATGACGTTGGTGGGCCCGCCGGGGATGTTGGCCACGATGCTCACCCAGGTTTTTCCGTAATCCGTGGACTTGAAAATGTACGGGGCGAAATCATCGTCCTCCCGCCCGATCTGGGCGATATAGACGGTGGCCGGATCGTATTTCGAGGCGACCATGTTCCAGACGTGTTTGTTGTAGGGCAGACCGGCCGTGATATCTGTCCAGGTCAACCCGGCATCCTTCGTCACATGCACGCGGCCGTCGTCGGTCCCGACATAAATCACGCCGAATTTAAAAGGCGATTCGGCAATAGCGGTGATCGTCTGATAGGGAATGGCATAAGGAAGTCTCCCCTGCCATTCGGACTTGTTGTACGAGAGGTCCGGGCTTATTTTCTCCCAGGTGTCTCCCCTGTTCATCGAGCGGAAGAGATACTGGAAGCCGCAGTAAACGATCTGGGGATTGTGGGGCGAGAGCAGCAAGCCAGCCAGCCACTGGGCCCGGTAGGGTTCCTCTCCTTCGGGCGCTCTCGGATAAACATCTTGGCTGGTCCATCGGCCGTCCTTAAACTCGGACCTTTCGACGCGTCCGTAGTAGCCGGATGCGTATTCCGTGTTCGGATCACTGGAATCAACCTCGATCAGAGATCCTTCCCCCCCGGGGGCTCTTTCCCATTGAACGACCTGTGGGCGGCGGAAGCGTTGGCCCGGTTCTGGGGTAATCCGAGGAGCGACTCCCACTCCCCGATAGGTCCCGAAATCCTGGACCGAACCATAGACGTTGAAGGGCTTGTTCATGTCGTAGGCAACATTGTAGAACTGGATCACCGGGATGCCGTTCTGGAAGCTTCTCCAGTTTTCCCCGTAATCGTAAGAAACATAAGCCCCGCCGTCGTTGACATTGATGAGATAGGTCGAGTCGTCGGGATCGATCCACAAACCGTGGTGGTCGCCATGGACGCCCTGGCCGAGCCTTTCCCAGGTCTTGCCCGCGTCGCTCGATCGATAGAGACCGAGGCCCATGAGGTAGACGACATCCGCGTTGTTGGGATCGACACGGATCTGGCCGAACACCCAGCCGTAGGTTCCCCCGAAGCGCTCGAACATCCTGTCCGAAGGGCTCATCTTCTGCCAGGTTTCGCCCTGGTCGTCCGAGCGATAGACTTCTGCACCTACGATATCGGAGTAGGTCCGTATGCGGCCATAGGAGTCGCGTTCTCCGGGCTCGGGCATCCGCGTCGGGGTGTGGTTGTCGATAAAGGCGTAGACGACGTTGGGTTTTGTCCGGCAGAGGGAAAGTCCGATCCTGCTCAATTTTGTCTTGTCTGGGGGAAGACCGTTGTTCAGGGGTTTCCAGGTCTCGCCTCCATTTGTGGTCTTAAAAAGTCCTTCGCCGCCAGGGGTCGGGTCCCTCCAGCGCTGCCTGATCCGGTTCACCATCGAGGCGATCAGGACATCCGGCTTGGCCGGGTCAATGACCAGGTCGATGGCCCCGATCTTCTCATTGATATAGAGAACCTGATTCCAGGTCTTGCCTCCATCAATGGTTTTGTAGACGCCACGTTCGGGATTGTAGGTCCACTCGTGTCCAACCGCGGCGACATAGACGATGTCGGGATTGGTGGGGTGGATGAGAATCCGGCCGATCGTCTGCGTGGCGGTAAGGCCCATATGTGCCCAGGTTTTTCCGGCATCCGTGGATTTGTAGACACCGATGCCGGCGATTGAGGCCCGGAAATGATTGGCCTCGCCCGTGCCCAACCAGACGATGTCAGGATCGGACTCGGAGACAGCCAGGTCTCCTGTGGAAAGTGTGGGCAGATCGTCAGTGATGGGTGTCCAGCTGACACCTGCATTGTCCGTCTTCCAAACGCCGCCGGTTGCGGATCCGACATACATGGTGAGCCGGCTTCCCTTGGGAACCTCGATATCCGTGCATCGCCCGCCGACATCGAACGGCCCGATGAAACGCCACGTCATGTCCTTCAGCGGCGTCTCCGCCTTCATGCTTTGGAATTGCTCGAACCACTGGAGGCGCAAGGCCGGTTTGGTGCTCATGATCCTCTTCATCGCCGCATTGGCCGACTGAGACGTTCTGAGCTCAGCTTGTACGAAAAAGCAAAGAACAAGAATGAAACCTGTCAACAAAAAGAAACGCTTGGAAAATCTCATGTATCCCTCCTCATGATGTAGTTTGAATGATTTCAAGGATTATATTAAATCCTTTCCCGGAATTATCAAACTTCAAAGATGGCCCGTCAAGCTGAATTTGATTCCAATGGATCTCGCAACAGGAACGAATGATCCAAAAACAATGGTAAATAAGCTAGCTCTTATTAGATTTCTTGCGGCCGTACTTGACACCGTCAGTCAAGTTAAGTACAGATTATTACGTGTTATGGTCTAAACCGATAGAATTTGATGGGCATTTATTAGTTTCTCTCTAATGGGTAAATGATGTGGGCAAACATCCTCGCATGTGCCGCACATTATGCAATTGTCTGCAGTCCTTTCTTTGGAGATAGATTGATATAGCTGTCTAGCCAGTTGAGTCTTTCCATAGCCGACCAAATACAATTGGAACCTGAATATATCAGGAATACTTATTTTTCCCGGACATACGGATTCGCAACGACCACAAGCCCGGCAGTAATCAGATGACAGTTCTTCCTTAAGAGACATGAGAGCCCCATTCATAGCCACAGATTTATCTCCGGATAATGTTTTTTCCTCAAATCCGACTGCTATATCTTCCTCAAGGTGTTGGAAATTGGTGATGAGGGGGACTACGGCTGTAACCCCTGGGACATTCAATGCCCATTTGAGCATGGCCTGCCCTAAAGTCAGTTGGGTTTCCTGAAGCCTTTCCTCCACTCTCTGTTTGCTGTTAGGATTTCTCTGCCAATTCCTTTCCCCTCCAGCGAGAACCTTTTTGCAAATGACACCTACATCATGTTTTTCAGCCAATCTCATCAATTCAAACATTTCTGGGGGCGAGAACACATTAAAATTAGGTTGAATGGCATCAAATAAAGCAGATTCTATACATGCAGTTAATACTTCAGCTGTCCTGCTGTGTTGGGCAATGGCCAGAAACCTGGTCTTTTTCTTTTTTTTCAGGTATTCAAACGCTTTGAAAATCCCATCGTATTTTTTAATATCATCAGGTTCTCCATAAAGAGAATGCAGCTTTAAAAAATCAATCATCTCCAATCCCGACTGCTTTAATCCCCATTCGAATTGGGCAATGGCCCCATCTTTATCAAGAGTGTCGATGACCATGTCACAGGCAAAGGAATCCCGTTCTTTCGTTTTGAAAAAGTCAGGTCCGGGGTGTTCAAAATTGCCGACTTTGTGCCAGTAGTTGACCCCAAGCTCGTAGGCGCGCTCGTGCATTTGAGGGTGGTCCATTTCTGCAGCAACGACTGCTGATACTTTGAGACCGCTTCGCCCTAAACGTCTGTATGTCATTTTTCCAGGGACTGGATTGCCTGAGACCATTGGCTGCTGGCCTGCTGTCAAGCTGCCGATCGTCCCCAACGCACCGGCTGTATAAAGACAGGCATTCTTTAGAAACTGGCGTCTGTCTATTCTGTCTATATCTGCATTTTTTTTATACGAACTCGATCTTATTTTCATTCTTGGCTCTTTTTTTGTCCCTGTTATTTTATTTTTTTTAATCCGGCAGCAAAATAGATGCCTCTTTCTTCTCCTTCCTGATAGTCAATCCATACCAACTCATCTTTCTTGAGCGAAGCCGCCAACTTCTTCATTTCCGTGTTTTCAACCCGCTGGCCTTCGACTCGAATTCTTGCCGGGATGCGGATGACCATGACCTTTTCGCTATCCTTGATTCTTACCGTTACATCCTCGCTGGTGGCGCTGATCACATAGGCTTCCAATTCACCGTGCTCTCTTTGGTAGGCAGATGGTTGTGCCTGTTGTATGCCTTTTTTTCTCTCTTCCAAAGCGGTCCTCAGCTCCAACAGTTCTTTCCTGTTTTTATCCAAGTTCAATTCTGCTTCTTTTATTTTGTCCTCGCTTGCACCTTTCTCCTGGAGATCAGCCCGATATAGCTCCAATTCCTTAGTCTGTTCTTCACGCTGTCTGATAGCCATTTCAAACTCTGGATATTCTCTTTCTTCGTACCCGGAACTTACTTTTTCTTCACCTCTACTTAAAGCCTCGAGCTCCTGTTCATATTCCCGAAGCGCTCCTTTCCACCTTTCGGCATTTTCTGAGTCCGGATCCCGTTCCAGGGCGTTTTTGAGCTCCAGAATTTGTTCCTGGATATTTTTAATCCTGGCCTCCCTATCGACTATCCGTGTTTCGCCGGCGGCGTATTCTCCCTCTTCGCTTTCCTGAAGCCTTTCGAGTTTCGCCTCCAGTTCTTTCAGAGTGACTCGCCATTGATCGGCGTTTTTGTGGTCAGGATTTTCCTCAAGAGCGACTTTGTACTCCTGAATGGCCCCTTTCGTCTTTTCTATTTCAGATAGTTCATCTCTTTCCGAACCTTCTTTAGCTTCGGCCATGAGGGCTTCCATCTCATTGGTGTATTTTCGACGCATTTCTCTCCATTGATTTGCCTCTTCCGCTTCTGGATTTGTCTCTATTTTTACAGCTAGCTCCTGGATTTTTTCCTGAAGCTCTCCTATTTTCTGTTCGATATTCACGCCCTCTTCGGATTCAGCATTGTCTTTTGTGCACGAAATAAAAAATAGCAACAAAATCACAAAACTGAGTGCCATTAGTGCTTTTTTCATCTCACTCCTCCTTTGTAGGCCAGTTCTTCTATTAAGAACAAATTGTGACAAAATTCTATATTTTCTTTCTAGAAGAATCAAGTCAAACAACACTGGCCAAGGTTGAAGAATGGATATTTTTGACAAATCAGATGTCAGAGAAAAAATGTTGAAAAATATATTCTATGAAGATTTTATCTGGATTAAGAAATCACAAAAAAGAGAAGATATTCTAGCTAATTCGGAAAAGCATAAAAATTCTCTAGATCAGCTATCATCAGAAATTAACTTACAGATTAATAATGAATCTTGGACGCGTCTATTGAATATAAAATTTATTAAAGCTTTCATAAATTAGTTCCTTTGCTGTATTTTCAGCAATGTCTTCGATCTCACTTTGCAGAAGGAAATAGCCCCCCCCCATCTGGCCTGATGATTGATAAACACGAAAACTTAAATTACGCTAATAGGGAGTGTCGGAAACTGTGTCAGCCTTTTTGATGGTATAAATCTAAAGATTGCATTTTTTTATTCCGCTTTTTCGGCTTCTTCATGGAGTTCGGCGATTTTCTGAGAGATCAATCTTTGTATGTCCTGTAAGTCCAAAAAGCCTACGACTTTTTTTTCTTTATTAATAACAGGCATGCAATCCAGATTGTTCTTATCCAGAAGATCCCTGACATTGGTCATTGGGCTCTGCGGACTGGTGACAGCTATAACCGGCTCCATAATATCATCGGCGAGCAGAAAATCATCCAGGCCGGATACCATAAATGTATTCTTAATCTCATGTACAGAAATGAGACCTACCAATTCCTTTTCGTCATTGACAACCGGATAATACAGATAAGGATTGTGGCTGAATACTTCCAGAACTTTAGTCAAAGACATTTTTTGATAGATAAGCGGGGGATCTTTGATCATAATATCTTCAATTTTGCTTTTCCTCCCATGCTTTGGCTTTGGGGTGTATAAATCGAAAGTTTGGGAGCTTGATGATTTCAAGGTGCTCATTATCTCGAGTCCTAAATAAAGAAAACAGGGGAATAACTGCAAATCCTTTGTATTCTACTAATGGCCAAAACCAATTCATGTAAATGCGCGTTGTATTAGATTATAATATGAGCTTGCTCAAGAGTGATAAATAAGATACAACAGAAGACTTAAATATTGAAGATCATGCGAATTAATGCCATTTTTCTCTCGATACACCGTATTCTCCTCAATGAAATCAAGCGCCTTAAAAAAACGGAACACACCTTTATGGTTGTGGTTGCTGTTATCATTGGCATTGCCGGTGGTTTTGGCGCAATATTTTTCCGTTTTGCAATTCGCCTTTTTCAAGGGCT
This sequence comes from uncultured Eubacteriales bacterium, assembly GCA_964633715.1. Classification (GTDB taxonomy): domain Bacteria; phylum Acidobacteriota; class Aminicenantia; order Aminicenantales; family Aminicenantaceae; genus JAUWVG01. The sequence goes on from CAZWHQ010000005.1 coordinate 91,548, forward strand.
GTTCTTCGGATCGTGGCATTATAGCTTGGACTATGTACTGAAACTGCCCTGGTATGTAAAACTTAGTGCTCCCATATTAGGTGGGTTGGTAGTCGGACCTATCGTCTATTATTTTGCCAGAGAAGCGAAGGGGCATGGAGTTCCCGAAGTCATGGAGTCCATTGTTAAACATGCAGGGGCTATCCACCCCCGTGTAATGATAGCAAAAGTGACGGCCTCTGCTGTGTCTATCGGTTCTGGAGGTTCTGCTGGAAGGGAGGGCCCTATCGTGCAGATCGGTTCGGCCATCGGATCGGCCATCGGCCAAGTCCTAAGAGTAAAAGGTTCTCGTCTCCGGACTCTGGTCGCGTGCGGAACGGCAGCCGGTATTGCTGGCACTTTTAACGCGCCCATAGCCGGTGCACTTTTTGCTATGGAGATCATCCTGAGTGATTTTGGCATCTCCCAGTTTAGCCCTATGGTCATTTCATCTGTCTCTGCCACAGTTATTTCCCGCCATTTCCTAGGAGATTTCCCTGCTTTTGTCATTCCCAAATACGAATTGGTGAGTGTGTTTGAAATGATACCCTACGCCGTTTTGGGTATTTTAGCGGCATTCTTGGCTTTGGCATTTATCAATTTGTTATACAAAACGGAAGATCTTTTCGAAATGCTTAGGATTCCGAACTTTTTAAAGCCCGCCTTCGGCGGCCTGTGCATCGGTGCCATTGGGATTTTTTTCCCTCATATTTTTGGAGTCGGGTACGAAACGATTGATTTAGCCCTCCAATCTTCTCTAGCCTGGTATTTTCTATTGCTGCTCATTGGGTTGAAACTAATGGCGACGTCCTTAACCATTGGTTCTGGAGGATCTGGCGGTATTTTTGCGCCTTCTCTATTCTTGGGCGCATCTCTCGGGGGATTCGTTGGCACGGTTGTTCATAACCTCATGCCTGCCTCCACTGCATCTCCAGGGGCCTATGCCTTAGTCGGAATGGGTGCAGTTGCCGCGGGAGCTATGCATGCTCCGATAACTTCCATTCTGATTATTTTTGAATTAACGGATGATTACAGAATCATTCTACCATTAATGATTGCCTGTATTATTAGTGTACTCATTACGACTCGACTCAAAAAGGACTCAATTTATACCCTCAAATTATCACGGAGGGGACTTCACCTTTTTCGGGGAAAGGAAATCAATGTTTTACGGTCTCTAAAAGTTTCACAGGTTATGAGCACAGATTGTGTGCGAATCTCTCCCAATACACCCTTCGATAAAATAATGGATTTAACGGTAAAAAGCCCACATTCTGATTTTTTTGTTGTAGATAAAGATGGACATCTTTCGGGTGTGGTTTCTATTCATGGTGTGCGAAAATTCCTCTACCAATCAGAAGACTTGAATTCACTCGCCCTTGCAGACGATTTATTAAATCCGATTCATCACTATTTTACTCCAGAAGACACCTTAGACATTATTATGAAAGCTTTTAGTGAGCTGAATATTGATGAATTACCTATTGTGAACAACGATAACGAGCGAATTTTTATCGGCACTGTTGCCAAAAAGGAAGTCATCGAAATTTACAATACTGAAATGCTCAAACGTGATACGGTTTCTTCTGTTTCAAGTTATATAAATTCATCTCACAGATTAAATCAAATCCAACTCTTAGACGGCCAGACTATGAGTGAAATCGAGATTCCAAGTGAGTTTATCAATAAAACCTTGAGGGAGTTAAATTTAAGGAATCGTTTTAATGTGGAAGTTGTTCTCATTAAACAAAAAAGCGACAAAAAAGAAGACAAGAATAACAATCTATTTCCCAATCCTGACTACCGCTTTAAATCAGGAGATTCCATTTTGATTCTAGGTTCACCGGGAGGTTTGAAGAATTTTACTCACAAAAAAACGGAGTAGTTTTTATTGTTTATTAATTGTCGGTCTTATGTGCGCGGATAAAGGGGATGAACAGAATATACGATCTTCTCGCCAATATCGATCTGGATTTCGACAATTTTATCCGGAGAAAGGACAGACTAAGTTTTTTGCCTGGATGGAAAATGTGGAAAAAAGCCGAAAAAAATTACAAAAGGGCTAAAACAAAAAAACGCTGGATAATCATTCCCCTCATTTCTCGTTCCATCTGATAATATTATCCAGCACTATAACACCGCGTTCTTCCTTATGAGACGCTTTAAATCTGATATCTTTTCACTAACTGAGATTTCGATATCAGTGTTTCACCGCGATCTCGAGCAGATTGATGAGCTCACTCGAAATAAAGTCGGAGAACTCTTTCTCCTCTTTTTCGAAATTGTAGTATGCGATGAATTCATCGAGGAGCTGGTTTTTCTCGAAAACGTGCTTACCGCGGTTTTCTCCCATGTAGCCGTTGCAGTCACCGAACAGTCTGATATCCTTATCCCTGAGTGCGAGGTACTTGGCATTGAGCTCCGTCATCTTAACTTCGTAATTGTCAATCAAAGCTTCGAACCGAGGTTTGACGTCGGCCACCTCTGGTTTTTCCTTCACAAGCTCTGCGGTTTCAGCTACAGCTTTATCAAAGATATCCAGAATTTCTTTGGCCACAGCGATACCATCGGTTTCGCTGACCTCCGTGGATTGCGACTCCTCAGCTGCATTGGTGTCCGTTTCCCCCTCCTTTCCGCCGCAGGAAACGAAGAATACGGGGAGACAAAACACCAGAAATAGGATGAATAATTTTCGAGTCATGATTCCCTCCTCATAAGTGTAAGAGTTATCTTATGTCTATATTTATCTCGATTCATGCATGAAATCAATACAAAAATAAAAAACATTTGTTCTAAGGAGGTTTCCGCTTTTCAATGACTCAACGCCCCATCGTATTTTATTATCCAGAAGTGTGACTGGAATTCTTCAAGTTAACGACAGCGCTGCCAATCCGAATTACTATAGAAAAACTCGAGTTCTTTCCAAAGATCTTTCATGTCACATGTCATGATAACCATGTCCTGGGTTTTACCGGCCCGATCACGGACATAGTCAGGGATGATAATTTCTTCATGGAAATCCAGTTTTCGTAATATTTTTCGGGGAGCGGTTTGAGGTCTCATGAACTTGACGACAATTTTTTTCACATTTTTCCCGGCAGCGATAAAATAGAGCTCCCTCATTAAAATCATACCCAATCCCTTTCTTCGATGCTCTCTTGAAACGATCACCCGCAGTTCTCCTTGATGCTTCCGCCATTCTTCTTGGGGAAGTTCGAGGGATCCTTCTCCGATAATTTGACTGTCTTTTAGGGCAACAATCCTGGTGAAATGACCGGTTCTTATTAATTTGATCCTTTGCTCGACAACATGTTTGTCCATCACATTCACTCGCAGATACTTTCTGTCCAACTCAGGAAGGGAGCGATAAAATTCCATAAGTTTATCGAGATCATCACGTGTTAAATTCTTGATCTCAATTTTGGTGCTATCTTTTAAGGTCTCCTTTTTTTTCATTATGAAATTTCCTCCTTTTTTATGAATGGACTCTCCGCCATGGATAACATAAAAGGCTCTGGACAAAAAGGCACACTTTAATCTCTCCTTCCTGAAAATAGTGGGCTTATCCCGGCAATAATAACTTAAGGCTGCATTAGAATTTTGTCAATTTATTATACGGTTCAGTAACAGATGGAAAAATGGATGTGGACGTGTAAGACGTAATTTGGATACCACCTAAGACGGTATTTTTAGTTTGTAAAAAGGCTGGGGAGTTCTACAAGATTTCTTTTCAGCGGAAATAGATGAAAGAAACAGCAACACCCAAGTCTCTCTCGTCTAAGGATTCCGGAAAGATATTGGCCGGAATAAATGTTTTATCCGTCTCTATGGATAGATAGAATTCATCTTTATCCCCAAGCATTTCCTTCTTTATATTGTAGGATTTCTCAAAAATATCCCTCTCGGGAGTAAACTCATCAAGGATCAGATCATTGATCTTGAAGATGAGTGTTTGTACGGGAATTGCATTTGGATTTACACCGCCCTTGATGATCAGAAGAGCATCTCTAAAGGGATTATCGATGATACATCTGGCCTTCTGAGTTGTCCATCTCCACTGCTGGAGATAAGCCTCTGGATTGATTTCCAGGTCATACCAACCCTCTTCATAAATTATCTCAGGTGTATCCGGCGGTGGTGGGTAAACTTCTAGTTTTTCGACCAGTATTTCCAGATCGGATTCATCCGGATTTTCAGAGCGAGAAGAAAATCCAGCCGATAACTTCAAGGTTTCATCTCCCTTGAAGTTCGGATCAAACTCATCGATGAACGAGGGAATATAAATTGTTCTTGTGTAGGTGTATTCGGCATTCGGTTCCCATTGGGATGTGGGAACTTCGGGAACATGGTCATCTTGAAAAAGAAGTTCTTTCTTGTGCCAAAAATTGACAAACACATCAAAATCTTGGCCCATTTTCAAAAATTCGCCGTTGGTCTTCCATATGTACTGCACATCTGTAACCAGTCTATCCGATAAACTTTCTTCAGAAAAAGTGATTTCAAGTTCTAAACCATTAATGGCCGCACTCTTCTTGCAACTAAACGAAGAAACTGAAACCATTAGAATGAATAAGACAATCGAAACTTTTCTCAACATTATTATCCTCCTCAATAGGAAAACACGCAATATTATAAAGAAACCTTAATCTTATGTAAAGATGACACCTTGGATCGCGAATAGGGGGGGCGAATTTCAAGACGGAGGGAGATTTTTTTACGTAATTCAATAGGCTTCCTTGCAAAGACGTATTAACTGACCTATTCTAAGATTTCAGATGATTTTTCAAAAACCACAGATAGTCATTGTATCCCTCCTAGTGCTTTTAGTTTCCAGTATTTTGGTTTTCAATTTAATGGACTTTAGCCTGGAGTCACCAAGAGTCCCTCTATGGGATATGGCTGAGCACGGAGTCGACGGCGTGAGACTTGCACAGTCAGCGAAAAATCTGGATGTTCTCAATTTTTTTAGCCATGTCAACAGCATGAGCCTCTGGCCACCTGCTTTCCCTCTTATGGAATGCCCCATCTTCCTGGTGTTTGGTTATGACTACACTGTAGCAAGAGGATTTATCAGCATTCTGTTTGCACTCTGCATTTTTGCAATTTTTTTGGTTGGTTTGGAACTGGACAGCTCGAGGGGGGTTTTATTAGGGGCCCTGGCTGCTGCCTTAATGTCTATCAGCCCTTTGTACCACTTATTTGGGACTCTGGTGATGCTTGAAATTCCCGGGACACTGCTGCTTCTTCTTGCCGCATTAAGCTACATAAGATACTTAAAAACCGACACAAAAAAAGATTTAAAACTTTTTTGCCTGACTACAGTCGTTTTGTTTTTCTGCAAGTATAACTATGGATTGATGTGGATTTTGCCTGTTGGCCTAAATGAGATTTGGAGAGCAGCTCCATCGCTAAATGCCTTAAAAACCGGTCTTTCGAAACTCATTCAGTTTGGAAAAAGCAGGCCATTGTTTTCTGTTTTCCTGATCCTTTATATGAGTTTTCTTCTAGGCATTGTTATTTCAGGAGGCTGGATTTGGAATATTGCAGGACAAAGAATTAGCATCACTTCGGTCGGGAATCCGATTTACTTTTTTTTCTGTTTTCTTTTTCTTCTGTTTCTGATTAAACCGAAAAAATATCTTGTTTTGGCAAGAAAGACCTGGAGAAAGACGGAACAAAAATTCCGCATGATTTTTCTTTTTGTTTGTATTCCCATTTTTATTTGGATGTTGGTGCCTTCTCATATGAAAGGATTTGTCAGTTTTTTAGAGAACAGATCTTCAGAACTTCCCTTTTTTAGTGCAGATAATTTATTATTCTACCCTCAAGCTTTTATTAAGCAGTATTCGCCTTCTTTTGTGGTCGGTTTGATAGTTTTTGTTTTAGGTTTTTTCCCAATATTTTTCCTGCGCAGACATTCTTCGACCAGTCGAGTTGTCTACCTGGCTATTACTGTCGGTTTGCTTTTTTCTTTATTTCATCCCTACAAGCTAGCTCGGTTTATTTTTACGGTGGCCCCTTTTCTCTGGTTATCCTGTGCCCAAACCATTACCTATTTTTTTGGATTCTTATTTCGTCGAAACAAATCAACCGTTGCTGCTAAGGTCAGACTTATCTTTGTGTTTGTTTGTTTGAGCTTGGCCTTATATTTTGGATACCAAAAACAGCGGCTGCAATCTGACTTCAATACGAACACAGTTTCAGCCAATGTCCGGCCCATTTTAAATACCCTAACCAAATTTGCACAACGTTCAAAGGGAACGGTAATACTTGGTTTATGGGATCGTCTGAGTCCAGGATTGGTGGAGTGGCACTGCCGCCTTCAAATACCGGGTATCGAAGCGGACAAAATCCCTAAGAGCCCTCAGAAATATTCCCGAACACTCACCCCTTCCCCACTTTTGGATAATCTGTTCGAGAACCAGAACATCGAAAGGATAATTTTTCTTGGCCTGGATAACAGCAACACACTTTGGTCTAAAGCATTCTTTTCGGAAAATAATTGGCTCCCTCCAGTTAAAAACGCCATCAAAACTGATTCAAGGTTTTTTCAAGAGGAAGAACTTCTCTTTCCAAAATCAGGATACAGATTAACGCTCTATCGGAAATCCGCTAAATAAAGGACAGCCAAAACGTTTCTTTAGCAGTTAAAAAAGTTTGAAATTTTGATAACTGGGAGTAAAGAACACTTAACATCTCCCTAACCAGGAGTAAAGGAATATTTCAAGAGAAAACGATTACTGGGCAAGATGTTTTATATAAATTCTCTTTCTCTTGTGCTGTCTGGCATCATAATATCTCCAGAAATTCTGAACACTTATATTTTCTTCCATCTCGGCATTGGATTCAGCAATACGGATGCCTTTTTTTATGCAGGTTTTCGTCAGATCTGTCATAAAAATCGCATTGATCCCCTTATTCTGATAATCAGGGTGAACTCCAACAAGAATGATATCGACACAATCGGGTTTTTTATATGCTTTGAGAAGGGAGATAAAGCCAAATGGAAACAACCGGCCTCGAGCTTTTTGAAAAGCTCGGGAGAGAGAAGGAGAAGAGATTTGGAAACCAACAACTGTGTCATTTTCTCCAATCACAATCGATATGTATTCCGGTCGAACAAATGAGACAAATTTTTTGATTAAGAGATCAACTTGTTTTTCCGTCAGCGGCACAAAACCAAAGAGAGGGCTGTAGGCTGCATTGATGACATCGAACACTTGGGTTGCATAGGGAAGAATCTCTTTCATTGAGGTGGACTTGAGGAGCTTAACTTTCATCCTTTTTTGTATGACATTGTTGAGACGGACAGCTTTTTCCGGGACTGATTCAGGTGTTTTCACTTCATATTCAACATAATCGACTTCTTTGACATAGCCCAATTTTTCCAAATGATTTTGATAGTACTCAAAATTATAGGCAGAGAGAAACGTCGGCAGTTCATCAAAACCCTCTATCAGAATTCCTTGATGTTCGAAAGTCGTGAAACCCATTGGGCCCAAGAGAGCGTCCATTCCTTTAGACAGAGCCCAAGATTCAACCTTATCTAACAACGCCGACGAAACCTTTTCATCATCGATAAAATCAAGCCAACAGAATCTGGCATATTTTTTCTTCCACAATTCAACAAAACGCCGGTTGATAATACCGGCAATTCTTCCCACAATTTTTCCATTTTCATAAGCCAGATAATAGACCGCTTCACAGTGTTCAAAAGATGGATTTATATCAGATCTAAGAGTGTGGAAATCTTCCTTTATTAAAGGGGGGATCCAGTATTTATTGTTTTTATACAGTGAAAACGGAAAGAGGATAAACTTTTTGAGATCCTTGAGGCTCTGCGCTTCTCTAATTTCAACTGTCATGATTGGTCCTCAGCAGGAGGATATTTATTTTTCCAGGACAATTTTCTTCACCATTTTTTTGCACTGGGATATCCTTCTTAAACTGTTCCCGTAAATAGCGACTTTTTCAGCCTCTTCATTTCCTCCGCCGTGTTTGGATCCAAACTGCAGCAGTCCTCCTTCATTTGAGGCAGAAAAAACCCGAATCCATTCATTGAGCTTATAATGATCTTCGGCAGAAATTCCTTTTTTCCTGGCAAAAAGTGGTTTAACATGGGACCCATATTCTTCACTACTGAGAAGTTCTGGATAGGGAAGATTTGTTGGCAAATTTCCGGACATATCTTGAAGAATGCTGATGGCTTTAGGGAAATTTTCACTGGCTGTGTATTTTCCCATATTGGAGTAAACCGGATCAGGAAAGATAGCTCCACTCTCAGTAATTTGGGCTGCCGCAATTGCGGATTTGGCCATTGCGCTCACGATGATCGACTGCTTGTAGATCTCCAATATTTTATTAGAGGTATTACTTAAGAAATATTCTCCCTTGGTTCCATTGTATTCCGAGATCAACATTGCAGTTCCTGTTAAGAGATCGTAAATTGCCGGTTTGCAGGCCAAATAAGAAAACCTATGCAAAGTGGCAAATAAATTAGCGAAGGTCGCCGCAAACTTATGTTCTCCGCAAAGGAATATTCTTTCTTTTGGGATGAAGACATTATTGAATACAATCATTCCCTCTTTATTTAAATATTTTTTTCCATGAGCCGGGCAAAATTCCCCACATAGAGAATTAATCTCTGGACCCAGGACATATCTCTCAATCCCCTCTGCATCACCTGGGATGGCAAAAGCAACGGCACAGTCTTTGTCACTTTCTGCATACTGAAGTCCGGGAAGCACAATAATCTCTTCCGCATATAAACTCATCGTGATCGGACTTTTAATGCCGCTGACATAGATCCCATCCTCTGTTTCTTTCACGATATGGACATAGCTGTTCTTTTCTTCCTGCTGTGAAGGGGGTAAGCTTCTATCACCCTTGGCATCTGTCACCGCCGCAGCCGGGGCAATATCATTATCCTGGATATAACGAAGATACTTGAGCAGACGCTCGTGGTAATTCGTTTTAGATTTATTGCTCTTGTCTAATTGAACGGTACCGATAAACAATGCCCACAAAGCATCGCCGCCAACACATCTTTGCGCACAGGCCACTTCTGTTGAAAGCGTGTATATCATTCTCAGTCGAGCGGTAAGCTCTTCTTTTGTTTGAGGGATATTATTGAAACGGTTGATAATTTTTCCGTTTAGAGGTGATTCAATAGTCATTAGATCTTTGGTTTTCGGATCTTGTGCATAGTCATAACTTAATGAGACAACATTCATTCCTTTTTGAATATCTTCATCTTCATATGGCTTTTCAAGGAGCTTATCCTTGATAATGTTCGGCTTCATCGCTTTAAGCGAATCTTCATACTCCTTCGATGTCTTTAAAATTTCCTTTTTATCCATACATGAGCTCCAATTATTTGATTTCAGGAGAAGAGATTGTATGCACAACTCCTGATAGAAAGATTTAAAAATAACAATAGCACAACCTAAAGGATAGTTCAATATTGGGCATGTCAGATTCGACTAGGTCCTTAGATTAAAAAGCAGATAGAGACCTATTAATCCGAAAAAGAGATTGGGCACCCAGGCAGCCAGGAAGGGGCTCAGGAAATGGATGTACCCAAGGCTCCTAAAAATCCCCATGGCCCCCCAATAGATCATGGCAAATAAAAGACTCAGGCCAACGCCTACAAGAGTCCCTCTTTTTCCCATAGAAAAAGCGAAAGGAATCCCAAGGAGTGTCATAACAAGACCGGCAAGAGGAAAAGACACTTTATAGTTCAAATCCACTTTGTAACGGACGGTTTCAAATCCCTTCTCTTCAATGTTATCAATATATCTTGACAGCTCTCCATAGTTCAGCTGCTCTGAATCTTTCCAGTCTTTTACAAAAAAACTCTGATCCTCAACGTCAAGAAGCTCAAGTGTCTCCTTGCGTTCAAAATGAATGGGCTTGTTATCCTCAAAATCCCTGAACCAGCAGTTAGTCAGGAGAAGTTTTCCTTCTTGAAAATATCCTTTTTCCGCAAAATACCTTTTCTCTAACGACCAGGAGTCCGGCTCAAACTCATATATAGAGAGATCACTGAATGCAGGAACATAGGGATCAAAATGTTTGTAATAGTAGATGCGGTTCCGCTCTCTTCCCATAACCCACCTCTGGTCCAGCTGATTGTAGCTTCGAGGTGTGATATCAATGATTTCATTCCATTTTTCCTCGGCTTTTTTATTCGTGTAGGGGGATATGTATTCTTGAATATAAAAGGACATTGCACAGACAAAAAACGAGAGAACAACGATGGGTGCAATAATGCGGTAAACACTCATCCCGCAGGCTTTCATTGCTGTGATCTCATTGGTTTTAGTCAGGAACCCTAAACAAAGAAGAGAGGAAGCCATGGCACAGATAGGAAGCGTGTAGTTGATAAATTCTGGAATTCTGTACCATAAATACGTCAAGAATTGGCTGATAGTCTTGTTGTGAGCATAAATTTCATCGACCTGCTCAAAAAAAGTGATGATGATAAAAACAGCAATCAGGCTGAAAAAAATCAATAAAAAAATGGATGCGAATTTTTTGATGATATAACGGTCTAAAATATTCGGAAAACGCAGAAGATATCGTGTACTCTTCCGGCTCAGGGGTTTGGCTTTCTGGCTCACCAGCTTCTCTTTTTTCTTTAAAAAAGAAAAGGAGAAAGGCCTTCGAATCGATTCCTTTCTTGATAAATAAAAGATGAATACTCCCCCCCCGATTACAAAAAAAATGTTCGGAGCCCACATTCCAAGTACGGCAGAGATTTTCCCATCCCTGGCCATCTGCTCTCCAGCTGTGATCAGGACATAATAGATGATGATGACCCCGATGCTGATCGTAAAACCGCTCGTTCGCCCTCCTTTTTTTGTGGAGGCTCCAAGCGGTAACGCGAGAAGAGCAAAAATAAAACAGGCAAAAGGAATTGCAATCTTTTTATGGATCTCGATCTTGTGTCGCGTTTGAATATTTTTTTTCTGCAAATACCCGATACTTTTGGTTTCATTCGGACCAAACTGGTTCAATTCTTCCTGAATCACTCGGACATCGGCACGCAATTCCTCAATGTCTTTTTCCCGGACATTTTTTATCTCGGAAAATTCCTGAAAAAAACTGCCCACCTCAACACTCTTCTGAAGGTCCTTAAACTTAATAACTGTATATTTTCCTTCCGGTTTGGATAAAACAAAGGAATGCTGCACACCATCAGACAGCTCGAGATATGCACTTTTTTGTTCGGGATAGAAAACGATTTTTCCTGTTTTTGCATAAATGAATAGGGGTTTTTCCGGCGGATCATTAAAATACACAATGATATTCTTCCAGACATTGTCCTGTGTGACATCTTGGACAAAGAGCATGGTGTTGGGGATGGTTTCATTAAACTCTCGCGGATTAATATTGAGCTGGACATTGCTCAATACAGAATTATAAAAAGTCTGGATCCATTTATAATTGGAATGCGGAGCTATATAGAGGGACATGTAAGATGTGAGAATCCATATGCAGAAGGCAAAAACAAGCAGCGGCCGAACCATCCTTTTATAGCTGATTCCCAATGTTTTCAGGGCTGTGATCTCGATATCTGAGGACATCCGGCTCAATCCCGACAGGATGCCCAAAAGAACACTCATTGGAAGTGAAAAAGCCAACATGGCAGGAATGAGATAGATGAGCAGAACAAGGACAACCTGGAGAGAAAGCTCATTCTCTACCAGCAATTCGGCCATGAACAGAATTTGATTCATCAGAAGAACAAAGGTGTATGCGAGGAGGCCCACTATAAATGGTGAGGAAATCTCTTTGAATATGTAACGGTCGAAGAGTTTAAACACGTCACAATTAATACCATAGAAAAGAATTTTTAAAAAGTGATATAACACTTGACCTTGTTTTTAAATTGGTGTACAAAATGGTGAACACACAATCACAAAGAGCATTGAAAAAACACATTCACATTTCTGTAAAAGAGCTGGTCAATTTTCTCTACCGGCAAGGAGATATATTTTTCCCCTTCGGCCAGGTGTCCAAACTATCCGGACTCCAAGGCATCAGGGCACACCAAAAAATACAAAACTCCCGGCCTGTATCCACCTTGGCAGAAGTCAATGTCGAATATCGAGCGGAAAGTGAAAACATCGTTCTCCATATACATGGACGCATCGATGGAATCTATGAAAAAGAAGGTCAGGTTATCATTGAGGAGATCAAGACATCGAATTTTGAACTCGAAAATTTTATAAAAAAAAATAACGCGTTACACAAAACACAAGTCAAAATATATGCGGCACTATTTGCACTTAAACATAACCTCAGTACACTTCAAACACAGCTCACATATTTCCATGTTGAATCTGAAAAGATAAAAACTCTTACTGCACAGCTCACAACAGAAGAACTGGTTATATTCCTTCAGACAACCATCACTTTATACTTGGAATGGCTGGATAAAATTGAACTCTGGCATAAAGAGAGAGATGCCCGAATTCTAAGATCAAATTTTCCATACCGGTTTTTCCGGGATGGACAGATCGAAATGATTGCCGATGTGGCCAACACTATCAAACATCAGGAACAATTGATGATCCAGGCTCCAACAGGAATCGGAAAGACTGTCGCTGTTCTGTATCCTGCAATCAAAGCCCTCGCTGAAGGCCACACACAAAAGATTTTTTACCTGACAGCCAGGTCCACAGGACGCAAAATCGCGGAAAAAACGCTGCGTGAACTTGGGGAAAAAGGACTAAGAATAAAATCAGTGACTCTGACGGCAAAAGAGAAGATCTGTTTTAATCCCGAGAAAAACTGCACAGGGAAAGAGTGTCTATTTGCCCAAGGTTACTATGACCGTCTGCCAGAAGCCAGAGATGCAATTTTTTCGCGTGACTTTTTCACGATGGAAGATATAGCTGCATTGGCTCTCGACTTCTCCCTCTGCCCCTTCGAATTATCACTGGAAATGTCTCTTTGGGCCGACTGCATCATCTGTGACATCAATTACGTATTCGATCCGAGAGTCTATCTAAGAAGATATTTTATGACAAATTCCGAAGACTATACATTTCTGATCGATGAAGCCCATAATCTCGTCGATCGATCACGGGATATGTATTCGTCACAAATTAAACGATCATCCTATCTCAAGCTGAAAAAGTCGTTAAAAAACAAAGAAGAAAAACTGTTTTTTTTAACGGAAAAAGTCTGTAAAAAACTTAAAGACATTGGAGGTGATTCCAAATTTCAAGACTCCTTTCGATGGGACAAGGACAAACCTCAAGAACTACTTCCTCTGCTTAAGCAATTCTGCCTTGAATTGGAACGATGGATCATCGATTTTCCTCAATCCTATTTTAACAAGGATTGGATCGATTTGTTCTTCTCTACACATTGGTTCTTGAATGTTGCAGAGATGTTCGATGATAATTACGCAACGTGTATTGAAAAAAACGATCGTGATTTGAGATTAAAAATATTTTGTATCAATCCCTCTGATCGGCTGCAAACAGCAATGGAGAGGGCCAAATCTCTTGTTCTCTTTTCCGCAACGATCACCCCCATTTCATATTTTGCCAAAATTCTCGGATGCAGGGAATCTATCAACAAGCGGATCCTCCCTTCTCCATTTCCCTCACATAATCTCTGCCTTTGTGTGGCCAGATCAATTTCAACACTTTATAAAAAAAGAGATTCCACCAAGGATTCTCTCACCAGAACTCTTGGTACATTTATCGACACAAAGACAGGGAATTACTTTGTTTTTTTCCCCTCTTATGAATACATGCACAAAATCCTTCCTCTCTACGAACAGGCATATCCCCATCACAAGATTCTCGTTCAGAAGGCCGGCATGACAGAGGATGAAAAATTTGAATTCTTAAAAAATTTTGCCCATGAGAATAACCGTTCTCTTGCCGGATTTGTAGTGATGGGAGGGATATTTGGTGAAGGGATTGATCTTTCCGGAAACCGTCTCTCCGGAGCCGCGGTTGTAGGAGTGGGTCTTCCAGGATTATCACCGGAACGGGAATTAATCCGACATCATTATTCGACTCACAATGAACCGGGTTTCCAATATGCCTATCTTTATCCTGGCATTAACCGTGTGCTTCAAGCAGCCGGTCGCGTGATTCGTTCAGAGAAGGACCGGGGAGCCGTTCTTCTCATTGATTCAAGATATTCATCCCTTCAATACAATTCCCTTTTTCCAATGGAGTGGCAAACACATTGTGTCGGAAGCAATGCCCACATGAAACGAATTCTCAAGGAATTTTGGAAGGCCCCCAGCCCATGATAAAAAAAAACCATCCACTCAAAAACCTCGATGTTGTAGTCTTCGACTGCCAGGCGACTCAGAGCAATCCTAAAAAAGGAATTGTGTTTGAGATTGGATGGGCCAAAGCCAGAACATCCAAATTCTATGTTCCGGACCATTTTAACAAAAGAACCGAAACGTCTCTTGTTAAGCTGCCGAACAAGATAAAAATCCCCAGCCCGATCAAAAAAATCACAGGTTTACTCGATGAAGATTTTTCATCCGCTCTTCCGCTGAGAAGGATTTGGCCCAAGCTTCTGGCTTCCATTCAAGACACGGCCGCACGGAATGATATGTCTGTCTGTCCAACGATCATTCATTATGCCCGCTATGAAACTCCTTATCTTAAATTTTTTCACAACTTTTTTAATCCCGAGCTCACATTTCCTTTTCACATCATTTGTACTCATCAAATTATCAAACGTCTTTTACCCGGACTGCCACGGAAAGGGCTGCGAGCTGTGGCCGGCTATTTCGGCCAGCCGCTCCCTGAAACAAGACGAAGCCTTCATCATGTTTTTGGAACGGCATTCATCTGGTCCCAAATCGTAAGTCTATTAGAAAAACAAGAAGGACTCTCGAGTTTTGAGGATCTGCTCAAATGGATAAACACAACCTCTTCCAAGGCTGTCCAAACGAGGACCATACGTGAATATCCTATGGCTAAAAATTACCGGCAGGACCTGCCCACATGTCCAGGCATCTATAAAATGTTCAGGTCAAACGGAGACTTGCTCTACATCGGAAAAGCCAAGTCTCTCAAGCACAGAGTCAACAGCTATTTTCGACAGAGAGAGAAACACAGTGAGCATATTCTAGACATGCTGAGTCAGGCAAAATCTCTATCTTATTCAGTGACAAAAACAGCACTCGAAGCTGCGCTTAAGGAATCGGACGAAATAAAAGTGTTCGATCCCCCCTTCAACATCGCTCTCCGCTTATCCAACGAAGGCCCGGTCTTTTCTACGAGAGATTTGAGGTTGTTCCGCCCAAAACCGGATTTTCAATACAGTCTTGGTCCTCTGCCCTCAAAAAAATATATCGAACCGCTTTCATTCTTAATGGATTTTCTCAATGGAAAGCTCTCTCTTATCACTCCGGAAATTATACAAAAAATCCTGGCTACTCCTGAAGAATATTCTCCTGAACCGATCCTCTTTTTAGATGGCCTTAAAGAGTTCAAAAAACAAAAAAACGATGTGTTAAAAATCCCCGCCACATTCCCATCGCTATTAAAGATGGGATCCTTTTTATGGAAGGAAAAACTGACCGAACAAGCTGAAAGAAGGCTTCAAACAGAAGAAGAAAAAAATAGCCTTGTTCTAAAACCTGACCCACCACAAAAAAAGAAAAAAAACACATCCATTCATTGGACTCCAGAGAATTTGGCCAAAGTCTTATCGCACATCATCAGAATCGGCTCTTATCAAATACGCCGATCAAGATGGCTCTGTCTCTTGACAGAATCTTCGCTGATATGGGAGAGCCGTGAGAGGGGGACGGACTGGAAAAACCTTGTTGTTATTCAGGGAGGCAGGCCCTGTTTTAAAGATCCTATCCGTTCCTCTCAAGACCCCCCACCCCTAACTGAGCAGGAGAAATCCTTCCTAGAAAAACAGAATAATTTTGATATTTTCACCTATGACAGGATGAGGATCCTTTGCACTGAAATCAGAAGGATTCTCCAAGAAGAGAGGGAGGTCAGACTCAATTTAGGGCCAAAACTTTCACTCAATTCCGCGCAACTGCGAGAGGTCCTCAAATGGGTGTAGTCCGCATCCTTTTTCTTGCCGATACTCATCTTGGATTTGATTTTCCCTTCCGTCCTCGAGTTAAACGCAGACGCAGGGGTGAGGATTTTTTCTCAAATTTCATGCGGGCTCTTGAACCAGCACGCAGAGGAGAAGTCGATGCGGTTGTGCACGGAGGGGATATTCTCTTCCGGAGCCGGGTTCCGGCAAGGCTTGTGGATATGGCGTTTGCACCCTTAAAAGACATTGCCAATCGAGGAGTCAAAGTTTTTCTGGTCCCAGGAAACCATGAATGTTCTCGAATCCCGTTTGAACTGCTCACCTTGCACAAAAATATTCATATCTTTTCTCAACCTTCAACCTTTTTCTTGAAAAGTCAGGGAACTACAGTGGCTCTGTCCGGATTCCCCTACTGGAGACATAATGTCCGGAGACAGTTTTTGCACTTATTGGAAGAGACGGGATGGAGGCAAGCCAAACTCCACAGCCATTCCAGCCTACTCTGTGTGCACCACTGTTTTGAAGGAGCCAAAGTCGGGCCCATCGATTACACATTCCGGAATGGCGAAGATGTCATAAAAACAACAGATATACCGGCTGAATTTCAAGCGGTCCTAACAGGTCACATACACCGCTTCCAGATCCTAAACTCCGACTTAAAGGGACGGCCCCTGAAAGTGCCAATTTTCTATCCGGGATCGATCGAACGAACGTCCTTTGCCGAAAAAGACGAACCTAAAGGCTATGTGATCCTCGAAATCGACCCCGGTTCAAAGAATTGCATTTTATCGCGATGGCATTTCCAAGAGCTTCCCACACGGCCTATGAAAAATCTCCATATCGACATCACTGGATTAGATTCCGTTAGACTCCGGGATCTCCTAAAAAAATCTCTCAGCCAAATCGATCCAAACAGCATTGTCCGGATTAAAATTCAGGGAAATTTCAAAGAAAAGAATTATCCGGTGCTTCGTGCGGCCGAACTCCGCTCCCTAAGCCCAAAGGATATGAATGTGTCCCTGAGTTTCCCAGCCTATTTCCCTCGATAGGGAACACCTTTAGTGATCCAGTCTGGAGCTGGCTTTCCTTTCAAATAATAATCAAAGTATTCCTTCATTTTGATCGAGTAATCCAGCTTGTTTGCATACTGCTGCAGATGATGAGGTTCACCTCTGTACTGGAGAAATACGCAGTCTTTTTGCAGACGCCGCATGGCAAGATAGAGTTCAATCCCCTGATACCAGGGAACGGCTCCATCCTCATCCCCGAACTCAATGAGCAGGGGCGTCTCGATGCGGTCAGCAAAAAAGACTGGAGAGTTTTCTATGTAACGTTCCGGATATTCCCAAAGGCTGCCGCCAATCCGGCTCTGCTGCCTTTCATACTGCATCTGGCGGGCCAGGCCTGACTGCCACCGGATACCGCTGTAGGCGCTCGTCATATTAGAGACAGGGGCTCCTGCAATGGCACACCCAAATATATTTGTCTGCGTGATCACAAATGCGGTCTGGTAACCACTCCAGGAATGGCCGTGAAGTCCAATCCCTTTGGGATCGGCAATCCCCATATCAATGAGTTTTTGCACACCGGGAACGAGACTTTTCGTCGCAGAAAAACCAGGAGTACCGATCTCAAAATGAATATCCGGAAGAAATACCGCATAACCGTTGCTCGTGTAATATGGGAAATTAGGACGGTGATTGACAACCATCTGATTAAACTCATACAATCTTTGGGAAAAAAACCTGTAATAGTAGACAATCACGGGGTAGCGTTTTCCAGGCTCATAATTTGCGGGTTTGATGAGAACTCCCTGAAGAGGAATCCCATCCACACTGCACCACTCAATAAGTTCTGCCTTTCCCCAGGCAAAATCTTTGATTTGAGGATTAACCTCAGAGATCTTTTGTGCTGCTGTGAACTCCAGGTTATTCGTCCAGATATCCGGAAACTCTTCAAAATCTTCCCTTGTGTATATCAAAACATCGGCGTTTTTCGCTTTGCTTAAAAAACCAAACCTTTTATCCTCTTCAAGGAGTTTCTTTACACCGCTCTGATCCACTCTGCAAGAATAAAAGCCGAAATTTTTCTTTAGATTGTGGTAAGAAGACAGATAGAGCTGTTCATTATCATCAAAGAAACTTTTTTCCGGATCCATCTGAAGAGTTCGGAACGTCAACTGATTCTTACGCCCCTCTCCGCCCGTAAGATTGACAGCTTGACCATCCTTGGTGGAAAACTTCCAGATATCAAATTTGTCATATATAAGAACCGCCTTATCTTCTTTTGTCCAACCCGAAATTCTGTAGCTCGAGGCATTTTGAGGCCGATCATTATCCTCATCATAAAATGGAACATCGATTTTCTCTGTCAAATTGAGAGTTGTTTGAGATGCGATGTTGTAAAGATTCCAGTGCTTATCCTTGAAGTAGAGAACAAAACGTCCTGACGGAGACAGAATGGCCTGGTCTTCAAGACGAGAAACAATCTTGTGTTTTTTCCCATCTTTTAAATGGACTGTATAAATATCCCGAACATTTCCGTACCATGTGATCTCTTTCTGGTAGGGAATACCGGAGATTCCTAAACAAAAATTTGGATTATCGGTAGGACGGACTTCAGGCATATCTTCATCCGCCAACTGGACTATTTTTTGGCTGGACATATCAAATACGGCGAGATAAGTCTGATTTTTTTTTCGAGTCCATTGGACCTTCTGGTTGGGAATGATGAGCGGGTCATCCCAGTGCCAGATATCGACGCCTCTTTCTGCCAGAATTTTTTCTCTATCAAAAAGATCGGCCTCCTGAATCAAGTCTTTCTCTTTTTCCTTCGGAATTTCATCTCTGTATTTTTCAGGTTTAAGGCCAAAAAACAAACGAGACCCATCCAGTGCCCAGGACATTCTATTATTTTCCGGAAGCATCCACCCCTGTGGGACAGCATTAGGCGCTACAGCCTCTATAAGGCTTTTGTTGGTTCCCTCCCAAATCCTCAGTGTCGTCAAAGGAGCCCCTTCACTGTCCGTAGTTTTAGACAAAAAAGCAAGCCTTCTGCCTGTGTCCGTCCACACGAGGTTGGAACATTCGACATTCATCTTTCTAAATATTGTTTCTTGAGAGTCTACATCTTTTATCAGTTCCTTATAATACAGTCCGTTCTCAGCTCCATCGGCAGTTGCACAAACAAAGACGAGATATTTTGAGGCTTTGTCGAAAGCAAAAACCGATACATACGGAATCTCGCAGCTTTGCTCTGTTTCAAGATTGTGGAGAAAAAGAGTTGTCCCGGTTTTTTTGTCGGGTTCTTCCTTTGGTTCTGTTTTATCCGGAAACATTTTATAAGCCAGCCATTTTGAATCTTCAGACAGCTCAAATTGATCGACATTGTCAAACATATCGACTTCACCGGTTTGAGTATTGACCAGAGCCATTCCCTGTTTAGGTTTATCCTTTTTGGCATTAGCAAGATCCACTGTTTTAGGCAGGACAGTCAATCCCACCCAACGAGAATTATTCGAAATTACAGGACGGCTCCCCCGTTCGATACGGAATATTTTTCCTTTTCCTAAGTTATGGATATAGGCTTCTCCATCTCCTCGGCCCGGTTGCGTTCCATAGACAACTATTCGTCCATCCTCAGAAATCTTTGGATTCCGAATTTCCTTAAACCTCATGACATCTTCGAATGTAAGTGTTTTTTGGGCTTGAGGCTGGCCCCATGCCACACACATAACCAGAACAAAAATAAAGAGATAGGCTGTTCGGATTTTTTGATGTGGAAAAATTGACATGATGTCCCTCCTGAAATTGAGTATATATTAGAACTATTTACTTTTGGGTATATGCCTTATGTAAAATATCCAGATAGTCTTGAACTGATGCTTCTCTCGGGTTAGAAGGATTAGAATTGTTCTCATATGACTTGATGGCAATTTCCATCAATTGATTTTCGAGAACGCCCGTCTCACGGAAGGATGGAATACCCAATTTGCCTGCAAGATCCTTGATATACTCGATCAACGCTTTGGCCAAAGTTTCGTCATTTTTCCCATGGAGACCGGCAATTTGTGCAATTTTTGCGTATTTATTTGCTGAAACCGGAAGATTAAACTTCATCACATAGGGCAGAAAAATGGAGTTAGCTATCCCGTGTGGTGTATCCAGGATAGCACCTACAGATTCGGATAAACAGTGGACGCCCCCCACATCTGAATTTCCAAAAGCCAATCCCGCAACAAGACTCCCCTTCATAATCTCTTCCCTGGCCAAAGCATTGCCTTGAATATCTCTGTAGGCCGCTTCGATGGAATGGAGAATAAGCCTAAGGGCTTCAAGAGCTATAAAATCCGTAAGAAATGTGGCCGGTTTAACAGTAAGAGCTTCCACAGCATGGGTGAGCGCATCCAAACCCGTGGATGCCACTAGATGAGAGGGGAGAGTGGAGAGCAATTCAGGATCAACAATGGCGACAGCTGGAAACATCTCAGGGCCCTTAATGCTCATTTTAAACATTTTGGCTGTATGGGTGATCACCGATACCCAGGTGACCTCGCTCCCCGTGCCGCAAGTTGTGGGAACAGCCAGGACAGGAAGCGGAGGTTGTGTGTACTGGGCTTTTCCTTCATAATCTTCTATCTTTCCCGGATTTTTCGCCAAAAGAGCGATGGCCTTGGCCGCATCCAGCGCACTTCCTCCTCCCAGCCCAATGACACAATCGGGTTTGGCAGCACGGATTTTATTACCTGCCTTGTCGATAGTCTCGTTTTTAGGATTTTGTTCGACTTCATCAAAGACAAACACATCGGACAGCTGGCCAATAATTTTCTCGGTCATTCCGGACTGGACGATACCCTTATCTGTGACGAGGAAAAAGGAAGAGGCACCAACTTCTGTTTTTATAATGTCTTTAAGATGAGACACCACCCCATTTCCAAATACAATTCTTGTTGGCATGTGGAATCTCATGCTTGCCTCCTCGCAATTTTTCTTCTCTATGTTAAAATAAATAAAGGAAAAGT
Organism: uncultured Eubacteriales bacterium; assembly: GCA_964633715.1. GTDB lineage: Bacteria > Acidobacteriota > Aminicenantia > Aminicenantales > Aminicenantaceae > JAUWVG01. Next base: position 112,642 of record CAZWHQ010000005.1, read on the forward strand.
AAAGGAATATTTTATGAACTCAGCAGCAGATAAAAAAAGGATATGGATTCTTCTGATTCTCCTTTTTTTTCTCCTTCATTCGGTTATTGCTCTCTCACAGGATACAAAAAAAATCAAAACTTTTCCCACAACCGATGCCATAGAAAAGGAGCTCTGGAATCTTATAAACGAGGAAAGAAGACTCTATGACCTTCCTCTTCTTGAACTTTCTTCTGCCCTGAGTGATTTGGCTCGGCAACACAGCCTGGATATGGCCAATCGAGGAGAGCCGTCCCATAGTTCATCTAACGGGAAGACACTGGTCAATCGGCTCGAGGAAGCGGATATTTATTATGTCGATGCTGGGGAGAATGTCGCCTTCAGCGAAACCTATGTGGCTGAGTTTATCCATGAAAGCCTTTTCAATAGTGGGGAACACAGAGAAAGCATCCTCGATCCTGACTTTACACAAATTGGAATAGGAGTTTTTCACCAGGAAAACAATGGATATTATGTGACCCAAGATTTCCTGAGTCCCCTCAAAATTAAAACAGACAACCAGGTCACCCAAATTGTTTTGGACCAAATCAACACAGATAGACATTTGATGGCCCTCCCTCCCCTCGCTTCATGGGAAGAGGCCGAACAATTCTCTCAAAAGCTTGCTGAAAAAAGGGCTACAGGCCAAGCTCTTCCGGTTATTCCTTCAGAATTGAGAGAGACATTAATTATTTTTCTCTCAACTCCCAGCTTAACTCAAGAAGAGCTAAATTTCCCGGAAGCCGTCAATCTGCGGTACAACAGAGGCACACTGGGAATCTGGTTTGGCAAAAACAGAAATTATCCCGGAGGAGTTTACGTTCTCTCTCTTATGCTTTTTGCTGAAAACGTCTCTCACACATTGAGTCCCGAAGAGCAGAAACAATATATTTTTGAATTGATCAATAAGAAACGAGCTCAACAGGATTTAAAGATGTTTGCTTTTGATGAGCAGCTCACTGAAGCCGCCGAAAGGACGGCCTCTAAGGCCGCTTTGAGAAGAAGAAGCGATATGCCAATTTTGCCTGAATATGCACACCTTGAAAGCCTCACTTACGGGACTGAAGATATTACTCTTCTTCCCGACGCTCTGGACAGCACGGTCAGAAAAACTCACTTGACAAAAATCGGTATCGGCGTGATATTCAGAAAGAACCCGGGCTCTCAAAAGGGAACATTTTACATCTCTCTTATATTTGAATGAAAAAGGGGAAAATACACTCATGAACGGACTCATTTTTGCTTTTTTTCACATGTTTTTGCTCATTGGAGCTGTAGGCTATGCTTTTTATGCGCTGTTTCAGGGAAATCTTCTGCGGTTTGCTATGATGGCTGCATGCCTCGTTCTTTACTATTTTCTTGTTCTGCACAAAGCCGTCAAAAAGGAAATCGAAAGAAAGAAAAACCTCAAAAAAAAGGCCCGATGAACTCATCGGGCCGAATAAATCAAGTTATTGTTTGGACTATTTCAAGACTCTTCCAGAAAGAATAAGAATCAATGCTGTATCTTCTTCCTCGCTGGCGGCCTCACGGGGAACATAGGAGAGATTAGAGATACCTACGACTGTCTTTTCCCCGCTTTCTAACGTTAGATTTGTGTCGATAAGTGTCAAAGTCCGCTCATTTCCATCGGGCTTAAAACCCTGGTACTGCGACAACCTGAGATCCACTTGAAATGTACCCCTCTCATTTCCGTTTTGGATATAGCGGGGATTCAGGTCGAGCTTTAGGTTGATTCCTTTTCCCCCAATTCTGTGGGAGGAACGGCTGTTGTCCTGGACCTTAAGGAGGGATGAATCTAGAATCCTAAAGGCTTTGTATTTGAGCAGGTTTTGCAGTTCTTTCAAAACAGGATCATTTTTCAATTCTTTGGCCAGCTCGGTATTTTTGGCATCTCCTGTTGTCCCAAGGAGCAATTCGACGTTAAACTGCAGGTCTGAAGGCCGGATATCGACGTCCTTGAGGATGGACAATATTTTATCAACTACTTCCGGCGTATCCTCAATAATCACCTTGTTTTTTCCCTGTATCTGATTGATCTTCCCATATCGGCTCATATAAGGCCTCAGCATCCCAATCGCCCAATTTGCATCGATGTACTTGACTTCCACAATCTTGTTCTGCAGCTTTGGTTGTTCAATGTTTTGCTGAAGACCAAAACTCAACCCTGTTAAAACACAACACACGAGTAAGAAAATAATAATTTTTTTCATTCGATAACCTCCAATTTTAAATCTTTATGGAAAAACCAGTTAATTTTCAATCCGGTTTCCTTTGAAACAAGCTGCATAGAAACAATTTGTGTTGGTGGTTCCATGGCTGAAACAATGGGGGCTCTCCTTATTTTGTCCTTTACAAATGAAGGATGTAAGACAAGAAAAGAAAAAAGAATCGCCGAAACAAACATCAGCACAAACGCCCATCCTCTCTTAAAAGGCCAGGGCACCAGCCAGCTTCTTTTCTCTTCTGCTTTTTCAACAGCCGATTGAACCATTTTCTTCCATTCTGTCTCCTTCCAATCCTTCCGTTCCTGCGCCAACCATCCTCTAGTTCGCTGTAGAATACTCTGGTACTCAATGTATTCCTGCTGACATCTGCTGCAATCTTGAAGATGGCGCTGAACCTTTTCTCTTGTTTTCGCCTGAAGATCAGAACCGGCAAAAAGGGGAATGAGGCGGGCAACTTTCCGGCACTTCATGATGGGATCCCTCCCTTTTCAGGACTGTCATAACGCACAAATTCTTTCCTGAGTTTCTGTCGCGCTCGAGACAAATGAGTCCGAATGCTGTTTGAAGAACTCCCAAGAATTTGAGACGCTTCATTTATGGAAAATCCTTCAGCATCTCTGAGGAGAAAGACAGCTTTTTCTTTCGGACTTAAAACCCGGAGACAATTTTGGATTTTTTCTTTGATTTCACTATTGGAATATTTTTTTTCTGGATTATAGGAATCGTCATAAAAACTCTTTTTTTGTTCGGCAATGAGAGCATTGTATCGACTTTTCTTTCTTAAAAAATCGTAGGAGCAGTTCGCAACGGTCTTATAGAGCCAGTTTTTAAAGCTTTTCTCTTTCCTGAAAGACCCAAGGTATTTATATGTTTTTATGGTAGCTTCCTGACAGATTTCTTTTGCCTCTTCAAAATTCCCAGTCATACGAAAAGCCATATTCAGTATTCCTTGTCGATAGGGGCGAATAAGCGGTTCAAAGGAGTTTTTCTGTCCATTCAGAACCTCGGTGATCAATTCTTCTTCTTTTTTCATTCACACTCATAATACCTTGCTTTCCTCCTGAATGTTAAGG